>NZ_JBHKFJ010000001.1:0-934923 GCF_042263525.1 Chitinophaga sp. Hz27
AACCTTCTGTAGGCGCTCTCCACGGAACCTATTAATAGTATTATGGTCAGGCTTGCTCATACCACTAAGCCACATAAAATGAATATTCTGGCCCAGGGCCTCTTCTATTTTACGACTACTGTATATATTATTTATATAGGCGTAAATGAGGACTTTTAATAACATCCTGGGATGATAACTACTGGTTCCTCCTGCCTTATACCGCTTTAACAACAAACTGATGTCTATCTTTTCTATGACATCATTGACAACTCGCACAGGATGATTTTCGGCAATCAGATCACCTATCTCTGGTGGGAAAAGCATTGCCTGGTGTTGCAAGGAGGCTTTAAATACAACTGAGAGTGTTTTTCCTTTGGGCATATCATACGAACGGAAAAAACTGTCTAAGAGATTTCCCCCCCCCAAAAAAAAAGAGGGTGCCTTTTGAGACACCCTCTTCGTGTTTTTATTAAGATACCTTACATTCATATACAATAGAACTGCAACGGTCTACTTCCTTGAGGCCTCTGCGATAAGATCGTAATCCATGCCAGAAACCTTGCAGCAGCCTGCTTTTTCCGGTTTTATATTTCTCACTGAGGAGGCTCACATAGAAGCCATCGAATACCATTGGATGTTTTTTGACTACCGTGATACCGTGTTGTGCCAGCAACTTCTCCATAGAAGCAGGAGAGAAGTGGTACAGGTGACGCGGAACATCATAGGCGGCCCAGAACTCTTTATAGTAGCTGGCGTCCAATGAGGTGTAATTAGGAACAGCGATGATGATAGCGCCTTCAGGTTTTACGAGCTTGCGCATCTGTTCCAGGTAACGATGTAATTCGTGAACATGTTCCAGTACATGCCACATGGTGATGGCATCAAACTGATGTTGCTCCAGTGTAAACAATTGATCTACCGGCAGTGCCTCAATCTGATACAATTGTTTGGCATTATGTCTGGCGGTATCGTCTGGCTCCAGGCCTGTCACGTTCCAGCCACCTGTTTTCATGTAATTGAGAAAGGCGCCGGTACCGCTGCCAATGTCGAGTAACGTTCCCTGTTTCAGACCACTGGCGGCCCTTACCCAGTTTTGTTTACTACGAAGTGTAATCTTTCTTACGCTGTGATAGAGGCGGTTAATCAATCCCTCTTTGGTTTCTGTATGCGAGATGTATTCCTGCGATTGATAGTATTTGCCAATATGTGCGCCATCGGGAACATTCTGCGTGAAACGACCCGTGCAGGTACCGCAATGCCAGATACCAAAAGTTTCTTTAGATACAGTGTAGTCTTTAGCTGTTAGCGCTTCGTGTATTTGTGAGGAACCACAAAGCGGACAGGTATTTCGATAAATCAAAGTATGCAGTTATTTTTTTGCCAAATTAATATTAAAAATTTTTATCCACCATGATATTCTCCCCATTCTGCACGAAGTGCATCTGCGATCTCACCCAGCGTGGCCAGATTTTCTACCGCTTCCACTACGATAGGCATGAGGTTTTCAGTGGTGTGTGCAGCCGCGCGAATGCGGGCTAGTAAGGCGTTTACGGCTTCATTGTTCCGGCGGGAACGCAGGTCTTTTAAACGCTCCGACTGTATTTTGCGAATACTGTCATCAATCCGAAATACTTCTGGAGGATTATTATCAGTAGTGGTAAATTTATTAACCCCTACTATTATTTTTTCATTGTTCTCAATGTCTTTCTGGTATTTATAGGCACTTTTCGCAATTTCATCTTGCACAAAACCTTGCTCAATCGCACTTACCGCGCCGCCCATGGCATCGATCTTTTCTATCAGTTCCCAGGCTTTGCTTTCCACTTCGTTGGTCAGTGCTTCTACATAGAAGGAACCGGCTAGTGGGTCTACGGTATCCGCAATGCCACTTTCAAAGCCCACTATTTGTTGGGTACGGAGCGCAATGCGTGCTGCCTCTTCTGTAGGGAGCGATAATGCTTCGTCGTAGCCATTGGTATGTAGTGATTGTGTGCCACCTAAAGTAGCTGCCAGTGTTTGCACTGCCACCCGAACAATATTGTTGAGTGGTTGTTGTGCTGTTAAGGTACTACCACCTGTTTGTGTATGGAAACGAAGCATTTGCGCTTTAGGATCGGTAGCGCCAAGTTCTTTGGTTATTTGTGCCCACATACGGCGGGCTGCCCTGAATTTCGCTACTTCTTCAAACAAATGGTTATGTGCATTGAAGAAGAAAGAGAGACGTTTGGCAAATACATTTATGTCAAGTCCTTTTTCCAGCGCGGCTTGTAGGTATGCCTTACCATTCGATAACGTGAAGGCTAGCTCCTGCACTGCATTAGCGCCTGCTTCGCGGATATGGTAACCGGAAATAGAAATGGTATTCCATTTAGGTATTTCCTTGCTGCAATAATCAAAGATATCTGTGATGATGCGCATGGAAGGTTTGGGAGGGTAAATGAAAGTACCTCTGGCAGCATATTCTTTCAGGATATCATTCTGAATAGTACCGGAGATTTTTTTCAGATCTGCCCCCTGTCTCTTTGCCAGGGCAATATATAAGGCCAGCAGGATAAAGCCTGTGGCGTTGATGGTCATAGAGGTAGAGATTTTTTCCAGTTCAATGCCCTTGAAAAGTATCTCCATATCTTCCAGCGAATCAATGGCCACACCCACCTTACCTACTTCGCCTTCTGCCATGGCATGATCGGAGTCATAGCCGATTTGTGTAGGGAGATCAAATGCAACACTAAGGCCCATTACACCCTGGCTCAGCAGGTAGTGATAACGTTCGTTGGATGCTTCTGCTGTACTAAATCCTGCGTATTGGCGCATTGTCCAGAGCTTGTCCCGGTACATGGTGGCATGGATACCTCTTGTAAAAGGGAATTCTCCTGGCTGCTCATGCATAGGCACCGCTTCACTATATGCAGGAGCGATGATAATGCCTGAATCGGTTTGTATGTTCTTTTCCATCTTTTAGTGTATGATGCTGGCATTGCAATGTTACATAATTATTATCGTACTTCGTTGAGGAGAAAAATATTGATATTTTAGAGAAAAGTTACTGCTCACTATGATTATTTATGCCTTATTAGGTATGACCCTGCTGTTAGCGTTTCTGAGTCTACGCTTTATGTGGCTGGCAGGGAAACGGCCACCAGGCATATCTTTCAGTTATCTCTTCCTGGGAGTTGGCCTGGGCACATTCGTCTATTTATTTGGTACCTGGGTATACCTGAGTATCTATCTTGGTTACTTGTTCGGGATACTATTTGCCGCTGACTTGCTGTTGGTGTTTATCAGAAAGAAAACATCACATGCTCCGCCATCCCGCTGGAAAGTATGGACCAACATAAGTTTGGCCTTATTGCTAATGATACTTAACCTTCTTTACTTTACAGGAACTACCGGCAAGCCGGAAGTGATTGAACTCTCTCTTCCATTTAAAGGAAACCGATATTACGTATTACAGGGCGGCAAAGGATTACCCACAAACGTTTTTCATTTCAGCTTGCGTGGGGCGATTTATGCGATGGATATCGTGAAGCTGAATCGGTTTGGAGGTAGGGCAGACAAGATTTTTTCCAGAAACCTTCCCGATTATGAAATCTTCGGGGATACATTATATGCTCCTTGTAATGGGCGGGTAGTAAGGGCTTACAGTAATAATCCGGATAATATTCCTCCCAATATGAAGCGAGGACCTAAGAATACCAACCAGGTGTTACTGGAAACAGATAGCTGCTATATTTTCATGGGACACCTACGCATGAATAGTGTGCTGGTACATGATGGAGATATGGTGGTTACTGGCCAGCCATTGGCTTGTATTGGTAATTCTGGCTTCAGTACAGAACCACATCTGCACATACAGGTCCATAAAAAACAAGGGGATATTCCCTGGTATCTGGGAACACCCCTCTATATTCATTTTAATGGACAAGGATATCTCCTGAATGAAGTGATCCTGAATCCACGGCATTGATGCCTATTTCATAATTTTTTTAGCTTCGGAATTGATGATCTGTGCTACCAGATCAGCCGGAGAGGCACCTGCAGCCATAAATACTTCGAGCACCTGTTTGTTCAAGTCCATGGCCTGTGCTTCTTCGGGTAAGCCAATGGCTACCTGGTTAATAACGGAGATAGTTTGATCTTTCAGCGACTTGATTGCTTCCCAGGCCTGAGTGGATACATATATCTGCTGAGGAACATTATGTTCGTATTCCGCCTTGATACTTTGTACCATGGATAATTGCATGTCTGTAGCGGTCATGCCTTGCTGATATAATCGCCCGATCAGCGATTGCGGTGTGATACGGTCTACATACAAAGCCATTCGCTCGTACGCCTGCAATTGCAGTGGCAGAATGGTACTGGCGCCGCTGGTAGCCAGCACTGGCTGCACCTCCGGTCCTTCTGCAGGCTGTTTCTTAATTATATCCTTTACTGTAGTATACACCATATACACAGCTCCCAGGGCCAGCACTGCATACAGCAATTTCTCGGTTGTCATCAGTTGATTCAGGTTTTTGCAGATACAAATATAGAATAATATTATATATAAGTATCTTAAGAAAAAAGGGACTTTTTAATTATCCGTAGTAAGATACTTAGCGGAAAATTAAAAAATCCCTTTGGTATTTTAATAAATTGCTTAGCTGAGTTTAGCCAGCCACTCTTTCATTCTTTTAACACCTTCCTGGAGTTTGTCCATAGAGGTGGCATAAGAGAGGCGGATGCAGTTTGGCTGTTCAAATGCGCTACCAGTAACGGTAGAAACGTTTGCGCGGTGGAGGAGGAACATACAGAGGTCGTCTGCATTTTTGATAGTTTCTCCTTCATAGGACTTATTGAAAAACGCGCTGATATTAGGGAACATATAGAATGCGCCTTCCGGATCATTTACCTGCAATCCAGGAATACCTTTCAGTGCTTCGTGGATGTATTCGCGGCGTTTTCTAAATTCGGCAACCATTTCATCTACGGTGGTCAGATCACCTCTGAGCGCGGTGATTGCTGCACGTTGTGTAATAGAGCAGGTAGCAGAAGTAAACTGGCTCTGGATTTTATCGCAGGCTTTAGCAATTTCCAGTGGCGCTGCCAGGTAACCCAGGCGCCAGCCAGTCATAGCAAACCCTTTACTGAGGCCATTGATCAGGATAGTCCTATTGATGAGATCACCGAATTGCGCGATACTCTCATGTTTACCAACATAGTTGATATATTCGTATATCTCGTCAGAGATAATAAAGATCTGTGGATGTTTGAGGAAGATGTCTGCCAGTGCTTTCAGCTCTTCTTTGGAATAAACGGAACCGGTAGGGTTGCAGGGAGAAGAGAACATGAACAGCTTGGTTTTAGGCGTGATAGCCGCTTCCAGCTGGGCAGGTGTAATTTTGTAATTATTCTCTATGCCACAAGGAACAAATACTACTTCACCCTGGCAAAGTTTTACCTGCTCGGAATAAGTAACCCAATATGGGGTAGGAATGATTACTTCATCGCCTGGGTTCACGAGTGCAAGTACTGCGTTGGCAAGGCTTTGCTTAGCTCCGGTACAAACTACGATTTGCTCCGGCGTATAGTCAAGACCGTTATCTCGCTTTAATTTATATACCACTGCCTGGCGTACGTCGAGGTATCCAGCTACAGGTGTGTAGTGGGTAAAGCCCTCATCGATGGCTTTTTTAGCAGCCTCACGTATGTATGCCGGCGTATCAAAATCAGGTTCTCCAATACTGAGATCTACTATATCTATTCCCTGGGCTTTCAGCTCGCGGCCGAGTTTAGCCATTTTAATCGTTTGAGGCTCGGAAATCCTGGACAGCCTCTCTGCAAGTTGAATCATATGCTTAATATCGGATTGACCAGGACAAACCTACACAAAAAAAAGAGAAATAGGAATGAAAGATATTGCGAACTGATGTATAAACGCAGAAGGGGCCGGATGTCCAGCCCCTTCTATGTTTGCAAAAGCAAGTAATTTTATCTGTAACTGATAACAGTGTTACATAAAAGTTTATCGTTACCCGTACTGTTTGGAGTACCTGCAATATAGCCAGTGTAAACGCCGGCAGTTTGCAGTGAGCCATAGTACATGTTGGTGTTTTTCGCTACAACACTATCAGTACCAGCCAGTTTGATGGTCATGGAAGATGCGTCGCTGACATTGGTCAGCTGCTGAAATCCTGATTCAAAATAACCATCAGCAAATGCCTGGTTGCTCAGTACTTTCTGGGTACCCAGATAAACATCCACAGGGCCAAGGTTTTGACTCAGGTTATAGAAACGAAAGTTGATAGCGCTGCTGCTGCAAGTAGTAAGGTCATTATAAATAAAGGAAGACTTCACCGGGTTAGTACCATAGACAACGAAAGTATAGTATTTCAGAGAGTCCAGTACTTTGGTACTTACAGTCAGCACAGAGTCTTTACCAGTAACGGTCAGTTTATACTCGTGTTGTCCGCCATATCCATAGTATTCAGATTTTCCATCGTAAGCAAATGCAGTGGTATTGGCTTTGGTGCCGTTATCATAAAAATCCATACCTGGACTGAATGTAGAGGCATTCAGCACATACATCCAGTACATAGGTCTGGAGTTTGTAGTGTCGATATTGTTTTTCAAACAGGAGGTCAGTCCCATAGTAGCGGCTATCAGCACAATGATAGCCCAAACGCGATTTTTCTTAGTCAGCATCTGCTCTCAGTTTTTAAAAATAGTGTGTGAATTTTACTTTTTAGTTCGATTATACCCGTGGCTGATATCTGCTTAAATCAGGCATAATTTTTCTTGGTCTTTCTGATTCAACTTCATAGATCATCTCTCCAAGTTCTTGGAGAAACGGTTTGCCGGTTTCTTCAAATTCGTAATGATCATCCCCGATAACTCCATCTTGATTGACATAGAGGGTAGCGGAAAGCAGAAACTCTATCTTTTTTTCCAGGTCGACAATATAAGCCGAGTCTGTCAAAAATCCATATGCCCAACCAGGTTTATTGAAAATTAGTATACTGGGTGGAATTACAGCGTCTTTTTGTCCGCCATACAGCAGGAACTTGACATAGGCCTGATGATATTGCTGCTGGTCATAAACTGGATCTGCTGACGCTGCAGGGTATTGCGACATACAACGATACAAAAATTGATAGTCACTTTCCGTTAAACGGAAGCGTTGCGTATTTGTTACAAGCTCCGGAAAAAAAATTCTCTTCATGATATCATGAAGATTGGAGAGCGGAAGACGGTTACGGATGGAGAAGTCCATAGGACATTGTTCCAGGTTTCCCTTATGATCAATATGACAGTTGCCGGCGAGGTCGTGGCGGGGTGTAAATGCCAACTGACTAAATTGTGCTGGTTGTTCATATATTATTTGTCCATCGCGGTTGAATTGGAAAGCGTTGGTACGCCTGTTGGCCTCTTCGTGGAGGGGAATACCCACCCGATGGCGTAGCTGGATATCAGGGTAACCACATTCCCAGAGGCGCCTGTTAAGGGTTTCCTGGCCCAGAAACTCATACAGGCGGTTATAGGCGTCATTATCGCTGATGAGGAATATCTTTTTAATATAATGCGCCAGAGAAGCCTGGCCGCAACGGGCTGTCCGATCCTCGGCGACGCCGGGGTTAATCCCTGGCAAGGCGGTGATGGATAAGGGGGAATGCAGATCCAGTCCCGGGATGTTGAGCATCCGGAGCTTTTCCAGGGTCAGAATGGCCGCAGGGAGCTTTACGGTGGAAGCAGGGTAGGAGTATTCTCCCAGCCGGCTTCGGAAGTGGAAATCCGTAAACCTGGGTCTTTGTTGCTCATCCCGGTCAATTTGTGTATAAATGACCTGGAGCCGAAAACGTTCTGGATGGCTGAAAATGGCCGCAGTTATGCCTTTTTTTCTCCTCCACCAGCTTTCCGGGAAATTATCTGTTGTGCGATAATGAAGGGTTTGCATATATTTGTCGGTATTAACATGCTGTAAAGCAATGGAAATATATTAAAATCCGTAAAAAACCAGAATCGCAGAAAGCAAATTTTTATCGCCAACTTGCCTCTAAACCCAAGCGGGTAGCCGTTTTGCGCCTATTTTTTAAATGGCTTTAATATATCAATTTAAATTCTATCTTTGCAACTCTTAAAAATTTTTTATTATAAACCCGAAACAAACAATATGCAACTTAAAGGACTGGTAAGATTTTTTGCCATCGCACTGATCCTTATCTCTTTGTACCAATTGTCCTTCACGTTTTTGGTGCGGAACTTTGAGAAGAAGATAGACCAGCAGGCCCAAGCCGATGTGGACAAACAATATCCCGCCGCTAAACAGAAATACCCAGACAATACTCAATTGCAGGGTTTTTATGAAGATACGCTGAAGGGATTTGTTAAAGAAAGAAGACAAGAGATCGTGGATAGCACCAGCAATAAGGAGATTGCAGGGTTTCCATGGTACGTAACCTACAACAAAGCAAAAGAGAAAGAATTAAATCTCGGTCTTGACCTCGTTGGTGGTATGAACGTAGTACTGGAAGTAAGCGTAGAAGACGTTATCCGCGCTTTATCCGGTCAATCCAAGGACCCAGCATTTAACAGAGCGCTGGATTTGGCTATTGAGAAGAGAAAAACCAGTCAGACTGATTTTGTTACTTTGTTCGGGCAAACATATGCTGAAGTAGCTCCAGAGGGCAAACTGGCGAACATCTTCGCAAATGCTTACCAAAAAGATATCAACTTCAATTCTAACAACCAGCAGGTGCTGGACATGATTCGTAAAGAATCTCGTGCTGCTATTAAAAACACCTATATCGTACTGCAGAAACGTATTGATAAATTCGGGGTAGCACAACCAAACATCAGCCTGGATGAAAATAAAGGTCTTATCTCTGTTGAGCTGGCCGGTGTAGACAACGCTGAACGTGTTCGTAAATACCTGCAAGCCACTGCAAACCTGGAATTCAGAGAAGTTTACAAAAACAGCCCTGATGTATTCCAGAACATCCTTAGCCCAATGAACGAGGCTATCAAAAACTCCCTTGGTGGTGCATCCCTCACTCCGGATACCGCTAAAGCTGCTGCTGATACTGCCAAAACCGCCGTTGCTGCTAACGAAAAAGATTCTGCTAAAACCGGTGACCTGAACGCTTATCTCGCAAAAGATTCCGGTAAAGCTGCAAAAGCAAAAGCTGATACTGGCCTCGCTGCTCAGGAAAAAGCCCTGAAAGAAGCACAGAAACAGAATCCGCTCTTCGCTATCCTGTATCCAAGAATTGATCAGCAAACCAACCAGATCATCCCTGCTGCTTCTGTTGGTGTAATACTGCCTAAAGATACCGCTACTTTCCGCCGCTACCTGGAACTCCCAGCTGTACAAGGTGTGCTGCCTAAAGATGCCGTTTTCGTTTTCGGCCCTGAAAACAAAACCGACAAACACGGCGCATTGGATGTTTACATCCTGAAAATCAATCCAGCTAACCCTGCTCCTCGCGTGGGTGGCGACAGAATCGTAGATTCCCGTCAGGATTTCGACCAGAATAACAATGCTGAAATCAGCATGGTAATGGATAACCAAGGTGCACACGAATGGAGAAAACTCACCAACGAGCTGGCTCCTTCTGACCCTAAAAATCCTGCTACCTTCAACTACGTAGCTGTTGTACTGGATAACATCGTTTACTCTGCTCCCTATATCCAAGGCGAAATCGCTGGTGGCCGTTCTCAGATCACCGGTAACTTCACTGTAGAAGAAGCAAGTGACCTGGCTAATATCCTGAAATCAGGTAAAATGCCTGCTCCTGCTAAAATCGTTCAGGAACAAATCGTAGGGCCAACCCTCGGTGCTGAATCTATTGCTGCAGGTGCTAAAGCCTTCATCATCTCCTTCATCATCATCTTCGTACTGATGCTGGTGTACTATAACTCTGCTGGTTGGGTAGCTAACATCGCACTGATCCTCAACTTGCTGTTTACCTTCGGTATCCTGTCTTCCCTGGGCGCTACGCTCACCATGGCTGGTATCGCAGGTCTGGTACTCACCATCGGTATGGCTGTGGATACGAACGTAATTATCTTCGAAAGAATCAAGGATGAACTCACCCATGGTGAATCTTATCAGTCCGCGATCGAAAAAGGTTACAAACGTTCCCTCGCTCCGGTACTGGATGGTCACGTTACCTCCTTACTGACTGCATTCATCCTGTTCTACTTCGGTCTTGGTCCTGTACTGGGCTTCGCTACCACTCAGATCATCGGTCTCTTACTGTCCCTGTTCTGTGGTATCCTGGTTTCTCGTATGGTTACTGACTGGTGGACTAACAAGAAAAGACACTTCGAATACTTCACACCAATTTCCCGTAAAGTATTCAAACACGCTGCATTTGACTTCGTAGGTAAACGTAAAATCGCTTATGTTATCTCTGCTGTAGTAATGCTGGCAGGTGTTTCTTCCTTCTTCCATGGTTTCGATCACGGTATCGATTTCTCTGGTGGTCGTAGCTTCACCGTTCGTTTCGAACACCCAATGAACTCAGATGATGTAAGAGCTTCCCTGAAAGAAGAATTTGGTTCTGAACCTTATGTGAAAACAATTGGTAACACCAACCAACTGAACATCACTACTTCTTACAAAATTGAAGAACAAAGCATTGCTGTAGATAAAGAAGTAACTGACAAACTGTATCATGGTCTGAAAAAATACTATGATGCATCTGTAACGCCGCAGGCATTCTCCAGCCGTTACATCGTTGGTTCACAAACTGTATCTCCAACTATCTCCGATGACCTCCGCGCAGGTGCTGTTAAAGCTACCGTGCTGTCTATCGTAGTAATCTTCTTATACATCTTGCTGCGATTCAGCAAATGGCAATATTCTATCGGTACTATCTTCTCCCTGCTGCACGACGTACTCGTTACACTGGCAGTATTCTCATGGTGCAGAAGCTTCGTTCCATTCACACTGGAAATTGACCAGCACTTTATCGCCGCTATCCTCACCGTGATAGGCTTCTCGATGAACGATACCGTTATCGTATTCGACCGTATCCGTGAATACTTCAGAACAGGTGCTCATGGCCGCGATCGTAATACCGTTATCAACAAAGCGATCAACGATACCCTCAGCCGTACAGTTATGACTTCTCTGACTGTATTCCTGACCATCCTGATCCTGTTCATCTTCGGTGGTGAAGTAACCCGTGGTTTTGCATTCGCAATGCTGATCGGTGTTATCACCGGTACCTATTCTTCTATCTTCGTTGCAGCTCCAGTACTGGTAGACTTTGACAAGAAGAACGAACTGGCTAACGAAAGCGATGTAATCAGCGCTTCTTCCAAAAAAGAAATAGCTAAGTAAGCATCTTAACAGGAAAAATGTTTGATAAATATATAGGCTGTCTCTGCATAGAGACAGCCTTTTTTTTGTATAGTAGCCCATTATTACTTACAATATCATCTCCATAACAATAAAAGAAAAAGGGCTGTCCTTACCTCGTAAGAACAGCCCTTTTCCTTTTATTTAAATAATATTACTGCGGTGTATTAAAAACAAACCCGCTTCCAGACTCATTTTCCTGGTAATCCACCTGCATCCCGGCCAGGTACATACTATGTGCCTTCTTGATAATTACCGGAATGCCATCCACCTCAAATAAATTGTCATCCGCCTCCATCTCATCAAAACCTATCATAAATCCCATCCCGGAACAGCCACCACCCTTCACGCCTATACGAAGATAAGGAGAGGTAGCCATGGAGTTCAGTAATTGCTTTACCATGGCCTGCGCAGCAGGAGTAAACTGAATGGGAACTAATAAACCTGCATCCATCTTTCTTAATTTTAAGCAAAGGTAGGGAAATGCAAATTATTGGTACATATCGCGGTGCAGATAGTTTTTCTCATCCAGGTTCAGGTAATTATCTCCCAGGAAAGTTACCAGCGACTTCAGTTTCGCCTCTCCACCATTTGCTACCCAGCTGTTAAACTCCTCCAGGTTACCATATCTCAATAGTACATAGGTATATGGCTCGGTGAGCTGCGCATCATCGATTTTTTTCTGAAATTCCAACAGTGCATTAGGATATTCTTCATTCAATTTGCGGGAATAATACAGCTTGATGAAATTGCTGCGAAGCTCGGAAATCAGTGCAAGCGACATCTCCTTTTTGCCCGGAATAACAGTAGCCAGCGTCACCATCATTTCATAGTTGGCCTCAAATGGCAGTTTAACTTTTTGCTTACTATTTTTATCCAGCAAATCATTGATATTCATGACTACCAGTTTATTCAGACTAACATGTGCGGAACTATCGGTAAATGTGATCTGGTTTTTATAGATGTTATACATCATTTCCGACAGCTTGTTCATGCGCTTTGACGTAGGCTCATAAAGAATGAAAACCTCGCTGTATAGCAGTGCCCAGACATATTTTTCCTTTTCAGCCAACAGCTGGCTTGCCCAGAAATAGTTGGATGGAAATTGAGGATCGGCGCCAATACCTTTTTCGAACCAATTCAGGGCGTTATCTGCCTGGTCCTGATAAGCATACAAAATGGCTTTATTCAGCATCAGGCGGCTGCTTTTGGGGTCTATCTCCAGCCCTTTATTATAAGCATCCAGCGCTTTATCCGTTTGCTTCAGTACATCATAGGCATTACCCAGCATTTCGTATATCTGTGGGTGTTGTACTCGTTTAAGTAATTCTGTCAGGATGGCAACAGTGGAGTCAGATTTTTCAGCGAGGTAATACGCGTAAGCAATTTCGTAAGGGATATCGCGGTTGGAGGGATCCATTGCGGCTGCTTGCCGGAGTAAGACCAATGAAGAATCCAGTTGGCCGTTGTCCATTATTTTGACAGCGTTCCTCATGATATCAATGGCTTTTTGTTTGTTATCTGCTGTTTGCGCAAAAGAATAGTTGCAATGAAATGCCAACAGTATCAGCAGAGATACAGGGATTTTTTTCATATGAGATATAATATAGGTACAAAAAACTCAGTGGCAATGGGCTATTCAGCGTTTTTCCCGGGCTAGCTTCAACAGGGTCTGATGCAGTTCCAGCACTTGCGGGATAACCATATGCTGTTCATCATTAAAGATAACGTAATCGCTTAAACGCATTTTAATTGTTTCATCAATTTGTTTATGAATTCGGGCTAGTACATCGTTGCGGCTGGCGTTATCGCGTTTCATCACACGATGCACTCGAAGTGGTTGTGGAGCGGAGACGCCAATAATTTTATCAAGATGATGGAAAGATTCCGTTTCAAAGAGGAGTGCAGCTTCTTTCAGTACATATGGGCCGGTCTGTTGGGCTGCCCAGTTGTCAGAATCCCGGATGGTGGCAGGATGAACCAGGGAATTGAGCAGGTCTAATTTAGTTTTGTCATTGAAGACGATATTAGCGAGGTATTTCCTGTTGAGGGTGCCGTCCGGAAAATAGACTTCATTTCCAAAATGCGCTTTGACCTGCGTGGCCAGTTCCTGGTCGCGAATGAGGATATCTTTAGCTTTTTCGTCGGCATAGTAGACAGGTACTCCCAGCAGTTCAAAAATCTTACTGACCGTGCTTTTTCCGGAGCCAATGCCCCCTGTAATTCCTACCTTAAACATAACAATCGAATTTAATAAAATTTGCCATAAAACAAAGCCGGTGCACAGAAAATTCTATGCACCGGCTGGAAAAATATAGCGGTATAAATTATGCTTTTGGAGCAGCAGGAGGAGTATTCTTCTGAGAAGTATATTCCATGCTGATAGCAGAACGTTCCATGGTGAGGAAGGTACCAGGACCAACTTCGATTACCAGGGTTCCATCGTCGTTTACTTTTTTGATTTTACCGTGGATACCGGCAATAGTAACAACTTTTTCACCTTCTTTCAGGCTTTCGATAAATTGTTTCTGTTGTTTAGCTTTTTTGGTCTGAGGGCGGATCATGAAGAAATACATTACCACGATCATTCCACCAAAAATCAGGAAAGATCCCATTGGGTTGCCGCCACCGCCTTGTGATGGAGCTGCTAATAAAACATTCAGCATGTTCATCTATAATTGATTTAGTAGTTTAATAAAATTTAATAAAAATTATTTCCTGATAATATTACACTGGATAATAGGACCAACATGGTAACCGGCACCGTCGTTCAGTTTCAATGAAACTTCCTTCTGGGTATAACCTTCTTTGCCGTTGCTGTCGAAGATTACCTTGATAAAGCCGGACTGACCAGGTTTTAATGGTTCTTTAGGCCATTCAGGAACGGTACAACCACAACTGGAAATCGCATCTTCAATTACCGCATCTGTTTTACCTGTATTGGTGAATTTAAAGGAATACTCTACTTTTTCTCCCTGAACGATTTCACCGAAATCATGTACTTTTTCTTCAAAAGTGATGGCTACATCTTTACTGTCGATGATTTTAGCCTTTTCAGCGTCTTGAACTGCAGCTTTTTGGGCATTATTACCATTGCAGGCAGCTAAGAACAATGTAGCACAGGTAAGGATATAAAACAATGCTTTCATGATGATGCTATTTTCCGTAAAAATAGTTTGTTCCGCTTATTTTTTTGGACGATCCTGTTTTTTAACCAACTGTTCTTTTTCCAGATCTTTCAGGATATTATCCAGGATACCATTGATAAACTGACCACTTTGCGGCGTGCTGTAAGCTTTTGCCAGGTCAATATATTCGTTGATGGTTACCTTGGTAGGGATGGTAGGGAAGTATAGGAATTCGCATACACCCATTTCCATCAATAACATATCTACAGCGGCTATACGTTCTGGATCCCAGTTTTGCAGTTTAGGCTTAATGAGTTCCAGGCAGTATTCTTTTTTATCGATTACTGTCAGCAGCAATTCTTTTGCATAGTCCAGCTTTTCTTTGCTGATCAGCTGCAGGAAGTTGAACAGATGCGGTTTGTTGAAATAGTTACCGATGAGGATAGTCATCATATCCGCGTCGTCGCCCCAGTGGAGGAAGGTATCTTCCATATGCTGGAGGAACAGTTCATTTTTAGCCAGTATTTCTTTATAGATGAACTCCAGTATTTCTTTTTCAGCAGATTTCTTGCGCTGTTCATCTGCAATATAGGCTTTATATTCTTCAGTGGCGGTGAGCAGGTTGTACAGTCTGCGTACCAGTTCCTCATCCACGAGGTGTTTCATTTTCCACTGTTCCAGATTTACCTGGAAGCCTTTGTCATTAATAATCTGATAAATGAATTCATTTCCTGCAATCTTTGTATTTACTTGCAGGTCCTCGGCTGAGGGTAAGTGTTTGGAAGCTCTGGCCTGGGCATCAGTCTCTGCGTACTGTGCCACCCGAACCACCGAATAAAGTAAATATGTAAAGATCTGGCAGGTCTGATCCAGCTTTTCGTTTAAAAGTCTGGTAGCCGTACCCGGCTTAATACTGCTTTGCTCCATCGTTTCCAGGGCGTAAAGTGTCTGCATTACTTTAACCCGGATATTTCTTCTACTGATCATCGTATAAAAAAGAACTGGTATAAGGGCGCAAAACTAGAGAAAAAAATCGATATTTACGGATTCCGACATTCTCCTTTCCGGAAATAGGGACTTGTCATCAGAATGATACTGTCATTTTTTCCTGAGGGCTGTCAGTATTTGTCAGTGAATTTGCGCGATAGCGCCATTTCTGGCTGCTAATTTGACCCGAATCACGGCTTGGCATAATTCTCGTTGGCCAACAAACACTCAAAATCAAACTACTTCTTTAAATAAAAACTACTATGGCTAAAAAATTAAGTATTAAACCTTTAGCTGACAGGGTAATTGTGAAACCTGCAGCAGCAGAAGAAAAAACAGCTGGTGGTATCATTATCCCCGATACTGCAAAAGAAAAGCCTCAAAAAGGCACTGTTGTAGCAGCTGGACCTGGTAAAAAAGATGAGCCGGTGACTGTAAAGGTTGGAGATACCGTTCTGTACGGTAAATACTCCGGTACTGAAATCAGCATCGAAGGTGATGACTACTTAATCATGCGTGAATCTGACATCCTGGCTGTAGTTTAATTCCACGCTCAGGAATCTGATCAATTGTTTTAATCTCTAAATTTTTCCAAAGAATTATGGCAAAGCAAATATTCTTTAATATAGAGGCCCGCAACAAAATGAAAAAAGGTGTTGACGTTTTGGCCGATGCAGTAAAAGTAACCCTCGGTCCTAAAGGCCGTAACGTAGTTATCGAAAAGAAATTCGGTGCTCCAGGTGTAACTAAGGATGGTGTTTCTGTTGCTAAAGAAATCGAACTGGAAGATCCAATCGAAAATATGGGCGCACAGATGGTGAAAGAAGTAGCTTCCAAAACTGCTGATCTGGCAGGTGATGGTACTACCACCGCTACCGTTCTCGCTCAGGCTATCATCGCTGAAGGTCTGAAAAACGTTGCTGCAGGTGCCAACCCAATGGACCTCAAACGTGGTATCGACAAAGCTGTTAAAGGTGTTGTTGAAAACCTGAAAAAACAATCTGAAAAAGTTGGTAACGACAACAAAAAAATCGAACAGGTTGCTACTATCTCCGCTAATAACGACAATGAAATTGGTAAACTGATTGCTGAAGCAATGAAGAAAGTTACCAAAGATGGCGTTATCACCGTTGAAGAAGCAAAAGGTACTGATACTACCGTTGAAGTAGTAGAAGGTATGCAGTTCGACCGTGGTTACCTGTCTCCATACTTTATCACCAACAGCGAAAAAATGCAGGCTGAACTGCAGAATCCTTTCATCCTGATCTACGATAAAAAGATCAGCACCATGAAAGATATCCTGCACATCCTGGAAAAAGTAGCTCAACAAGGCGCTCCACTGGTTATCATCTCTGAAGACCTGGAAGGTGAAGCACTGGCTACCCTGGTTGTAAACAAACTGCGTGGTACCCTGAAAGTTGCTGCTGTTAAAGCTCCTGGCTTCGGTGACAGAAGAAAAGATATGCTGCAGGACATCGCTGTTCTGACTGGCGGTATCGTTATTTCTGAAGAACAAGGTTACAAACTGGAAAATGCTGATCTGACTTACCTCGGTCGTGCTGAATCCGTAACCATCGATAAAGACAACACTACCATCGTTGGTGGCCGTGGTCAGAAAAAAGATATCCAGGCTCGTATCGGTCAGATCAAAGCTCAGATCGAAGTAACTACTTCCGACTACGATCGTGAAAAATTACAGGAACGCCTGGCTAAACTGTCTGGTGGTGTTGCTGTTCTCTACGTAGGTGCTGCTACCGAAGTAGAAATGAAAGAGAAGAAAGATCGCGTAGACGATGCTTTACACGCTACCCGCGCTGCCGTTGAAGAAGGTATCGTTCCTGGTGGTGGTGTTGCTTACATCCGCGCTATCGAATCTATCGAAAAACTGAAAGGCGAAAACGAAGACGAACAAACTGGTATCGCTATCGTTAAACGCGCAGTAGAAGAACCTCTCCGTCAGATCACCGCTAACGCTGGTATCGAAGGTTCTATCGTTGTTCAGAAAGTTAAAGAAGGTAAAGCTGATTTCGGTTTCAACGCACGCACAGAATCTTACGAGAAATTACTGGCTGCTGGTGTTATCGATCCTACTAAAGTTAGCCGTATCGCACTGGAAAATGCCGCTTCTATCGCTGGTATGCTCCTGACTACAGAATGCGTTATCGCTGATAAACCAGAACCTAAATCCGCAGCTCCTGCAATGCCAGGTGGTCACGGTATGGGTATGGACTACTAATCAGTCGATTAAATCATATCAAAATAAAAAAGACTCTTCCCTCCCTGGAAGAGTCTTTTTTTATATTTTTATTCCGCCTGTAACTTTTGCAACCTTTACCCCGTTTTTACTCCTGAAGAGAAAATACCGACGCGGATGAATAAATTATTACTCATATTTTCAATACTGTTACTGAGTCTCAGCGCCTGCACCAAAAGTGACGACGGCGTATTAAGGCAGCTGGAAAGCGCACAACGCGCTTCTGATTCTACGATTCAAAACTACCTGACGGCGCACAATGAAACCGGGACCATAAGAGATCCTTCCGGCCTGTATTACAAAATATATTTTGTGGGAGACAGTATCCATTTCCCTGCATTAACATCAGTTGTTACCGTTAACTACACCTACCAGCTCCTCGATGGCACCATCGTGGCCAGTTCCATGGGTGTTACAAACTTTAGAGGAATACAGCTAAATAAACATATCCTGGCCTGGCAAATAGGGCTGCTAAAAATTTCTACCGGCGGAAGAATGAGAATGTATATCCCGCCAACCCTCGCTTTCGGCGAATCCGGTATCCCTAACCAGGTACCCGCAAATGCCACCCTCATCTGTGATGTGGAGCTGGTAAGCTTTAAGTAGCAAATCCTGAATATTATTCGTCACTACTAAAACATAGTCAACTTAAAATGAAGAAAGTATTAGTAATCGGTACCATGGTCCTCGGATTATTTACTGCCTGTAAGAAAAATGATAACACACAATATTACGATCCATATCCACAATTCGTAATCGACTCAACTAAAATCCAAGCCTATCTAAAAGCAAATAATATAGCTGCTGCCTACGATTCCAACGGATTCTTCTATCAGATTATCGATAAGGGAACAGGAACCGATACTATTAAAGTTACCGACTATCCGATCGCAGGTTATAAAGGTTATATGCTCGATGGTACCGTGTTTGACGCAAATGACTCTACCAACTTCGGCAAAGCGCCGTTATACAAATTAGTAGGCGGATGGCAGCTCGGACTCAGATATATCGGTAAATCCGGAAAAATGAAACTTTTCCTGCCTTCATTTTATGGCTATAGAGACGCCAATGTTCCTTTCAAATACAATGGTGTATCTGGTACTATTCCAGCCAATTCTCCATTGATCTTTGAAGTGAAATTATTCGACTTCAGTTCCCAGCCTAAATAATCTCTTTAATATTTAGAACGGCGGCCCAAAAGTAATTCCAACGCAACCACTATAACACCCAGCCTGTGATACCGTAATGTTAACTGTAGCAATTATCCAGGTTAGTGGCAAGGCATGAATAACTTTTGGGTCGACCTTTTTTACTTGTTTATTAATCCACAATCATAAAAACTATGCGAAAACTCTATTTTGGACTAGCAGCGCTAGCCACCACCTTATTCTGTGCATCCTGTACTAAAAATGAAGTGCCTATCGAAAATGCCCCTGCACAAAAAATCGAATTAGCCTCCATCGACTCTCTGGGAGTTTATCTATCCTACCCTAGCAGGGAAGCATTTAATAATGCACTCAAACAGCAGGAGCAAAATTTCTTAATTGGCTCAGCTAAAGGTGCCCCCACACAGGGACCTAATGGCTTCGTATCCATGTATGAATTGCATAGCCAGTTCGACAAAAAAATGAACCGAATGCTGGAAACTAATGACAGCACCGGTTGGACGGACCTTAAAAAGCAATATGCGCCTGCGCTGCACTATAACAGCGATACAGATGTAATCCGTCTAAACTGCTACAACCCCCTAATTGCCACACTGATAAATGGCAACGGTATCGTCAAAATTGGTGATGAAATTCACCAGTTCTCCTATGACCGCGAAATAACCCTCCGCTCAGGAAATAGCGCCACACTGGCCAAAGCCGCATTGATGAAAACAAATGTGGAAAGCAATGCATTCACAGTCAAAATGATGGATGCTAACGGTATACCGAAACAAAGTACTATGGACTTTGTAAACGAATTTTATGTGATGTGTGGAAACCCTGGAAGCAATGAAGCAAGAAGTAATGTAAGTGCCACTAAATCCATTAAAAGCGGTAACTACACAGTATATGCACAACTAGGTATTATTAGTGTTAGAAGAAATAATGTCATGTATGGCTATACCTGCATTACTTATTGGGCAGAACGCAAAACCTTCCTTAATAGCGTAACTGAGAAAGTGATCAATCCAACGTTGGATGGAATGTCCACGGTGGTATTCCCGGCTCCAGCAATTCCAATAGCAAACTATCGTAAGGTTTTCCACTACAATAACTTTAGGTATACGGATACTATGTATGATAAATATTACACCACCTGGAATGGAACCATTTTTCTGGGGATCTCTGAGAAATTAGCGAAGCATCCAAGCCCTGGGGAGATCATTGTACCTGGTGGTTCTCTACCTGCGCTCATCCTAAGATATGGAGCCGACCCACTATGCGCTGAATACCTGTTCAACGACATAACGCCATCCGGACTTGATATGCAGACCATGGGTAATAACTATTTCTGGATGTCGCTTGTAATTGAAGAGGCGCCTATTCCTGTACGTCCATTTTACTTTAAAGCCTATGTAAACGGTACCGGTGCTGAATTTGCCTTCAACTGGATCTAATTCCATCAGACACAATACAAAAAAAGCGGGACCACCTGGTGGTCCCTCTTTTTTTGTATTAGGATTTTGAAGTACAAGAGACCGATATCAACCATAATAACTCGTCTGTCAGCAAGGATTGTTAAGGAGTTCTCAAATATTATTTTAGTATGATGTTAGTATCGCGTATTCTAGTCGGATTCCCGTAATTTTACAGATAAATCAATTTTTAGTGGCACACGAATGTATTTCAGTATTTGATATCTTCAAGATTGGCGTCGGCCCATCCAGCTCCCATACCTTAGGCCCGTGGCGTGCAGCGTTGCGCTTTCTGGCCGACCTTGAAAAAGAAGGTAAACTACCCGCAGTTTCACGTTTACAGGTATTACTCTATGGCTCCCTTGCAAAAACAGGCCATGGCCACGGTACAGACATCGCTGTATTATTAGGCTTGTGTGGAGATGATCCCGTGACCTTCGACGTAAATCAGATTACACCAAAAATTGATGCTATTCGCCGCGACCGCAAAATGGCCGTTGCTGGCAAATATGAAATCGACTTCGACCCAATGGAAGATATCTCCTTCCTCTTCGAAGAATCACTGCCATTCCATCCCAATGCGCTTACATTCCTGGTATCCTTCAATGACGGCGACCAACGTGCTGCCACCTATTACTCCATCGGTGGAGGTTTCGTTGTACAGGAAGGAGAAAATGGTAGTGCAGGACAACAAGTTGATCTTCCTTTCCCGATAGATACTGCCCGCCAACTGCTGCAGTGGTGCATAAAAACCGGTTACAGCATTTCCGAAGTAGTAATGGAAAATGAGCTGGCATGGCGCCCTGAAGCAGCAACTAAAGCCGGCGTACTCAATATCTGGCGCGTAATGCAGGACTGCACCTACAGAGGATGTCACACCACCGGCGAATTACCAGGTGGCCTCAAAGTAGCCAGACGTGCCGCCGCCCTCAATAAAAAATTATTGAAAGGTCGCACCTATACTGATTATGCATCTTGGATAGAGGCTATCCGTGCAGGTGGCGAACATTTCACCTATACGCTCGACTGGGTAAGCTGCTTTGCACTCGCTGTTAACGAGGAAAATGCCTCTTTCGGAAGAGTAGTAACAGCACCTACCAACGGGGCCGCCGGCGTAATCCCTGCTGTACTGCAGTATTACATCGCTTTTTGTGATGGCCTGCACGACGATAAAATCATGCAGTTCCTCCTCACAGCTTCTGAAATAGGTAGCATTTTCAAAAAACGCTCCACCATCTCTGCTGCTATGGGTGGATGCCAGGCAGAAATCGGCGTATCTTCAGCAATGGCCGCTGCCGCACTGACAGAATGCCTCGGTGGCTCGCAACGACAAGTGCTCATGGCTGCTGAAATCGCCATGGAACACCACCTCGGACTCACCTGCGATCCTATCGGTGGCCTCGTTCAGGTGCCTTGCATCGAACGTAATACCATGGGCGCTATCAAGGCTATCACAGCCTCCCAACTGGCATTGCAAAGCAATCCTGAACTGGCAAAGGTTTCCCTGGATGCTGTCGTAAAAACTATGTGGGAAACCGCACTGGACATGAACTCCAAATACAAAGAAACTTCCGATGGAGGGCTGGCAGTGAATATCCCTATCAGTCTCAGTGAATGCTAATAATTCTCTTCTTTTAGATATATCTTATCTGATCGGCCCTGGAAAGGTTTCTATGGAAATTTTTTCAGGGCCGGTCGCTTTATTGCTCGTTTGCAGCAAAAGAACATTATTTTCGTTCATAAGCTTATCTGACTCCTATGCGTTTGCGTTTCGCTTTAATCCTACTTACTGCTACACTTGCCGCCTCCGCACAACAGTTTGGCGGTAACCCCTCCTCTCTGAAATGGCAACAGATCAATACTGATACCGTCAGGATAATATTCCCCAAAGGCATGAACGCCCAGGGAGAACGTGTGGCAAACATTGTTACCTACCTCAACAGGTATACCCGTAAATCTATTGGTAACCTGGAAAGAAAAGTCAGCATCGTATTGCAGAACCAAACGATGCAATCCAACGGGTACGTGGCATTAGGCCCCTTTCGTTCAGAATTCTATCTGGCCCCATCTCCAACTTCGTATGACCTGGGATCCCTTAACTGGGAAGAACAGCTGTCATTACACGAATATCGCCACGTGCTACAAAACATGAACTTCCGCCAGGGCGCCTCTAAAGTGGTTTCCTGGTTAGGCGGACAACTGGGCCAGGCTGCTGTTACTAACATAGCAGTGCCAAACTGGTTCTGGGAAGGAGATGCTGTTACCATGGAAACAGCGCTAAGTGAACAGGGAAGGGGCAGACTCCCGGCTTTCTTTGATGGATTCCGTGCACTAGCACTGGAAAATAAGGATTATCGTTATATGAAAATCAGAAACGGATCCTATAAAGACTTTACGCCAAACCATTATCCGCTCGGTTATCTTATGAGCGTTTATGGTCGTGATCATTATGGCAGTACGATCTGGAAAGATGTTACCACTGATGCTGTCCGCTACCGAGGTGTCTTCTATCCTTTGTCGCATAGCATGAAAAAACGTATGGGCATGAACGTTACTTCGTTCTATCATACCATGATCAGCCATTATGACTCTATCTGGACATCCTACGCACAACGTCCGGAGATAACACCGGCGCGGCAGATATTAAGTACCGAAAAAGTTCCTGCCACCTACAAATACATGTACCCCGCTGGTAATAATGAGTGGATCGTTTCCATCGATGCATGGAATAAAGTGCCCGGCATTTACCTACTCAAAGCGGATGGCTCCAAAGAATTGCTCACCCGCCCGGGCCTGGAATATGACGACTACTTCAGCTATAAAAATAATCGCATCGTTTGGGTCGCTGCGCGCTTCGATGCCCGCTGGGGATGGAAGGATTTGTCTGTAATCAGGGTTTTTGACCGAAAAACTGGAAAAACACAGACAGTTTCAACTCGTGGAAAATACTTTTCACCAGATATTAACCAGGATGGTACCATGGTCGTAGCAGCAGCTATCTCCACGGATATGAAGTATAGTCTGCAACTTATTAATACTGCTACTGGCAAAACAGAAATTCTTCCCAACCCTGACAATCTCTATTATACAAATCCTCGCTTTTCTGCGAAAGATGAAACTATCATCAGCGCCGCCAGAAATAGTAAAGGAGAAATGGCCCTCATCAGCCAGTCTGTCAGCAATGGCCACATTACTATACTTACACCTTTTAGTTTCAATGTTTTAGGAGCCCCTACAGTGAGTGGAGATACCGTTTATTTTACCGCAGGAAATAAAGATGTCAATAACGTATATGCACTGACGTTAGCAGATAATAAAACCTACCAGGTAACGGATCGCCCGAACAGTGTCGTGTATATGTCGCCAGTACCGGGCCAGGACAGCCTCCTGTTCAGTGAATACACCACAAAGGGATATAAGCTGTATCAAGGTGCCTTATCGACAAATTGGAAGCCAGCATCTGTAAATGTATTACAACATAATGCGTGGCTGAACCCCGACTTCAAAGAGAATGGGAACATACTCGATATAGTGCCACATGATTCTCTTTTTGTCAAAAATTACAGGAAAACTACTGGTTTCTTCAATTTTCATAGCTGGGTGCCCTCTTTTGATGACCCGGAATACAGCATTAGCCTGCTGGGAAATAATATCCTGAATACAACTTCTACTTCGCTGGGCTATACTTATAATCGTAACGACGGTACTTCCAATTTTGGTGGCAGCTTCCTCTATGGCGCGTGGTTCCCGTGGTTAGGAACTGGCTTCGATTACACAATCAATAAAAGCCAGCTCTATAAAGGACAGCGTATCTATTGGAACCAGCTTAGCTGGCATGCAGGCTTTACCATCCCGCTGAATCTTTCTGCTGGTTTGTATGCGCGTTCCCTGGCTTTAGCAAGTAATTACTATATCCAGAAATTATATGCTGATGGAATTCGTTTCAGAGTGAATCCACAACAATATACCAGTACAGCACTTGTATTCAGTAATTCAAGGATAAAAGGCTCCCAAAACATCATGAGCCACTTTGCCCAGTACCTGATGGTGCAGTATAACCACTCCATCGGCACTGCCAAAGGAGAACAGTTTTATGGTCGCTTCGATCTGAACCTGCCAGGCCTTTCTCATAATCACGCCATAGTTTTGCAGGCGGCTTACCAGCAAATGGATACCATGGGTAACTATAGCTTCTCAGATAGATTCGTATATGCGAGAGGGTATAACAAACCTTTCTATAACAGAATTTATAAAGTAGGAGCTAATTATCATTTCCCATTATTTTATCCAGATTGGGGCTTCGCCCAGATTCTCTATTTTAGCCGAGTGCGAGCAAATGCATTCTTTGATTATATGAATGCTTACGATTATCGCTACAAATCAAATACGCCGTATAAGTCCACAGGCGCCGAGTTATACCTCGATACCAAAATCGGAAATAATATTCCCTTTACGTTTGGTGTGAGATATAGTTACCTGCTGGATAAAGACCCTGCGGACAATGCGAAGTCGCGCATTGAGTTCATCATTCCATTACAACAATTGTTTTCTTACTAAGAACGTTTTGAATACCGGCCGTAAGTGGCGCGAATAGCGGATAATGGTTGCGTCATACAATGGCGCAACCTGAGTTGCTTTATGGGCATGGCCTTTTTGCCCTGTTTAAATGCGGCTGCTAAATACTTCCAGGTGGAAGGATAAAATATTGCCAGACAAAAGAAAAGGAGACAAGGCCAGGAATAATTGCCATTGCCAATCAGGTAAGCTTGCATGATGATTTCATCTTGCATGGTATACTGATAATCAAGAATTAAATGCTTCAGATCATGGTCTTCAAACCTTGGTATCAGGTGATAGTCGTTTTCATACAACATTTGATGAACGGCAAATCCTACAGATGGTGTGGGTAATGCAGATAGTTCATTTTCCAGTTGCCGGAGTGAAGTAGTATCAAAAAATAATTCAAGAATACGTATAGTTATTCCCGTTAGTTTAATGGGAAATGGCATAGCGTACAGGTATAGGTAGATGTAGAAATTATCTTACAGTAAATTTTAGTGCTGGTGCTTTATATACTTTCCCGTTAGGATGTTGGATAAGAATTTCATCAAAATACAGGATGTCACCTTTATCCAGATTGGCTTTCAGGCCATTCACCCAGGTGGCAGTCATTTTGGACTGTTTGAAATTATCACCGGTATAGTCTTTATACAAAGAAGGCTGTCCTGTTGTGTCATTGAGGTAAGGCTCATGCTGTTCCAACGTAAAAGCAAAAGAGATGACAGGGTATTTAACATTCTTTTCATCTCTGACGATCAATGAAGAGTCCAGGAGTTTTACTATTTCATTTTTAGGGAGAGAATCACCAACGAAAATACCCCAAGTGCTGATTAGCTTAGCGGGTTTCTTGGCTGTTGTAGCAGTGATGGCAGGAGTATGTGCTTTTGCAGCAGAGGATTTAATGCCGCCAGGTTTGCTGGTTTGTGCTTGCGCAGCCGCAGCACTTAGTAGGAAAGAGAAAACTAACAGGTGTTTGATCATGACAGTAAGATAGACAAATAAAAAATCGCCCGGTATTTAACGACCGGGCGATTATAAAAAGTATAAAAAATTACAGTGATTTTAAGCTTTCTTCTATCACCTTGATTTTCGCTTCGGCATCTTCTTTCTTCTTACGTTCTGCTTCTACTACCTCAGGTTTAGCATTTGCAACGAAACGTTCGTTGGAAAGTTTCTTCTCTACAGACACCAGGAAGCCTTGCAGGTAAGCCAGGTCTTTTTCCAATGTTTCCTTCTGAGAACTCATGTCCAGCTCTGTTTCGGTGCCCAGATAGAATTTATCTTTCTGAACAACGAGCGTGATACAGCCAGGAACTGCTTCCTGAACATAGGTAATCGCTTTTGCATTTACCTGTTTTTCCAGAATGCTTTCAATTTGTTTGAAGGCATTTTCGTGTTTGGTCTCGATATGCAGAACGATCGGATCTTTTGGTTTGATCTGGTTTTTCTGTCTTGCATCACGGATGGCTGTAATTACTTCCTTCGCCAGTTCTCCTTCTACGAGTGTAGGATGTGATGGTGCTTCTGGAGTAGCGAATTGCAGCATCATCAGGGAGTCATCAGCATTGCGGAATTTCAGCAATTGGTAGATCTCTTCTGTGATGAAAGGCATATACGGGTGCAACAATTGCATCAGCTGTTCAAAGAAAGAAACTGTCTGATTATAAATTGATGCAGGCATTGGTTGCTCAAAACCAGGTTTCACCCATTCGAGGTACCAGTTACAGAAGTCGCCCCAGATCAGGTTATACAGTGATTTCAGGCCTTCGCTAAGACGGAATCCATCATGCAGGTTTGCTACTTCAGCTTTTACTTCACGCAAACGGCTTTCAAACCATTTGACTGCAAAATGGTCAGCTGCAATATTGTTCTGGTCTACTTCCTGACGGGCTTCCCACATTTTCACCAGCTTCAGTGCATTCCACATTTTATTGTTGAACGCGCGTCCTTGCTCACAGCTGGAGTCATCGAACAGCAAGTCGTTACCGGCAGGAGAAGCGATCATGATACCAAAACGAACGGCATCAGCGCCATATTGGTGAATGAGTTCCAGCAGGTCTGGTGAGTTACCAAGCTGCTTACTCATTTTACGACCAAGTTTATCACGCACCATACCGGTGAAGTAAACATCGTCGAAAGGTTTCACCTCTTTATATTCCAGTCCTGCCATTACCATACGTGCCACCCAGAAGAAGATGATATCTTGTCCGGTTACCAATACGGAGGTAGGGTAGTAATAATTGATGTCAGCATTGTCTGGGCTGGAGATACCGTTAAATACTTCCATTGGCCATAACCAGGAAGAGAACCAGGTATCCAGGCAGTCTTCATCTTGTTTAAGATCAGCAGCATTTACGGTGATACCGCGTTGTGCAAACTGTGCAACCGCTTCTTCAGCAGTGGCGGCTACTTCAAAGGAACCGTCGTTGGTGTACCAGGCTGGGATTTGTTGTCCCCACCAGAGTTGGCGGGAAATACACCAGTCTTTTACATTCTCCATCCAGTACTTATAAGTAGCGAGGAACCTGTCGCCCGGGTGGATTTTAACGTCACCATTTACAACAGCATCCAGTGCAGGTTTTGCCAGTTCGGCCATCTTCACGAACCACTGTGTAGAGATACGAGGTTCTACAACTGTATCAGGATTACGTTGGCTGTAACCTACGCGGGTAGTATATTCCTGGTCTTTAACGAGTGCGCCGGATTCATCCAGGGCAGCAATTACCTTTTTACGGGCAACGAAGCGGTCCTCACCTACAAATACAACAGCAGCTGCACTCAGCGTACCATCATCATTGAGGGTATCGATTACTTCCAGGTTATGTTTCAGACCCAGGTTGTAGTCATTGATATCGTGTGCAGGCGTAACTTTCAGCGCGCCGGTACCAAATTCTTTATCAACGTAAGTATCAAAGATGATAGGAATAGGACGGTTTACCAATGGCACGATGGCGGAACAACCTTTCAAATGAGTATAGCGCTCATCTTCCGGATTAACGCAGATCGCGGTGTCACCCATGATGGTTTCAGGGCGCTGTGTTGCGATAGTGATAAACTCGCCGGTAGCTTTACCTGCAGCATCTGTCAGTGCATACTTAACATGATACAATTTACCCTGGATGTCTTTATATTCTACTTCCTCATCGCTGAGAGCCGTTTTCGCTTTAGGGTCCCAGTTGATCATACGTGCGCCACGATAGATCTTGCCTTTATTATAAAGGTCAATAAATACGCGGATTACTGCCTTGTAGTAGTGATCGTCCATGGTAAATGTTACACGGTCCCAATCGCAGGAGCAGCCTAGTTTTTTGATCTGATGGTAGATGATACCGCCGTATTTATCTTTCCATTCAAATGCATATTTGAGAAACTCTTCGCGAGTGAGCTGAGATTTTTCAATCCCTTTCTCGCGTTTGAGCATATCTACCACTTTAGCCTCTGTAGCGATGGAAGCGTGGTCAGAGCCGGGTACCCAGCAGGCATTAAAGCCGCTCATACGGGCACGGCGCACCAGGATATCCTGTACGGTTTCGTTGAGGGTATGTCCCAGGTGCAGTACACCAGTTACGTTTGGAGGAGGAATGACGACAGTAAAGGGTTTCCGGCCATCAGGTACAGACCTGAAATAGCCTTTATCCATCCATTGTTGGTACCATTTCTCTTCAACCGTTCCTGGTTGGTAATTCTTTGAAAGTTCCATGCTATTAATAATATAAGTCCGCAAAAATAGATAAAAAAGCGATCTGTTAAAACACTTCCGGCTATGCTAAAGTCAGGATTATCCCACCAGATGCTACTGATAGTCAATACTGAAGTCTGACAACAGGGGAGTTGGCTTATAAATAAGGTCCCCGGCCATTAGCAGACCGGGGACCAATATAATGATTCGTATAATCAGGCTTAAAGTTAATTTGTCAGCATCCTTATTTCAGTGCCTCAATTACTTTACAGGTCCGTTCTGTCATTTCTGGTGTAATATCTAAATGAAGTACCATTCTGACATGAGACGAGGAGATAGGGCTAACCAGTATTCCTTCCATTTTGAGGTATTCAGCAAATAGCTGCGGGTTCATATGTCCCTTAACTTCAAAGATGAGGATATTGGTTTCTACCGGGTAGATTTCACCTATGAAAGATTTTTCTGCCAGAATTCCGGCAATTTTTTTTGCATGCAGGTGGTCTTCAGTGAGTCTTCCTATATTGTTCTCCATAGCGTAGATGCCCGTGGCGGCCATATAGCCTGCCTGGCGCATACCGCCACCCAGTCTTTTACGGACACGGCGAGCTGCTTTGATATAATCGTTGCTACCCATGAGTACAGACCCCATTGGACATCCCATTCCTTTATTAAGGCAAACGGAGATGCTGTCGAACACCTGACCGTAGGCTTTAGGGTCCTGGCCGGTGGCAACGAGGGCGTTGAAGAGGCGGGCGCCGTCAAGATGAAGCGCTAAATTATGCTGCGTACATACATTGCGTATGGACAGTATATCTTGCCAGTCATAACAGCAGCCACCACCCCTGTTGGAAGTATTTTCCAGACAAACGAGGCTGGTATTGGCGCGGTGGATATCATCCGGCTGGATGGCAGCCACCACCTGATCGGCGGTGATCATACCGCGGTTGCCAGGGATAGGATAAACTTGTGCCCCTGAAGTAGCGGCGATGCCCCCGCCCTCATATAAGTATACGTGGGCCAGTTGGCCACAGATGACTTCGTCGCCAGGTCGGGTATGAACATGAATGGCAATCTGGTTAGACATTGTGCCGGAAGGGCAGTATAAGGCTGCCTCCATGCCAAAATAGTCTGCCATCATGGCTTCTAGTTTGTTTACGCTAGGGTCTTCGCCAAATACGTCGTCGCCGACTTCGGCATTGTACATCGCCTGTAACATGCCATGGCTGGGCTTAGTGAAAGTGTCGCTGCGAAAATCGATCATATCTATTGGAAAATTTGCAAAATCAGTGTTGATAAATTAGTTAAGATGAATGGTTTATAATGATTTTTTATCAATTGTTAAAATTTGACTAAAGCTGTGTTGTGTAAGAACTAAATGGTTATGATATTTCGTTTATAATGGGTAATTTACTGGAACAAGTTGAGAGGCCAAGAAGATTTGGTAGAGTGATTCGTTAGCACGATCTTTGCAGGCTAATTTGAAACAAAAAGCAGATAGAGTGAGAAAGTTTGTAAGTTAGATAATTTTACATTTTCAAACAAAATATTTCTTCCTCTGTTACTTTATTTATAAACCAATACAATTTTTCATATGAGGCAACTTAAAATTGCCACCCAGATCACCAATCGTGATTCGCAGGCGGTAGAAAAGTACCTGCAGGAAATCTCGAAGATCCCTTTGTTAACACCTGAGGAAGAGACCGTTTTGGCGCAGCGTATAAAAATGGGCGATCAAAAGGCTCTTGAAAGATTGACGACAGGAAACCTTCGTTTCGTAGTTTCTGTAGCAAAGCAATATCAACATCAGGGGCTTAGCCTCAGTGACCTTATTAATGAAGGTAATCTAGGGTTGATTAAGGCTGCGCAACGCTTCGATGAAACAAAGGGCTTCAAATTCATCTCTTATGCTGTATGGTGGATTCGCCAATCCATTCTACAGGCGTTGGCCGAACAAGGTCGTCTTGTACGTCTGCCGCAAAATAAAATTGGCACTTACAATAAAGCGAACAAAGCCTATATGGCATTTGAACAGGAAAACGAGCGTGAACCTTCTACCGAGGAACTCGCAGAAATCCTGGAAATGTCCGAGTCGGAAATTAACAATATCTTCCAAAGCAATACCCGCCATATGTCACTGGATGCACCAGTACATGAAGCTGAAGATGTAGCAATGGGTGACCTCCTGGAAGGTGGCGATATTACCGACGACGATGTAATGCGCGATTCATTACGTGAAGAGATCCGTAGGGTACTGAAATCTCTCAGCCCTCGTGAAGCAGAAATCGTGAACGCTTATTTCGGTCTGGATGGAGAAAACGGAGCAACAATTGAACAAATCGGTCAGAAATACGATCTGACTAAAGAAAGAATCAGGCAAATTAAAGAACGCGCAATCAAGAGATTGCAAAAAGCTCGTTACAGCGGCGCTTTAAAATCCTATCTGGGATAATCAATTTTTGAATTTATGATCCCGAAGTTGGGAAATGCCCCAATTTCCTCATCACGAAAGAAAGAAATCTATATATCCTCTTTATTCTATAAGAACACCGGCCGGTATTTCCATGGCCGGTGTTTTTATTTTGCAAACTCAACGTATTTTTGCAGACTAATCATATACCAATCATTGAATATTTATACCAGTAACTTAGTAGTATGGAAAACAAGAATCAGCAAGAACATGTGCATTTACTGATCATCGGTTCCGGCCCCGCAGGCTACACCGCAGCGATATATGCCTCCAGAGCAAACCTCAAACCTGTGCTGTACCAAGGTATCCAGCCAGGTGGACAGCTCACCATTACCACTGAAGTAGAAAACTACCCAGGATACCCAGAAGGCATTCAAGGCCCCGAAATGATGGTCGACTTCGAAAAACAAGCCACCAGAATGGGCGCCGATATCCGCTACGGATTGGCAACCTCCGTTGACTTCAGCAAACAGCCTTATAAAGTTATCATCGACGAAGAAAAAGAAATCACCGCCGACGCTGTCATCATCGCTACTGGCGCCTCCGCCAAATGGCTCGGATTACCTTCCGAACAACGCCTCAACGGTAGCGGCGTTTCCGCTTGCGCCGTTTGCGACGGATTTTTCTTCCGTGGTAAAGAAGTAGCTATCGTTGGCGCCGGCGATACCGCCGCTGAAGAAGCTCTCTACCTCTCTAAAATGTGCAGCACCGTACATATGCTCGTACGTCGCGGAGAAATGCGCGCCTCCAAAGTAATGCAGGACCGCGTTCTCAAAACTTCCAATATCATCGTTTACTGGAACTCCGAAACTGACGAAGTTCTAGGTGATAAAAAAGTAGAGGCAATCCGCATCCGTAACAATAAAACCAATGAGCTCAAAGAAGTGCCAGTAAGCGCATTCTTCGTAGCCATCGGTCACCAGCCTAACTCCGCTATCTTTAAAGAGTACCTCGAACTCGATGATCAAGATTATATCGTGACCATTCCTGGTACATCCCGTACCAACGTTGAAGGCGTATTCGCCTGCGGCGACGTACAGGATAAAATCTACCGCCAGGCTGTAACCGCTGCCGGTAGCGGTTGTATGGCTGCCCTCGACGCAGAAAGATACCTCTCTGCTAAAGGTCATTAATAAATCATTTCCTGATAATATAATTATCAATGCCGGGCCAGCTTCTCGCGAACCCGGCATTCTTTTATCTTCCTATTCTCATCTGCTTATGCTTACCATCGCACTGGAACAAGCCCACTTTCACGCCTACCACGGCTTCTTCCCAGAAGAAACCATCATCGGCAACGAATTTGTTCTCGATATATATGTTCGTATACCCGGCACCGTGCCCATCGACGATCTCTCCGAAACAGTTAACTATCAAGGTATATACGAAGTAGCCAAAGCGGTGATGGCCATTCCTAAACCATTACTGGAAGAAGTAGTATATGCTATCACCGATCAACTCAAATCACGCTACCCAGGCATTACCCATAGCAACGTAATTCTTCGCAAACTCAATCCGCCAATGGGAGCCAGCATACGCAATTCTATGGTAAGCCTCGAAAAAGATTACTAACGGAAATTGTCCAACCTTACCGATTTTAATTTGTTATTTTTCGTAGATTTATAACTATACGAATCTGATCTTGTTAACAAACTAAAAAATACCTGTCCTATGGTGAAGAAAATCATTACAGTTTCCTTATTGCTCTTCACAGCATTGCTCGCTAAAAGCCAAACCGTTGATGAAATGGTAGCCCAGGCCAAGCAATTGGAAACCCAAATGAAAGAACAGGAAGCTTTTGATAAGGATAAGGAAATTCTAAAAATCGATCCTAACCAGTTCGACGCATTGGTACAAGCCAGTGAAATGTCTTCCCGCATCGGTAACAGACAAAAAGAAAAAGCAGATAAAACAACCTGGTTTAACCAGGCGAAAGATTACGCCCAGCAAGCTCTTAAAATAAATCCTAACAGCGCCATGGCCAATTACGTAATGGCAGTAGCCATGGGCCGTATGGCACTCATCTCCGGCGCTAAAGATAAAGTAGCCGCCTCCAAAGACGTTAAGAAATATGCGGAACTAGCCATAAAATTTGATCCTAAAATGGGGCAGGCATGGCATGTACTAGGCAAATGGAACTTCGAAGTAGCTAACCTCAACGTGTTTGAGCGCAGCGCCGCAAAAATGCTCTTCGGTGGACTCCCGGATGGATCACTCACAAATGCAATTGCCGATTATGAAAAATGTCGCCAACTGGCACCAGGATTCATTCTTAATTATTACGAACTAGCCCGCGCCTACAAAGCCAATGACCAACAGGATAAAGCTATTGAAGTGCTAAAAAAAGCGCTTACTCTCAGAAATGTTACCTACGACGATACCAGCATAAAAGCTGATTGCAAAAAAATGCTGGACGATCTTCAATAAAGCCTTTATATATACTCAAGAGCCAGTATGCTTGCCGTAGGCAGGAATACTGGCTCTTGCTTTTAGTAGATAGTTGAAGTCTGTGTACTACCACCAAATAAAACTAAATAACTTTCCCCTTCCACTTACCACTCCTCAGGTATAAAGTACTTATCGCCAGTATAATAATCCAATAAAAGAAATCCGCTCCCCATGCATAAGCCAGAGGACTTTGCATTCTTTCAATAACGATATCGCAATACACCAGGTAGCCTATAACCGCTACTATCTCGGTAAATAAATTCATTCGGGTATTTCCTGTTCCTGTTACGCCACTCAGCACCACCGCTGAAATAGCCATCAGTATAGTACTCAGCGAGATAACCCGGATAGATGGTATGGCTGCAGTAATTAAATCTGCATCATTCGTATAAATATGTAACAGCGTATATGGGAAGATATTGACCAATATACAGATAACCAACGCACAACCCAGACTAAACAAGGTTATTCTGCGAATGGCCATAAATACCTTATCTGTCTTGCCCTGGCCTATCAGATTGCTGACCATCGTATTACAGGTGGCTGCCAGCGCCCAGGTAAAAATTCCGAAGAACCCAAACACGCTACGTAGCATATTAGAAATAGCCAATGGCCTTTCTCCCAGGTGTTCTATAAATATAAAGAACACAAACCAACTACCTATACTAAACAAAAATTGAACAATGATAGGAGCCGAAACATTCAGTATATTTTTCATAATCTCCCAGGAAGGCCGCAGGTAACTGAAAAGACTATATTTAATATTGTATTTCTTTATAAACAGAATACTGTATGCTACAATGAACCCTGTAGACTCAGCCAGGATGCTGGCCGTCGCCGCGCCATTCAGTCCCATTGGCTGAAAACCCAGCTTACCGAATATCAGTGTGTAGTCGAAATAGATGTTTACCAGCTCCTGACAAAAAGAAGTGATTGCCAATATCTTAGAGTTGCCGCTGCCAATATAGAAAGCATTAGCCATACTCAGCATCATCAACATAGGAAGCCCCCAAATACGTATACGGATAAACGAAATAGCTGCGTTGTAAATCTCGGGGTTATGTAATGTATGGGAGAAAAAATATGGGGTTGCCAGCAAAGTGATCATAATAGCGACCAGGGAGCAGGCTAGTCCTAACATTAAACCATTCCCGAAAAGCTGACCAATACCGGCATACTGCTGCTGTCCGGCGCGCCGTGCTATCAAAACCTGCATGCCGTTATTTAGCCCATAGGCAATCATATACATAACAAGGTAATAAATACCTGCAATCCCGTTTGCCGCCAGTTCCAGTTCACCTAATCTTCCCAGAAACGCAGTGTTGGTCATGTGATTTATCTGAGGGATGATCAGGGCCAGACATATAGGGGCTGCTATCTTAATAATATCCCTGTTGGAAACTTCCAGTTGCATGTGCGCGTAACCGTATTTGGTGTTGGCAAAGATATACTTCCTGGCAGGCAATTAAAGTAAAAAGTTTATTATTGTGTTTCAATTGAACTCTATAACATGCCTGTGGCCTATAACATCCATCCTGCATTTACAGTAGACGATGAAACGCTGCTGGAAACCGATCTAACCTCCTGTCACCTGTTGGTGCTGGTAAGTACGGGCGCTTTCAGCTATGTGGTGTATGAGCCTGTTGCAAAGAAATTTCTGGCATTAAAATCCTATCACTTTCAGCCGCAAAAAATAGCGCTGGCTGATCTGGAGATGATTGAAGAGGTGTTTGAGATAGATAAACTACTGATTACCGCCTTCAAATCAGTACTGCTGGCCTTTGACATGGGCAATGGCGTACTGGTTCCCCAGCAATATTTCAACGCTTCTCTCAAGAAAGAATACCTGCATATTTCTCAACAAGAAAAAATGCAGGAAGCCGTACTATCCGACATTATTTATGGTCAGCCTTTTGTAAATGTCTACAGTTTGGATAAAGACCTGCTGGGATTTTTACGAAAAGAATTTTCTTCTGACCTGGTTATTCATGCTAATTCTGCATTACTATTGGCTTATACCAGTGACTTTGATTTCCAATCCAGCGAGGGGATAGCTTTTGTAGAAGTGCAGCGCAACGCTTTCACACTCACCGTTTATAAAAGCGGCAAGCTGCTGATCCAGCAAAGCTTTGAATACCAGACAGGTTTAGATGTTGTTTACCAGCTGGTAAGCACGCTCAGGCAGTTACAGATAGATGAACAACAGGTAAAGGTGAAACTTTCCGGGGCACTCGTAAAAGACAATGCCGTATACCAGGAAATGTATAAATTCATCCCTAACCTGGAGTGGGCACAACGCCTGCCTGGTTTTAACTATATTAATAAAATGCAGGAAATACCAGGCTATTATTTTCATAACCTGTATGCGTTAGCATTATGCGTATAATCGGAGGAGCGAGTGGGGGCAGGAGATTTCAGCCACCGGCAAAAATGGCCAATACCAGGCCTACAACAGATATCGCCAAAGGTGGTCTGTTTAATATATTAGAGAATAACCTGGACATCTCATCTCTAAAAACACTGGATCTTTTCGGTGGCACAGGAAGCATCAGTTATGAACTAGCTTCAAGAGGTGCTACAGATATGACCGTTGTGGAGAAAGATCCGTCCATGGCTGATTATATTAGTAAAACAGCCCGTTCATTAGAAATCACATCCCTGAAGGTGATAAAAATGGATGTGTTTAAATACCTCCAGCAATGCACAGAACAGTTTGATTTTATCTTTGCTGATCCGCCATATGCACTGGAAACACTGGCGAAATTGCCACTGATAGTATTTGAAAAACAATTGCTCAAACCTGAAGGTTGGCTAGTCATCGAACATACTAACCACAACAATTTCAAAGAATATTCTTATTACCGTTCGGAGCGAAATTATGGCGCCACCATTTTCTCTATCTTTATTAACAGGGAAGAACTGAAGCGCTAAACCCGTAACAATCTAATTCAAACCCTTATGAGTATATGTCTTTTTCCGGGCACGTTTGATCCTATCACGCTCGGACATACAGATGTAATCGATCGTGCACTGGACCTCTTCGATAAATTGGTTATCGGCATCGGCTACAATAGTGCCAAAAAGCCTATGTTTCCGCTGGAACAACGCATAGAATGGATCAGGGAGATTTATAAAAATGATAAAAGAATAGAAGTAGCTGCTTACGAAGGTCTCACCATCGATTTTTGCAGAAAGATCAATGCCAGGTATATTCTCCGTGGTATCCGTTATGTGAGTGATTTTGAATATGAAAAGGCTATTGCAGATGTAAATCGTACAATAGACCCACATATCGAGACAATATTCCTGACTTGTACTCCGCAGTTCTCCAGCATTGCCAGTACATTGGTAAGAGATATTTACAGAAACGGTGGCGACGTTACGCCATTCGTTCCAACCGCAGTACTCGAAGGATTACATAAACAAGCACAACAATAAAATCTGTTAATATGAAAGCGATCTGGCATTCCATGGATGTTTCTCTGGAACAGCTGAATGAGATGGGCGAAGGTACTATGGCCGAAACCCTGGGGATGGAGTTTACAGAAATCGGTCCCGACTACCTGAAAATAATGATGCCGGTAGATAAACGCACCGTACAGCCGTATGGACTCTTGCATGGTGGCGCCTCTGCAGCCCTGGCTGAAACAGTAGGAAGCGTAGGATCTGCATTGATTATTGATCCTACAAAATCCATTTGCGTAGGTATGGAGATCAATGCCAACCATATCCGTGGCGTAAAAGGCGGCTATATACACGCATTGGCCAAACCTCTGCATGTTGGCGCTGCCAGCCATGTCTGGGATATTCGTATCATGGATGATCAGCACAGACTGATATGTGTAAGCCGACTTACAGTAGCCATCCTGGCAAAGAGGTAGTCCCAGAGATACCCGCATCCAGTAAATGATCACTATACTATAGCATTAGAGCGACATCTAAGGATGTCGCTTTTTTACTCCCATCAACTAATCTATACCAACTGACCTATATGAAAAGAAATATCTGCCTGTTGCTTTGCCTATTTGCGGCTACTATCGCCTTCTCCCAGGAAAAATCTACCATAGTAACTTCCGATATTACTCTTTTCTGGAAAGCGTTTGATGAGGTAACGCAGACTACCGACAGTAGCCAGCAAGCAGTACTCTTGCAGAAAATGTATATAGATAAAGGCTCAGCGGGATTAAAGGCCATGATGGAAGCCAGGCGATATACAGTCGCTGATTATCTTAAAGCCTTTCGCCGTTATCCCGCCTATTGGAAATCCATTCGGCCTAATGTAATGAAAGCCGATAAATACGCCGCTGAAATCCAGCAAGGAATTAATGCATTTAAGAAAATTTATCCTGCAAAGCCTGCAACCATTTACTTCACGGTAGGGGCGATGCGCTCCAATGGTACTACACAGGCAGATAAAGTATTAATCGGGAGCGAAATAGCAATGGCTGATTCAACGGTGGTAACGACTGAGTTTCCAGAGCAGTTTGAACATTTGAAATCCTTTTTCAATTCCAACCCCGTAAAAAATATCGTGTTTTTGAATGTACATGAATATGTGCATACACAGCAGAAAAGCACTATCGGAAACTACCTTCTAACGCAATGTATAATGGAAGGTGTCGCCGAGTTTGTAGCAGTAAAATCAATGAACATACCATCTCCAAATCCGCCAATTGCATTTGGAAAAGCAAATGATGCCGCACTAAAAGTCGCATTTTCAAAGTCTATGTTCACGCCATTTGAAGATAACTGGCTGTATAATAATGCAAACAATTCCTTCAAAATGCGCGACCTGGGCTATTATATGGGATACGCTATTTGTGAGAAGTATTATGAGCAGGCAAAAGACAAGAAGGCCGCCATTAAATCCATGATAGAACTGGATTATAATAACGATACGCTATTACATCAGTTTATAGACAGTACGCGTTATTTTGATCAGCCCTTGGCTGTACTCAAGGCAGCATATGAAGCAAATCGCCCCAAAGTCACCAGCATTGATGGACTGGACAAGAATAGTAATGGTAAAGTGACGCCTGGGAAGAAACAGATAGTGATTCAGTTCTCTCAGCCATTAGATCCCAGGTACCGGAATTTTGACTTTGGGCCTACAGGGGAATCTGCAGTTATGAGGATACAAAAGGTAGTTGGTTTCACTACTAATGCACGTGCTTTAATTATAGAAGTAGACTTGCAGCCTAATAGGCACTACGAGTTAACTATAGGAGATGTATTTCGGACTAAAGAAAGTATTCCCCTGCAGAAATACCTGATAGATATTAATACAGGGGAGTAATAAGCGCTTGGCTGCTGAAAAATATGGTTACTTAATATTAATAGAGCCAGCTGTTTCAGCAGCTTTGAATACGTCACGGATGTTTTCATAAGAGAACTGCAGGTATTTACCAACATGCTCTAGTTTAATCCACTGAACATCCAGAATATCTTCTTCTATTTGTGGTACCGTCAATTCTGTTCCGGTAAACTCCATTAGGTACCAATGTGTATGTTTTAATACTTTCTTATTTTTCATTGGGTAGTAATGGTAGGTTTCCGTCAGCTTGGCGCCGAGGGTAATGCTGTGCAGGCCTGTCTCTTCGGCTACTTCTCTAACAGCGGTAGTTGCCAGTTCCTCTCCCGGATCTTGTTTGCCTTTGGGAAGGTCCCATTTGCCACGTCGGAACATCATCAGCACTTCATTTTCCTGGTTGATCACCAGCCCGCCGGCAGCCACCATCACAGTAAAGTGTAAGGATACTTTTTTCAGCAGCTGTTTTACATCTTCACGGATAAAGACGGCTGCTTTGCGATCTCCATCTTCCAGTTCCAGTAAAATTTTATCGATTGTTTCTGTTTGAGGATCTTCAAAAACAGCAGCTTCTTCGAAGCCTGCCGGGATATTGGCTGTGCTGGCGCAGAGCAGCAGCGGATGTTCGTTGAGATATATCGTTACATTTGATTGCATGGATGCAAAAGTAATATGGTTAGCGATTGTATTCTGGTATAATTACGAATTAAATCAATAATTTTGGCGCTTGTATGACTAAAATAAGCGAAAAACAAGTTGCAGAAAAACTGCTGCAGGTGCAGGCAGTTAAGTTGAGTCCGGCTCAGCCTTTCACCTGGGCTTCCGGCTGGAAATCTCCTATTTATTGCGATAACAGGAAGATTTTATCTTATCCCTACGTGCGCGACTATATTAAATCTGAGTTGTGCAATGTAGTGTTCGAGACATTTCCTGATGCTGCAGTAATCGCGGGTGTTGCCACTGCGGGTATTCCGCATGGCGCGCTGGTGGCTGATCAGCTGAAGCTGCCATTTATTTATGTTCGCTCAAAACCTAAAGAGCATGGTATGGGCAACCAGATCGAAGGCGTATTGCAACCTGGTCAGCAGGTAGTGGTGGTGGAAGATCTGATCTCTACCGGCAAAAGCAGCCTGGAAGCGGTACAGGCTATCCGTGCCGCTGGTGGCGAAGTAATCGGAATGGTATCCATCTTCAACTATGGCTTTGACGTAGCAGTAAAAGCTTTCGAAGCTGCCGGCGTACCTTACTATTCGCTGAGCAACTACAACGCAATGATTGCGCTGGCAGAGGAAAAAGGTATCGTTTCTTCAGACGATGTAGCACTGCTGCAATCCTGGAGAAGTGCGCCAGATAAGTGGGGTAAATAGTACCTGGAGAGCATCTTGATATAATACCTTTTTTGTATATTGGACACGTAAAATCAAAACTATGCGTACCTTAAAATTACTCATGCTGTTGCTGGTTAGTACCTTTAGTATGGCGATGGCCCAGCAGAAGCAGAAGACTATGGCAACTGCAAAAATCAGTACACCAACTGTACAGTGCGAGTCCTGCAAAAACCGTATCGAAAGATACCTTTCCCGCGAAGAAGGTGTGGAGTCTGCAAAAGTAGATTTCAAAAAACATATCACTACTGTTAAATACTGGACTGATCGCACCAATATTGAAAACATTAAAACCGCTATTGCAAACTGTGGTTATGATGCAGACAATATTACTGCCAATACTGAGTCTTACGCTAAACTACCTACCTGCTGCAAAAAGCCGGAAGACGGTGGTGGCATGGACCCTAAGAAACACTAATCGGTTATCTTACCATAAAAAAAGCCCGTCTCTATCAAGTAGAGACGGGCTTTTGCTTTATAGTTATTTTAATTGGCCTGACTTGTTTAGAAGAAATTCAGCGCCTGTTTAGTCTCGCATTTAATTGGGAACGGAATGAATACGCCACCTTTACCTACTTTACATTTACCGGTAGCCTTAATACTCACTTCTTTATTGGAGAATGCGCTGAAGGCATTTTTGAAAACATTGCCCATATTCACTTCTAGGCGTACCGGAAAGTAAAAGGTATCCTTTGCCGGAATATTTATAACGGTGTCCTGGATAGAATGGCCTACCTCTGTATCATTCATGAAGAGGTCAAAATTCGCATCCTTCAGTTGAAGCCTGTATGGATTTGGATTATAATAGGCCAGTGTCATTTTTACGGTGCTTTTAGACATCCCTAGTTCGCCCAGATCAAGACCGGCTACACGCACAAATTCGAGGTCCTTCATTTTTTCGCAGGAAGCGGCTATACCCCAAATGGCAACTACGATTAATACAACACGAAATATCTTCATATGACGGAGAGCTGAAAATTTACTCAAACCTACAGTAAAGGATTTTATTTCTCAAACCTGGCAGCCGGAATTAGGAAACAATTAACGGCCAATTAGTAGTAGGCTGCTAAAAATCAATTCGTACGCGACTAAATACTTCGTATTTTTGCGCGCCGGTAAAAAACCGGAAGCGGGTAACTTTATATCACTCTATGGCCGTGAGGCCTTAATTTTTTTGACAAGGATGTCAATGGATGCAAATAATCAAACATTATTAATTGAGTCTCAGTACTTTCCATCGATTAATTTTTATAAGCTGCTGACAGGTTATGAAAACCTGAAGCTGGAGCAATATGAAAATTACCAGAAGGTGAGTTACCGGAACCGCTGCTATCTCGCGGGGCCTAATGGCCGTATGATCCTGAGTGTACCCCTGACAAAGGGGAAAAACCAGCGTACGGTGATGAAGGACGTAAAGATTAGCAATGAAGAAAAATGGCAGTCGCTGCACTGGAAAACCTTAGTGTCTGCCTACCGGCGTTCTCCATGGTTCGAATATTATGAACCTGAGCTGGAGGCGTTGTACGAAAAGCGTTTCGACTACCTGCTGGACTGGAATATGGCTTGTCTGGAATGGGCGAATAACAAACTGGGTGTCAGTCAAACAATTACTTTAACCGATGGTTATGAAAAGATGGTGATTGGGGCAGATGACATGCGTGATAAGTTGGTGCCAGGGATTTTCCCGGAAGATTCGCCAGTTTATACCCAGGTGTTTGAAGACCGTACTGGTTTCCTACCTGGTGTTAGCATCCTGGACTTGCTTTTCTGTGAGGGAAAACAGGCGATGGAAATCATAAAAGAGTCAAAATAAAATATTAAATATTTTAACTTAATCAGTTGATTTATAATAGTTAGTATATTTGCAGTTTGCTCTGAGCGAAAATAGCCCCCAACAGGAGAAAAAATTTATCGGAGCAATCGACAAAATATTTAGCTTTGCAACCAATTTTGCTGGGTTTCGAACTGACGTAGGTGTGTAAACCAGGAGTTTTCCAGCGGGGAAAAGGAGCATTTATCCTGAAGTTTAAATTTTATTACTAATTCCTAAAATTCATTCTCAGCATTAAATGAATAGCACCTACACAGACCTCGTGAAGCAGACGTTTGAGTTTCCGCAGGAGGGATTTGATGTACAAGACAACTACCTGCAATTCAACGGCCTGGATATTAAAGCGTTGATCGACAAGTATGGGACACCATTCAAGCTGACTTATCTGCCCAAAATCGGGATGCAGATAAATAAGGCTAAGAAAATGTTTAATGATGCCATTAAAAAGAACCGGTACGATGGCCAGTATTATTACTGCTACTGTACTAAAAGTTCTCACTTTTCTTTCATTATGGAAGAAACGCTGAAACATGGTATTCATATCGAAACCTCTTCGGCATACGATATTGATATTATCAATAAGCTGTATGAACGAAAGAAGATCAATAAGGAAACGTTTGTAATCTGTAATGGATTCAAAACCAAACCTTATACCAGAGCTATCTCTAAATTGATTAATTCAGGATTCAAGAATGTTGTTCCTGTACTTGACAATAAAGAGGAGCTGGAAGAGTACAAGAAGAACGTTCGTACTAAAGACAAGGTAAAACTCGGATTGCGTATCGCCGCAGAAGAAGAGCCTACCTTTGACTTTTATACTTCCCGACTTGGTATTCGCTCCAGAGATATTCTGGAATTTTATGTAGATAAGCTGAAAGGAAATGAGAAGTTTGAGCTGAAAATGCTGCACTTCTTCATGAATAAGGGTATTAAGGATGATATCTATTACTGGAGCCAGTTCAATAGAGCCATGAACCTTTATTGCCAACTGAAAAAAATCTGTCCAGAACTGGATAGTATCAATATCGGTGGCGGATTTCCTATCAAGCACTCACTGGGCTTTGATTATGACTATAATTACATCGTAAATGAAATTGTAGCCAACATTAAAAGCATGTGTAAGAAGAATAAAGTGCCGGTACCAAATATCTACACTGAATTTGGTTCTTTCACAGTAGGAGAAAGCGGCGCTGTTATTTACAGTGTTATCGGTGAGAAAATCCAGAATGATCGTGAAACATGGTACATGATTGATAGTTCTTTCATTACTACGTTGCCTGATACATGGGGTATTGGTGAAAAGTTCCTGATGCTACCAATTAATAAGTGGGACCAGGAATACCAGGAAGTGCATTTGGGTGGTATCACCTGTGATGGTTATGACTTCTATACTTCAGAAGAACATATCAACGCAGTGTTCCTTCCTAAGCAGGGAAGTGTGCAGGAGCCGCTGTATATCGGTTTCTTCCATACCGGTGCTTATCAGGACCAGCTGAGCGGGTATGGTGGTATCAAACACTGTCTGATACCTTCTCCTAAACACGTAATTGTTGGGTATGACAAGAACGGACAATTAAAAGATTGGTTATATGCCAAAGAGCAAACAGCTCAAAGCATGTTAAAAATATTGGGTTATTAAAAAATGGGTTAGTAATCCTACACAGCCTCCTGATTTTTCAGGAGGCTTTTTTTTGCCTGCTAATGATGAAAGTTCCGGAAATAAAGAAGCCTTTCATGGGAATGAAAGGCTCTGTCATGGCATAGGTAAGATTGAATTATTTCTCAGTATAAGGACAATAGGATAATTTCTTTCGAACAGTACAAAGGTAGTGCGCCTTTATTACCTGAAGAATCCCATAAAGTTGTATTTTTTGTAATAAGATAATAATTTTAGATCTTTTGCGTTGTAGCTACTTTTTGGCATTTTTATTCATAAATGATTGAGTAGCATATTGTTTATGAATTGATGTGTTTGCTATGGTATTCCTCACACTTCCGTGTAGTATCATTGATCTGTACTTTCGTTGAGGTAATTTATTGCAATACCACATTGCTTTTCGATCTCAGAAAAGCAGGCTTCCAGTAACTCTAGCTCTCCATTTACATAAGCAGATTGTCCGGAGCGCGAAAATCCTTTCACCAGGAGGAATTGTTTGGTTAGCTGTTGGTTGATGATAGACAGCTGTTGTTGTTGCTGTTGCAGTGTTTTTTTCTTCTCTATAGCGATAATACTCTTATAATACGTTCCCAGAGAACGAAGTAGGAAAAGCACGTATACGCCTACCAGGAAAGGATTAGAGATGTATTGAAATGCTTTGGAAAAACCAGGAGAAACATAAAGCGTAATGCCTTCCAATTTTAGCCATGCTACCAGTGATAGGTAGGCTACTAAAAAAGCTGTTGCGGATAAGGCTGCAGTCAGATTTACGGTTATATAGCAAAGCAGTATACTCATAAACCAGATGCAGGCATATTTAGCAGTGATATCCTGATTATTGAAAAAGGAAGAAAGTATAGGCATTAACAGCGTAGTATAGGATGTAAGTCCGCCTACAAGTTTTGCAGACACGCCTTTACGAAGCAGTACCAAACAGATAAGTAGCATGACCGCTATAAAGGGTATGAGAATGAGATTTACCTCATTCATCGTAATCATGGCTAACAATGCTACAGGCATCAGTGCACAGCAATAAAAAAAGATATAGTCGAAGAGTAGCTTAATTTTGGCCTGTTCGTATAAATCACCGGTTTTGCTTAGTGCAGGCCCTATGGCAGCACGTTCTGCGTTGAGATAGATGTTTTTAATGAATAGCCATGCTCCCCTGAAGAATTTTACCATTACTTCAAGCTTATGTATGCAAATTATTGCAATAAAAAGTAGTATCGATTCAACTTTCGTGTGAATTACACATAGCTAAGACAAACAAAAAAGGCCATCTCTATTTGGTAGAGACGACCTTTCCGTTTTTCTAAACCCCCATGTCATTCAGTAATTCCCTCAAAGAAATTACTACTAACCCTTATTCAACTACTATAGCTTTAGGTTGTTCCTGCGTATTTTCTTTTTTAGGTAAAGCTACTTTCAGGATACCGTTTTCATATTTTGCAACGATCTTACTGGTGTCGATTGAGTCACCAATGGTGAAAGAACGTTTAAATGATTTGAAGGAGAATTCGCGACGTACCTGTTTTTCGTTTTCGTCCTTGGCTTCTGCTTTTTTCTCTGCGCTGATGGTCAGGGATTTTGCGTCTGCATTGATTTTAAAGTCTTCCTTGCTGAATCCTGGAGCAATTACGTCTATGCTAAATCCTTCCTTGTTTTCTGTAATGTTTACTGGTGGATGAGTAGTAAAATAGTCATTGGTCAGAAAATCATCTTTTGCCACTTTGTTCCATCCATTAGTTAAAATATTTTCTACCAGTCCGTTGAAAGTTCTTGGTCCAAATGTTACGTGTGTCATAGTCTTTATCTTTTTTGTGGTGTTTTTATTTTTTGTTTTACACCTGTTGCAGATCAAACTGGATACCATATGACTAAAACTGCTATTTTGTTAGTAAAATGGTTACAGATTATGCCAATGTGTCATATTGATTGTTTATTAAATGTCAAAAAGTCCATTCCTGTTTTCATTTTTTTATAGTTTGGCTGGTTTAGATTAACTTTGAAGAAATTCTAACTAAAAAATTCATAATTATATGTATCCAGCGGAATTAGTATTGCCAAGAAAGGCTGAACTGACCGACAATGGTTTTGAGGAAATGGTCACTAAAGCTCAGGTAGATGAAACATTGAAGAAAGAAGGTACAACACTGGTAGTTATCAATTCAGTTTGTGGCTGTTCTGCAGGTACTGCTCGTCCGGGCGCCCTGATGGCAGTTGCTCACAGTGAAAAAAAACCAGACAGACTCACCACTAGCTTTGCGGGTTTTGATTTAGAAGCAGTACAGGCGGTTCGTGAGCATCTGCTGCCTTATCCTCCGTCTTCTCCAGCTATCGCGCTGTTTAAAGATGGTCAGCTGGTTCACTTTATCGAACGTCATATGATCGAAGGTCGCTCCGCTCAAATGATCGCTGCTAACCTGATTGACGCTTTCGAACAATATTGCTAACTTTTATTTAAGAAGTTTGAATTTCTAAATTCAAATTTGCATCGTATTTTGGTGGTTTGATTTTCCTTGTTGACTAATTCGGCTTTGTTCATAGGAAAGTTCAGATCACCAATTTTTTTTCGGCTATGTATCCTAATTTATATTACGCTTTTAAAGACCTGTTAGGCCTGGAAATCCCTTTCTTTAAACTGTTTCAGACTTTCGGATTTTTCGTTGCCATCGCTTTTCTTGCTGCTGCCTATGTGCTTACCCAAGAGTTGAAACGCCGTGAGAAATTAGGCTGGATGAAGGGTGTACAAGAAAAAGTACTCATTGGTCAACCTGTTTCCTACGCTGAAATTATCGTTAATGGTATCGTAGGCTTCCTCCTTGGATTGAAAATTGTAGGCTTGATGCTGGACTGGGATAATGCTATGCAAGACTTCCAGGGATACATGATGTCGTCGCAGGGAAGTATGGCTGCCGCCATATTAGGGGCAATCTTATTTGCAGGATACAAAATCTATAAACGCCAGAAAACACTCAAAAATACTCAGCATAAAGAAGAAGTAGTTACCATTATGCCGCATCAGCGTGTGCCAGACTTTACTGTGATGGCCGCTATTGCCGGATTAATCGGTGCTAAAATTTTCCATAACCTGGAAAACTGGAACGACTTCATTGCTGACCCGGTAGGAGCCCTGATTTCCTTTAGCGGTCTTACTTTCTACGGTGGCCTTATCGTTGCGGCTGTCGTTATTATCAACTACGCCAAAAAGAAAAAAATTAATATCCGTCACCTGATCGATAGCGCTGCACCTGCCCTTATGCTCGCCTATGGTATCGGAAGAATGGGATGTCATTTTGCTGGTGATGGCGACTGGGGTATCTATAACTCTGCTTATGCTACTGATAATTTAGGAAAAGTAGTGAAAGTTGCCCCTGCTCAATTTGCTGAAGAAGTGCAGAAAAATGCTGCATTCTTCGTTCCTCAATATGGCAGCATTGAAAATATTCCGCATGCAGCGTTTGAGAAACCTGCTGCCCTCGGATTCTTGCCAGACTGGTTCTTTGGTTATGGTTATCCGCATAACGTTGTTAAAGAAGGTGTACAGATGGCCAATTGTGATGGTCAATATTGTAAAGTATTACCAATTGCCGTTTATCCAACACCGTTATATGAAATTATTGCCTGCATAGGCCTCTTCCTGGTGCTATGGGCTATTCGTAAACGAGTGACTGTTCCCGGTGTTATCTTCGGTATATATCTTGTACTGAATGGCGTGGAACGCTTTTTTATCGAGAAGATCAGGGTAAATACCAAGTATAATATCTTTGGATTCCATCCTACCCAGGCAGAAATTATTTCTGCACTCATGGTGCTAGGTGGATTGGGATTGATCTGGTATTGCAATAAGAATAAGAGCACTGAAACCGCGGCTTCCTGATAGATATAATTATGCAGAGACATTCCTCTTTAGTGCCATTGTCACATGAGCACAAACGCCTGTTATTTGTGTGCCGCTATCTGAAAAAAGATGCGGCGCCATATGAAGGTTTTCCCTTAGAAACACAAGCAAAATTTGAATATGTGGTGCGTATTTTCCAGGAAGTAATGGTACCGCATATTCAGAAAGAAGATCACCTTTTTGAAAAATGTTCTGGGCTCAATCCTGCTGTGGATAAAGCTATCGCTGAACTGCAGACAGAACATCGCGCCATCTCCAGAATATACACCATGTTGTCTGACAGTGATAACCTCGATGACGACATGGACCTCCTCGCCAATAGTCTGGAAGCCCATATCCGTAAAGAAGAACGCAGTTTCTTTGAACTGCTGCAACAAGAACTACCACAAGTTCTTGATAATCTGCGGTTGGAATAATGCTTTGTATTTTCTATCTTGTTTTTCCTAACCGGATGAACAATGAAAATAAATCTCATGCACAGTAAGTTAGCCTTACTGGTAATCCTGTTGCCTATGCTGGGCTTTGCACAGGCCGGCAAAAAGAATAGTTCACGTAAACCTAATATCATTTATATCTATGCAGATGATATGGGGTATGGAGAATTAGGTTGTTATGGGCAAACTAAAATCAAAACACCACATCTCGATGAGCTGGCCCGTGAGGGAATGCGTTTTACGCAGCATTATACCAGCACGCCTGTATGTGCTCCTGCCAGATGTATGCTGATGACAGGCCGCCATGGTGGCCATTCCTACATCAGAGGGAACTATGAACTGGGAGGTTTTGCCGACAGTACAGAAGGTGGTCAGATGCCTTTGCCAGAAAATACATTGACCATTCCCCGGATGATGAAGGAAGCCGGTTATGCCACCGGCGCAGTTGGGAAATGGGGATTGGGCATGCCGCAAAATACAGGCAGTCCGGTACGCCAGGGATTTGATTATTTCTATGGTTATATGGACCAGAAACAGGCCCATAATTTCTATCCAACGCATCTCTGGGAAAATGAACGCTGGGACACATTAGACAATCCATATATCTACGTACACAAGCCATTGAAGCCGGATGAAAAAGATCCTGCTGCATTTGCCAAATTCACCGGCAAAACTTATAGTATGGATAAAATGGGTGAGAAGGCTGAAGCCTTTATCCGCGCTCATCAGCATGAACCATTTTTCCTTTATTTACCTTTTACAGGTCCACACGTTTCTCTACAGGCGCCTGATTCAGCTGTTGCTGCCTACAAAGATAAATTTGATGATAAGCCCTACAGGGGAGAAAGAGGATATGCCTCTACTTTATATCCAAGAGCCACTTATGCAGCCATGATTACCTACCTGGATTCACAGGTGGGCAAAGTATGGGAGATGGTGAAACAACTAGGATTGGAAGACAATACTATCATTATGTTCTCCAGCGATAATGGTGCAACTTTCTCTGCTGGCGGCGCAGACGTTGAATATTTCAATAGCAATGGCGGATTAAGAGGTGCTAAGCAAGACCTATATGAAGGCGGCATCAGGGAGCCATTTATAGCATACTGGCGTGGACATATACCTGCTAGTACCACCACCGACATGGTATCTGTGCAATATGATATGATGGCTACATTCGCTGATTTTGCCGGTATTGCCGCGCCAAAAAATGATGGTATTTCACTTGTGCCTACGCTTACTGGCAAACCAGGCAAACAGCAACAGCATCCTTACCTTTATTTTGAGTTTCCAGAAAAAGGTGGACAGGTGGCTATTATTATGGGCGACTGGAAAGGCGTCAAGAGTAATATGAAGAAGAATAAGCATGCACAGTGGGAAATCTATAATCTAAAGAATGACCGGAGTGAAACTAAGGATCTGGCAGCTGGGCATCCTGAATTAGCTCAAAAGTTTGAAGACATTCTTAAAAAGGAACATCAGGATAGTCACCTTGTGGAATGGGAGTTCATCGATTCCAGAATGATGACGAAGTGATATTATATTTATTGTGTATATTTATGGGGTTGATAAGGAAAGTTTCCGATCAACCCCTTTTTATTTGGCTTTCCCTCTGAAAGCTTGCCTACGCTTGATTTATAGCAATCCCTCCATTGTAATAAATGAATATTTAGTGCTATTTTTTCTGTATCGAATTTATCTACCTTCATACTAACAATCGTATGCAGTTCTAATTTTAAATTTTACCATTTTCCGATAAAAGCCCCACGTTTAGTCCGGCTTCTCTAAGGAGAGGTTATCCATTATTTATATGCCAAATATTGCTGTATGGAAAGATTTTGTCGGGTGTTTTGCTTTGTATGCATTTTTATTGTAGCCACTTTTACAAGCGTAGTCGCTTCTGATTTACCGGAGGATAGTTTCTACAGGTATGAACTGCCTGGAAGGACGGATTCTATTATGTCTACATTTACCTGGTTAACCGGTGAACAGCAATTGCCAGAAGGAATGGAGCTGACTATCCCTAAGGGATTCAGATTGTTATCTCAGGAGGACAGTTATGTTATGTTAACAGAATTATGGCATAATGAGGTGCATCCAGGGTTAATTGGGGTATTACTTCCTGAAAAATTGAACCCTATGGACGCCAGTGTATGGGGAGTAACGATATATTATGCGTCATCAGGTTATCAGAGTGAACGTGAGTTGTTGAATATCAATTATGATAAGTTAATGCGTGATCGCAGATTAGAGCGCTATCGTAAACTTAGCCGGTCTGAAGATTATTCTGTTATTGCGCAGTCTGGCGTAGAGTGGGCGGGACGTCCATACTATGACTCAAGGCGACATATATTATATTGGCCATGGTTGTATAAGTCAGATGCTATCGACAAGGATATCCTGAATTATGAAGTTAGGTTCGTGACCCATAAGGGGCAGCTTTGCTTTAATATTTTTGGTGATGGCCGGCAGGTGCAACAAATTACATCGCAAGTGCCTATGCTGGTGAATAGCGTAAAAACTACACCGCATATTGCCCGTAATGTATTTAATCTACATACAAACCAATTTGCGACTTTTGTGCCTACCCCTTCCAAATTAGATGTAATGAACCTGATGGATGTATTATTAAACTGTTGGTTATTTATTGTAGTGTTCGGTTTGCTGATTCTATTTGTTTATGCCATGCAATATCTTCATCGCGAACGTAAGCCAATAAAACACATCTCGCGTAATGTTATACGTATTGATGAAAGTTTAAACTAGTCTAATCTAAACCTGCTTTTTTCTGTTGGGCAGTCCTCTGCCTATTATTATATTATATATACCATGACTGGAATGACCCTTTTTGATCTTTTTAGCCCTTATGTTCCTATTTCCGACAATCTCACATTTTTCTTTCAATTATTGAAACATCACTGATTTTCAATCGTCTTTAGGTGGATTTGATATCACTTTACCGATCATCACCACCTAATTGCCGTTTGTGTATAATTGAGAACTATGTATTGCATAATACCTACTTTTACATTGTAGTTGTTAAGCTACTGTAGTAGACAAACTATTGTAGTGGATAAACCAAGGTTCTGAAAGGAAGCCAAGTACTAAAATCTAAAAAACCAAAAAAACCGCCCTTATATGAAAGCAAGTATTAAAGCGTTTATGATGACGATAGGTGTGATAAGCGCTACTTTAGGCTCTCAGGCTCAATCAACCCCCCAAAAAGTATCAGGCCAGGTAACTCAGGCCGAAAACAAACCTGTAGAATTTGCGACTGTAACAATCTTAAAAGCAACAGACTCATCCCTGGTAAAAGGCGCCGTTGCCGATATTTCAGGAAAATATGAATTCGAAAGTGTTAAGCAGGGAAAATATATCATCGCTGCCACCTTTGTAGGAATGAACAGAGTATATAGCAACAGCTTTGAAGTAAAGAATGCACCTGTAGTAATGCCATCCATTACCCTGACTGCTAATACCAAAAGTCTGAAAGCAGTTGATGTAACTGCACGCAGGCCGTTCATTGAGCAGAAAGTTGACAAATTGGTAGTTAACGTAGAAAGCAGCATTGCTACCTCTGGTGGTACAGCGTTGGAAGCGCTGGAAAAATCGCCTAACCTGACTGTAGATAAAGATGGTAACATTTCTATGAAAGGAAAAAGCGGCGTCCTGATCCTGATTGATGGAAAACAGACGAGCATGTCGTCTGCTGATATTGCTGAATTACTGAGAAGTATGCCAGCAACAAACCTGGACCAGATAGAACTGATGTCTAATCCATCTTCTAAATATGATGCTGCTGGTAATGCTGGTATCATCAACCTGAAATTGAAGAAAAACACCAACTTCGGAACAAATGGTAATGTGACTTTAGGCGTTGCACAGGGTGTAAGACCCCGTTACAATGCAGGTTTGAACCTGAACCACCGTTCTGAAAAGCTCAATCTTTTTGGTTCTTACAACTATGGCCACCGCGAACAGCAGTCTGACCTCTATATTTATCGTACTATCAAGGATAATAAAGGAACTCAGATTTTTGACCAGACAGGTTTCATGCATCAGCGTAGTGATTATCATGGTGCTAAAGTTGGTGCAGATTATTCCATCAACAAGAAAAATACAATTGGCGTGATGGTGGACTTGTCTATGCGTGATGCGGAAAGACCTAATATTGGTAAAACCAAAATTGGCTACCAGGGACTTGTTGATTCCATCCTAAATACGAATGCCGGCAATGTCGATAAATGGAAAAGAGGTGCGTACAATATCAACTACCGTGGTATTCTGGATTCAACTGGTAAGGAATTAAATATTGATCTGGACTATGCTAAAAATACTGACAGACAGAATTCTTACATCACTGCATTGACAACAGATGCAGCTGGTCAAAAGGTGTTCAATTCCGACACATCCCGTAACTGGCAGCCGTCTTCAATTACTATTAAAACTGGTAAAATTGATTATTCGCAGCCGCTGAAAAACCAAGGAAAACTGGAGCTTGGTGCAAAAGTAAGTTTCGTTACCAGCGACAATGATGCGCGTTTCGATTCGCTCCGCTATGCTACCTGGCAGCCAGATACTATGCGCTCTAATCATTTTATCTATAAAGAAAATGTAAATGCTGCGTATGTAAACTTCAACAAACAGATTAAAGCATTCCAGATACAATTAGGCTTACGTGCAGAACAGACAAACATTTCAGGTGAATCATCTTCCATGAAAAAATCTCAGGAAGGAGTGGTGAAAAATGATACCTCGTATTTTAATCTGTTCCCAAGTGCTGCCATCAGTTATAAAGCAGATAAGAACAATACATTCGGTGTAACCTACAGCCGTAGAATTCAACGCCCTAGCTATGAGGATTTAAATCCGTTCGAATTCTACCTGGACCGCTACACCATGGTTGCTGGTAACCCTTATCTGAGACCACAATATTCCAACAACTTTGAGGTGTCTCATACCTTTAAGCAATGGTTGATTACGTCTGTAGGTTACTCCCATACAAAGGATAATCTGATGCGTATCCTGGAAGCAGAAAAAGATCCGGCAACAGGTGATACTACAATCGTTCGTTATAAATATATGAACGTAGCAAAATCAGATAAACTGAATCTGAATGTATCCATGCCATTTACTATCACAAAATGGTGGAGCAGCTTCACTACCATGTCTCTGAACTACAATGCTGTTCAGGCAAATGTAAATGACAACAAAGTGAAACTGGATGCGACCACCTACTTCGGTCGTACGCAGCAAACATTTACCATTAGCAAGAATACAACCGCTGAAGTGGTGTTCATGTATATCTCTCCACAGATTACTGACAATGAGTTATTCCACATGAGATCTATGATGACACTGGATTTAGGATTACAGCAGAAGATCATGAATGGAAAAGGAACTTTGAAATTGAATGTTACCGATATCTTCAAAACAATGTATGCCAGAGGCGAATTTGAAAATGCTGGTATGAATACTAACCTGAGAAGTTACTGGGATGCACAACAGGCGAGACTTTCATTCACTTATCGTTTTGGTAATTCAAATGTTAAAGCTGCACGTAACCGCCAGACAGGTTTGACAGATGAACAGGATAGAGTAAAGAATGGAGGCAATTGATAAATAAGTACTTACCGCGACCAAAGATGGTTTTTTAGGTATATATAAGGATGGAAAAGCGCGGTTCATAAATTGGGCCGCGTTTTTTTCATTTCGTCACATAAAACTGGTATTTGGTGGAATTTCTGACAGGAGAAGACAGACAGATGGTATTTTTGAAAAAAAAATCTTAGGGGGATATTTTATTCAGAATATCTATCTATACAACTGATAATCAATTATATCAACGTGAATTGCGCGCTTCAGGAAGCCCTGATCAAGACCCTCTTTTTGCTATATTTTTCGTAGCGCGTGCAACCTTTCATACAATCATTGTCTTTATAATGAAAGCATCAGAAAACAACTTGAATCAGACGTTATTAGCCGAGAATGTAGTAGACCGCTGTAAGAAAGGGGATGTTCGCGCATTTCGCGAACTCTACGATGCGTATTCTGCAGCCATGTATAATATTTGTGTACGTATGACCAATCACGTTAGTGATGCGGAAGACATACTACAGGAGGCTTTTATACAGGTTTACCGCAGTATCGGCAAGCTGGAACGAGGTGCCAGCATTAGCGCCTGGATTAAAAGGATTGTAGTAAATCATTGTCTGAATTACCTTCGCAAAAAGAAAGTCTACTTCGAAGATGTAGATAATGTAGAGGTAAAAGAGGAAGCTGGAATTGATGAATCCCAGTTTTCATGGACGGTAGGCGCGATTAAATCCGCCATCACTACACTTCCTACAGGTTATCGTACGGTGCTTAACCTTTATCTTTTTGAAGAATATTCCCATAAAGAAATAGCAGAAATGCTGGGGATATCTGAATCTACTGCCAAAACGCAGTATATGAGAGCAAAAGAAAAGGTTAGACAGATTGTGAATCAGCAAAACATCATGAATTAATGTCTGATAATTTTGAAAGGTTTATTCAACAAAACAGGGCAGCATTTGATCAGCCTGGTCCATCTTCCAGAGTTTGGGAGGCGATGGAGAAAGAGTTGGGGCAACAGGAAAAAGGCCGGGTCGTTAGGATGTTGTCTAAAAACTGGTTTAAAGCAGCCGTGATAGCAGTCCTCTTAATTAATGCAGGCGTGTTGTTCCTGTTTGTCAAACACCGCCAGCAGGCATCTAATAACGTAGCAGTTATGTTTCCTGAGATGCAGGAAGCACAGGTATATTATTCTTCCAGAATTGAAGCCAGACTTGATTCTATCAGATCTTATCCGGCAGATGAACTGGGCCTTGACAGCACATCAAGAAAAGAGCTTGAGCTAAAAAACGATACCTATAAAATGCTTGAGAAAGAGCTGAAAAATAACCCCGGTAATGAAAGAATCCGCGCGGCCATTATCAGATATTATCAGCTGAAATTAGATCTCCTGGATAAAATCCTGGAAGACCTGCAAGAAAGACATGCAGCTCCAGGTGACTTAAAAAAACGATATGAAGAGAAAATTTAACTGTCTTCTGTTTCTTTTCTTTCCCCTCCTGGCATTTGCAAATCGCGGCGAATCTTTTAAAAGAACAGAAGTAAAAGCATTCACAGTGTCCAATGGTGCGCAATTTAAGATTAGCAATAAATACGGCCAGATAGTATTTCACGTTTGGAACAAGAACGAAGTAAAGGCAACCGTTACTATTACCGGATTCGGTAAAACCACTGCGGAAGCAGAAAACGTAGTAAGTAGTGTAACGATTAACGCGGATAACAGTCCCTCCGCTGTAAGTCTTAAAAGTGTGTATTCTCCAAGGGCCGGACGATGGTTTCAATGGGGAGGTAATTCTTCCAAAGACTATGTAAATATCGACTATGATATTTATATACCACAATCATTAAGCGCAGTAATGGCCGATAACAGCTTCGGCGATATTATTGCCGACAAGTTTCCTTGTGATACCAAGATTTCTATAAGTTATGGAAATTATGATATCAGAGATGCAGAAGATCTTTCAATGTCTGCCAGCTATTGCAACAAGGGAAAGATCGGTAACGCAGGTATGGTAACGCTTTCCAGCAATTATTCCAACCTGAAGGCCGACAATCTTCGTGGGATAACGGTTACTTCCAACTATAGCAATTTAGAAATAGGGTCATCAGAAAAAACGATGATTGTCTCTAAATATGATAATTATAAAATTGGTACTACAGGTGCATTGACAGTGCATGGATCTTTCTCCGATTTTTCAGTACAGTTGCTGAAGGACCAGATCGAAGCACTGCTGTCTTATGGTGACATAAGCATTAAGAAGGTAGCACTAGGTTTTAAATCAGGCAAGCTGAGTTTAAGTTATGGAGATGCGAAATTAATTTTCCCACGTAAGCAGCAGCTGAGACTGGAAGCGTCCATGACTTACGGAGATTTCAATACTGGAGATATGGAGCTGAAGAACGTAGAATCTATCCGTAAGAATACCTCCATGAGTTATGTTGGTTTTGCCAACGGAGGAAATAGCCAGTCGCCATTGCTGCAAGCTACAGGTAAGAACTGTGACATTAATCTCTCTACATACTAACCCATTTTTTGAGCCCATTCTAAATCCTTTAAAATAAAACAACGACCCATGAAAAAAGTATTATTATTTTGCTTGATAGCTTTACCCGTAATGGCCATGGCCTTTGTAAATTCCTCTTGTGAGACATTTCATGAAAGAGTGAAGGGGAGTGGTGTTTCCAAATCAGAAGATCGAAATGTTAGTGGTTTTTCAGGCATCAGCACATCAGGCATATACGATGTAGTTTTGACCCAGGGTAATGCGGAAAGTGTAAAATTAGAAGCGGACGACAACCTGTTGCCATATATTGAAACAGTGGTATCTGGTAAGACATTACAGATTAAGTCAAAGAACGGTGTTAGTATTGAGCCTAAGAGTAAAATTACCGTTTATGTAACTATTAAAGACCTGAAGGCAGTATCAGCAAGTGGTGCCAGCAAGGTTACCAGTACTGGAACCATTAATGGTAGCAACCTGGGTGTTGAATTGAGCGGTGCAACATTGTGTAAACTGGATGTAGCGATGAGCAAAGTGGAAATCAAGGCATCAGGTGCAGCGAGAGTGGATCTGGCAGGTACGGCAGCGGCGGTGAATGTAGGTGCTTCTGGAGCGGCTATTATTCGTGCTGACAAACTTAGTTCTGACAATGTGAATGTGGAAGCATCAGGTGGATCCAATGTAGTGGTAAATGCAGATAAAGCTTTAAATGCAGGTGCATCCGGTGGTAGTTCTATCAGATATTCCGGCGCTGGAAAAGCAAATGTTTCTACTTCAGGAGGCGCTAGCGTAAGCCGTTTATAATGATAATGACAAATCTCTTTATATTTGCTGCTGGAAGAATGAAGCTTATATACTAAAATTTGTCAATTATGCCGTCGTTTGATATTGCCAGCAAAGTTGATTTACAGACGTTGGATAACGCCATCAATACTGTAAAGAAGGAAATTACGAATAGATTTGATTTCAAAGACTCTCATGTAGATATTGAGTTGAATAAAAAGGAACTGTCGCTGACGGTTGAAGTGGAAAGTGATATGAAACTCGGCCAGGTAATAGATGTACTTGTTAGTCGTACCATGCGCCAGGGACTTGACGCCAATATTTATGATCAGAGCAAGGAAGCATTTCAGAGTGGTAAAGTCTATAAAAAGGTAATACCTGTTAGAAATGGAATAAAACAGGAAGATGCCAAGAAGATCGTGAAATTGATCAAAGATTCAGGATTGAAAGTTCAGGCCGCTATTATGGATGATATTGTTCGGGTTACAGGTAAAAAGATCGATGATTTACAGGATGTTATCGCTCTATGCAGGAATGCGAACCTGAATATTCCATTACAGTACATAAATATGAAATCCTGATTTTTTTAGAATATTCTTTGAGTGTTTAAGAAAAAGTCTTACCTTTGCACTCTGTATTTACAAAATTTTGATATGAAACAGGGAATCCATCCAGAAAGTTACAGATTTGTGATATTTAAAGATATGTCAAACGGACACAGCTTTTTAAGCCGTTCTACTGCTCCTTCCAAAGAAACTGCAAAGTGGGAAGATGGCAATGAGTATCCGTTGATTAAGTTGGAAATTTCCAATACTTCTCACCCTTTCTACACTGGTAAGAATGTATTAGTGGATACCGCAGGACGTATTGATAAATTCAACAAACGTTACGCTAAGAAAGCTTAGTAATCTAGCAAAATATTTTTTTAGAAAATCCCATCGGTTAATCGATGGGATTTTCTATTTTTAGGCCCTATGGAGCGTAATTTTATACTATTTGACACGCCCGTACGTGATTTGTTATACCCCTTTACACATACGAGACCCATTGCCGCCTGCAGAGTAGGAATTCTTACTATCCAGGAAAAATGGGAACATTGGCTGGGTTCAGGAGTCAGTTATTTCACCGTACCGCATCTACAAGCAAAATATCCCTTGTACCTTGGGCAGGAAGATTCCGTTAATGTACTGATCAGCGGAAATATATTACCAGATGAGCACCTTGTGGCTGCTATTAATGCCCTTTCTCCTGAAGAAGAGTTATATGCCGACAACCGTTTGATTGCTAAGGTCGTTCTTGGCAAAGATGTTCATTTGTTGCCAGCAAGTGCCAGAAAAAATTATTCTGGTCAGGTATTGGGAATTCATCACCCCTGGGATATTTTTGCGCTTAATGATAAGGCCATCAGACAGGACTTTGATTTATTAACAAAAGGGCGTACTTCGGCGCCTATACCTGAAGGTAATCAGGTGATACAACCGGAGTCGATATTTTTAGAGCCAGGAGCTACTGTGCTTTGTAGTGTACTAAATGCCTCTACTGGCCCTATTTATATAGGAAAAGATGCCATCGTCATGGAGGGAAACCTTATCCGCGGGCCTTTTGCCATGGGTGAAAAGGCTGTATTGAAAATGGGTAGTAAGGTATATGGGGCTACTACTTTAGGGCCTTATTGTACTGGTGGAGGTGAAATCAAAAATACAGTCATGTTCGGCTATTCCAACAAAGGGCATGAAGGATATATCGGAGATGCTGTGATCGGAGAATGGTGTAACCTGGGAGCAGGTACTAATTGTTCTAATCTGAAAAACAATGCATCGCCGGTAAGAATTTGGATGGAATCGCAGGCGAATGAAGTAGCGGCAGGGAACAAGTGTGGCTTATTGATGGGTGACTATAGCCGTAGCGGAATTGGTACCAATTTCAATACAGGTACTGTCATTGGTGTATCTTGTAATATTTTTGGTGGGCTGATGCCACCGAAATTCCTTACTTCTTTTACCTGGGGACAGGCAGAAGGGAATGGGAGATATAGAAGAGAAGAGGCCTGGAGAGATATTGTCAGTTGGATGAAGATGAAGAACCAGGCGCCACATCCGGCTGATGAGGCGATATTGCACGCTGTTTATGACCAAACCGATAAGCAGATCCTTTAGAAATTAATTGCACGATTATATTATGAGAAAAAAAATTGTTGCTGGAAACTGGAAAATGAACCTTACGCTGGCGCAGGGTGAACAGCTGATCAACGATATCCTGGCTACTGGCCTGAAACTGACAGAGGGACAGGAAGTCGTGATCTGCACGCCGTTTCCATATCTGACTAAGGCGAAGGCGCTGTTGAAAAACTACCAGGGTTTTTACGTTGGTGCGCAAAACTGCCACAGTGAAAAAGCAGGTGCATATACCGGCGAAGTAGCTGCAGAAATGCTGAAATCTATTGATGTGGATTATGTGATTCTTGGTCACTCTGAAAGAAGAGAATATTTCCAGGAGAGCAATGCGATGCTGGCTAAGAAAGTAGATCAGGCGCTGGCATCCGGACTGAAACCAATTTTCTGTTGTGGTGAGCCGCTGGAAATCAGACAGGCAGAAACACAGAATGCATATGTGGCAAAACAGTTGGAAGAGAGCCTGTATCATTTGACAGAAGAGCAGCTGAAGGATGTTGTTATTGCATATGAGCCAATTTGGGCTATTGGTACCGGTTTAACCGCCAGTGCAGCACAGGCGCAGGATATGCATGCATTTATCCGCTCTCAGATTGCAGCGAAATATGGTCGTGAAGCGGCATTGCGTATCTCTATTTTATATGGTGGTAGTGCAAAACCAGGTAATGCGGAAGAGTTATTTGCTTGTCCGGATGTAGATGGTGGTTTGATTGGAGGTGCTTCCCTTGTTGCGGCAGACTTCACAGCTATTGTTAGCAAATTGGGCTAATTCTAACATATTGGAAATACGCAGATTATATATATCTGCGTATTTTTTTAGTAAAAAATGCTAAAAAAATTAGTAAATCAAATTATTGTTTGTATATTCGTATTGTCATTCTAATAGGCAGAATTAAAAATACTGGTTATGAATACGAATATTGACAACACTGCAACATTATTAGAGGAGTCCATGAGTGATTACCTGGTAGTAGTAAATCCTGATGTAATTGTAACGAAAGATATTATCCGTATCAGGCAGTTTATTGCCAGGGAAATCGGGGATGAGAGCATGGTAGGCTCGGCAGTGCATATTCCATTGTTTCGTTCTGTATTTCCTGAGCGTTTTGAGCAGGATTTTATAGAATTGTTGGAAGGTGTTTCCCGGAAGCAGGCAGGTTTTGCTATTTATACCTCCAGGGTTGATAGTCACCGGAATGCGGATGGCAGGGACAGCCTTTTTATTAATGTAGCAAATGTCAAACCATTGGTAGCATTGCATCAACAGTTGTTGCAAGCCTTTGAATTACCTATGCAGGATTATCGTCCGCATATAATGGTGGCGGGGCGTATTCAGAATACTGCATTTGCGAGGGTATTGCCACAAATTTCTCAGCAAATGTTTGTACGTAGTTTCAACTGTCACTGTTTTAGTTTGCTGAAGCGTGGAGCGGTAGGCGGTAAATATGTGAAGGTAAGAGACTTTGTATTTGGAGATATAGAACATATGGTAGGTAGTTTATTTAACTACGCTGCATAATATAAAAGACAACGGCCTACGTTTCGAAGAGAGGACGAGTAGAAAGAACAAGGGATTCGGAAGTGGGTTAAGAGCTGACAAAGCCAACTTTAGCGTCCATTGTCATTCATCCTGGTTTGTTTGCCCCAATTATAATCAGGAACTATTAGATTTCCCTAAGTAACCATTATGGTAGTTAGTACCAGGTACCTCTTGCCTGGTAATTGTACCAGGTGATCTATGCCGCTAATCAATGTCTGGCAAAGAGATGACTGAACACCTATTTCAGATGTCTCTTTGCCAGGTAATTAGCAGCTGATTAGTAAATAATTACCAGATAATTGTTCGATTATTGATCAATACATGATCAAAACATGATCAATGCTTGTTCGATCATTTATCAATCATGTATCGATTATTGATCAATACATGATCAATAAATGACCGATAAATGATCGATACTTGATCAATATATGGTCAATAAATGATTAATAAATGGTCAATCATGTATCTACTAGTGAATGATAAATGATCGATAGATGATCCATCATTAGTAGATTATTATCAGGTAATTAATAGTTCATTTGCGGGGATTTCGCAAGCGGGTTCTTCTAAATTCACTTACATTGATCATGTCGTGCATTTACTACAGGTAGCGAATGCCGGATGTAACAGATATTATCGATGTTGGCATTCTTTAGCATTCTTTAGATAGATACTTAAAGAAGTAAAACACTTACTACCCCATTAAATCTTCATTGCCTGAATAATTCCTGCGTTTTGCAAGAATTATTTTAGCGCATTCATTTTTAGCATTATATTAGTACGATATAATTCGATAGGGCAGTCTGCTTATTACACAATGATTCATAAGATAACACAGACAAGATCACCGATAGATGTACCTGTTGAAATGATTGCCATGGTTGTATGGATTCCTGTCTATCATCTGGCATCAGTATCAGACACGGATAAACAGCGATTGTCGACAATTGATTTCCCTTGAGAACCATATCGTACAACCGAAATATCAGTACGCAAAGATTATTGAATAACCATTTTTTAGATTCATCAGAAAGGATGAACAGTTTTCCCCGTTAATGAAGGTTGTTTATAGTATGAATGTAGATTGTTAGCATGTCGGAGAATTACTTACCCCTGGAAGATGACTGCTGGAAAGTTTCACTTTACCTATCTTTTTTCAACATGACTAGAGATCTAATTGTACACAAGGAAATTAATGTAAAAGGACTTGTTCATGGTGTTGGCTACCGTGCAAATGCTAAACATGTTGCCGACTTACTCGGTGTCCAGGGATCTGTTAAGAACCTGCAGGATGGCAGTGTATGGATCGTGGCAGAGGCCAGCGAAGATACCTTGAACACCTTCCTGGATTGGTGTCGTAAAGGCCCCAGTCATTCAGAAGTTAAAGAAGTAGTGATCACACCTGGAGATGTGCAGGATTTAAAGGAATTCCGGATCGTCTACTAACACCGGATCAGTGCCATACAAACAGCTCATACAGTCATAAATATTATGCAGTGGCCTAATACAGAACAGGTAACTGTACTGGATATACTCAGCTACAATTACCTGTTCGCATTTTTCAATTAATTTATTTTATCAGCGCTTTCCATTTTTTGTCCAGCGCAGCTTTAGGTATCACTATAGAAATTGTATTGTTGGCGAAATAAGCCTCTGAAACATTAACGTATCCGTGGAAAGGACCATTGTTTCCCCAGGAGTTTTTTACAATGAAAAATGCTCTCCCTTTAGGGCTATAGCCCATGCCCGTAATATGCATCAAATGATCATCCTGTGTTACCAGGCCTTCATATAGACGTTGACGTGATTCCTGTGTAATCACTTTTTCTGGCAGGTCCTGGTTGATCTCTGGTGCATTGAGCGCCGTATCTACTACTGGTACCATCGCGAAGCCTCTGCCTGGGTTCCAGCCTGCATTGCTGACATCCGCATCCCATGAAACCGTGTAACCATTTTGTAAGGCGGTCTTACAAATGTTAATCAGGTCTTGCAGTGGAATATTGTAATAGCTTCCATTGGAGAAATTATCAGGTACTTCTAAAATGAAAGACTTGTTGAAAGGATGATGTGTAAAAGATGTCAGGTTTACATATTCATCGGGATTGAACTTCATCACCTCTTTGGAGAAGGCAAGCGGGGTATAGGTTTTACCTTTATATTCAAAGGATGCAGGCGGTTCTCCCATATATTTATTCAGTAGAACAGTAAAGCCATCCATCCAGTTAGCCGGTATAGGTGGTGGTAATTTAATGATACTGTCGAGATAAACTTTCATATAACCCAGCATGCGGCCGTGGCTAAGGTATTTTCTTTCAGGTGTAAGGCCTGTGTATAAGCTCTCAGGCACCATTCCATATTGGGCCATTGCCCTGATCGCATCATGTCCCAGGGCGCCTTCATCAAATTTGGCATCTCCCTGCCTTAAAACATAATTTCTGGCTTTCTCGATATAAATATTTCTCACGGTAAACATCTCCGAAATATCAGGGGTAGAATAGCCTTTACGGAGATTTTCAGATTCAACCATTGAAGTGGTGCCGAAACACCAGCAGGTTCCTGTGGCTTGTTGGTCTTTTACGGAAGTTGCTCGGTTTATTCTTTCGCGGACCAGGCTACTGTCTTGTGCAATGGAGGTCTGCACTGCAAAGCAGAGTGAAATGATGAGGCATAGTGTCTTCATAACTACGAGAGCTGTTGTCTAAATTTTAAAGATAACAGAACTCGCTGCGGTGAAAGTGCTGTCGGATAGGCGACTACATCAAAAAAAGCACCACTGGATTCCCAGCAGTGCCTTTAAGTATGAATCAAAATTTTAGGGATCAGTCGTTAGCGTCGATATCAAGAGATGTAGGTGTACCAGTGATCATCAGGTTTTTTTCCTTCATGAGAGACTGGTATTTCTGCAGTACTTCAGCAGGCTGTTTCACACCGTTAATATTCAATACATCACCTTTTTTGTTGATAGAATAACCTTTTTTGGTATCTATTAGTTTATCTGCTTCCAGTTTGGCAATCAGCTGGTGATATCTATTTTCTCCTTTTGGCTTGTCAGAGAAGTTGCCATCTTTAGCACTATAACCTAAAGGCTCGGAGGAGTTGGTGTAAGACTTCGTGTGTACATATGTTTTACCATTGATACTAGTGGTAGTAGTACTGGACGAGGTGCTATTGGCTCCAGCTGTACGTGCAGTTCTTTCTGCATGTTGTCTGGCTCTATCAGCTTGTTCTCTTGCTCTATCAGCAGCACGTCTGCCTGATTCCGCCGCACTTGCAGCGGTATCTGTGGCATATACATGCTGCCTCATATAATTCCTGGTTTCGCGGAGTTGCGTTTGTATTACGCGGTTAAGCGAATCCATATTGATGTTAATATTTTTGCTGATGTCGTCTTTATTAATGTTTTCCATGGCTACACGAAGATCTCTGCGGGATTGTACCAGGTCGTCTTCCATTTTTTTCCAATCGATGTTAGCAACCGCTTTCTGAGCTTGTGTTAATGCGTCTTTCATATCAGCGTCTTTCATCTGCTTTATGGCGCGGTTAACAGAGGCTTGTGCGGCATCTATTTGTTTTTTGATGGTAGCTTGGTCTTCTGGCGACAAATCTTTCAGCGTAACAACTTTGCCATTTTTTACAATACGGCCATGTGTTGGCGGAGTTGGTGGTGTTGGCGGCATTGCTGGTGCAGCAGGAGGTGCTGGTGGTGCAGGAGGTAAATCCTGTGGCTCTGGTGGTGCTGGCGGTAACGGAGGCTCCGGTGGTGTTGGATAGAGCGTATCCATATCCATATCCATGGTAGTATCTGCCGCAATGATGTTGCTTACAGGCTTAATGATCGGGCCATTATCACTGATGATAACAGGTTGTGCTGCGGCAGTATTTATTTTTGATGCTGGTTTCTTCTCGGAAGCTTTCACTTTTGCAGGGTTGAGCCATGCAATTGAAATGATACCTGTTGCAATGATCAGAACGGCCAGTAACCTTTGACTATAGTTGAGATTTTTAGTTTTCATTTCCATGATACGTTTAATGCGATTAAACAGATGCTGTTTGTTGTCTGCAGCAGCCATGGCCAGTGAGTTAGAAGATAACCGGTATTCTTCCAGTGCTACCAGTGCGTGTGCATAATGCAGGGGCTGTACTTTTCCTATCACCAGATCATCGCAGCAGTGTTCGCGCTCCTGCCGGATAATTCTGGAAATAAGCCATACAAAGGGATTAAAAAACAGGATGGTTTCAACAATAGATTGGAAGATATTCAACAGATAATCATTACGTTTTATGTGTGCCAGTTCGTGAAGCAGAATGGCTTCGAGCTGTTCGGGCGTCAGGTTGTTGACCATTGCTACTGGCAACAGAATCAAAGGCTTGAAGAAGCCCAGCATTACAGGCACCTGGATATAACCAGATACCAGCAATTGCACTTTGCGCGGTATGCGCAGGGTAGCTGCTAATTGTTGCAGGCGTGCATCCCAGGCAGCATCAATTGGTTCAGTTTTATGGCTGCGGATCTGTTGCAATTGTGCCAGATCAGAGAATAGTTTGATGGTCATCACACAAAAACCTATGGCATACATGGCTACCAGTACGGGAAACCAGTTTTCCAGGTGAGGGAATAACCATTTCAATTCGTCCTGACTCTTATATATCGTTTCCATGGGCTGATCTGCGATATTTGGCAATAGCTGCAAATGAATGGTAGCAGCTGTGATGGCTTCCCTGGCTGATTCAATAGCATGTAATTGCTGAAACAGCGTTATAATGAACCAGGTGAAAATACTCATCAGCGAAACCGTCGCCAGGTTGTATTTTATTCTAGCAGAAGCCATAGGCCAGATGGCCAGTACCACACGCAGGCAAGCATATACGAATAACGCCTGCCAGGCTGAATGTAAGATCGTCCATCCTAAAGCGTGTACCAGATCTCCAGGAAAAGGTAATAAGGTCATACGACAGGTTTTAAACTGTTATTTTTTTTGCTGTTCAATTTTAGATAGATAGTCACGGATCTGGTCCAGTTCTGCAGAAGATGATTTATGATGGCCAAGTGCCTGCATCACCAACTGTGTGGCAGAACCACCAAAAACGGTATCTATCATTTTATTCAGCAGCTGTTGCTGGGTTTCTTCCTGTGAAATAGCAGCAGTATAGATATGCGTTTTGCTACTCGCATCCCTGGATAAAAGCCCTTTCTCATACATGATCTGCATCAGCTTTAGGGTCGTAGTGTAACCTGCATCCTTTGTTTCAGAAAGTTTTTCATGTACTTCCCGCACGGTGCTGGCTCCACGATCCCAAAGTATACCCAGGATCTCCAGTTCGCTCTCTGTCGGCTTGTGCTGTTTCACTATGATTAATTTATGATGTTTGAAATGTGACTTGCTGTTTTGGGAGCCAGAAGCGCGAATTCCAACTGCCCGTGTACATCTGTTTAAATCGATGTACGAATATCTTCGTAAACAAATGTACGATAGTTTTCGTAATTCCAAAATGTTTTTTGGTCAGGACAAGTCGGAAGTGGGAATTGCCGCACCTGTGGCGGAGAAACAGGTTAGATATCTTTTGTAATTTTTATTTCTTCTCTCAACTGCCTCGTGGTTTTCTTACTACCATCGGCGCTCCAGCCTGGCGCGCCAAAAATGTAGTACCATACATCTCTGGTAGAACGGGCTTTGCCAAGATCGCGGAAGATATCCGTCCATTCATGGGTAGCAATTCGTAAGGGATTGAAGGTATGTATATTGGAGGTAAGCCCGTAATGCGGTCGCTCAATTTCAGGTGTAAAAGTTCCAAATATGCGGTCCCAGATGATTAATACGCCTCCATGGTTCTTATCCAGGTAGTCCAGATCGGAGCCATGATGAACACGATGATGAGACGGGGTATTAAATACAAATTCAATTGGCGTCCATAGTTTATGAATCATTTCTGTATGTATCCAGAACTGGTAAATTAAACTCACCGCCTGCATGGTCATGATCATGATGGGAGTGAAGCCCACCAAGGGCATCCAGAGCCAGAAAATGAAGCTTCCGGTAAGGTTGCCTGTCCAGGTTTGACGAAGCGCCGTTGCCAGGGTATAACTTTCAGAAGAATGATGGATTACGTGAGAAGCCCAGAAGAATCTGACGGTGTGACTGATTCTATGGAACCAGTAATAACTGAAATCATCTGCAAAAAAACAGAGTATCCATACCCACCAAACATATTCCAGTGTGATAAATCTGAATTGATATACCAACGTATAGGCCCCGAAAATAAAGGCTTTGGTGAAAGCGCCAATAAAAACGTTGCCTAGCCCCATAGCTATGCTACTGGCGGCGTCTTTGGGTTTATAAAGATTGCGGTGATCAACGGTGGTGATGACAATCTCCACTAATATCAACAACACAAATGCAGGTATAGCATATAAAATCAGATTAGGAGGCATGGGTGGAATTCTTTCTATCAATTTACTGATTTTCTGCTGATCTCCCATAAAAAAAGCGGCCAGAATTGCTTCTGGCCGCCGTAGTTGTTGAATTGTAGGTTGTAATATCGAATAAATTATTTAACAGTAACCTCTGCTCTGCTTACTGCTGATGTACCAAACCATCCGAGGATTCTTACTTTACCATTTGAGATAGTATTCTGCATATTTGTTGGCACATTTTCCAGCACTTTAGCAAAGAGTCCGCCGGCATTTACCTGCTGATCTACCTGTGTCAGGAAATCATAGCTTCGTTTGGAAATAGAGGAAAGACGCACAATTATTTTTTCATTTAATTGGAACGGCTTATCATAATCGGTAATACTTTGTGAGAGCGGCAGGATGAATGCATTACCATCATAAAGTCCCGAATCATAACCACCATCTACTGAAAATGCATCCTCCAAACGACGGGTAGTATCGTTTCTATAAGATCTGATCCAGTAATAATCTACACCATTAGGAAGGTCTTTCCCATGAAAACGTGCATAGTAGCCTTCTTTGTTGGAATAAGATTCTTCTTTCTTTTTAAACTCGTATGTAATAGAATCTATTGGTGGTACGCGATTGAGAGAATCCAGTCCTTCCAGGATTTCGCCCTGGTACTCTACGTGCAGTTTGTAAACGTGTCCGATAACCCCAATAGGTTTCACGCTGGCATCAAAAGTATAAGCGCTTTTGTTGAACGTAAACGGATAACTTTCGCCGCTGGTGATATCATACAGGATGATTTTCGCATCGTTGACAATTGGTGCAGGGTCCTGACTGGTGTATGGTACGGACATGGTCATACGAATAGTTTGTATCCCAGGTTCCGTTGTAATCCAGGCATCAAGTACCGGAAATGATTTCCCGTTAGGGACGTTCAGGTTAATTTTATCTTCGCAGGCTGTCAATCCTCCGAGCAACGCCAAGGATATGTAGCACAATATTTTTTTCATCAGGTATGATTTTCTGCTGTTAGAATTTGAAGTTATAAGTAATACCAGGAATGATAGAGCCGATGATAGAAAGACGAATGGCTTCTTTCTTATCCGGATCATCAGGGTTCTGTCTGAAGTAAACAGTATAGGCATTTCTTCTTGCGTATACGTTATAGAGAGAGAATACCCATTCACCTTTCCATCTGTGTTCCTGTTTGCCTTTCAGCGTAAGGGAGAGATCCAGTCTGTGGTAAGGGTCCAGGCGGTAGTTATTACGTTTTTCTGTGCTGTTGTAAGGAATATCCCAGCCCTGGAATTCGAGTCGGTTATCTGCAAAGGTAGCAGGCGTACCAGATGCAAACACAAAGTTACCGGATACGGATACACGCTTACTAACGGTATGACTTATTACTACATTCACGTTATGTGTACGATCATAGCGGTTCAGGAACCATTCGTTCATACTGATACCAGGTGTTTTACGTTCGGAGCGGGAAAGTGTATAGCTAATCCAGCCAGTTGTTTTACCGATATCTTTTTTAGCATATAATTCCAAACCATATGCACGACCTTGAGATGGCAGTAGGTCTGCTTCGATCTGTGGGTTGAGCTGCAGGTTGGCATTATCGATATAATCTAACTGATGGTCGGTTGTTTTGTAGAATACTTCTGCAGATAATTCATAATTATCATTAGGCGCATTGTAGAAATAACCGGCAGTATATTGGTTAGAAACCATTGGTTCAATGTTATTTGAACTAGGTGTCCAGATATCCAGTGGAGTAGGAGAAGCGGTGTTAGAAAGCTGGTGCATGAACTGTGTGGTTCTGCTGTAAGCCACTTTCACTGCATTCTGATCGTTGAAAGCATATCGAACGCTGATGCGTGGTTCGAGGTATGGATAAGTTTTCATTACTTCACCAGCACCATAGTTTTTGGTACCAATCAGGCGTTTGCGAATACCAGGCGTGGTGTCAGCATAATAGTATTCTGTACCTGTTCCCAGCAGTTGATAAGAAGATAGGCGAAGACCATACTGAATACCGAATTTTTTGCTTGGTTTATATTCATGATCGATATAAAGTGCAGATTCCAGTGCGTGCTTATCAGGGGTTTGTTTCGTTTTCTGATCATTTCCCTCCTGACCTATACCAGTACCAGGTTTGAAGGTATAATATACTGCCTGTGCACCAAAATGTACAGTACTTTTAGTATTCAGATACCAGGTAAAGGAAGGTTTGAAACCGTAGTTGATAATGTTGGATGTCCAGTCATATTTCTCTAAGGCTTCACTTTCAGATTTCTTGCTGCTGTTGCTGAAAGAGAGGCTATAGTCGTATTTACTATAGTAGGTAGATAGATTGAGGAATAACCGGCTGTTGAAAACGTGGTTCCAGCGGAGTGTTGCTGTTGCGTTACCCCAGTTCATATTAACATCTGATCCAAAACCAAAAACATCACGACCAAAGTAACCACTCAGGAAGAGCTGGTTGTTGTCGTTGAACTTATAGTTTGCTTTAGCAGTGAGGTCATAGAAGTTCAGTTTGGTGTCTTTCATGTCTCCTTTCATAAAAGGTTTCATCAGTACATCTATATAAGATCTTCTTGCCGCAACGATGAATGAAGATTTATCCTGTACAATCGGCGCTTCTACCGCCAGTCTGCTGAAGATATTACCGATACCACCATTGATATTGAGCTTCTGGCTATTACCATCTTTCATGCGGATATCCAGTACAGAGGAGGTTCTGCCGCCATATTCTGCCGGGAAACCGCCTTTGATGAGGTTGAGACTTTTTACTGCATCGGGGTTGAATACAGAGAAGAAGCCGAGCATGTGTGTGGAGTTGTATACAGGTGCTTCGTCCAGGAGGATGAGGTTTTCATCGCTGTTACCACCACGTACATTGAAGCCGGAAGCGCCTTCACCAACGGTTTGAACACCTGGTAATGTTTGGATAGCACGCAATACATCTACTTCACCAAGGAAAGTAGGCATTTTTTTCATCTGCTGAATATCCAGTCTGTTGATACTGGTGTTCAGGGTATTGATGGCTTTTTCCTGTTTATTACCAACGATGGTTACCTCATTCAGCTGGCTGCTGGAAGGTTCGAGGGTGATATCCAGTTTAGTGTTTTTCTGGAGATGAATAGTTTGTTTAATAGAAGTATATCCTATATAACTAAACTGCAACTCATGGTCGCCTGCAGGTAGTGTTAAAGAATAGAAGCCATACTGATTGGTAACAGTACCCAGGCTGGTGCCTGGTTTACCAACAGAAATGCCTATTAATGTTTCTCCATTCTGTTTATCTTTTACATATCCGCTGACCGTATACTTGCCCTGTTGAGCGCTGGAGAATTGTACTCCTAGTAGCATACAGAATGCAGATAGCAACAATATTGCCTTAGTTTTCATAAAAGGTAAATGCAATTTTAAAAAGATGTTTTCTAGTTTTTGTAACTCGCATATATGACGTAGGAGGTATATCTTACCCCTATGCGGAAAATTAATTTTGTGTGGGCCGAAATTATAATGAAAAACGGGTTTGCTGACAGATCCTGCAAAAAATAACATTGCAGTGCTATCAGCAAACCCGTTGGATATAAATGTGGATGACGGTGACTATTCTAAAATCTGGCAGGCAAAACCCAGTTTCTTCACGAAGTCTATTATAACAGCTTCTTCAAGCTGGGCGGGCGAAACAACCCTTAATACCCGGTCGCAGTCTTCAATATCTACAGAACAGGCATCTACCCCAAATTGTGAAAAAATGGCCCTTACTACGCTGTTTTTATCATCTACAGAACTAATATTCGTTCGGAATATTCCAATCATACGTTACTAAAAATTTGGTTATTCGGAATATTTTTATGCAAATTTGCTACTGTTATCCCGACTAACTGTTACACGAAACGTATTTAAATTTATACGAAACGGATTTTTTATGGCTGTAGTTATTAAGAATGATGCCAGCGATATCCTTTGGGAGAAACAGGTGCCGTTTAGTCCAGAAAAGATCGCATCTCCAACTATCGTACAGGAAAAGGCTGAATTTTCCTACGATTTTGGCAATGCCAGCTTTAACAGTCTATGTTTTGATGGTTATCATGTTGCGCATGGAAAAGCAGAGGTGTTTCAGAATATCCATGTAACACATGATGTATCTGATGTAGCCCTGGTGGACATGTTTTTTATGAAACATGGCGATATAAACACCAGTTTTGAAGGTGTGACCAAATCATTACGGTTTTCTTCCCTGGAACATAATCTGATGTTTGCCCCACAAGGAAATGAGGAGGCGGCTGTAAAGAAGCAGGATGGATTGTCCATTTTTGTCATCAGCTTTACCCGCGACCGATTTCTGGAACTGGCAGAGCATAATGGAGATGTGTTGGACCAGCTGGCAAATAATGTAGCCGGCAACCGTCCTACATTGTTGAGGACTAAGCAAAACCCGCATATGACACCTCGAATGAATGCAGTTATTGAAGAAATTGTTAACTGTAATTTCAAGGGAGGTATTAAAAAGCTGTATTTACAATCTAAGGTATTGGAGCTGCTGGCTTTGCAGGCAGAACAAGCTGGTAGCCTGCCAACGGGCGTGACTACACGCAGTTTCAACGCCAGCGACCGCGATAAGCTGGACCATGCCAGAACGATATTGCTGAATAATGTGCAGCAACCACCCACCCTCGGTCAGCTGGCACGTATGACAGGACTAAACGAATTTAAGTTGAAAGCCGGCTTTAGGGAGGTATATAATAATACCGTTTTTGGTTATCTCAGTGATCACAGACTGGCCATCGCCCGGGAATTGATCCTGGAAGGAAAACTTTCACTTACGATGATTGCTGAAGAAGCAGGATATTCTTCCTTACCCCATTTCAGTAATGCATTCCGTAAAAAATTCGGCAATAGCCCTAGTAGCTTGAGGATAGCCCGATAAGCAATAAAAAATGGCTGACTAAAAAGCGTATAATTATCACTTTTTAGTCAGCCGCTACACTGCCGGGCACTGGCAGTTAGTATAATATACTAGTATGCGATGGTAAACTGTTGTTTGATATGTTTAGGCTGTTGCAGTTCATCTAACATCGCCACTGCGTAATCAGCAGAAGAAATTTTACTGTTACCGTTAGCATCTGTTACCAGCTGCGTGCCACCCAGGCGGAATTTACCTGTACGTTCACCAGGTTCGATCATCGCAGCAGGACTGAAAGCTGTCCATTCCAGGTCATTTTCTTGTTTCAATACATCCAATCCCGCCATGGTAGCTGCGGCTATTGGTTTCCATTCTGCCGGGAAATGTGGAGAATCAAAGAGTTTTACACCAGGAGCTACTTCCAGACTAGCAGCACCACTTACCAGAAGGAAACGTTTGATTCCAACCTTTTTAGCCGCATCAATAGTTGCTTTAGTAGCCTGAATATAGGTGTCTGAATCTGCTGCCTTGTAAGCACTGATAACGGCGTCATTGCCGGCGATGGCATTAGCCAGATCAGCTGCGTTAGTGGCGTCAGCCTTTTTTACAGTCAGTTTATCATTTTGTACAGTGATTTTTTCTGGATTACGCACTACTGCCGTTACTTCCAGACCTCTCTGTAATGCTTCTTTCAATATTTCCTGACCTATAAAGCCAGATGCACCAATTATTGCAACTTTCATTTTCTTCGTTTTTAAACTGTAATAAAAATAATTACAGTACAAATGTAGGCAAGAAAATCAATTGAGCAAGATTTTTCTAAAAAAACAATAAAAAAAGCCTCCCCGCGATTTAACATTTCGCGGGGAGGCTTGGTTTATAAGGAGTTGAATTATTTCTTTTCCAACACCATGCTAACTTGCGGCGCTGCTTTTTTAGCAGGAGCAGGAGCGGGAGCAACTGTGGTAACTTTAGCGGTAGGTGCAGCTTCGCGGGTATGGAAGCGTTCACCAAGGGTAGGTGCGATTACCAGTGATACGATGGACATCAGTTTGATGAGGATGTTCATAGAAGGACCAGAGGTATCTTTAAAAGGATCACCTACGGTATCACCTGTTACAGAGGCTTTATGTGGTTCAGACTTTTTGTAATAGGTTTCGCCGTTAATTTCTACACCTTTCTCGAAAGATTTTTTGGCATTATCCCAGGCACCACCGGCGTTATTTTGGAAGATACCCATTAATACACCGCTTACAGTAGCACCAGCGAGGAAACCGCCGAGTACTTCAGGGCCTGCGATGAAGCCGATCAGCAATGGAGAAATCAGTGCAATTGCACCAGGCAGCAGCATTTCACGGATAGAAGCCTGTGTAGAAATAGCTACGCATTTATCATATTCCGGTTTGCCGGTACCTTCCATGATACCAGGGATTTCGCGGAACTGGCGGCGAACTTCTTCCACCATGGCCATGGCAGCGCGTCCTACGGCAGCAATAGCCAGCGAAGAGAAGATGAATGGGATCATACCGCCGATAAAGAGACCGGCCAGTACATCTGCCTTATATATATCAATACCGGTGATACCGGCAACGCCAACGAAAGCGGCAAAGAGTGCCAAGGCGGTAAGTGCAGCAGATGCGATCGCGAAACCTTTACCAGTAGCAGCTGTGGTGTTACCCACTGCATCCAGGATATCGGTTTTTTCACGAACGTCTTTAGGCAGCTCGCTCATTTCAGCGATACCACCTGCATTATCAGCGATAGGGCCGAAGGCATCGATAGCCAGCTGCATGGCCGTAGTAGCCATCATGCCGGCAGCGGCGATAGCCACGCCATATAATCCTGCAAAGGAGTAAGAACCCCAGATACCGCCTGCCAGCACCAGGATAGGAAGCATGGTAGATTCCATACCCACGCTTAGACCGCCAATAATATTAGTAGCATGGCCAGTAGCAGATTGGCGGATAATAGATTTCACCGGGCGTTTACCCATTGCCGTATAATATTCTGTAATGATACTCATTAAAGTACCTACGACCAGGCCTACTACGATAGAACCAAATACTTGTCCTTTTGTGAACACATGGCCGCGAAGGGTCATTTCGGTATCAGGAAGTATCCAGTTAACGAGGAAGTAAGATACTATCAGGGTGAGCACAATAGAGCCCCAGTTACCCATGTTCAGCGCTTTTTGCACTACACCGGTGTTGAGACCTGCGCTATCGCTAATCCTTACAAAGAAGGTACCGATGATACTGAAGATGATACCAAATCCTGCGATCAACATAGGGAGCAGGATAGGAGCCAGGCCGCCGAAAGCATCATGAGAGGTGGTTTCAGAGCCGAGTACCATGGTAGCAAGAACGGTAGCAACATAAGAGCCAAAGAGATCAGCACCCATACCGGCAACATCTCCTACGTTGTCTCCAACGTTATCAGCGATGGTGGCAGGATTGCGGGGATCATCTTCCGGAATACCTGCTTCTACTTTACCTACCAGGTCAGCGCCAACATCGGCAGCTTTGGTGTAGATACCGCCGCCTACGCGCGCAAACAATGCGATACTTTCCGCACCCAGTGAGAAGCCTGTCAATACCTCAATGGTTTTGATCATCTCTGCTGTATTTGCTTCCGCGCCAAAGTATGATTTGAGAATGATAAATAATGAACCGAGACCTAATACGGCCAAACCGGCAACACCCATACCCATTACAGAACCGCCGGTAAATGAAACTTGTAAAGCCTTTGCCAGACTAGTACGTGCTGCCTGCGCAGTACGCACATTTGCCTTGGTAGCTATTTTCATTCCTATGAAACCCGCAGTAGCGGAGAATATAGCACCTACGATAAAAGCCAATGCAATTGACCAGTGTGAGTTGGCATGGCTGGCACCCATGTAACCAAGGAGAAGGGCGGCAATAATTACAAAATAGGTAAGGATTTTATACTCAGCTTTCAGAAACGCCATGGCACCTTCTGCGATGTGTTGTGCAATTTCTTTCATCCTGTCATTACCAGCATCCTGGCGTGTTACCCAGGCAGATCGGAACGCAGTATATAACAAGGCTAGTAATCCAAAACATGGAACGAGGTAAACTATACTCATATTGACGAATTTAATAATGCAAGGATCAGAAATTGGTTTAAGAGTTAAAAGATCAAAGGATTCTCAATAGTGTTTCAAATAAATATAAAACATAAAAAATTAATACTCACATCTATGAAGGAAAAAAATGGAACATCCGCTATGGCAGCAGGTTTTGGAGTACTTTCCTCAAATGCCCTGTAAGAAGGCTTGTCCGAGATGGTTGATAATATCTCCTGCGGTCATTGCTTCCTGCGATAATGAAGCAGCTGCAAGGTCGCCGGCAAAGCCATGTAGCCAAACACCCATAATAATAGCCGCTTTAGGACTATAATGTTGCGCCAGTAAGCCAGTCAGTATACCCGTAAGTACATCCCCGCTGCCACCAGTGGCCATGCCGGGATTTCCTGTAGGATTAAAATATATGGCACCGTCAGGGCAGGCAATAGCAGTATAACGGCCTTTTAATAAGATGTAAAGCCCTAATTCTGCGGACTTCTTACTCAATAGTTCTATTCGTTCGAAATCATTGGCAGTAGCGCCAAACAGGCGTTCAAACTCTTTGGGGTGAGGTGTTAATATGGAACCAACAGGTATGCTGGATAACAGGTATGGATATACGGAGATGATATTGAGTGCATCAGCATCGATCACCATTGGCTGGCGATAGGCTTCCAGCAACTTTTCGAGGGAAGCGGCTGTGGAAGTGTGTGTGCCGAGTCCCGGGCCAATACCTACTGCTGCATATTTGGTATCTGTCACATCCTGGTGGAAATGCACGTTCATGGCCTCGTCGCGGTCGGTAATACACATCGCCGCAGGTTCGCCTATCTGCATAATATCATAGCCACAGCCAGGAACATGGCAGGTCAATAGTCCTACACCTGCTCTCAGGCAAGCCCCTGCTGATAAAAGTGCAGCACCCATTTTGCCATAACTGCCTGCGATCAGCAACGCATGTCCATAAGTACCCTTATGTCCAAATGGATCACGGGGCTGGTAGATCGTTTGTATGGTGGCTGTATCTGTTAGGTGAAATCGTGCAGGCGTATGCGTTAGGTACTCCGGATGTAGTCCAATAGGGAGTACATGTACTTTCCCTGTAATGCCGGCATTTTCTGGTAAAAGAAAGGCCAGTTTCCAGGTTTCAAATGTAAGTGTATGATGTGCTTGTACAACCGGTGTGTGCAGCGAGCTGCTGTCGGCTTGCAACCCGGAAGGGGTATCAACGGACACTATAATGTGTCTGTACCGCTGATCGTTGATTTTATGAATAATGCCTGCCAGCCATCCTTCAATAGCCTTGTTGAGCCCTGTACCGAAGATAGCATCTACAATAATAGCGCGATCTGGGATTTCGGGGAATTCCTTGACATCATTAAGTGGATGGATATGATTGGGGTATGCTTCGTGTAGGCGTTGCAGGTTTACTTCATGATCATTGCTGGTTCTGCCTCCCTGTATCACCCATGCGCTTGCATTCCAGCCCTGGTCTAATAACAGCCGTGTGATAACCAGGCCATCGCCACCATTGTTTCCTTTTCCACAAATAATATATACTGGATGTGTTGGTGTGAAATTGTCTTCAATCCAAACGGTGCAGGCATTGGCTGCGCGTTCCATCAGATCCACACTGCTGATAGGCTCATGTTGTATTGTATAGGCATCTGCTGCACGGATCTGTGCTGCGCTGAAGATTTTCATAGCAAGTTGTTATTACCTAAAATTAGGGAATTATCTAACAACGAGCGGTTTAACGGCTTGTCCATCGGACCATTTTCCCATATTGGTAACGGCTGTGCTGTCGCCATACACACAGGGACAGCCTTGCTGATGAAAAACACAGTCGAGGAGTGCGTCTGTCAGTTTCCAATAACAGTAATAATCGGTAGCATCTACACGGGTGGTAGAAAAAGCAAGGGAGATGATACTATTTTTCTGGCCGGAATCGAAGGTCATGTCAGTGGCAGCGGCTTCCCCATGATCGGCGGTGATAGCCGGGTATCCGTAAGGGTCAGCAAGGTGCGTGATCATGGTTTTATTGGCGGCAGAAATATAGGTGGTAGCATTATAGAGCATGTCAGCAAAAGAGGCGCCGCCATTATCTTTTTCCTCTACAACGAGCAACATTTTTATTTTTGAAGACATGCTTTTATAGCTTGGCAGGGCGCCCTGTGGTGCATTGCCGGTGCTTGGACAGGCGAGCATAACCGCTTTAGGTGCTGGTATGCCATAGGTACTGTACGACATGGCCAGGTTGGCTGCTATAACGCCACCATAACTGTGTCCTATATACGCTATTTTACCTTTTATGGGTTGTGGCATACCTGGATTGGCGGCCAGAACTTTCAATGCCCTGTTGATGGCCGCTGCAGCATTGCTAGAATAAGTGGAAGGGTTGGTAACGATGGTAGCCTGATACCTTGGGAAGATGACAATATTGCCTTTTTTTACCAGATGCTTGATCCATGCTCCATAACAGGCTGGGTTCCAAGCACCATAGCCATGGTTTAGCACTACTACGGGTGCTTCTTTTGGAGAAGGTTCGCTGGGCAGATATAGCCAGAATCCGGTGTTGCCATCGTCATAATTCTTTTTGATAACGGTGGAGGATTGATAGGAGGAACTGCCATAACCTTCCAGCGGCTGGCCAGGCTGTTGTATTACAGCAGGATCTTTTGATGGCTTTTTACAGGCCACCAGAAACAGGAAGGCATAAGTCAGGTACAATATCGTTCGCATCTAAGAATGTTGGCATTAGGTACAGTGGATCCCAAAAAAAACGGACAACAGGAAACCCTGTTGTCCGCTAAAGTACATAATTTCTTTGTTTATCCTAGAAGGCAAATCTTGCAGAAATACCTCCGATTTCTTCGCCGAGATAGTTGGTTGGTCCAACAAACTGAACATAAGGTTTCAGGTCAGCGCTGATGTTCAACGGAATTTTCTTAAACGTATATTCGATACCGATAATACCGTCTAAGCCCGGAGATACATAAGTACCCTTGCCTTTGTCCACGTAACGATCCCAATCGTAGTCGCGGCGATCATAAATACCTACGTGTACACCACCACCAGCGTACATGTTAAGGCCTTGCATACCTACATTCCAATGATATTCGTATAGTCCTGTGAAGGTTACGTTAGTGTTTTTGTCGTGATTAGTGGTAACTAATCCTTCGATGGCATGTGGTCCTGCAATAAAGTGTTTAATGGTGAAGCCTACTACCCATGGGTTAAGACGTACGCCTAATGCGGTATTGTAGTTATCAATACCATAGCTTCCGCCGCGGTAGCTGCTTTTCTTTTGCGCGTTAGCCTGTACTGCCAGCATGGCAATCAGACCGAAAAGTAACACGACTTTCTTCATAAATTAATACTTATTAAAAATAAAAGATATTTGCGTCTTCTAACGTTAGAAATTTCTCTAAAGTATTTTCTCTCTAAAAAAAATCACACTTCTTTAACAATAACAATGCCAACAGGGGAGAGCAAAATTAGTTTTTTATCAGCCTTAGATAGATGAATCCTGCCAAACCCGCTACCAGAGAGGCTGCGATGACAGAAATAATAGCAATGATCTGCAACGATCTATCGGTATAAGCCAAACCCGCAATAAAAATTGACATAGTAAAACCGATACCGGCAATCATACCTACACCCCAGAGCTGGCCCCAGCGGCTGTTTTCTGGGAGCACGGCTAAACGAAGTTTCACTGCAAGGAATGACATCAGGAAAATACCGATTGGCTTTCCTAACACTAATCCTGCAATAATACCGTAGCTGATACCATGTGCTAGTGCGTGAAAAACGTCTCCAGGCAAGGCAATCGCCGTATTTGCCAAGGCAAACAGCGGCATGATGACAAAATTCACAGGGTCGTGTAGGTTATGTACCAGTTCTTCAATGCGGGACTGAGGAATGCATAACGCCAGCAATACACCCGCAATAGTTGCATGTACACCGGAGTTGAAAAGGCAATACCAGAGCACTATTCCTGGCAGGAAATAAAAAACGGTACGTTGTACCTTTAATATATTCAGTAAGATAGGCAACAGTAAAACACCTCCTCCTATCAGGAGGTATTGCAGATCAAGATGTGGTGTGTAGAAAATAGCAATAGTAAGGATTGCACCCAAATCATCTATAATGGCCAATGCCATCAGAAATATTTTCAGGCTGATAGGCACCCTGTTGCCTAGAAGGGAAAGTATACCTAATGAAAAGGCAATATCCGTAGCCATGGGGATTCCCCACCCATTACTATATTCTGTACCATGGTTAAAGCAGCTGAAAATTAAAGCAGGAGCTACCATCCCGCCAATAGCTGCGAGCACTGGTAGTATGGACTGCTTCACTGATGATAGTTCTCCAACGGTGAGTTCTCTTTTTATTTCCATTCCTACCATGAAAAAGAACAAGGCCATCAGGCCATCATTTATCCATAGCAGGAAGGAGTTGGGTAAGATAAGGCCACGCAGATGGAAATGATGACCACCAGCAGGGTCCAGGGGGGCATTCCAGAAATTGATATATGCTGCTCCTGCGCCCGAATTGGCGAGGGTCATAGAAATAATGGTACAGATGATCAGCACAATGCCCACCGCCCTGCTATCTTTCAAAAATTTAAAGATAGGAGATAGCAGTGATTGCCTGATGGTTTTGATAGAAGATTTCAGCACAGTATCCGGAGTTTAACGGGTTAGTTAAATGTATTGGGGCAAATATACTGTAAAAAAATACCCTCCGAGATGAAGCGGAGGGTATTGGTTTATTGCATGAGTTCAAATTTGGATTTGGGTCGCCGGTTGATTTCCCACTTAAAATGTTCGAGTTTAAGTTCTTCTATCGGTCTTTGTGTAAATGGATATACCGTTGTTTCGGGTTGCGTGATAAACTTCGCTTTATAAATTTCGTTGTCTTTAAAGTACAATGAAATGGTGGCGGAAAGTGTATGGCTCACGTTCATGAAGGCTCCTGCATTATCGGCGGCATACATGATGGTTTCAGCATTTCCTTCTACAAACATCCAGTCGAGCTGCTTATTTACAACATAGCCGGTGATGGTATTTCCTTTGATCTGATTAAACAGGTCTTTACCGGTTTCGTTGATGATGAAGGCATGTTGTCTCATTACGAGCTTATCGACGGTCTGGTTTTTCGTGTATGCGTATACGGTATCTCCATACATTTCTGTGCTTCTGCTGGTCCAGATGATTGGATCACGGAAGAAGCGGAAGATGGAGTCGCTGGAAGAATAATATACGCTGTCGGCTACTCCCTGTAGGGAATCGGAGAACATGCGTACATGATGATAGGCCAGGATGTACCTTATTTCTGTGGTATCATCGGCTTTATTTTTTGGTTTGGTAATATTGATGCTGTCGGCAAAGTGTTTAATTCCGGGGAGTGAATCCTGTGGTGCGACAGGTTTCATTGGAGCTATTTTCATGTTGGTGACAGCGTTTACGTTTTCCCTGGCTTTTGTTTTAGCGAGGGCGGTATCTGCCATCATCATCATTTTAGCACCGGTGATACTATCTTTTCTTTGTTTTGCCAGCAGTTCATCTCTTTTAAGATATTCTGGCACGTTATCTATATATGTAGATACTTCCCTGGATTTCACGGGTGTGAGTCGCAGTGGTGCAGGTACCTTTTTTAATCCTTGTACAGAAGGGATGGTGAGACTATCGCCTGGTTTGATGATGCCAGTGAATAGCGTGTCGCTGGCCATATAGAAAGTATCTTTTTCGCTTTCCATGATCAGCAGTGGTTTCTGGGTGGCCAGCAGTGTTTTGTAGACCTGGTCTACAATGCCGTAGTTGGCAAGGAGGGACATATGTCTGATGGTATCGCGGTAAACCATGTTTCCGGTAGCATATGCTTTTCCGTTGACTTTATCCATTTCCAGCTGATCGGCGGTGAGCGTACCTGTACTGTCTTCTATGAGCGGGCGATTGGTAAAGTTGGCGTATCCTTTATCTGTGTCGTAATACCCGCTGGTAGCGTACATGATGCGTTTACCTTCATTAATAGTAGTAGGCGCGATGATGTTGGCTATTTTGGTTTCTGTATTATAAAGCAGTGCATCTGTGGTCAGCGTGTATTCAGGATCTATCAATACTACATTACGTTGAAAGTGCATTTCTTTCATGTCTACATAATAGAAGCCTTCATCGCTGGTGAGGGTGCTTTTACCGTTTACCAGTTTACCAGTTTTAAGGTAGCTACCGATTTTAGCGTTCATATCATAGATGAGCTCAGGGCCGGTGATGGTCACTTTGCCGTCGGTCATACGCGCATTGCCTGTAAGTGTAGCAATGCGAGTAGACGCATCATAGTTGAGTACATCTCCATAGATATTAATACTATCTGCCTGGTTGATATGAATTTTACCGTAGGCATCGATGTGGTTGGACCTCAGGTTTTGGATGGCGCTATCGCTATAGAAAATCGTATTACCCTGTACGAGTTTTACGTTTCCTATCAGTTTGCGGATAGCGAGGGTATCGGTGGTGATATCATACAGTACGTCTGCATTTTTGATATCCACTCTGGTACCTTTCGGGCCTGTAGTGTCGGTGGCAGGCGGAGCTGCGGCCTGCTGGGCATTGGCAGTAAAGATGCCGGCTATGCAGCACATAGCCAGTAAAAGCCCGTATTTTATGATTACACGCATGTATCCTGATTATTGAACCTGAACTGAGTCTGAAGGTATGGGCTTCACTTTATCTTTTTTGCCGAACAGGGAGAAGTGCACATAACGTTTAGGGTTGACGCGCAGATCTTCCAGTAGTTTATTAAGACTGTTCAGGGAGCTTTGGAGGTTATTGTAAACTTTTTTATCGTTCAGCAATAAACCCGCGGTACCGTCGGTGGTGTTGAGTTTTGCGATGGTAGTATTAAGACTGTTTGCGGCAGACTGCAGTTGTTGTAATGTTTTATCAATATTACCGTTAGCGAGTGCGCTGGTGGTTTTTTCTGCATTATCGAGGATATGGCCGATTTTCTCATTATTATTTTTGAGATTACCGGTTACGGCTTCGAGATTACGCATGGTGCCAGTTACGGTACCGTTGTTTGGGTCCAGCATGGTATTTAGTGATGCGCTGGTAACGGTAAAGTTATGCGTGATGGTGTTAAGGTTTCTGATTGCCTGTTGCAGTTGAACTTTGGAAGTGGTGTCCAATAAGCTGTTTACGTTGAGCAACAGGGAGTCGATATTCATGAGAGTACCCTGAAGTTTTCTAACCAGGGGATTGAGTTGTTCCTTTAGGGCATCTGTCATGCTACCGTCTACGGCAGCGTAGATGGTATCGCCGCTTTTCAGATAGTCGGAAGCGTTACCCAGGTCGAGCTGAACGGTTTTTGTTCCGAGCAGGTCGCTGGAGATGCGGGCTACAGAGTTGCGTGGGATTTCTATTTTTTTAGAGATGGTGATGGTAACGAGTATTTTACTAGGGTCGTGGTCCATTACATCGAGGTTGGAAACGTTACCAACAACGAGGCCATTTACCTGAACGGCATTGGATGGCTGGAGACCATTTACCTGTTTATATACAGCATATATGGTTTTGGAATGTGAAAACAGGCTCTTTCCTTTCAATAAATTAAAGCCCAGCACAAGGAGGGTAATACCTAATGCTGTAAGCACACCCACTTTGGTTTCATTTGATAATTTGAGCATGAGATTCGTATACGTTCAACGCAAAAATAATCAAAAAGGCAGTCCGGGGAGTGTTTGAATTAAAATGTTGATAATTATAAAGAGAATTTTTGGGGAGGTAGGTTGTTGGGGGAGGGGTAAGGGGTAGTTAGTTATTGGTAACGAAAGCGTCTTTAAATCCTGATTTTTTGGCTTTTTTGAGGGCGGTGGAAGCTACTTGTTCGGATTGGAATGGTCCCCAGGTATATTTATTCATTTTTTTCCGGTTCATGACTACTGCGGTGCGTTCTACAGTGACATGGCCCGGGAGCTTCCTAAATATGGAAGCTCCTGGGTTATATAATTTGTCAGTAATCAGCAATTGCACGGCATAGTCCTGTTTGGAGGCTGGCTTGCGCTGACCACCAGGTTTGGTGGATTTGCGGTAAGCCTGTGGTGCGGCATTGCCGGTATTGGTTTGTTCAGAAGGCTGTACGTGGTTATTATTGGTAAACCTGTCCAGTTCATCACGGTAACGCTTAATCGCTTTAAAGATACCGTTGGCAAGTTCCATCTGGCCGGAGTTTGAGTTGAGGTAGTCTTCCTCTTCCGGGTTGCTGATGAATCCTAATTCTACCAGTACGCTAGGCATGGCGGTAGCAGAGAGTACCCAGATGCCTTTTTCGTTACGTTGTCTTGCGCCACGGCTGATACGACCTACTCTGGTGAACTCGTCTTCTATTAAAGTAGAGAGTCGGAGGCTTTGGTCGAAATAAGCGTTTCGCAGGGTATTGAGCAGGATGTAGGTTTCCGGATCGGTATCGTCCATGAGGGCGCGTGATTCTTCGGAATTAGCATCAAGCACGATAACGGAGTTCTGTTTCAGGGACTCCATTTTAGCGTTGTTTTTGCTGGTTGCCCAGATGTAGGTTTCGGTACCTTTTGCTGGATTAGGGTAAGAGGCGTATACGGGTACGTGTTTAGCGACCTTTTTCTTACCTTTTCTTACCATAACGGTTTTGGTACCTACCTGCCGTTGCAATTTTGCGGCAGAATTACAGTGGATAGACACGAACAGTTCACCTTTGGCATCGTTGGCAATTTGAGCTTTTACTCTTGGATTATCGAAACGATCGGATTTTCGTGTATACACTACCTTTACATCCGGCATGTTCTCTTCGAGGAGTTTTCCCAGTTTCAGGGCAACTTCTAAAGTGACCTGTTTCTCTGTGGAATAACTGCCCCTTGCGCCTGGATCTTCGCCACCGTGGCCAGCGTCAATAACGATAGTTCTGATTGGCTTTCCCTGCTTTTCTGAATCTGGTGTGTTTTTTGCCTGAATAAAAAATGTGCAGGTGAAAAGTGTTCCCAGTCCTAAAGTCCAAAATCGGTTCCAGCGCATGTTTCTCTTTTTAATGGGTGCTGTAATCACAAAAAATAAAAAATAAGTTTATCTGTTAAAATAATAATTTACTTGTTCCATGCGAGTTTTAAGTGCCTTTCCCTGTCTCTCATTTCAAACTTTACAAGTTATCATTTGTAATAAATTGTTTAAAAACTTGTAGGTTTGTGCCCGCCTTAACACATGAGCTCTAGCTACAAAAATAATTATAAAAAGTTTTTACGACAGACATACCTGGTAATTGCAGGTGTGATTATTGCCGTTCCCTTTATTATAGATGCAACTGCAGGCATAAAGCCACATGCATTCTTCGGATTTAACAAAATTTTTGCAGACACGGTACCGACAAAGCCTAAAAACGCTGGTCCGGTGAAGCCTGTATCGGCTCCGATTAACCTTAAAGATACGGCTATTGTGCCAAAATCCGGGGATTCAGGAGCTATAAAATTGGCTGGTGATTCCACTTTCCTGGATAGCACCCGTGTTACAGTGGATACTTTTAAGATCCCTGTAGCCTCCAAAGACTCTCTGGACGCCACTGTCACCGCAAAAGCGGAAGACTCCATGGTACTCATGATAAAGGAAAAACAGTTTTACCTGTACGGAAACGCCAATGTGAAGTACAAAACTGTTGATCTCACTGCAAGTAAAGTAGCTTTTGACCAGGGCAGCGGCGTAATGAGTGCTACCCAGACAAAAGATACTGCCGGCAAATTTATTGGCCGTCCGGTGATGAATGATGGTGGTCAAAGCTTCGAATCCGATACTGTAGAATATAATTTCACTTCTCAGAAGGCCATGATCTTCCATACTAAATCCGTTTACGGAGAAGGGTATGTACATAGTGAAAAGACCAAACGAATGGCAGACAACACCATCTTTGGTTTTAAAAATGGTTATACTACCTGTGATCTGGATACACCTCACTTCAGCTTCAGAGCTAAAAAAATTAAGGTAATTCCTGATAAACTGATTGTTTCCGGGCCAGCAAACCTGGAAATTCAGGGTATTCCTACACCTTTATTCATACCATTTGCAATTTTTCCGATCACCCAGGGCCAACGCTCAGGGTTGCTGCCACCACAGTTTGTGGTTAACCAGCAGAAAGGGATGGGACTTGAAAACGGAGGATACTATTTTGGTATGGGGGAGCATATGGACCTTACCGTTAGGGGAGATGTATACTCCTATGGTAGCTGGAGCCTCACTGCGAGTCCTACGTATCGAAAGCGCTATAAATATAGTGGTGGGTTGACGATCAGCTTTGCAAACACCCGCCTCGGCGATCCGTCGGTACCGCAGGAGTTTGTGAACAGCCGCGACTTCCACATCATGTGGAACCATAGCATGGATAGTAAAGCCAGACCAGGAATTAACTTTGGCGCCAGCGTGAACTTCGGAACCTCTTCTTACAACCAGTATAACGTTTACGACTATAGTACCCGCGTAAATAATAACATCGGTTCCAGTATCAGTTTCTCGAAAACCTGGCAGAACAAGCCTTATAACCTGACCGTCAGCTTATCAGACAACCAGAACCTGCAAACACGCGATGTATCATTGACCTTCCCGGATGCGAATTTCTCTGTACAGACGATTTATCCATTCCAACCTAAAGAAGTGATAGGTACGCCCAAATGGTACCAGAAAGTAGGTATCAGCTATACCAACCAATTCCGTAACCAGGCATATTTCAAAGATTCAGCTTTTGGAAAGCAGGCAATGTTTGATGCATTACAGACAGGTATGCAGCAAACCGTTCCGATTTCCTTCTCGATACCAGTGATGAAGGCATTTACCTTATCTCCGGGTATTACTCTTAACGAGTATTGGTATACGAAAAAGATCACCAAAAATTTTAATCCAAATAAGTTTAACTACTCAACAGGTACCAGAGGTGCATTGGATACTACCTATACACCAGGTTTCTACGCCCTGCATGAGCTGAACACCAGCCTGACACTCGCAACAGCCTTGTATGGTATGTATGACTTTGGACCTAACCATAAGATCCGTAAGATCAGGCACGTAATGCGTCCTTCTATTGGTATGAGCTATCGTCCGGACTTGAGCAGCGGTGCATATTACAACATGCAATATGATGCGCAGGGCCATACTTCGAGAGTATCTTATTTCCAGGGATCTGTGATTGGCGTACCGGGAGAAGGTACATTTGGCGGTGTGAATTTCGGATTGGATAACAACCTCGAAATGAAGATCTATTCTAAGAAAGATACTTCTGCTAACCATGAAAAAAAGGTGAAACTTTTGGATGGTTTCGGGTTTAACTTCAACTATAACTTTGTTCAGGACTCATTTAAATTATCGCCAATCTCATTGTATGCGCGTACAAACCTGTTTGATAAACTGAATATCAGTGCTTCAGGTACTTTGGACCCGTATGTGATAGATGCGGCTGGTATACGCCACGATAAATACATCTGGAATACAGGTAAGATTAGCCCGGGCAGGCTGACGAATGCTTCTGTCACGATGTCGACCTCGTTTACATCGAAGGACAAGAAGGCGCAGAGTAAGATGAAGGAGCTGGATTCTTTGCAGAATGCCCAGGACCCTAATATTATGGCGGCCGCGCAACAGCGACAGCTGCAGCAGATCAGAAACCATCCGGGAGAGTATGTGGATTTTGATATTCCGTGGAGATTGGACCTTTCTTATAGTTTGGCTTATACCAACCAGGTGTTGCCGGATTCAGGAGGTTTTGTGAAGAGAATCACGCAGTATGTGAACTTCAATGGAGATTTTAGTCTGACCCCGAAATGGAAGATTGGTATGAACAGTGGTTTTGATTTTACCAATATGAAGATTGCTTATACAAACATGTATATTTCGAGAGATTTGCACTGTTGGCAGATGTCGATCAATCTGGTGCCGTTCGGGACCTTGCGCCAGTTTAGTATAACGATTAATCCGAAGGCAGGTATTCTGCGAGATCTGAGGATTAACCGATCGCGGCAGTTTTATGATATGTAGCGACGCTATTGCAGCGGAAACTTATAAAAATGCGATATCCCACACCGTCACTGGTGTGGGATATTTTTTTGCACACAAATGGATGATCAGGCCGGAATTGAAAATGGAAGACTGAACGGTTGCAGTGCAGGTTCAGGTTTCTGGGGGCTACAATAATTAATGGGCGCTAGTAGAAGCAAATGAAGCAACGGAGGACCGGTTGTTTTCATGACAGATAGTTTAGTGAATGTTATTTTGAGTAAAAGCTCCCAATATCCGGAACAGCAAGGTGTTGGGAAGATGGGTGCAGCTTTACTGCAATTTATTATTTTTTTGGAGCTCCAGGTACAAAGAAATGTTAAAGAAAATGGCTACTGCAGCAGGGTTGCAGTAATAATTCCGGAGTATTTGGGAATCAGTGAAATATGAATAAGTTAATTTAAAACAAACAAAAAAATGGATGGCGTGGTGAGCCATCCATTTTTTTGTTTATAAGGAAATATAATTTCGTTTATACGTTATTGTTAATGTAGTAGTCCCACATGATTTTAAAGACTTTTTCTCTCAGCATGGCTACATCGTCTTTGGTGAGTCCGGCGGTAGACACGGGCGGGAGGAAGTGGTAATCGATGTGATGTGGCCAGGCGTAGAATCCTTTATCAGCGGGGTTGACTATTTTGGTATGAAACAGGAGAGAAGGTATGATGGGCACTTGTGCTTCAATGGCAAGTGCGAATGCACCGTCATAAAAGGGCTTTAGGGGCTCATTAGTGCGGTTTCTGGTGCCTTCTGGGTAGAGGAGCATATGCATGCCTTTTGCGAGCGCTTCCCGCATCTGAACGACGCTGTTTTTACGACTTTGTTCATCTTTGCGGTCTACCAGGATACCGCCGATGCGATAGAGTACACCGAAGAGCGGTATTTTGCCCATAGAGGCTTTGGCGAGTGTTTTATTTACGCCAGGCACGCCGGGAGTGGTCACCGGTACATCGATGAGCGCGTTGTGGTTGCATACAACCACGTATGTTTTTCCTTCTTCAAAATATTCTGTCCCTTTGATCCTTACCGGGCAGCCGATCAGGGGCATATAGACTTTCATCCATATTCTTCCGATGGTGATGAAACCTTTGGTTTTTTTAGGGTCAGGAAAGAAGGAGTAGATCCATATTGGAATAAACACAATGAGCATTGTTCCTGCGAAGAGCAGGAGTGCGTATAGTGCAAATATTTTTCCGAAGATGTTTTTTATCAGTTTCATATAGCCGTTCACTTTCGCTACTAGCGTGCGTTAGCTAATATATTAATTTTATTCCATTTGAAATTATAATCTCCAGTCAACGGGTTCAATACCTGCTTTGGAGAGAATTTCATTTGTTTTGGAGAAGTGTTTACATCCGAAGAATCCTTTATCGGCGCTAAAAGGCGATGGGTGTGCTGCTTTGAGAATATGGTGTTTGGTAGCGTCTACGAGGATTTGTTTATCCTGGGCAAATCTTCCCCACAGCAAAAATACCACATCTCTTTTTTCTTCTGATATTTTCCTGATAACAGCATCTGTAAAATTTTCCCAGCCGATTTTGGAATGGGATGCAGGTTCATGCGCGCGTACGGTCAGGAAGGCGTTGAGCATCAGTACCCCATGTTCGGCCCATTTGGTGAGGTTACCGCCCTGTGGCGGTTCGAGGCCGAGGTCCGATTTCATTTCTTTATAGATATTTACAAGGGACGGTGGAGGTTTAATACCATCCTGTACAGAAAAACAGAGTCCGTGGGCCTGGCCTTCGTTATGGTATGGGTCTTGGCCAAGAATTACTACTTTTACTTTGTCGAAAGGAGTTTTATCGAAGGCGTTAAAGATCTCTTCTCCTTTAGGGAAGATGGTTTTACCTAATGCTTTCTCGCTTTTCAGATACATGACAATATGCTCGAAATAAGACTTTTTAAACTCATCTTTGAGCACTGATTTCCAGCTTGATTCAATTTTTACGTCCATAGTAATCACAACATTATTGAAAAAAAATAAAATTAATTTGTTTTTTTAATCAGAAAAATTATACATTTGCACTCCCAAAACGATAGAGATACACACAAGAATCTTTGTCAGAAAGGGAAAAAATGTCTCGGTAGCTCAGCTGGATAGAGCAACTGCCTTCTAAGCAGTAGGTCATTGGTTCGAATCCAATCCGGGACACAGAAGTAAAAACCGCTACCATGGCGGTTTTTACTGTATCTACAGATACCGGCTACTAAAAGTGAAGTTTTAAAAGTTGACAAAAAAGTTGACAAATTAAAATTTCATTGACATGCAAAACCTTCCCAACAATTGCCGCCGATCAGAGTTCAATGTTTTTCCTTCTAACTGGCATACCAGTAAAGCTTCACTTAAAAAAATTTGGCGAATCGAATATCGGTTTTACGATGACCGTTTAAAAGCGCGATGGCCCAAGGGCTACAAGAAAGTTTTAAAAGCTGGTCTTAATAGCGCCAACACGCTAAAGGAAAGACAGGCTGCCGTTACCCATTTGATAGAGCTGGAGGGAAAATTATTGGATGCTGGGTACAATCCAATATTAAAAACTTGTTCGAAAAAAGAGCCAGATCAGGAAAGCACCGGTGTAGGTAGAAAATCGAACTTAAAACAAGCACTTACCTATGCGGTTGAATCAAAAAGCATGTCTGAAAATACCCGTAAGGATATACGTAATAAAATACCGCACATAGTTAATGCAGCAGAGCAACTTTATTATGATAACAGCGACCAGGCAGTTTATCCTGTAAAGAAGAATATGGCATTCCTGGGAACCTTAGCAACTGATCCTATTTCCAGTTTTACCAAATTGCATATACGTGCTATTCTGGACCAGGTGGGTCTTAATAAAGAAAGCAACAAAAATGGATGCTGGACCAATAATAATTATAATTCCTACAAGAAAGATTTAAGTATTCTGTTTATTGAATTAGAAGATCATGGCGTTGTTCCATTTAACCCAGTGGAGGGCTTAGCAAAAAGGAAAGTTGTAAAAAAAGCAAAACGTAAAATCTTAGGAGAAAAAGCCCATAGTGTAATTTTAAACTATCTGCTAGAGAAATACTACCGGTTTGGAAGATTCTACGCTATATTTTCCAGCTCACATACACGTGAAACTGAATTCATGAGACTTAAACGCAAAAATGTAAATCTTTCAAATCAGACTTATGTGATCATTGATGAGAAAGGAGTGGGGTATGAGGAAAAAGTAAAAGAGATACCTGATGATGTCCTGCATTATTGGATTGAGGTAATGGAGGATTACCCAGAATCTGATACCAGGACTGATGCCCAAAGAGAAGATGATTTTGTATTTGCCAGAGGGTTAAAGCCTGGCCCTGTATCAATAGATGCGGCTCAAATATCGCGCAGATGGAAAAAGCATATTAAGGATAGTAAAGACCCTGATATTAGAAAATTAAAGGTAACCGAGGATATCTACAGTGCAAAGCACAAAGAAAATACGGATCTCATAGACAGGGAGGCAGAAAGAATCGCCAAGGAGGCAATAAAAAAGGCGCAGCAGATGGCAGCTGAGAAAAATAGTCATAGCAGCACTAAAATGGTCGAGAATGTTTACGACGTAAAATCAAATCACAGAGAACTAGAGCTTAAACGTGAGATCAAGAAACAACTGTTGGCTTCAACGAAAAGCCCGGAATAATCCGGGCTTTTTTACTGGAAGATGGTTAATGCTTGTCGGTACATAGAAAGTAAGTTCTGTGCTTCTTGTGGTGTAGGCCAGGCAGCAGCATCTCCTTTCGCCCAGCTGCGATAATAAGCCACAGCTAAGTTTACGCCCTGTAGAGCTTCTTTTTCATCTACTGGTGTAGGTTTATAATTAGCAGTTAACAGCCGCCCCTTCCACCGCTGTCCGCTTTTGGGCCAGACAATGTAATTGCGCTGGTATGCATCCTTTAAACTGATCTGGTCCAGTACATTCTTTTTTGTTACCAAAGATTCAAATCCACCAACAAACAATCCGCGATCTTGAACACGGTTTAATAGTATGGTGATACTGTCTTCCCACCGGTTGAGCGCCAGAAAAATGCGAGGCTTGCCAGTACCATTTTCATTCATATAAACAGTACCTGCAATGAGATCATCAAATTGTTTTGGCCAGCGTTTGGCATCCGCCTGAATACCGATAGGGTTATTGTTTATACCTTTACTGCCGTTTGCTGATTCATTTCTGAACATAATGTACGCGGAATGGAGCACTGGCGCAGGTACATTCCGTGTTTTCATCTCAACAACAACGGCTGGCATTTCTACCTTTGTCCTCTGATATGGCAGTACTGGTTTTTCTGGGTAGAAATTTTTTAACGCCATTGAAAAAGTTTTTTGATAGTTAAGAATATGTAGACAATAGCTACTATAATGCAGATCCAGCCAATAACTTTATAGACAATCAGTGTATGATTTTGGTCTGCAATTGTTGCTTGCTTTTTATTAAGCTCCTCCTTCAATTGTGTTATCAGCGCCATTTCTGCAGTGCTGCGTACAGGGTATGGTACAGGAACAGAATCGGGCAGGCATGGTTTGTATGTCCTTTTAAGGCTATCAATAGAATAAAGGAGTTTATTGGTTCTATTTTGAAAGGTGGAAACCAGATCTGCACATTTCTTGGAAATGCTGTCGGCTGCATACTTTCGCGCATGTTCCAATTGTAATTTTAGACTATCCACATCAGAATGTACCTTTTCGATTTCTGGTGAATGATCTTTGTTATCTGCGGGCCTGAATACAGGTATTTTTCCAACGCTGTCAGGAATACACGGATAATATTTTGCAGACAGATCAGCAAAGGCGTCAGGATTTCGTTCAAATGTGCTCCGTGCTTTTGGCACCGAGTTACACCCGGATAATATTGCTACTGTTCCGATGATTATCAACACGCTTTTTGCACTTTCAGTATAGTTTTGGCCATTACCTAAAAAGACACCTATACCTTTCAATATTGCGGGAATGAAAGTAAGAACTGCCAGTATCCGCGTTAATTGATGATCAGTAAATCCCCAGCTTTGCGCCAATGCTGATGCACCAGGTATGAGAAATATAATAAAGCCATTTTGTAAGCGCCGATACCACTGAGGCGCTGGACGCTCCACCTGGGATAATCCTATTTTTGTTTCCGGCATAACAAACGTTTTATGAATGAAAAAATGTGTTGGCGATTATTCTTGATTAGGAGGTAAATATCTTTTGCTGCGATAGCGACAACTCCAGATATCATTCCCGGTACAACAACCCCTGTCAGGAGATGGGTACAGCCAGATAAGAGACTGCCAGCTGTACCTGCACAAAAAACTAATAGATTTTCTTTCATGGCTGGGAATTAATTCGGTTCAACAATCATCCAGGATACCGTACCAGATGTACCGCTTGCGGCAGTGTTCCATACAATTGTAAAGTTGTTACCTGGCGAGCGTGTGCCGACGAATGCAGGACTAAGACCTGCTACCGGTGATGATGTAGGAATGTTAATGGTCAAAAATATTTTAGAATTGGCTGTTACCGCTGTTGTATTGATGGTGACAGAAGTTGTTCCAGATGGAAATGAAGCTGTACCTGTGCGGTCGTCTGAATTGCCTGTTTTTAAGGATAATCCTTTTGCAACAATTTGATTACCTGCTACTACATCCCCACCACCAGGGTTTAAATAAAGAGGTCTAAGCAAAATACCACTGGTATCCAGTGCCTGAATACTGGCAGCACCGGCGTATGTATCCAAATCAAAAAGGAGGCTTGAATTTCCATTTGTAGCTCTGAAACGCGCTTTAGCCCCACGAACATCCAGTGCATTTATTGGGTCAGTAACGTTGATACCCAAATTATACAAACCCGTCTCAGTGTTACTGGGTTTTAGTACCCATGCATATTTATCACCAGCGCCCCGTGTACTATTGTTGTTAAAGAAGATTAACTTCTCTGTATCAGCAATAAGTTTCCAGCGATTAAAATAACCCAACGATTCATATTGTGTAAAATATCGGTCGTTCAGCACAATACAGGCTGAATCACCTGTTGTGGCGATTGTACCAGCGACATCGATTTTGTACTTAGGCTGTTGAGTGCCAAATCCAGTATACCCAGTGGATTTGTTATATTTCGACCCTGCGATTGCCCCTAACTGCCCATCATCATTAAATTGTAACTCGCCGGTATTTCCAGCGGCAAACTTTTTCGGGAAAATTAGTTTTAACCTACCTGTACCATCCGTAGTTAAAACTGAGTCTCCAGAATTTGAATATTCTGGAAATGTGATATTTTGAAAATCTGTAAGCATCAAAAATTTAGTCCTCCAAGACGTTGCTGGTGTAAACTGGTCAAAGGCCAATCCATTGGGTATCATTGTGATTGATGTACCGTTCAATGGATTTATAACTGATTGTGTTGTATGATCAGCTTGCAGGGTAAACCATCCTGTACTTTGACTGCTGTTTCCTGTACCTAACTGAATTACGTTAGATGAAGGGAACAAACCAGCGTAACTATATGCACCTGTCTCACTTTGCAAATCAAAAACCAGCGATTTGTCATTAGCAGAAATAGTTCTGTCGGAAGTTAGAGCGCCATCGCTGTTGTACAAATTGATACCAGTAGTAGGCCAGGATTTTATCCATTTGCCGGCTAAATAAATACTGTCTTTGACAGTTACCTTGGAAAAGTTACCAGAGGTTTGGGCAAAGGTTGTCAAAGAAATAAAGAAGGTTAAAACAATGAACGAAATTTGTTTCATGATGTAGTTGAGATTAAGTGACGGAGAAGATGTAACTCAGATTAAATGATAAAGAATTTAACAAGTGCGTCTTGGCTAATTCCATTAAAGAAAATCTGTAGATCGGAAAAAGCCGAGAACTTACCGATCATGGTAAGAAAGGACTCATTGGCTTTTAACTCAATATCAGGTTGAATATCAGCTGCCCCTGGAGTTGATCCGATCGATAAAACAATATCGCTCGATGGTGTAATGGCAATAGCATGTAATAACTGGCCGGCTGGTAATGTGAAGAAATGGTCTGTGCTTAATGGCAAATTCGCACCAGGAGCATAGTTACCCAGTGTCCAGCCGACGAAGTTGTTTACAATGGTTTTTGAGTGGGTAAAGAGAATAACATTTTGCATTTAACAATGGATTTAGCGTGTATAGAATTTGATTGTTGTATCACTGGTGATACCAGTAAAGTATATTGTAGCGTTAGTATAAACAGTAGCAAATGCTAATTTGCCTGATTCCAATTTTTCGGCTGGCTGTATCTCATCACCACCTGGCTCAAGTCCTATTTGCAAAGTGATATCAGATGTAGGCAGAATCGTAATAAATTCGATAACCTTTCCGGTTTGTGGTACATAGGATCCATCAGCCTGAAACAGAATTTTAACAGGCCCGATGCTATCCAAAAACCAATCAAGAAGATCAGCCAATCCGTTAAATCTACCAGCCACATCTGATTTAAGAATGCTACCTGGAAGGGTCTTATCTGATATACTTGTCTTTACCAGGTCTTTGAAATCTTGAATTTCCTGTCTCATTCAAATACTTTTTCAAATTTTTCTTCAAATAACCGGGAGTATGTACTAATAGAATTTCCTGAAACATGCGTTATCAAATTTTTGCAGTCCTTGGCAAGAAGTATGAACTGGAAAAGCCCAGTAGTTCCTGATAATAGGCCCAGTGCCTGGTTATTGATATCCGTATTCCATTTTGTAATATATTCGGCTTTATCTTGCGCTATACCGACCACCTCACCGGTAACACTGATAACAGTAACAGGGAAATTTGTAGGTTCGACGCCTGTAGTTGATAACATTGGTAGACTGTGAATACAGCCGCTACAGACACAATACCGTTTATAATAAGCATATGGTCCACCAGCTGCCTTGGGAGACAATTCTTCGCCTGTACACTGGCAATAATGCTTTATAAAATCGTTTATATTCATTACCATTTTCCAATTGGACAGGACTCTTTTAAGACCAGGGTTTTTTCCAGACACGGACAAGTACACCGGCTGCATTTGAGGGTATCAATATACCTGCCTTCACCATTGAGGATTTCCAAAACACTACTATGGCGAGAATCTGGACACAGGCTACATAGATTAAGCCGTAAGTCTGATAATTTTTTCTCAGCTTCAGAAGTTGGAAAAATACCAAAGCGTTTTCCCCAACCAATAATTATATTTTTAATCTTCATAGCAGCAATATGATTTTTGATTATCAGTATCATCATATAAGCCCAATATGATATCGGACTTACGTTTATATGCAATACCTTTTGCATCACAACCGCAATCTTTTTTGTAAAGAGGATACTCTGATTTGTGATGGCATAACCACGCGTGCATTGCCTCCATCAATGGATCTATTCTGTCCATCATCTGTTTGTCCATTGACCATTTTACTGCAGACAAGGATGGCGACACTACACCGGCGGTAGTCATTGGTCCGGATGCAGGCACACCATGAACAACTGCGGCTGATGTAAATTGAACAAAGTTTCCAGGTATGGCAGATAACATTACACATTCGGCTGTAAGCTTCCAAAGGTGCTGTTGCCAAAGGGTAAGGAAAGATGTGGGTAAAAAATCTGATGAGTTAAGAATATTGCCAATCTGAAGAGTTATTTCTGTATAACCAGCGGCTTCAATCTGCCCCTGTAGACTATCCCTGTTTGCAAGTGTAACCTGAACATTCTTTGCATCGAGTAATGCATAATAAAATGCATCTCCCAAACATGGCCGTACTAAACGTTCCTCAGCTACAATAATGCTTTGAAGAATTTTTCTATGATCAATATCATGTGGGGTTTCCGCATGCTTGATTACTTCATCAGGCATAATTAAAACATTGCGAAATAGCTCATTAATTCTGTACATCCTTACCTCCTTTCTGTGATTTAAGATCAGATAAGTACATATCGCCAGCTGGAGAAGGATCTTCAGGCAAATTCTTAGCACGCCGAACTTCATTTCTTTTTACCGCTGGTGTGATATCTACATCAGTCAGACCACTGATATCAATATTTGATTTGATGCTGATATTGGCAGGATCAATGTTCCAGCCCATCCAGGCCTTTCCAATTGTGAGTATGTGAAACCATACGTCCTCATAGCATGACTGTTGATCCGGTCGTATAACAGTGTTGTTTGCTTGCTCCAGGACTTTAGTAAGAAACCCAGCACCCTTTCCCATTGTGCTGTCGGAAAGCATACCGCAGAGAATTGGATCCCATTCATTGGCCATAAAGATCTTTTGCTGCCATGTATGATCCGCTTCTATAAAGCTACCATCCTTAGTAGTATCCATTGTGTGAAGCTCAGAACCGGTAATTCCTTCTTCTGATGCAACCACCTGAACGCGACCTCTTTTTCCATCTCCAGTGTGGGTTTGGATGACTTTTTTTCCAATTCTGTCGGCCTCCTCCTGCGAAAGATTGCCTTTTAGAGCAAGGATGGCAGATACTACCATGTTATTCTCAAAGTTATCGAGGTTATACCTGGCACCTTTATACTCCAATACCTGGTTAATCATAGATGAAATAGCAGAGGGCAGACCATAATAGTCGATCCCTGTAAAATCATTCTTATACCAGATAAGTGTTCTTTGGGTCCCATTTTCATCTATATACCAATTGTCTTTTTCTGAGCAAAGAGGATTATAAATAGGAAGGGTCTTTGAATTCTTCAGTTGAGCCGCGCTTAAATATCCTTTGGAATGTAGGAATAGCTTGGATTGTACACCATACCTAACAATGTCAGTATCATCCGGAGTACCTAATCGCCACTCTCTGGCGTTGTGTATATACACGCAGAAATATGGAGTTCCTGCAACCTTGTAACGCACTACCTCTATAGGGGTGTTACCCCATGTATAATGGCTTTCAAAAAGTTGCCTGTTTATACGTGTCAGGCCTTCGCGTCGTTGGTTCATAACTTTTAACCAGTCCATAAACTTCTCATCCAGATCAGTACCGGCAGTGTGCTGAAATCCAGATCCAGATGAATACTTCGCTTTAGAAGTAATGCAGCGGTTATGAGTTGGAGACAGTAAACGAGCCTCCAATAAATCATTCATTAAAGAGTCTGAATAATTTCCGGAGGATAAAAAGGGCAGATATTTCGCTCCCGCAACGATGCTATAGGCAAACCCTGTATTTTTAAACGGTATCGGATCGCGAGCATCAATACGGATATCGTTACTCACCAGAGGGCTCTTCTTCGCTTTTGTTTTTGACGGCTGCGAAGTCATCGTCTCGGATGTCTGTGCTTTCGTTTTCATTTTTTGAGCCATCGTTCAAAAGTATGGGTCTGAGCTGTGATAAGGCTTTTTCAGTCTTCTGTTTCAGGAGAACTTCCAAGGAAGGAAGATTGTCGAACAGTCGCAGAAGCGTTGGATCCTGTGACCGTAATGCAATGATGGCAAGGTCATCAAGGTCTTCTCGCTGTCCTAAAGGAAGGCCACTGTTGCCATAAGCGATAACAGTGGCCTTGAATTGTTTATTGATCTTAACCATGCAAGGTAGAATTACATAAGTGCAGTAATAGCGGACCAGGCTCCGGTAAATTCAACTAGTTCGCGGGTATAATTAGCCTTTAGCACGACATTCATCCCGTTGAAATCATCAAACTGTTTGCCGCTACCGCCATCACTTCCGTCATGCTGCAGCAGGAACTTTGTAATTTCTTCATCGTTGACGAAACGTTCACCTATAACGAAAATTTTACCATCGTTATGGCGGAGTATCATGCCGACGCCGCAGCAAGTACTACCAGCATCTAACATTTGAAAGAAGGTAGTACGGTCTTGTGATAACTGAGGCACCTGAAGAGACAACTCATGTTCATATTTTACTGAAGGCCCTTTCCTGGAAACCTTCACCTTTCTTTCAGCTTCATTTATCTGGAATTGGAAGTCGAACATTTTAGCGCCGCCGGCTGCCGTCGCGCCTTCGCGTAAAGCTATCGCTGAGTACCCATCGTCCGGTGTGGTTTGTGTAAAGTTGAAATCAGCAGGATCAAAAAGAACAGCATTGCTAATTCCTCCGGAAACTCCGGTACAGGTGCGTTTGTTATCTTTTAATTTAACACAGAGCATTTTACATTTTTTCAGAAGTGAACAATCAATGAAAAATTAGGACCAGCTGCTAACGGCGATAACAAAGAACTCTGGAAGGCCAATCTGTGTGCCGGCCTTTAGGAACATTTGGTAATACCACTGCATATCCTTTCTTTCATACCATACCATCAGAGCGGTTTTTCCATCCTCACCTTCTCCATAGGTCTTGTCCGTTCCAAATACAAAATTGCTTCGGAGGGTGAGTATAGCAGCATGTCCATGAGAACCTTTGAGTTCTTGGATGATTGGCTCCCAAATATCAACGACCAGGATCGGTATACGTTGGTAAGACAGCTGTTGGATTCCATCTGCCAGAATTGTATAGCCATCTTTTTCCTTTGAAAATAGCTGAAGGTATTTTTGATAACCGTCTGCTAACTGTTGTGTAACATACATTGCTTTTTGAGCAGCGGGGAAAGCTCGCATCATTACAGATTGCCCTTGATACAGCTTTTCTATTAAAGCATAGGCTAACTCCGGATTCGCCATGAAGTCCGTGTTGTCTGCAATCTGGAAGGTGGAAGATGCAGGAATAACTCCTGCGCTAATGTACTTTTTAGCCCACTTAAAGATACCATCAAAAATATTGGTACTCCATTGTGCGCCAACTGGTACAACCCTGTCTACATCACCGAAATAGCAGTTGGAAGCTACATCGGTATGAATGATTTGTTGGAAGAATGGTAAAATTTTATCGCCAAAAACTGGGTCTTTGGCTCTCCAGTCTTTCAGGCATCCCTGGTAAAACTCCTGGCGACAATGAGCTGTTGCACCATAAATTTCTTCTGTGTAGATCTTACGAGTTGTTGCACCTACAACTTTCTTGTAGTTGATATCACATGAAGCATCCCGACGTTGAAGGATATTCTGAACACGACGGATATCAATGATTTGTCTCGAGGATGCTACATTGTCCATCACTGTCCATTCATTCAGAAGGCCAGTGAAAGGAAATTGCTGTGGTACCAAATCTGCAAATGCAGGAACCACAACCATTTCGTGAAGGGCTAAACTATCAATGGAAAAAGTTTGCATGTTGGTTGTTATTAACAATGGATGAAAAGCCCGGTAGGGCAATTTTTAGCTTGATCTTTTGTTCCAACGGGATAGGCTGCCAGCAGCTCCGATATTCACTGCAGAACCATCCGCGACAAAACCGGCATTGGATATAACTGTTGAATTTACACTGAGGCCCTTTGATACATTTAGCGAAGAGACATCAATGATTTGTTTGCCAGGCGTACCGGTGGCCGTAATAGTGCCACGAACTTCTCCACCAAATTGATCCAGTACTTTGATATGTACTTTTTTCAGTGTATCACCGTTACCAAATGTGGTATTATCGGTTACAGCTACCGTTTTAGCTCCAGCATCATATGTGTATGCAACAGTTGGCAAAAAGGAAGTGATATCACAGCCGGAACGACAGTAGTTAATAAGATTGCTGTTGTCGATAGCATTCATGATTAAAGAATTAAAACAATGGATGAAAGAATAATCTTAGGACATAACCTTTTTAATCATTACTGGAGAAGGAACCTACAATCCTGGGCGCAGGATCTGCATTTTTATTGGTTGATTTGTTACCCTTCAATTGCGCGATTTCATTCTGCAATGCGGTATTGGCAGATTCCAGGTTGGTGATCTTTTCAGTTAACGTGTTGGTTATGCTGGTCTCAATTTCCTGCCGTTGATTTGCGATGGCAGTATTTACCATTGTCTGCACCTCAGTTTCAATACCTTTAAATGGCTCTTCCAAAGCATTGAGAATTTGCGTCGCGATTTCGCCAGGAGTAGCATTCTCAGCTGGCGTCACGTCCTTCCGCGCAGTATTAAATAGATTGGTGAAAAAGTTTTTCATATCAGAAAATTGGTTAAGTATAAATTCTTGTACGGAAGGTTGCGGTATTGGTGGCTCTTTAACCGCATTGTTATAAGCTGTTAGCGGAGCCATATTGTTATAAGGCCATAGATTTTGGGGAATGGCTTTATTGAAGACAGCATCTCCTGATATGGATGAAATGAAACCTTTGTCTTTGGCTTCTTCAGCTGTTAACCAGGTTTCGGCATTCATCATTTTGGTGATGTCCTCTTTCCTTATACCGGTTGCGTCAGCATAGAAATCTCGTACCTGGTCATTGAACTGGCGTATAATGGCTGTTTGCTGCTCCATTTGGTTGACATCTCCATAAGCGAAACCACTTACATTATGAATCATGAACCAGGAGTTTTTACTCATTTCTGGTTTATTTGAAGCCATGAGAACATAAGTAGATGCAGAGGCGATTATACCCCGGCCATAGGTGTTCACTGTTTTTCCTTTAGATTGTAGATCTTTAAGATAGTCATGCATGGCCATGGCATCAGTTACCATACCACCAGGAGAGTTGATGTAAACATTTATAATGCTTGCACCGGAGGATTCTATCTGATTACGAAAAGAGCGAAATGAAACAGAAGTCTCATCACCAAACCATTTTTCAAATATTTGCTGCGTTTGAGCATCAACAATTTCACCATCAATGTGGATATCAAGTGAATTAGCGTTGTTTTTAGCGGAATAGTGATTGAGGATATGGAACTTCATGCAGCTTTATTTCTGATGTAAAGCTGCATTTAAATCGATGTGAAAACGTCACCAAGGACATGTTTCCCTGCCTAAAAAGGGCAGGGTTATTTTTCTTCACATTTGTCACAACGAAGACGTGCCTGCTTCTCCGTAATACCTAATTTAATTGCAATGGCCGTATAGCTGGCATTATTCTGTCTCAGTAAGCAGGTTTTTGCTTTTAGTACTGCTTCTTCACCAATGAGCTGAACAAAGTATGGCCAGTTCATTAAAGCGTACTCTTGTAGCTTTTTATCTAGTTCAGTCATAATGTTCCAGGTGTTTCTTGTTTAACAATTTTATCCTGTGCATGCTTTACAGTACGTGGATCCTGGACAACCTGTAACCGATCAATACGACCATTGACTGCTTGAATAGCTTTCGCTTGTTCTTGTAATATTTTAATCATTTCAGTGTTGTCTGAGTAGTGGTGAACGGTAACCGCTGAACTTAATGGGGCAAACGACGGAGCTGATAAAGATGCTCCTAAATTACCACCATAAGCAAATGTAGATACAGCAGCACCGGGAGCAAATGAAACGCCACCCCCAATTTGATTTAAAGCTGATGCAATTTGATCCTGGCTTCCTGATATGGTAAATCTGCCGGTAGGAGCATTCTTTGTACGAATAACAGCCAGCTCATTGACTTCACTTTCATATGCTCTACCACGGAACCAAAATGGTGTACCTCCTCTGCTATGGTCATTGCCACCAAAACGACCACCACGAGTTGGTACATCACCAGCACGACCACCGAATTCAAATTTGGTGCTATCAATTTCGCGGAGGCGTAAGGCATACCTACCTAATGCAAGTAAAGAAAAAGCTGCCCCCGCAATCGGGCCCGCAATTGGCCCCAGCTGATAAGCCGTAGCCCAGATGTTTGCCAACTCAGTAGCAAGCGCAATTTTGGCTTCAGACTTCTTTGATTTTTTCAGTTCCTCACCTGCTTTTTGCTCTGCTTGTTTCTTTTTTAATGCATATGCGTCATCTATACGCTGTTGCTGTGCTACAGTTTGGGCTCTGGCTTTCGCCTGATTTTTCTCGATCTCAAGCCGATCCAGTAGTAATTGTTTGCTTTCCTCTATCCTGGCGCGTTCTGCATCAAAATAGCCGTTCATGGCATCTTGCGCAAGATTCATGCTTTCCGCCAATGCTTTACCAACAATGCCAGCATATTCGGAAGAAATTCCCAAACCTTGCATTAGACCATCTTTCAACAAATCGGTAGTACTCTTAATGTTGATAGCAGCTGCATCTTCCTGGGCATTATATAGCGCAGCCTGTTTCTCATGTATTTTTTCAAGAAACTGGTAATACTCTGTTTCCGTAATTTTTTTCTCGGTCAGAAGTTTTTGATAGATAGGTAGCTGTGTTTTCAAATCAGCTACTTCTCTGGCCAGAATACCAACATTTTCTGTTTTATCAATCTTGTTTACCAGCTTGGTTTTTTGGCTGAAGGAAAGAGACGGATCACTGAGAATGTCAGTTCTAATTTTCGCTAAATTGGCCTTATATTCAGCAATACCTTTTTCTGCGGTGGCGTGCAGATCAGCAATGGCAGCTTTTTCATTTGCCAGTTGGTCCTTATTTATATCCAGTTGGATCTGTTGGAGTGCTATGCCGCGATCCTCGGCTGTTTTCTTAGAATCGATGGAAAGCTCCTGTTCCAGTTTATCCATGGAATCATTAAAGGTCTCCTGTGCTGATAGTATTGTTTTATCAGCTTCCAGTTTAGCCTGAGCGCGTTGACCTTCTGTGGATAAAGGATTATCATTTACTGATCGTAATTGGGATTCAGCTTTTTTCTTTGTCTGTTCAAATTCATTTTTTAATGCAGCTTCTCGTAACTGGAAGATCTTTTCATTTGTCTCTCTTTCGTCTGTAATTCTTTGCAGTTGAAGCTCGGCGGTTTTCTGTTTTTCAGCAGCGTTGCCTGTTGATATAGCCTTTAGCTTTTTATCAATTGCATCCTGGTTGATTTTCAGAATTGTACGTAGATAATCCTCTTCCTGTTCTTCTCCCTTAGTGAATTTGAGCTTTTCCGCTGCCAGTAACTGATCTCGGGAGGCATCTATTTCACGAAGAACATCTCTGTCGGCACCAGACAGCTTTGCACCACGATATTCTTTTTCTTTGGTTTTGTCCAGTGCGTCATTGTATTCCTTCTGTAAAGCTTCTCGCTTATGAACAAGCTGTTTAAGTTTGTCGGTACCTAATTCGGTAATTGAAATCTCATTATCTAATGATGCGATTTCATCTTTCAAGGTTTGTGGTGTCCTTATCTCACGTCTTTTCTTTTCACCTTTGTTTACAGTATTTGTAAGCTTGGAATACTTATCCTCCAAAAACTTATTAGCCGCATCGATTTCCTTATTTTTTTCTGCGATAGCGTCTTTTACTCCTGCGATGGCAGCATCGACAGTGCTATTTCCGAATATGCTGCCTACAGCAGCACCAAACGGTATTTTCCTGCTGGTTGGAAGGTATGACGCCTCAGCATCCGATAAATCTCTTTTGCCGGTTTTACCCTGGCTGCGCTTCACTTCTAAATCATACAGCGTTTTTTCTAATTGCGTACGTTCTTCTATAGCCTTATTAGCTATAGATTCACCTGCCTGTAACTCTGCTTTTTTCCTGAGAGATTGGATATAACCGTCCAGGATTGCTTTACCTTCTGATGTTTTGATATTTTCCAAGGTTAACTTACCAAGGTATTCAGGTGCAATAGCAATCAAATCTTTCAATGCCTGCTGGCGACTTCCAAGACTAGCGGTATTGTCTCGCACTACCTTTGTGAGTACCGCTATTCTATTGGTAATACCTTCGGTTTGTGCTTTGGCTGCAGCGGTTATTTCTCCATTAACTCGCAGTTGTGCTGCATGAGCCTTCAGCGCTTCAGTTGTACCTGTTGTAGTAGCGGCAAATACTGCAAGTGCTCCAGCAAGCAATCCCAAAGCCGTTAGGATAATTCCCAACGGTGTAATACGAATGACGGAATTGAATAAGGTGGCGGCGATGGTAGCTCCACGGTAAGCCCCAGTTAATAGGCCAACACTCACTGCATAAGCATTCTGAAGGATAGTTAATGCTGCCAATGCGACGCGACCTGCAAATATTTGCGCATTAAGCAGTAGCAGTTGTGCACGAGATATAACAACCTCTTTGTTAAGTATTGCCCAACCTGTGGCCCATAGTCCTAATAGTGTAATAAGTGTTGGTAGATTACCAAGAAAGAAGGTGATGACGGATGCGATTCCAAGTAACGTAGCCTGAACAGCTCTGTTCGATCCAAGTACCTCAAACTTTTTTGCAATCTTATCAAGTGTTGCAGCAAAAGTTTCGTTTTTCTCTTTAAAGGCAGAGGCCAGGGCTGCCTGGTCGCCCATGGCCTTGGATGCATCCGCGAGTCGTTTGCGGGCATAATCCGCATTACCAGCGATATCACCAAGAACTCCTATTATCCTACCACCTTTGACATGAAGGTCAGATACTCCTTCGAAAAACTTTTCCATTTCACCGGCATTGCCTTTCAATTTCTCAGCCACCATCACAAAGGCATCTATTGGTGAATCACGTAAGAGTTTATTGAATTCATCAACAGACTTACCAGCGATCTTTGCATACTTATCGCTATCAGTGAAGAGCTTTACTACCAGTTGTGATAATGCTGTCGCAGATACTTCACTACGCTGCCCAAGTTCTTCCAAAGCAGCACCCAGGCCAAGGACCTTATCAATGGTAAGGCCAGTAATACCGCGGATACCTGCCATTCGCTCACTAAAATCTATCAGGAATCTACCTGTCGCTACCCCGGAAGATGTAAGTTTGGCAATTGCAGCACCAATATCAGAGATGTTATTTGCTGTGACATGCTGATCATGACTATAAACATTTACCAGCTTCACCAGGCTGGAAACAGCTTCATGTGGATCACCGACTTCCTTACCCAGTACAACAAACAACTGGTCTAAAGCCTGAGTGACACCTACAATTTCTTCCCGTGCTACCCCTTTCTTTGCCACAATGGTTGCTACATCTACCAATCCGGATAGGGAGGTACGAGTATCAAGCTTTTTTAAGCTATCAACAAGGTCATTAACATCACTGGTGGTAGACTTAGTATATATTTTGATCCTGGCAATACTATCTGAAAGCTCATAGTTTTGTTGAATAAGCTTTTGTCCTCCAGAAAGAACAGCTTGAAAGCCGAAATACCCAATGACAAACTGCGCAAGTTGACCTTTCATCTCTTTAAAGCCTTGGGCAATCCCAGTAGTGATTTGATTACCGATATCGCCCATCCCCCGGAATTCCTTCTGCAGCTGACCTACCTGTTGTTGCAGTTGCAACGCCTCCTGCCGGTTCTCAACTAACTTTTTTTCAATCGTATCAAGGCTGCCCTGACCAGTGACGCGAATTTCAGAAAGCTCTGTTTTTAAGGTATTAAATTCAGAATTTAGCAATTGCAAGCGGCCATTGGCTTTTGTTATTTGGCCACCGATAAGGTCATCCAATCCCATGCTTTTAAAAGCCTGAACTATTCCAGAAGTATATTCTGCTACCAATAACCCATCCTTGGAGAATTGCCTGCGGAAGTCTTGCTCCGTAGCCATTAACTGTTTTAGTTTTGCTATTGCCTCATCATATTGTAGCGTATTGCCTCTGAATGATACCGGGGAGCCTGGATTAACACCTTCTATAGCTTTATAAAGTTCACTTGCCTCCTTTTTTACAGCTGTGATACCTGAAGCCGCAGCCAGATAAGCATCTTTTTGCGTTTTGAGTTGGGTTATGCTTTGCTGGCGCTGTAATTGTTCCTGCTTTATTTGAAGCATTGTCTGATCGCGAGCAGTGCGGAGTTCGGCCTGTTTCTGTAATTCCTCATTAACGAAGGTTCTTTGTTGCTCCCGCTGGGTAATTTCTGCCTGACGGATGGCCTGTTGGGCCTTGGCCTCATTCATAAGCCGCTGGCGTTCGACACGCAGTTCCGCTTCTTCAATCCGCAGGTTACGTAGCTCCTCGGTTAACTTTTTTGCCTGTGCAACGTCCTTGGTGGTATTAAGAAGATCCAGCGCTGCCTGTTTAGATATCCGGACACGTTCAAATTCACCATTAACGTCACGAAGACGTTGTATAAGCTCATCAATGCCGCGGCTTTTAACCTGGTATATCTTTTCAACTATTCCTACAGCCATATTAATTAGTTATTGGGCCCGGAATATCAGAAACCAGGCATTTTAAAGGAAAGTATTTGATGTCAAATTTGTCTACCAATGTGGTTTTCATGGAGGGATACACGGCATTATAATCTTCCTGCATTACAGGTACCCATCTCCGAAGGCTGCATTTGGTAGATTCATTTGAAATCGGATTGTAGTCAGTTATCTCCACCAGCTCATAGCGTTGCCCGTGGCAAATCTTGTGTTCTCGGTGATACCAGTTGGTGACATCTTTCATATTCAAATTGAACCACGTAGAATAATACTGTCCATTACGCATAATGGCAAAGCGCTGAAGAAAGAACCGCCGTAGTAAACCGCGGCCTATCTTATCACCGATACGTTCATCACAATATGAAAGTATTGGGTCCTTCTCTCCGCCAGGTTGGTAATTGACAGCAAAGAGATATGGTATTGTTTGGTAGTCAACGATGCCGCCGGCGGTTTTATATCGCCAGCCACCAGCGTCGGATACTATTCCTTTATAGTACGCAAGTTTGGGCTGGAAAGTATTCTGGCTTTCATCATTGGAGGTGTTGGAAATGTTTTCTGGTACAATACATACCAGCTGCGGCTTGATACCTGGAGTAGTCACGTTCTGCCATTGAGGCACGTCACAGTGCATAGTTGGAGCGAAAAAACGATTAGGAATCTCTTTTTTCTCTGCTTGAAATCTATCAGGAAGAACATATTTACTAGCAGCGAGTACACTATTATTTCGGTCTTGGACTACTTTTAGGATACCGTCATTACTATCATCCTTAAATTTCATGGTCACTTCCCGTTCATAATCCCTAAACAATGTAAATATGGACTGCTTAGATAGATCCTGTTTATCAGACCACTGCAGGTGGTCGCCGATAAAGTAGCCAGGCAATGAATTACCGTCGTCGTTGATCTTGCATGGGTGAGTAGGTTCGATAGTAACTACCTTCATGATACTATCTGTGCCTGGTTCTAAGTTGAACGTATCTACTACACCGGCAAAGAAGTCAAGAAATTTGTAATTCTTTAGTCCATTAAAATTATTGAAGTTGATGGTGCCACCTAATGGGATAGCAATGTCTGTCAACGTGAACTGCAAAACTTCCATTTGCGTGTAGGCATAACCTGTACCAGTAGCCACTACATGTATTTTTGCAGATACTGTATCAGCGGGACGCACATTAACACTTCGATACTCCTCATAAATGTCTCTTTTCAGGAAGTCGAATTGTGAGCCTGTAGACTGGTGCAGAACATCAATTACACCACCAGGTAATTGTTGCCCATTAAGGAACCAATATACCCTTACCCAGATCGAACAATTTGGAGGGATATATACATCCCAATCAATTTGTAGGTTAAAAGTCGCATCAATTGTTTGGTAATCAAATTGGTTAAGATATGTCCAACGCATTTCACCAGTTGCTGGAAAATATTCATATACACCATTTGCATCAAACCCGCCATCAGTAGAGTCGTTGTCTGCTTTCACATCCAGAAAGTCATTGTACCTAATTGGTGATTTTGGCCGGCTGCTGCTCTTTGCGAGGAATTTTAAATTATCCTGCTGATTTCCTTCTCCATTAAGGAAATTCCCCCAGGTCCATGGCATTACCATTCGACGAAAGTAATCTGTATTGAAAAACGTCGAGTCGATTTGATAGCCTATGGATTGAAATGCCCAATAGATAATCCAGTATACGGATATGCAAGGTTTCATATATAACGGTGTCATATAAGCATCCTTGAAGTTTCCGTCTGTGATGTCAGAGTCAAAAAAATCCATAGGTTGGCGATAACGAACTGGCGCAAAGACATAAGGCAATTTTTCATTGCGGCCATCAAACAACCAGGAATCACTGATTTCCTGTTCTGTAAAAGTGAAGACTATGTGCTGCAGTAAGTCAAATAGTGTAGTCTCTTTTAGCTGTATTATCCAATCTCCATTGTTTCCGTAGAGATCATACTCGTAGGAAATAGGTCTATCTGTATGTGAACTTTCAGTTAGGAAAGCCTTACCTACTAATAATTCGACGCCTGCGGCAATGATGGCAGCATTCCGAGCGTTTTTGAAGACCTGCCCCGAGGTTAGATCATCTATCCCTGGATTGAAAAATGAATTACTTGCCTGATCATTATCAAGAGTAGCAGGGATAGTAATACTCAGCGCCTCACTAGATTTTTTACGAGTAAAATCCTGCGGATCCTCAAGCTTATAAGAAATAGTTATACCGGCCTTATTGCCTTCACTAAGCATTATCGGCTTTCCATCAATGATAACAGATATATATTCACTTGATGCCATTATGTTCTTATAGTTTGTGTGGCATTGGCCATTGTAAACTCAATACTAAATTCGTTGAAGTATCTTTCATCCATTTTTCGGGTGTCCTGCTTGCCGTCCTTAATAATTACAGGAAGATAGTCGTCGGGTTGTCCTTGTGTACCCGTCCATTCAAGCCAGGCCGCTGGTGTGTCGAGTAATTCTTTGAGCCAAACCATATCACTTTCCCTATAACCAATTGCTATTGCTTGATAGGACTCATTTGAATTGATATTGATTCGTTGAATACCGCCGTCCTTTTTGATTAACGGTGTAGAAAGGGTTTTTTGCCAAGTATCGCTTTTCGTCTCATGCGTTTGTGAGTATAAGGAAAAATTGATAGCATCCACAGCACCAAGGCGGTTAATAAAGTGTATTCGGATATACTCGCAATCTGTTTCTGGCACAGCCAGTGTAGTAGTTGCAATTACAGAATTATCTGCATCATATACCTGTAAGTAGTAATCAGCTACCAAATTGAAATCAACATCAGGAAATAAAGAAGAAAGATTCTTAGGGCCGTTAGGCAAATGATATACGGATTGAATTTCCATGATTAGAAATTTAGTTTGAGTTCAATCAATCCTACATCCAAGAGGTTCACGGGGATGTTTAACCAACTGTTGTTTGGAGTATTCACGTTTGCAGATCCTATGAAGGTTCCATCAGCGTATACCTCATAATTACCTACTATTTGATGGCTGTTACTGGAGAATAGATGTAGTGATATGACCGTAGCATCTCGCTGGCTATGTGTCGCTTCATATCGATACAAAGCTGGATTTGCTCCTGACCAACTGCCAGCGCCAGAAATGCGGCCTGCTGTGTTGGAAATAGCAAACAAGGAACTGCCCAGTTTATATTCAGTGCAGTAAGTGCTTACCGCACCTTTAAAGGCATCCATGCGAAAAGTGAAATTTTGTGGAGCTGTAAAGGTTACTTCTGCCGATGGATCACTTGCGCCAGGATTACAAAGATTGTACACAACAGCTTTGTAAGTATCACCAGGTAGAACACCTACAAACGTATATGAATTGGTGGTAACGGTAGATTCTTGAGATGGTCCATTATTGATTTGATAGGACACTATGTAACCTGAACTGCCAGCAACAGGATTCCAGGTAATTCTCCATGTATCAGCAGTTACCCGTGTCACAATCAGACCAGTTATGGGTTGACATGGGTTTCTATTCTCTCCTACGTTCATTAATACTCCTGGATCAACTTCTGTACAATCTCCAGTTGCCGAAACCATGAAATCATATTTTCCCAAGGGAAGTGTAACTGCCCAATAAGACACCGCTCCAAGTGTGACCGCCGTCCATGGGGTAGAAGATCCTGTTTTTCTATACTGGACCTTAACACCTGATACATAAACTGGTAATGATTGCCAGCCTATGGTTATGGTTTGAGTAGTATCAGGGTTTAGCATAATACCCTGTAACACCGGCGATAATTGAGGACAGGGAAAAGGCCAGCACTTCGTTCGTTGCTGATAATTTGACTGTCCTTGTAACCTGAAGTTGAGTTGAATGCACTTTATCGGCGTTGTTCCAGTATACACTATAGGAAAGTAATCACTATCCTGTATGGCAAGGTTATATTTTCTGGGCCGGTGTGTAAGTGGAAATGCCAGTGGAGACCATATCCCAGTTTTTGAAAAGGTAAGATGTGTTAGAATATCCTGGTTATCCTCATGGAGAAGTGCACTGTTAACAATATACGAAGTATATGACTGTAGTCCAGTACCTGGTTGGGCTGGGCTCATACCTGTAGCTTGTATAGGTATAGTTCCCTCAGGAATTGTAATACCCGATTGGTTATATCCAGAGGCCCGGAATCTACAAAATACTTTTGTCAAGCTTTTTGCAGATTGGAATATATTGCCACTACCATTTGGGGCCAGTGCTGCACGAAGGTATTCCTGTGCGGCATTCTGGATATCAAATTGCCATTCACCGGGTGCAGAATAAATTGTAGATGAAAGTGATTTGTAATAAACACCACCAAAGTATATATCACACCAGACAATTGGCGCTTGATCCATTTCATTAGTAGCCATGGCATTTATTCGGTAGATCACCGGTCTATAAGCGGCACTAAGTCCGCCGGTGGATGGCTGTGCTATGATGGCTGTTACTGGCATGTTAAACCGTTTCGCTTTTCGTTTTTTGAAATTCCTCTTCTACTATCTGGTCAAATCCGTTGGTCATCCAATTGTCCAGCTCTGTCTGTTTTTTTTCGAATGCCCGTTCAATCATCTTAGTACGTTCACCTGTGGAAGAGTAATCAGTACTTGCGGCTGTAGGCATTCCTTGTTTTTTATGAACATTGGCGGTTGCAAATGCGGCTCGTTTTGCTTCTTCTTCAGAAAGCCCACGCAGTCGCCAGTAGTTCATCAGGCCTGTGATATATTGGGAGGTTTTTGCACCTGATCCTGGTGCATACGGTATTTTCTTTGCTGGCACTCCTCCGTTTACATATATCGTGTAGCCGTTGGCGGTACCAGTAAGAATTTTTTCATTACCAGTGTTTTCAATAGTGCCAGATAATGATGCTTCCATTGAACCAGTAAGGTAATGACCCTGAGATCGGCTTTCAGCCTTTATTGCTGCTTCAATGATCTGCTGGCCACCTCGTTGTATCTCGATTAGATTCATACGGTTTTCAATAGGTTAGAAGCCTTTTCCATGGTTACCAGGATGGGCAGCAGTTCTTTGAAATTTTTAAGTATTCGCTCCAGGCATATGCCACAACTTAATTGCAACCCTGGTTCAATGTGAATCGACCAGATATTAAATAAGTATAGCATTGAAGTATTACTGCTATTAGCAACAGCGTTGGCTATGATGTTCATTTCCAGTAACTCCTTTCTGTATTCTGCCGGGATTTTACCTGCGATTTCCTGTAAAGTCATGAGTTAAAGTTTATGTTCCGGATGGCTGTCTGCTACCGGAATAATTATATTGGCAATATCTTCGAAGTTATAATCTTCCACCTCACACCCAGAGAACAAACTGAATTGGAAATCAAGACGTACGCCAGAAACCCGATCCGTGCCAATAAGAGATACTGGATCGATGATCTTTTCATTCTTCCCAGCGCCTCCCAACCTGAATATGCTCCCCTGTAACATATTCGTTCTTGATACCTCATCCAGAATACGAATGAAGCCAATGGCGGCGCGTTTCATATCATGCCAATCCTGTGGAATGGTATGCATACTGGTGCCGGTAGACTTATTCGGAGTTTGTACTTGGCCTGTACCAGTCGTATAAGTGTTTTTCAGGAAGAACATAACAGCCCTATAGTGTTCCCAGTGATCACTTTGCATGAATTGCCCTTGTGAACGTGGGGGCACCAGTAGAGCCATTGGGAACTTTGACCCAGCAGCAGGTTTGATATCATCTTTAAGGACTTCATCCAGTTGCTCAGTATTAATCTCAACCCCATAACGCGGACAAATATGGAAGCGCCCCTGTATCGCATGGGATTTGGCCAGAATAGCCCGAAAGAAGTCCTCTATGAATGGATAACCTGTCATGCTTCAGCAGGTGCGGATTTAATATTGTCCAGTACTGTTTCCCGGGCTTGTTCCTGCGTGATCTTGTTGCGGAGTTCTTCAGCCAGACGATTCCATTCCGTTGAAATCATTTCACTATACCGTTGCAGTTCAATGTACTTATCCATACTGATATTTAGTTCAACAGGTGTACGTTGTATCAGGTTGTTATTAAGTACTGCAACCTGCATATAGGATAGATCTTCTGGCTTTGCTTTGTGTAGCATTGCCAAATCAGTGGTAGAGATACCCAATGATTGTAATGAAGCATATCGAAGCGCAATCTGTGCATGGTGACACCATGACCCAGAAAGATTATCAGCAGGGAACTTGGTATTCTTTAAAGCTGTTGCAAAAATTTCGTGTGGATTTGCTTTAGGTTGCTTTTCCATGTTATTTTTTTTGGTTTTCGTAATCAAGATACTGGGCATCGTTCAGTCCTTTTTCTTCAGATGCATAGATAAGTACATCATAGGCATGGGCCTGACGAGTACATTGGATACTATTCATGCCATTACCAGGAATATCAAAAACCTTTGTTTTAGCAATGGCCTTCAGGAAGTTTACCCAACCCCAGTTTTCATAATGGGCATCTGTGTATTTTCCTGTGGATTTAATTTTAGACGGGGAGAAGACGGTGAACTGTTCAGATAAATGTTTATTGAACTGCTCAAAAAAAAAGCGACAGTAAGGGCAATGTTCATCGGTAGATCTAGCATTTCATTTAGTCGATCACTATTTTCATAAAGGAATGATTCATCATATTCTTCACCTTCTTTACGTAGATAAATCGTACAAATACGTTGCAAGGCTTCCCAGTTACCACCAGCGAAGGCTGCAATATCTGCTACAACCTGCTTACTATCAATCAGCTGTCCGAATGATAGTTTACTACCATAGTGCAGCTCTGGCGGATGCAAATACCAGTTGGCTCCATTCCAAACAAATGAATTATGGAACTCCATTGAATCCTCCTCGTGAAATAGAGCAGCGAGGGATGCCTGGTAGATAGCGAAAATGTCATCAACAAAATCACTTTCCTTTAATGAATCAACAGTACAGCCGGCAAAGAATGCAAAGGTGCTAAACATTTTTTCTGCGTTGAATTCCATCAGTTCCAGTTCACGGCGGATTTCATCCTGTATCTCAAATATCTCTTTCAACCTTGCATCCAGTGAATTACCATATTCGATCTGGAAAGCAATACGCTGGCCAAGACTGAACTCAGATAGTGAAGAAGGGATAATCACCTCCCTGTCATTAATCGTTATCCTCATTGGTTAATAGTTATTTACCAGCTTTTCCTTTACTGGCTTTAGCTGTTTCTTCTGCTAACCGCTGGTTAATGTCTTCCTGATCCTTAACCGCCTTTTCTTTCGCTATTATTGATTGGCCAATTTCTTCCACAAAAGAAAGGTTGATTTCTCGCTCTTCGTAATCAGATAGACCAGCCTTTTTGGCTACACCACGGAGGATCAGTTGATGTTCTGGAAGAACATAACTGTTTAGGATACCTTCAGGGGTAATCGTGGTAAATTCGGCGTAAAGTTTATTTACAGCAGAAACAAATCTTTCACCTTCTAACTCCTTTGGAGTTAGGTCCTCTGGAACGATTACGGTAGGTAATGCAATTTCATCACCAAAGAAATTTGTGATAGGAGGAAAAAGATCTGCTACATTTTTAGTGGAAGAAACTGGAGTTGTACCTGTAGAGGTAGAAAGCATATTTATCAATGTGGTCATTCTACCATCGATAATAAATCGGTGTGAAGAATATTCTGGTGTATCGCTCAGATATTGAGTTGCTTCTTCTTTTGCGTGTTGCAATGCTGCAATTGCCAACACCAGGCAGTTTGGTTTTTCCATGGTTAATTTTCTATAAAAATACTTATTTTAAGTCAAATAACTTAAAATAAGTAAATTAACTTATTCTATCCAAGAGAGAACGATTATCATCATGGTCAGATTTATCATTGGCTATAGTGGTTTTCCTTCTGCGTAGGAACTGCTTTTCTGTGACAATGGCATACCTGCCAGCATCCAGCAGGTGGTTAAACTTATCAATAGGGGTATCGGTAACCTCACCATCCTTGTCAGTCATCCATTTATATTCCTCCAGTTCGTTCCATAGGTTCAAAGATGTAATTGTAGCATAGTTTTTCATTCCCTGCAGCTTCTTGATCCCAAACAATATGCTATCGGGTCCTTTATCTGCTGGCAATACATTGAAGCCTAAATCCCTGAGTTCCTGTATACTCTTTCCTTCAGCATTGTCAGCAAAGTTCTTTGCTTTGCGGGAAACCCCCTTCACATCCATTTCAGCAGCCAATTTAGGGTTGGTTAGTCCAGCTTCATATATTACCTCATGCCAGAATACCATGTTATTGTGAATTTTCATTTCAACGATTGCGTTAGGATCCTCTGAATAGCCAAAATCAGTTCCATAAATACTTGGATAAGGCAATGACCGGAAGAACTCCAGAGATATAGGCTCAAAGTTCCTGTATATTCTACCTCTGGCACCTTCCGGTACCAGACCCAACATGTCAACATACCATGCTTCTGGATCATAAAACTGGCTGTTGCGATTTCCATATGCTTCATATCTAGCAATTGTTTTGTGATTCAGATTTTGTATGTTATCCTTGTATGTGCAGTGAATAGCCAATACATCAGGGTTTGCTATAGGAACAGCCCAAAAATAGGGAATAGGTTTTTCTGTAACTATATCAGTAATTCCAGAATCCACAAGGGTGAAGTACCGTTTCATTAACCAGTGTTTCCGTCTGGGCGGATTATACAGGAAGATTATCTGAATGTTTTCGATCTTGTCTGTACGGATGGAGTCATCCAGTTTGTTCACCTCTTTTTCTTCATTTTCGTCGGCCTCCTCACACAAAACATGTGTCAAACCTGCAAGGGATTTGAGTTTTGCAGAGCGATTACCCGAGGTTTTTTTGAATCCTTTGGAGATGATTGTATTGCCAGTGGGTTTGTAGAGGATCGTCATCTTCGTTTCATTGATTACAAAATCATCCTCGTTGTAATCACTTTCTTCAATTCTGTCTTTGAAGTCCTGAAATAATGAATCCCGGATATCACCGAACACATTTCGCAGGAATGCGCCACGGAAATACTGTTGCTGGGTTATAAGAAGCAGAAAGTATCTGGTAGCGAAGTGGGAGCGTCCAGCGGCGCGGCCTCCCCAAATATGTATATAGCGGGCTTTAGTAGAAAATACAGGTTGGAAAATCCGATTAAATCGTAGAGTCTTTTCTACTACCATAATCTTCAAAAATTACTCGAGTAACTACTTCCTGCTGTATTGGAGTACCATTTGGACCAGAGATCTCCGCAGATGTACGGTCTTTATACCTCTCTGGTGCATGAGCTTTTAGCAGAACTATCAGTAAAGTATCGGAATATTCAGTCTCCCAGGCAATACGCTCCCCTTTGTAGTAAATACCTTTTTTCAATCCGGTAACTGCACGCCGGTGCGCCTCATCCTCCAGGCCACCTATGGCCATTATTCGCGAATTTTCAAATGAAGTGAGGAAGGATTTATTGGTATCAGCTGATGAAAGCCAATTATAGAAGGTTCGACGAGGTAATCGGGCTTTTTTGCAGGCAAGGGTAATATTACCGGTGTCTTCGAAGGCTTTAAGAAAAGCTTCCTGGATTTGTTCAGTGGTGCGTCTTTCCCCTTTTTTTATCCGTGCCATTGTGCCATTTTGAACAAATTTACTTAAAAAAAGTAAATCAACTTTAATTAAGTGTTTTTTGGCAATTCAATAGCACTGCCGTAAGACATCGGTAGGAAATCACAATTTTTTCATTCTTAAATAGTAATAGTACTCAGACTTTAATGGGCTACCATCGGGAATTTTTCGAACATTTGATTCCCAGACTTCTAAAGCTTGCTTATATAGAGCTGTTTGAGGAATTTTAAAGTACTGCTGGTAATGGATCCACTTGTTAACCTCCATTACACACTTATACAGTTCGCGAAGTTCAGGATTTTTATAGCAGTTACCTTTGAAAACCAGGTCATCAGGGCGGAAATCAGACGGTGTAGGAAACGGTGGGGTACTTCGTTGAATAAGGCTTTTTAAAACCATTTCACCGTTATAATAGATTGCCTCAAGATAACAACAATTACCTGCAACAACTGCAAAGATATCACCCAATTTTACGTCCATGAAACAAAAATACTAAATTATTTAGTATCTCCGTCTTCTGAGTAATCGATATAGTACAGGTCACTTACCTGAACTTTTAAACCTTTGGCGATTCTAGCGAGGGTAATAAAATGTAGATCAACCAGCCCTCTTTCAATAGCAGAGATGTCCTGATTCGCAATACCGGTAGCGATTTCAAGGTCTACTTGAGTCATCCCTTTTCCTTTGCGGATAGCTTGGATAGTGACTCCTATTCGTCGTAATATTTGCTTTTTTTCGTCCACCTTTAAAAATCAGTGAACCACGCTTCTTAAAATCCAGTCGATCGACTTGATTTTGTAAAAAAGCATTATATTCGTTTATCTTTGCAAATTCTGTTGATTGAATTGCATCGGCATCGTTGCCGGTGACTATGTAGCGAGGCCGCTAAACCACGAGCTACGAGTCATCCAGCGACGAGGCCCGCGTAACATATTGTGCGCGGGCTCTTTTCTATATCGCTTGGTGGTTTAGCGGCCTATAGCGTGAAGGATTGAGTCCCGCGCACTATTTTTTTTATGCGCGGTTCTATTAATACACCTCAAAAACAGAACCGAATGCAGCAAGATTGTCTTCCATTGGTAGCATCTGAAACCCAAACAGTTGCCCCTGCGGTCACTACGGACCAGCTACTTTTTATGATGGCATCCTGGAGCCACGATTTACTTTCAAATTTTAATTCGATAATTACGCTGAATGAGCTGGTGCAACGGGATGACCCTGCCAGTGTCCTGGAATTTGTTGATAACATTCAGTTCCGCATTCAGACACTGCAAAGACTAAGTAAAACAATCTATCAATTTTCCCAGGTTGAATCTGAGAAGATTGAAATGGAGGATATCCCTGTCCGTACCTACATTAAGAAACGCCTTCACTCATATGAAATCCTTGCCCAAAGAACTGGCCGCCACTTTGAATCTGAACTAATGATTCCTGATAGTGTGCATATCTGCACTGATTCGGCCAGGCTGGATTTGGTGCTGGAAAATCTGATTACTAACGCTGTTAAATACAGCCCCGAGGCAAGTACTATTATTGCGAATGTTCGGACGATCGACGATCAGCTGGCAATAACGTTAACGAACAGCTGTGTGAACATGCCTGAAGAATACCTGGACATGATATTTAAGCCTTACGTCCGACTCGATAATTCCATTCCTGGATATGGTATAGGGCTCGCGACGTGTCGAAGGTTATGCTCACAAATCAACGGTAGGATAGAGGCAACCACTCACCAAAACACGATTTCCTTTACTGTACAATTACCTTCCCAAGCATAGCCATATCCATTTTATACCTACGGCCACCTGGATTAGCCACTGGGTGGCCTTTGATTAAACTCATCATTCTATGAATATCTTCATCAGCCGGTTCTCAATGGTAGTATCAGCCATGTTAGTTGTAGTAGTATGTTTATACTGCCTGTGGATGCCGAAGGCAAACAGTACTGAATTGAATGTATCATTACGGGAAAGCGACACTGCAAACATATCCAGTGTTATCCTCAGCCCAAGTAATACACAGCCTATGAAAAAAGGGGAGAGGGCTGTTGAGGTATCTGAGTACAAATTGCAGTATCTGAAGGATGTACCACCACCTCAAGCCTTTAATATGATCCTGGTTAACAGGTATGTTTTTTATTACCACCACGCCGATTCTGTTAAAGAGAGCGAAGAATCTTATCTGATGCGGATAATGTCAGACAAATATAGCCGTTGCCATATTCTTGTCTGCGACCATGAACCATCAGCAGGTGGAAATTTACAGGTAATCCCCAAAATGCCAGGTTAGTTTACCGGTAACAACCCTCAAGTAAGCGCCGTCACGAGCTGATGGCGCTTTTTTTATGTACGAATTTGTCTTTTTCATGGTAGATGCCAACAGCTATGCACAGTTATTCACACTTCGGAATAAATATGGCATTACTTCTTTTGTTGTTGATTTTCAAATGTTTAGAAACATTGCATGTTGAAATATAATAATATTTAGAAGTATAATTGTAACCTCAAAAAATTAGGTTTACGAAACCTAAAATCAGCTCAAAGCCTTTGCCATTCTATTGTTTGATAATACTCACACACTTTTTCAACACCTGTTGGAAACTAAAATATGTCTGAAGATAAATTCATTTTACATTTGCAAAATAAATATGAAATGAAGTGGATCTGGAAGGGGTTGAAAGAATGGGTAGGATTAGATTTATATTTATAAATATCAATATGTAATACTAAATTAATATACAATCATATTTGGTTCTATATATCATTAAATTGTTCGAAGTGAACCTTTTATTTAAAGTATATAAAAATTGCATATGTTGTCATTTCTAATCTAATCATGTGTTTATGATGGAAATACAAATGATGATATTTATATAGATGTTAGCGCTATTGCGAAAGTAGTAGGCGGATTTTGTGAATTCGAGCAAATCACCGTACCTTCGTTTTGCACTGTTCGTTTTGCTAGGTTAACCTCCTGCATGTCTAACGAATCAGTATAAATCCCTAAAATTTCTTAGGAAAGGCACATCAGGTGCGTGCGATTATAAATATGTATTTATACGTATTTGTATATCATGTGCACGACTGTTGCGCCGACGCAATATTCAGGAGCGGAAATTCTGATGAGAAGATCATTGACAAGTAGATTCTGTTTAAATAAGATTAAAAAACCCGGATGGCTTTGCTATCCGGGTCAAAGAGAAAGGACATCTAAAGTCCTGATCAATAAATGAGAAAAAAACAGAAAAAACACCCCAAGAAAGACAGATCTAAAAAGAGTGTTGTCAGAAGGCCTCTTGTAGATCATACTGTTGTGGAAAATAAAACCCACATACAGGATTTGAAAAATCGCAACCTTTTAAAGGTCGCCTGGGAGGTTTTAACAAAGGTGATTTTGCCAATCTTCAACTTGGTAAAATTCATCATTAGTTTTTTTCACCATTCCAACTAAGGAAGCTTTATTTATGGCTTTCCAGCCCTGGTTGCTTCAACAACCAGGGCTTTTTTATTTTCAGTATGTAAATAATATTATTTGTGTGTACGGAATTGTGCCAACACTTTGTAATTCTATTAGACCATAGAATAAGATTTAGATACAACAAAACAAACCAGGCATGAACACTTTACTGCAATAGTGAAAATAATATGGCCAAAAATTAATCATAATTTGGAAGAATACAAATTAAATTTTGTATTTATTGCTCAAAATAAACATAACATATTCATTTTGAGAATATTATTTTCACTTTGAGAATCGTTTTTTTGTGTTATGGCTGCAAAGGTACGGATAAATTCAACAAAAATCCAAATGATAATAATATTATGCTATTATCTATAATATCACACTGTATTTTATCCTAAAGATTGTGCAAGACTAAAATTTATCTCAAAGTTTATCCTAAGATATTAATTGATTAAATAATGCTTCAAAGATTTGATTTTTTAATCTGATGAAAGGAGCGTTTCCATAACCTTGGCTAAAACAATCTCACCTGTTTCTGGATCAATCTCCAGGCTTTGACTTATAAAGTACATCATTTGCGATACGGGGCGATATTTTACACTGCTGTAATACCTATTGGATACCGACATCAGGCTGTTCATGATTCTTGCCCTTTCCTGCGCTTTGATCTCAGTCTCTACGCCAGTTTTGGAGGACAACCACCTTACAATCTTTTTCATAATTATTTTTGGTGTAATTGACTTTAATTATTGGGAAATATTTTACGGGAAACCGTAACTATTTATCATCATTCGATTCTTCATCTCAGGTGATATCAGAACTTTTCTTTACTTACTTGCCTATCTTTAAATTCCAGATATCACCTAACTGATTTGGGTTTAAAATTTTACCAGGAAATAACAGCATGGTTACTAATTGTCGGAGCTCCATCGAAACATAAGTATCCATCTTTGCAAAGTCTGTCGATGACATCTCTACCAGGATATGGGGTTATCAATCTGAAATGACCATTTTCTGCCAAGGTTTTAATTTTAGCAATAACATCATTGTATCTGGATGTTTCACTTTCCAATTCAAGAGCTAATTTTCTTGCTTCTTCTGCTTTCATTTTGTTTACCACCAGGTACCGCCTGGCCGGTTAAAATTTGTTATATTTGAAAAAAAACTTATGGACGTAAAAGACTTCGTCAAGGCTTCATTATTAGAAATATTCCAAGGGATTGCAGAGGCTCAGAAGGAAATTAGAGAAAAAAACCATCCAGGCTCAATAAACAATACCGATTATACTACTAGGCAATCAAATAATATAGAATTTGACATAGCTGTTACTGTGTCTAACTCTGATAAGAAAGAGGTAGATGGCAAACTTTCTATAGCCTCAATTTTTATGGCAGGTGGTTCATTGGAAAAGGCCAGTGATCATAATGTTGTATCTAGGATTAAGTTTTCTATACCTGTAACTTATCCACAGACAATCGGCCTAGAGCATTATGCAGAAAATGGAGGATATTAATTAAAATATTTCATTGCTTCCTGACCTATCCAACGGCCCATTGGCACAGCGACCGCATTCCCAATTAATCTGTAAGAACTCAATTTTTCTGGAAAGTAGAAGTCGTCTGGAAATCCTTGCAATCGTGCATACTCTCTGATAGTAAATGGACGTAACCCATAAGGAGAGCGTCTATCAACTATCATCCTTGTACCCTGGTCTTTTGAGTAGTGGGCAACACATGTTGGTGCAATGGCTTGTGGATCATCAGGATCCACAATTATTGGCTTATCTCTGTAATCTCCGCGAATCCTAGAAACGACATAATCTGGCAAGATGATGTTAGGTTCTGGCTCCAGAATATCCATTATACTTGGTGTGATTGTTTGTGCCGGCTCAGAAAGAAAGCATGGCCTTCGCGTACCTACCAGTATCAGACGCTTCCTGTGTTGTGGTAACCATTTGCTAGCATTAACAGGACAGAAGATATTCAAAAAGTAATCTGGCAGCTGAGTCATAGCTTCCATAACTACGGGGAACTTTCTCATGCCTGGCACGTTTTCTACAATATAGACTTCCGGTTGCTCTATAGCAATGTGCCGGAAAAAATGAAGAAACAAATCATCTCCTGTGCGTGTACCATTTATATCTGCAGCAGTGCTATATTTGGTACATGGGTAAGTTCCTACGATGATATCTGTTTTCGGTTGTTCCTTCACAGTCAGATCCTTAATGTCTGCTGTAAGAACAGTATGGCTGAAATAATGCTGGTTCTGCGTCATGCATGTGGTAGCCTCTTTGTCGAGGTCCATGGACTGAATCATGCGGATACCTGCCTGCATCAGACCTATTTCCATGCCTCCACATCCAGAGAAGTATCCTTTAGCTGTTGGTCTATACATCTTCTATGAGTTTTTAAGTGTAATAATTATTCACATATGCCCCATGTACCCATACAAGAAGGTACATCGCGTTGGTCTGTGGTGGCAAACAGGTCGTATTTTATTCCACCGCGAAGGGTTTTCGACCATTCGCGTACATCAGCGATTCGGGGTATTTCTCCTGGTGGTCTACCTGGTAATATCCCAGAAGGAAACCAGGAGCTGCCCAATTTATTTTCCCAGTATTCCAGCTTTTCCCAAGCCCAGCTTTCCAGCCGTCGCAGCTGACTCTTATTGGCATGAATACAGGGATAACAACCAACTCTGTTCATACCACCGATTGTATAAAGAGGATTCGGAGGCACACCTTTTTCTTTTAGCAAATCAAATACTTCCTTTTCCGAAGAATACAGCATCGGTAGAACTTCCATACAGGAGAAATAGTTATTCCATGCAAATGGCTGTCGCTTAGCTCTACTTACGCTTTCTCCTGCACGAATGCCAATATGCATTACTATTGGTCGATGATCATTACTATACTGCCACAGGAATTGACTAAGCGGCCATAGTTTAAGCCATTCAGTGCAGAACTGAGCTTTAGAGCTTGGAGCGCGGCCTTTCCACAGCATTAAGTCTAAGAACGTGTTCCCTGATGGATTCAGTTTCTTGTCTCTTAATTTCTCGCTGAAGTCTGCATTGACAATCTTCACTTCTGGCCCATCGGCCATGATATGAAGATTCTTTATGTAGTTTAAGGTAACAGGATGTTCGTTTCCAGTGTCAGCGAAGACAGGCACAAAATCATGGCCATAATATTCTACCATAAGACAGTACAATGCAGTAGAATCCTTTCCTCCTGATACACTACATATTCTTATTTCGCTCATCGGATATCAATTTTTCTAACTGTTCAATAACTTGTATATAATTCTTTACGGTAAACCGGATAGCACGCCAACCCTCAGCAGCAGCCAGATTGTATTTTTCTGTATCCTTCGTATAGCCGGTGAGGGTGGTATGGCCAGACTTTTCAGACATGAGCCCTTCATATTCGATACCGATTTTCAGATCAGGTACGGCAAAATCGAAACGAAATTTCCGAACTGGATGGAACCTATACTCCTTTATGACTTCTATGCCTGTCAGGCGTGACCAGATGGCCAGCTGCTCCCACATCCACTGTACTTGTTTGCAGTCTCCCACAGGTATTTTCTGCTTCTTTTTCCCTGGCTGCTGTAAGGCTGTTATTATATCCTGGTTGATGGTGGCGACCTTTGTCTGTTTTAACTGTTGTAAAGTCATTCGTGGTGCTTTCATCTGGAATAATTGTGATGTAATGTTTTTTCTGATACAACCGGAAGTCTTCTATCCATCTACCAATGATATCACGACGGTGAGAGGTAGATTTGTAGCTCTCCAATGTTTTGAAGCGATTATTCAGGTATAGCTTTATAACACCTCGCATAACAGCGGGAATTTATCAGGTTTGCCGGTAGTTGAAAGCATGCGGAAGGATACCACCCATACCCATGGATTTTGCAGCCATAGTTCCTTGCCATGTATTTTTTCAATAAGTGATTTAAATGAGTGGATAGGATTGAGTGCGTCTCGATACAATGCAGTGTAATTTTGATAACCACCCATTACTTCATTAATACCTTCGGCAATTGCATCATTCTCAATGATATCTTGTATACGATCTACTCTTCTATCTGTCACCTGTAGGTAGATACGGGCAGCTTCTTTTGGCATATGGATGGACGGTCTCCATTTAACTGCATATGGTATATATCCATTCCCAGGAAGAACCAATGCGTCTGATGGGTAATTCTGAGTACCATCAGCATATAGGTAACCTGAAATGGAGCCATACATCGGAACTTTTTCATATCGTGCAAAACGTTCCCGCACCCATAGAATATCACCAGGTTCACCATAAGGACATTTAACAGCAGTGTATTTGCCATTCTTGAAGAATACCTGTTTAAGTATACCATTATCTGACTTAATGCCAATACTTGCCCAGGAGTTAGGCGCTTCATTCATCAGTTCCAACCCAGTAAGTCTTCTAGTTTGCGTTTTCTTTCCAGCGAGAAGGGCCCGCACCATGTCCGTGCTGAATAATATTGGTCGTTCTTTCATGATGTTAAGTTTTAAAAAGGTAATTCGTCCTCGTCATCTTCCATTGCTGGCGGTTCATACCTGGCTTTCGCCTCCTTTAGTGGAATAAGCTTTGGCGCTGACATTGGTCCAGGTAATGGATCGATGTCGTAAAATTTCTGGATGGATAGTTTGGATTTGAGGGCAATGGTATCCAGTTGACCATTGCGGTGTTTTGCTATTTTTAAGTTTACATCACCACGGATAGATGGGTCTATTTCATGGGGTTCTTTCTGGTAATCCGGACGATAAAGAAACATTACCATGTCAGCGTCCTGCTCTATGGCCCCGGATTCACGGAGATCGGAAAGCATTGGTATACCTGCACCACGCTTTTCAACATCTCGCGAAAGCTGCGATAAAGCTATTACTGGTACCCGCAGTTCTTTGGCGAGGGCTTTGAGGTCTCTGGAAATTTTTGATATCTCCTGTTCTCTGTTGCCTGTCCTGTCACCAGTACCAGACATTAGTTGCAGGTAGTCGATGATAATGATTCCTACGTTATACTTCAGCACCAAGCGACGACATTTCGCACGTAATTCGAAAATGTTGAGTGCGGGAGTATCATCCAGAAACATAGGTGCCTGCCTTAGAGTTGATTCACATTTTTCAGCTAGCTCCCTCAATTCTCCCAAGTTGGTTTTGCCTCGACGAATTGAATCCAGTGGTATTTCAGACTCAGCTGAAATCAGTCGTTGCATTACCTGCGTATTGGACATTTCCAACATAAATAAAGCAACACCAGTTGGTTTGATAGGATTCAATGCCGCATTTCGTGCCAGGCTCAGAGCAAATGCCGTTTTACCAACAGAAGGACGCGCTGCGATGATGATCAGGTCAGTAGGTTGCCAACCATAAGTAAGGGAGTCTAAGGCAGTAAATCCAGATGGTACGCCAGTGATTTCTTCTTTGATGTCCATACGCAACTGCAGCTCTTTCAGTTCCTTGTCATAAAGCTGTTGGGCAGTCTTCATTACTCCCTTATGTATGTTGGAGGTAATCGCCATCAGTTTAGTTTCAGCGGCATCCAATAGATCAAAAATATCCGTGGTGTCGCGATATGCATCTTTAAGAATTTCACCAGAAATGCGAATCAATTCACGCTGCATATACTTTTGCTGCACTATACGGGCATGGGCCTCAATGTTAGCGGATGACACAACATCATTGGTAAGCTCCATAAGTACAAAAGGACCGCCGATGGATTCCAGCTCTCCGCGTTTTTTCATCGCCTCCATTAAGGTCATGATATCCAGTGGCACATTACCAGCCATTGCCTGCATACAGGCAAAGATCTTGCTGTGAGCTTCTACGTAGAAGGCTTCAGGTCTGAGTATTTCAGATACAGTATCAAATGCATCTTTTTCCAACAGGATAGCGCCTAAAATTGCTTTTTCCATAGAAGTTTGCTGTGGTGGCAGAAAACCCAGTGAAAGCGATGGCGAATCATCGTTGTGATAGTGATCGCGTCCTCTCCTCAATTCTTGCCCTTTCTGCCGCGTAGGTTGTGTTTGCGGCCTGTTCTGATATCTGTTGTTGCTTGTTGTCATAGTGGCCCTCCAATACTTTCAGGTAGTTTAAATCATTTTTAATCAGCCAGTCGAACGTAAACCATTTGCTGGTGAGCAGGAACTGAGAGGTCTTTGCCTTTCGGATAATCTCCACTAGCTCAAACTGGTCTTCTTTTATCCGCACCGAGAAATGTTTCTTCCTGGCTTTGTTGATGGTAGTAACCGCAGGTACGTCGTACTCTTTGGCGAAAAGATTCCAGAAATCAACATAAGGCTGGATAAACTGAGGGTTGTTATCTCTGATGAAGCGGAAAACCAGTTCCTTGCTGTTGTTATCAACCAGCTTGTACTGTTGTTCCAAACTCAAAACAGTACTATCTGCCGGCACCTCTGGTGCCGAAGGCTTTTTGCCTTTAGTTTTTTCTTCTTTACTTTTCTCTTCTTTACTTTGCGGATAGTTCCGCGGATTTATATCATTGTTCCGCGGATTATTTGAATTGTTCCGCGGAACAATTGTTTTTGCTCTACTTTCTTCTGTGAAAACCACATTATTCCAGGATCTTTTTTCATCGACAGAGAGTAAGAAATAGTCACTGATAATCTCAACCTTGGTACCTTTACGACGGCGCTCCGCTGTTGCGTCGATATATACTTCTTGCATGGCTTTGCTGGAAAGAACTCCGAACGTATCAGCTACCCCCTTATCGAATAGGGAACGGCGGATCAACCCGGTGATAACTTCGTCCACCACAGACACCCGCGTTCTGCAAACCTCTGTGGCAAATAATTCCATAGCCTCTCTATCTTTTAAATCGAAGTAATACCCTTTATTTTCGTATGCGCTGGCAAGGATACACTGCCAGATCCAGTAACCTTTCTCTCCAAATTCATTGATGATAAGCCGAACCTTAGGATCACGAATGTGAGCCACCTTCATGGCATAATAGGATATTCCTGGTTCTGCAATTCTTGCCATAGTTATTTAAATAAATCCTGTTGTTTGTTTTGCATGATGATCACTTCATCTTTGATAAACTGATCCAGTTGGCGTTCCCAGATTTTGGCTTTTTCCAGATCAGATTTTGCACGGTATTTAAAATATTCTTTCTGATGTCCGCGAGTTTTGCGGGTAAGCTCCAGCAGTCGAGAAAACTTTTTCTTTAAAATGTCAAGTTCTGTATCCATATGCTAAGAATTGAATAGGTTAGAAGTTTTGTCAATCATTTCCATTTCCATTCTGTCAGTAGCGCCGGTGATAGTGTTGCCAATATGCATCTTCTCCATTACAGCTTCATAACGATCCTCGTCCACAGTGTCTTTTCCAATGAGGTATGCTACATCAACATTGTTTTTTTGACCAATACGATGCGCTCTATCCTCACATTGAACACAATCCGAGTAGGTCCATGGCCATTCAACGAAAACTTCGCGGCTGGCGGCAGTTAGAGTTATTCCTACGCCGCCAGCTTTGTGGTTGACGATTATAACCAGGCAATTAGGATCATTCTGAAAGGAGTCAATATGCTTCTGTCTAGTTTGCATATCATCTGATCCTGTAACTGTTACTGCTTTTGGGTAAATTTTCTTTAGTGTAGAAACTGTTTCTATAGTACGACAGAAAACGATTATCTTTTCACCACATTCAACAACTGAGTCAATATATTCCTTGGCTGCTTCAATCTTGCCTTTGGCTGATATAGCCATCAACTTCATTACCAATTGAATGGCTTCAGCATTTTTAAAGCTTTTTATATCCTCCAATGATAATCCCATGGCAGCCAGCTCTCTTTCCGCATTTACTCGCATTCTATCATACTCATCTCGATTGGTAATGTCGCATATAATTCCCCGCCTGGTTTTTTCAGGTAGATCCTTCGCTACATCCTTTTTTTCACGACGGAAAAAACAATGCTTATTGAGTAGAAAGTTTAATTCTTTCAGATTGTTAGCACCACGTCCACCTTCACAATACCGGTCCAGGAAGTGTTTTTTGCCACCAAATGTTCCAGCATGACCCATAATGGCCAGTTGAGGGAATAGATCTGCCGGCTTATTTACCACTGGTGTACCTGATAGGCATATGACGTTTTCTTTTTGGTGACAGATACGAAGAACCAGTTTACTTTGAAGAGTGGTAGCGTCTTTACACCGTTGAGACTCATCCACGATGACCGATTTGAAAAGGTCAATCGTGGACTTCATCTGAATATCTGTGCTGCGGAAGGGTTGGCCTTTCTTAACTTCAGGCATACTGAGTACAAAGAATTTCTTTAGGCTTTCATAGTTAACAATGAAAACATCAATCATTCCAATATTCCAATACTGGTGCCAGGTGTTTTTTGACTTGTCATCCAGCACCATTGCCTTCTTGTTACTAAATTTTTCCCACTCTCGTTTCCAGTTGATTTTGGTTGAGGATGGACAAATCACTAAGCACGGGAAAGCATTTTGCTTTAATGCAGCCTCAATGCCAACGACGGTGCCGATGCTCTGTAAAGTTTTACCAAGTCCTTGTTCGTCGCCTATCATTACCCGACGCAGTTCCATGCCTCTAGCAATACCCTGTTCCTGGTAAGGCCTTAAAGTGGCCTTTAATGGCAGTTCATACTGAAGCTCTGGTAATGTTGAAATCTCAATTGTTGGCTGTCCAATTTTCTGCATAGTTTAAAATGCTTCGTCGTTAATGTCAGATTCCTGTGTTTCAAAGTCAAGCTCTGTCTGGCGTGGAGGGGCTTGTTTGCCCTTCATGTACTCTTCGATTTCGGTTAATACATCAAATACTGCCAGTCTCAATTCATGGGTGAAGGCATAATCAGATTGAAATTTAGTGACTGGAGTTTCCAGCTTGACATATTCACCAGTAGAAAGGCGTTTGAGTCCAGACAATATAACGCCTTCATTTTCGCCGTTGGCAGCGATACGGAAAGATGATACACTGAAACAGTCAAGCATTTTAGCTAGGGGATCCTGTGCCGGATCTTCATAAGTCAGCTTTGTATCTAACTTAGGTAGATTATCTATAGCTGGAATATCATCTGGATTAATCTCTTCACAGATTACAGCCAAGTGAACGTTGAAAAGTTTGAATGCAGCAATCAAATCTTCATGAACAGGCACCTGTGATTTACAGGAAAGGTTATTAGTGGTATTCGCCTGAACAGTATGCTCATAGCTATAATGACAGAACATGCCATCTTTCAGATTACCGGATTTGATTTCAATATCCTTATGCTCAAAAGATGCTTCTTCATAGTGAAGTAGCCTGTCTAGTACTCTCTGTGATGGCTGGTGAACAGATACTTCAGCTATAGGTTGTTTGTTTTGTTTTCCCATTTAACTGTATTGATTTTTTGAAGGTTAATAATGTACTTGGTGTTGACTGGAAAGCGATTCCCGTGACGATCCTACACAATCCATACATCGACATGATCGGCTACCATCGTCAGAGGTTCGCCTTTGTTTGCATATATGATGGAACTACTGAAAGCGCTACGCTGCTCTTCTGATATTATGTACATCTCCGAAGAGGTACCAGTATTTGAATGCGAGTTCTTCATATTTTTCACGTCCGGATAAGTACAGTTCACTGCCGCGAACGATCGGCACTTTAAAGACTTTGTAATTCACTTTGCTGATACCGATCAGAATATCTTTATCCCTACCTTCTATATCCATGTACCAAGCGCGTTGCCGGTCATAATCAAAGTATCTTACAGCTGCCTCGAACTGCTTTTGAGTAGTGGCGGTGGTGGACTTGATATCCCCGGAAGGAACCATACAATTATCAATGAATAGATCCCATTTGCATCTAACATCCAAGGTGAACACAAAGCCCCCGTACATAATGGGGAAGTTCTTCCTTATGCTAACCTTCTGATACTGGGACTGATTGGCCATTGCCACACAGAGAGGATCCCGATAGAATGCTTTCTTCATTGACTCCGCACGGATGAAATCTGCAGATGTATACTGGACACCGGCGCAGGTATACTGGAAATAGTCAATCTTATCTGGCTCTGTGATCATGCAGTCGATGAGAGTACCGAACTTATAGGCCTGTTCAAGATCATAGGTGACTTGTTGTGGTTGCCAGTACTTTTTGATCTCCGATAAATCGCTGTTGCTGACCTCTGGACGGCCATAGTATGGATCCTTCATCTATTTGCGGTTTACAGCTTTATAAGTAGGTTCATAACGGAGGTACTGAGAGGAAATGATTTCTCCTGTTTTATGTGCATGTTTCTCGCACCAGGCCTTCATCTGGTCCAGCTTAGTGTTGCCCATTTTATCCAGGGGGATATTCTTTCCCTCATTCTCAAACCAGTGCTGAAAGATCTGTACGTATCCAGCAGCATGGGAAACCGTAATTTCAAAACCTTGTCGAGATTTTGATGCCGGCGATGATTCAGCTACAGCAGCTGCCTGATCGAACATCACAACCGTTTCGTCAGCCGATTTTTGCAGGGCGATTTCTTGTTCAGCCTTTTGCTGTGCCGCTGCAGCATCTGCCTCAATCTTTTGCTTCTCAGCTGCCTCACGTTCTTGTCGTTCCTTTTCCATACGTTCCAATTCTTCAGTTGCGGCGGTGGCCATGGCTTCCAGTTCAGCTTTCTTTGATGGAAGGCGGTCAACTAAGTAGCGCTGTAGTTCACCAACCTGTGCTGTATACTCAGCGGCAAGTTGGTCGCGCTTAACAGCGGTATGAACTGATCCAAGAATCTCCTGGTATTTTTCGGTAGTGAGTAACCGCAAGGTTACAGTTGGTGTGAAGGATTCATAATGATCCTTCTTGTAAGCTGGTTGCATGCTACGAAGGCCATCAGCACGCTTATCGTAATCCTCTAAGGTAATTGTGGAGAATGCGGAATGCATCTGCTGCTTAATTGATAGCAGGTGGTTATTAAAATAGTCGCTAAGCTGCTTTTCAATTTCTGCACGCAAAGCCACCTCCTCTCTGGCAATAGTCGCGCGTCGATCTGCCTCCAGCTGGCGCTTCCTTTCTGCTTCCGCCAATTCCTTTGCATAAGCATTGCGGTATTGTTGTATCTGGTAGGGTATGGTACCAGCAGCAGTAATATCCAGCTTAGCTTCTTCACAAGTAAACATCTTCTTCAGCATATCCATTAGCTGTGTAATCGGCTTTCTGGCTTCATCCAGTTCTTTTTTACGGGTGTTAACCTTCGCCAGATAATGATTGGACAGTTCGTCCAGCTCTTTATCGAGTTTACCACCATTGTCCTTAATACTGGCAAGTAGACTTTGACCGGCGGCCAATGCTCTTGATACGATTGCTTGGTTGCCGGCCAGCACTGCACTACCGCCCCTGAAAGTTTCAACGGCGTTTTCGTAGACTTGAATTTCGTTTGTAGTTTCCATCATGATATGCTTTTGAGGTTAGTGATTAGAAATCCAGTGCAGAGTTGGTCGGAGTAGGAGCGGCAACGTAATCCGGTTTTGTACTTTCACTGTTTATGAAGTCATTGACAGGATCAGCTTTATGTGAAGCCGGTAGCTTTTCGGCTGGTGTTACCACATATGCAGGTACATAGGACCCAGTTGCTTCTGGAAGGCGTTGCATATCCTTTACTGGATCTTGGCCAAGGCCGTAATCGAAACCCATTTCAGGAGTTGGCTCCGCATCAACGATATCGCTGGAAAGTTTGGTGAATTCTCCAACTCGGACTTTCGGATAGTTTTTGAATGCATGCTTAATAATCTTAGCTTCAACCATCCCGTGAAAGCCATCAGTCCAGGCCTTGCTGTTAGGGTCTTTGCTGAATTTCTTTAATCGATCGATATCTTCACGGGCCATTACCTTATAGTCTGCAGTATCATCGTGTCGAACTATGCGGATATATGCAGCAATAATATTATTGGAAGTACGCGGAATCGTGGCCACATGTTCAAGGATGGATTGCCCGTTCATGTTGCCATATTTGAAGTGATCGCCTTCATACACAACCACAGGGCTGTCTGTATACTTAACCTGTCCTTGGAGAGTCCGCAGAAGTAGTTCCCCATAACCAGAAATTTGTAAACTGGCACGCTTTTCCCAAACTGGCTCATTTTTGGTACCGCTATTTACGTTGTATGGAACAATATAAACATGCTTCATTGTAGGGTCGAAGGATAGCCCAGACACAGCGACATCCATGAATACGCCGTACAAAGACAACTTTGTACATTGTTGTAAGTTGTCATTACCTTGCACTAGCTTTAGGAAATGGTATTTTTCTGTTTCATAGAAGGCTTCTGCTGTCCTACGGTGACGGATACCATTAACAACCTGGTATAACTCGATGAATCGCTCGGATACCAAAATATTCTCAATGACAGTACCAATGAAGGTGGCATTATCCAGTAATACCTGCAGCTGTTGTTTTGTGGTGAGTTGATTATTTTCCATATTTTTGTTTTTGAAGTCAATTACTGATTGGCTTTTTGCCATGGGTACCGGTAGCCGCCGGTGCCCTTTTTTATTGATGAGAGAATTGATTACATGCTCGAAGTATTGCCATTATGAAGGCGATAAGAGCCAGCAGGCGAATTATGTAGACGATACCTGTAATCAGTTCGTACTGTTTGTTTCTACTCATAATGATCTTTGAAAAGCTGACGGTCGAAACGCCCAAGGATCGCCGCCAGCCCAAACTTGACATTCCCTAATAAGTGTTTAGTCAAATTCCGATTCTATCGGAAAGTCAGGCCAGTTACCAGGATCACGTATATGCATATGCTTTTCGTTTTAAGCTACGTATAGGCATGACAGTGGCATGCCGCAAATCGCAGCTGGTTAGTGAATTATGAAAAAAGCGTTGTTTGGCACAGGTGCCAGGGGTCGAACCTGGAATTGCTGATTTGGAGTCAGCCGGTTTGCCATTGCTCCTAAACCTGTGTGTTAATCGTAGTACTGCGACCGCTCTTGTCTCTTCTCAAGGTCTTTTTCTACACGCTGTTTGCGTTGCCATTGCCGGTAAGACTCTTCGTCTTCTGGCTCTGGTTCTTCGTCTATCACTTCTATCTCTTCGTTTTCCATATTGTTGTTTTGTTTTCAAATTGAAGGCAGAGAGTAGAGACAATCCGCCGGAAGTTTTTCTGTTGTTGTTAACCCCAAAAGATTATGAAATGGTTTTTTTCTGATATGGCCTAAATAAATGGGTGATAGTCAACTGCTTCAGAGTCTTTATACACACACTTATTCTTATATTTTGAGTTTAATTTTCGATTTAAAAGCCGGCGCCAAGAGTAGCGCCGGGATATACTAACCCCAATGGATACTGTTTTGCAGCATACATCTCTAAAAAAAATAGGTACAAGCAATCTTAATAAGTATATAGCAGCAGCTGCTAAAGCAGGCATGAAAATGAATTTCTGTATCCAAAGTAAGAAGCTGATATATGTTTCCATAAAGAATACGTTTAAGGGTCAAGTGAATTTTATTTTACTCAAACGCTTATCTGTCAAGCGTTGCCGTGCTTCATCTGAGAGATCATTTGGCTTTTCTTTGGTAGATGAGGAGGAAGCGTAAAAACGCTCCCCGTCAGCTACTAAAAGTGAAGTCTCTTTTTCAATCAATGCGAGGAGTGTCTTTATGTACTCTGTCCTCTGTTGTATTGCATTGATAATATTTTTTTCATTCCTGAGAGGCCCGTTCTTCATTGCGTTTCAATTTCTCAGCAGTATATAATCGTGCATATTCAATAACCCGAGGTGACCACGTAGAAGAGTCTATCTTTAAAGTATGGTATACAGTCCAGTAAGATATTCTCTTAAGGGATCTATCCTTTTCTGCAAGTATGTTCATTTGGTTGTATATCTCCATTACATCACCGTGCTCAATTACTTTTGCTAATTCCTCCTTAGCGGCTGCCCGTTCCTGGAGTTTCTCCTGCTTGCTTTTCCTCGGAATAACATTTGTAACTTTTGCGTACATTTACTATTTATAGTTTAAAACTTAGGCTATAATTTTGCATCAACAGTACAAATGTATGGGAACTTTTGTAACAAATGGAACAAATTGTAAAATTTAGATCTTTACAAAAAGAACAAAAGGAACATTGAAATTTATTTAAATGGAGCAGCAAATAATTAACAGGAATTTAGTTTGGCTGCGTCAGCAGAGGGGGTTGACGCAAGAACAACTGGCTGATAAACTCAAGATTCCGAGACCTTCACTAGTAAAATATGAACAAGGGCGAAGTGTTCCAGTAGAATTGTTACAAAAGTTCTCAGAGTTCTTTAAGATCCCGATGCATGATCTAGTGGAAAAGGAGATGATGCCAGAAGAATATAAAATAGCCTATCTGGCATCACGTAAAACAAAAAAAGGAAAGAATGTTGCGGAAATCAAGAATCCGTTTCAGCAAGATGATCCTTTAAATTGGGAGAGAGCTAAAATAGTTGCCCTAGAAAGAAAATTTGCAATGTTCTTAGCTAGTTACGAAATAGATGTTAAGAAGGCTCCTGGGACCCTGGATGACGTTTATGAGAGAATTCTTGACGAACTAAAGACTGATAGTATAAAAATTTTAGCTGATCTAAGGCATGGACGTCTAACACCTTAATCTTTTTGGGTTTATTGTGGCGTTTTTTCTTCTTTTTCATGACAATGACGTTTGGGTATACGGATAATTTGGTTAACAGTTATACATTTTCAACTCTTGACGAATTTACTCTGCAAGTACGCAAATAAGGTGCGTACAAAATCCACCAACAAATCTGAACAAAACTGAACGGAATGAACAAAATGAACAGAGTTTCACATTTATAAATTGATGGGTGTACGCATGTGAGTTATAAAGTATTCAAGATTAAAACGTTATCAGCCATTCCTACTAATTAAACTATATCCCCATGAAAAAATTATATGTTATCAGTTTTTTTTTCATTTTCTTATCCTGTAGCAAGTCAAATGATGATAAATCGAGTAATAATGTTGAAGTAATATTCGAAGTGGAATCTCATACCAATGTGGCATTTGATTATGTGTCCTATAATGATATCAAAGCTAATACCCCCGATGGATTTGTCAAATGGAGTTTGTCCGAATCAGGGACCTTCAAACGACATGGATTTGTAAAGAAAGGAGCAGGTGCTTTTTTACAAGCACAGCATCCAAATTCAGATCAATGGAAGCTGCGCATTAAAAAGTTAGATGGTACTGTAATAGCCGAGTCCGGTACAATACGTAAGGGTACGGGGAACCCAAGTGCCTATACAGGAGGATGCCAGGCACAAATAAACTAACTATGAGTAAGAAAATGTTCATCTCAGATCAGCGAATACTGCAGCTTGGGGATTGGCTTGTATCAACAGGTAAAGAAAAAAACATACGTGATTTTCTGACGAGGATAGGTGCCGGCCGTAATAACTTGACAAGATATAGAGATGGTTCACAGGGCTTCACGAAGGAAATGATGTTAAGGGTTGCTGAGTTATATGGTGTTGATCTGAATTGGCTGTTTGGATTGTCTACTCAGATGATTCTAAAACAGGTAGAACAACCTTCTGTTATTGATACTTTGAAAATGGCTGTAATGCTTGTTGAGCAAGAGTTACAGCAGAAAAAGAAGGTTGATATTTAAAATTGAAGTACGCAAATAAGATGCGTACAAAATCCACAAGAAAACCTGAACAAAAATGAATAGACTGAACAAAATGAACAGAAATAAAAGGTGTTTTGATAGTTTATAAGATTAGATGCATAAAATATTCAAGATAAATCAGTTATAGACCATTTTCCTTTATATAAACTGTATCCCCAATGAAAAAATTATCTGTACTCTTTTTTTTTCTTTTAAGCTTATCATGTGGTAAGAAGGACGCTACTCCAGCCTTAGTTGAGATAATCTATGAAGTATCTTCTAATGCACATGATCCGTTTGATTCAGTAAGCTACACCGACGCCAATGCGACAACGCGCACGGGCATGACTGATTGGAAGATCAATGGACCTGGTGAATATAGTATTCACGCCTATGTAAAAAAAGGAGCCGGTGCTTTCTTGGATGCTCAACACCCTAACTCTGACCAATGGAAGCTGCGCATAAAAAAGTTGGATGGTACAGTAATAGCAGAATCAGGTACAATACGTAAGGGTACAGGGAACCCAAGCAGCTACACAGGGGGGTGCCAGATTCAAATAAATTAATTTATGAGTAAGAAAATGTTCATCTCAGATCAACGTATACTGCAGCTTGGAGACTGGCTTGTTTCGACGGGTAAAGAAAAAAAAACATACGAGACTATCTAACAAAAATTGGTGCCGGTCGTAACAACTTGACAAGATACAGAGATGGTTCACAAGGCTTCACCAAAGAAATGATATTAGGAGCAGCGGAATTATATTCTGTTGATTTGAATTGGCTGTTTGGATTATCTAATGAGATGATTCTAAAACAGGTAGAACAACCTTCTGTTATTGATACTTTGAAAATACCTGTAATGCTTGTTGAGCAAGAGTTACAGCAGAAAAAAGAAGGTTGATATAAAAGTTGGCATTAAAAGCAATAATGTATTTGTATTATAAATAAAAATAACTTTTAAAAAGATCTTTAGCAGTTTGATGTGTCATCGGTATGCTGGCTATATTGCCTTCTAAGCAGTAGGTCATTGGTTCGAATCCAATCCGGGACACAAAATTCAAAGACGCAATTTACTAATTGCGTCTTTTTTTTACTCCAACCCAAGCATCTCCTCAAGCAATTAATTCTCTGCTATTACACTGGCTGAAAAGGCTGGATGTATGTGCTGTTTTGAATTCAATACGTACACTTTTAATTAACCATAGAAATTGTTTCCCTTAAACTCCAATTTGAATATGAAAAGAAACTTGTTTTTTGTCTGTTGCTGTTCAATGATTGCTGTTGCCGGTTATGCGCAGGATGGTGGTTCTCTATTACCCAAGATAGAGAATGACACATTGTTTACTACTTCTGGATTTACATTGGCCAGAGGTCAGGAAGTGAAAATGGGCGTAGGTTCCATGCCAGATGGTGATTTTAAATTCATAAGAGTTAACGCCGCTTCTTTCTTCGCTTATCATTCTACTTCAGGTTATCAGGGGCTTGCCAACCAGGCAAATGCATTGCCTCGCAGTCAATCAGGATTAGTGTTCAAAATTAAAGCGATAGAAGCAAGAGGCGATAGAAAGCATGGATATGTCTACTATGCAAAATTTGGATGGGCAATGCGGAATTATGAAATTGATGTGGAGAATGCAATTGCTACGGGCGAACTAACCGTTCCTGATGAATATAAGCCCAAAGGAAAAGGCCTGACTGCCACGGTAGACAATAAGCCAGCTGTTAGTGTTGCAGATGAATTAACAAAGCTAAAAAAGCTGCTGGACGATGGTGTGCTTACACAGGAAGAGTATAATCAACAAAAGAAGAAGTTGTTAGGAAATAATTAATAGTGTTTTCACTATTAATTATTTCCTATCTCACCGATAAAATTAACTCGCTGATGCTACCGTCAATACTTCATTGACGGCCAATTGAATAGCTGCAGGGAAATGAATGATCAGTTGCTGCTCGTGTTGTTTCCAGGAAACATTTATTTCCCTGTTGTCTATTTTTACATTGACCTGCTTTATTGTATTAACTGTGCTGGTATCCAGGTTAAGCGTATTCAATTTTAAAACGCCGTATTTCAGGGCAACAGTATGTTTGGCTTTGTCTTTGGCAAGCAGCTGAGAGAAAGTACCCCATCCTTCAGCTGTGGTGAAAGGTGCGCGAAAATCATTACCACTGAAGGCGGGCTTGAATTTCAGTATGCCTTTGGGCCCATGATATTCATAACCACAGGCGGTAATGAAAGTACCATAGCTGGCCATTGCGCGAGCATAGTGATCACTGCATTCAATTTCATTGAATGGGTTGCGTTTAGCACCATGATATCTGTCATGTATAGCCCTGGTAAGAATCAGTGCTTCATCTGTCATCCCTTCTGCCATCATATGACTGGCGACCTGGTGTTCGAATCCAGACATGCATTCATGAAAATAACCTAACTGCCAGGTGACATCTTCTCCATAAGGGTTAGCTTCATTGTGTGGGTTGGTGTTCATGATCATGCCAGCTTCTCCATCCAATGCATACGGCCGGCCACCGATATGTGTTTTGATATATGGCCCAACGTTGGTAGTGAAATTATATTTCCAGAGTGCGCGGAGTGCCGCCAAAGTTTGTTCTTTATCCCACAATCTCCCAAGACCTACCTGCCATGCCCAGCTCTGACCATATACCTGGTCGATATGACAAGTATTGTAACTGCCTAATTTCTTGCGGCCTTGCACGGCATCCGGGCGATGAATAAAATATTCACCGTTAAAGAGGTATTTAGACATATTAGTTCCGCCGTTGTCAGCATATTCTTTGCATTGTTTTGCAAAAGCACTGTCCTTCATTTCTTCGGCCATTAGCTGTGCAGCTTTGGCAGCAGCGATGCAAAGTCCAACAATCCATGATATTTCGCCTTCCCACACAGCATCCAGTGTATTTTCCATTGGTGTATCTGTCATGCCGTCGTTGTTTTTGTCTTGCGCCAGCATGAATATTACCGTTTTTTTTATCTGTGTCCAGTTGGCTGCCAGAAAGCTATTGTCGGCGTTCATCAGATGCTCCCGATAAATGCGTAGAATGGTACCAGCCTGGCCATCTATAGCAGGTCTGTTTTCATATTCTGCGCGAAATATGATTCCGCCATTTTTATCCATGGCAATTCCCAGATCCGTATGTTGGCGGGTATCTCTTTCCAGTGATGGAAAAATTCGGCCAACTGTTTGCGCGTATTGCCAGACGTGCGTGCAGGTACCTGCACAGGAGTTGACCCCTTCCCAGCCCCAGAAGCGGCCGGATTTAAAACGATAGGTATTGGCAGTGGCGAGAGTGCCTATGTTAAGAAAAGTTCTTTCCAGGAACCAGAAAGGTAAGGTGGAATCATAAAATGTTTCCTTCCATAATAAGGTGTTACTCCAAAGTGTGTTGAAATGCTGATGTATATACGTTGCTACTTCTCCGGCGTTCTGAAATCTGCTGCCATAATAGTAACCTTCCTGGGCATCTTTAACTTTACTGATTGATTTAAGGGGATGGTTAAAATGCCAGGTCAATGCATATTGTATCTGAAGTGCTTTGTTAGCCTCAATTGTAGTAGTGGCAGTACTTATAGCAGCAACTAATATTTCATCCGCCGGTTTATCTGTTGTTTTATTTTCGGAAGAAAAAAGTCTGTTTGTAACGGGCCATATATCTGCATTCGTATTCATGATGATGTTGTCACCGATGCAGGTAATGCAGGTAGAACCATCATCTGGGTGATTAGGAACGCCTGTTGCATATTGAAAAGTAGAGAGGATTCCAGTTTTAGAAGCCAGGACTGTATTACGTTTGATGCCTTCGCTGGGTTTTGCGGTCATTTTTCTGGCCCCATTTTCGAACCAGCCACAGATATTGACATCGAGTGCTTCTGTGGTTTTATTTTGGATATTGATATCAAAAATAGTTGCAGGCAGGGCACTATTGTCTGCATCTAGTGGAATGAATAATCCTCCTGCATGCATGATTACATCTACCGGGCAGTTTGGGTCGCTAAAACGAATGAGAGCAGTAGGATAGGTGGCTTCAAAGGTGACTTGTTGCCAGTCTTCTTCTTTTAATTCTTTTAGCCATGTATGAGTGCCTTGTTTGATCTGTATGGCAAATCCTTGTTCCAGTACTCTTTTATTTGCGGCAATTGCAGGCTCCAGATAGCTGGCGCCATCGCGGTTGCGGATGGTCCTTTCAGTATGACCGTCATACCAGGATAGTGTTTTAGGATCAACACCTTCTCTTTCATCGTTATAGATACCCCATAGCCATAGCCTTCCATCGCCTCCCATGTAGACAGTGCCTGTATGAAGTCCACCGGCGGGCATCCCGATATATTGTAATTCGTTTTGCTGTTTACTGTAGGTGGTAGGATGCCCTCTTTTATAGAGAGTTTGTAACCAGGCAGGATCAATATTTTTGATGGCAGGGATGTTATGGACTGGGTTCAAAACCCCATGGTATGGCTGCCGGGCAAAGCCTATGCGCGGGAGTTGCAAGGTTAGCAATCCAGCAGCTGCCAGACTGGATTGCCGGAGAAACTTTCTTCTTTTCATTTGTTCACTTTTCGATGGTGGAATCCTTGGGCTATTTTCAATAGCTACTCTAATTTATTAAATTCCTATTGCTTATTCAATGACCATCGAAATTATCGGTATGAATGGGGAGAATAGTATCATTCCCTGGCAGCCCTGACCCAGTTTGGCGCATCACCTGTCTGTTTTCTGAGTAGCATATTGAGTTGTGCCGCGTGATGCTGAACATGGCGCATATTATAAAATAGTAGTTCCAGTACCGGCATCACCTTATTGCCATCTATTTCAACCCATTGCTGGGCAAAATCTGTTTCTGTCATATGCATGATGAGGTCATGGCATTTTTGTCTACTGGTTTGTAGGTATGTAAGTATTTCGGTCTTGGTGTATATACTGTCAGGAACGATATCGTCGATGCCATCTACAGGAATTACGTCACTAAGTGTGAAAGGAAGCGGTGAGGAAAGTGGCGCTGCCGGAATTTGCAGGTAGTAATCCAGGAAAATGGCAACATGATAGGAGATATAGAAAAACTTTTTCTCTTTTTCCCAAATGTTTTCGGGATAGGCGTTGATAGCATTGGTGAGCATGTCAATACTTGCACCAAATTGTTTCCATAAGCTTTCCTTGTATAGCTGTAACATAGTTTGATATTTTAATGGCGTTATGTGGAGGAAGAAATTAGTTTTCTTTTTCTGTTCTGGCTAAATAGACTTTACCGTCTTTCCATTTGTAGTAGTTGGTGATAAAGCCATCAGATCCTTCATCGTAGCGGTATACCTCTTTTTTAACCGGATCGAAGGTGAGGTATTCCAGATCAATTAATTGCTGGTTTTTATCAAATTTGCCGGTTGATTTATTAAAGATAAAGTATAAGAATGAACCATCGTATTTGGTTCGTTCAGGGAAGTAGATGGGCACTTTCAAATCGAGGTATCCGTCGAAATTGAGGTCTTCCATTATTACTTCTGGCAGGTTGTCACTCAGGCATTCATCAAGGCCGGCTATTGTCTGAATAAGTTTTTGCTGGAAGTAGATATCCAGTTGATTTATTTTTGTGTATGCACGATCATGCATACCGGCATCTTTCATGTTGCCTTTAGAGGTTTTTATTTTGAAGTTATAGTTATCTGGGAGAAATGAGTTTATTTTTTCGCGCATGCGAAGGGCAACAGGAAGTATGGCGCCGGTTTTTTCATTTTTCCAGGTTCCGGAAATGGTATCAGATCCTTTTAGTTGAAAATATCCGGTAACGAGGAATTTATCATTTGTATCGCGTATCCGAAAATTTGTTTCAGTGAGCAGGAGTGAGTCGGTGGATTTTTTAATTCCATGCAGGTCTAATTTAGCACCGATGCCACTTTTCAGATAGAAATATTCTCCTTCCAACGTATCAGTGGAGCGGGGAATACGCAGTTGCATTTCAAATGGATATTTGCTGACAGTGCCGCTATAATTATAGGTGACGGTAATTTTCGTTTGTGCAATAGAGATAATTGTAAATAGCATCGAACCTGCCAGGGTAAATAGTTTCTTCACGGTATTGGGTTAGTTTTTAGTTGGTATATTATATAATCGGATAAAGGTTGTTAGTGTATTATTTATAGTGGCTATCTGGTCTAATATAGGTTGTAACGAATCTGGTGCATTTTCAATAAACAGATCGATATGAAATTTAAGTGTTTGTCCTAACTGAGTGCCATTGGGTGTCTGCGGAGGCAATGCAAAAGTACGTAGTTGCATTGGGTTGCTACCTCGTGCCTGGTCGCGGATAAACCAGGAGATAAATTCCAGGGACAGGAGGCTTTCGGGTGATTTGTCGATGGTGAATTCGAACTGAAGCATTACTTCATTGGGGAGGCCACCTTTGGTTCTTATCAGAGTAGCTATAGGAAGGTGGGCATATGCGGGATCATTTAGGTTTGTGCTTTTTACATCTTCCAGGTTATCTATTCCGCTGCAAACGTCGTTGATTCCTTTAAGGCTGTCAAGTGTTTGATGGAAGTTTGTTATTTCATCAGGATATGCATTCATGTTGTATTCGTTTATTGGAAAGTTACAATTTTGGCAATAATTAGTTTGGGTTAATATTTCAAATGATTTGGATAGTGTACAAGGCCTGGATAATTCGGTCATCAATTATCGTGAGTATACGATTATTTTAATTACAATTTTCCACGAATAATAATGAACAGATCATTCATCTGTTGAACAAACTGGATAAGGTTGAAATAAAAAGAGTACCTACTTTTGAAACACTAAAGTTTGTTCCCCATGAAATCATTTTATAACAAGGATTATATCATTGAGGTCACGGAGAAGCGATTTGCGGAGTATGTAGCGGCCTATCAGCTCCTGGTGAAGAATATTTCCACATTAATGATTATTTATTCTGCCTTGACTATTTCTGCTGTACCAATTACCAGAGACGTCCTACAGGGGAAGCATTTACCAGTTACTGTTTTCCTGTTGTTTATCATTTTTGTTATATCCTTTTTTGCTTCTATTTTATTTGCTATTTCGATGGTATTTCCTGAAACAGATACGTTGTTGCCGAATCCTGTCAATTACCATTACTTCTGTAAAAAGGAATTGCATCAAAAGGTTATTGGCTGTGAGATTCCTTTAACGCAGGAAATAGACGCTGTGCTATTAGAAAGCTACATCACTGAACTGTCATATATAACAATGGATATTGAAAATATAGTAAAGAGAAAAGGTAAATACTATTTGTACTCATTTGTGACAGGAGTTATAGGTAGTGCGGCATTTTTGCTCAGTCTGTTTTTTGAACAATTTTAAAAATTTGTAAGATGGATCTTATAACCAGGATTATTGAAAAACCATTACGGAATTACCTCACGAAGAAGATAAAAAAGAATATGCTTAATCCAAGGCATCATTATTCGCTTACCTGGCGGATGAATTTATTAAGGGGGATGGGAAATAAGACGAGTAAGTATGATCAGCGTCCAATAAGGTTTACTGATACCTGGCGTATCTGCGAGCCATGGATCGTACTCTGGCCAGAATATGAAGAAGCCGGATTTACTGTAGAAGATTTTGATGAGTATAAATATTATCCATTGGGAGATGATGAACCGATAAGATATAAGCAGAAAATGTAGCGCTTTCTCTTATTGGCATTATGCCCATGAAATAGGTTTGTTACCCATGAAATCATTTTATAATCCTGAATTTGTCATTGATATAACTGAGAAGCGTTTTGCTGCTTATGTTTGGGCCTATTAAATGGTGATGATGGGAAACGCCATGAAAGATTTGGAGCTAATATACAATGAAATGAAATTTTATTTTTCGGTCTCATTTTTCCTGGTTGTTTTTAGTAAGGCGGTATTCCTTGTCTGTGAGTTTCTTTTGCAGCCTAAATAATTGAACCTATGTTTTATTTACCTCGAATATTCGAAAAAATCATTATTACGCATTTAACCAAACGTATCAGGAGGAAAATGATGGATCCTGTGTATCACTATTCTCTTATATCGGCTATTAAATTTAGAATAACTGGCGCCCAAAGGCCAACAAACTGTTCGGGAACAACTGATTTTCGATGGGAAATAAACTAATTTTTACCATTCATTGAGATTACCTACATACTTCCCGTATATCCTTCAGCGTTTTAGGAAATAAACTTTAAATTTACAGTTTCTCACTGCTGTTATGACCGGAAGTATATTAGCCAGGCTCGAAGCTTCCCGTAAAGAATTACTGGATCTGGGCCTCAGAAATCCTTTGTTAAATTACAAGTTACCCACAGGTAAAGGATTGCATATTGTGCAAGAGCAATCCGCTGCCATCTATAATCTGCTCGTAAAAGAAGGCAAAAGTATGACCTTCAGCGGCAGGACAGCTAAGGAATTAGCGCAACAGGAACTGCCACCGGAACCTCCTACAGAGGCTACCACAGCAGCCCTGAAAGATGGCTACACTGATACGAAACTTCAAACTAACGAAAATAATGCTACCCTTCAGCATAAACTGCTGAATACCTACTATGCTGCAAGAACAAATCTTGAAGAACAAGGGGTTAATATCCTTTATATCGCCCTGGGAATGCTCCAGTGGTATGAAAGTGATAGCAGCCAGGAGGCAAGACTAGCACCACTAATACTAATCCCGGTATCACTGGATCGTAGCAACGTAGGTGAAAGGTTTCGATTAAAATATACGCTGGAAGAAGTTGGAGAGAATATCTCCCTTCAAGCGAAAATGAAGACAGATTTTGGTATTAGCATACCAGAACTGCCTGATACCGAAGATGTTGATATAAATGCTTACCTACAAAGCGTTGCAGCAGCCGTCGCAGATTTTGAAAGATGGGAAGTAATTCCTGATGCCGTTGAACTGGGATTCTTCTCCTTTGGGAAATTCATGATCTATAATGATCTGGATGCCGCCAATTGGCCCGAAGGACAATCACCTGAAGAACACCCGGTCATTAGTAGCCTCTTTGGCAACGGCTTCACGCATGAACCTTCGGAAATATCCGAAGAGAGTTTCATCGATACGGAAACCAACGCGAATAACCTGTTTCAGGTCGTAGATGCAGATAGCTCCCAAATCCTGGCCATGTTGGCCGTTCAGGAAGGGCGCAACCTCGTAATCCAGGGCCCTCCAGGAACCGGTAAATCACAGACCATCACCAATATCATCGCTGATGCCATCGGTAGAGGGAAAAAAGTTCTTTTCGTAGCGGAAAAACTGGCGGCATTGGAAGTCGTAAAACGTAGGCTGGATAATATTTATCTCGGAGAAGCCTGCCTTGAACTACATAGTCATAAAGCAAATAAGAAGACCCTGCACCAGGAACTGAAAAAAGTACTGGAACTAGGCAAACCTACTGCTGGCAAACTGCAGACAGAGTTAGAACTCCTGGAAAAAACCAGAGCAGAACTAAATGATTATTGTATCGGTATCAATACGCAGGTGCAAAACAGTGGCCTTACTTCGCAGCAAGTTATAGGTAATCTGCTGCAACTCAAAGAACAAATTAAAGAGGTCGATCTTCCCCGTATATCCATTCCCGATATCAGCAACTGGGATATGTCGGCCGCCAATAAAGCCACTGCACTAGCTGAACGTATACAAGCCTGTCTCAATGAAATTGGTATACCAGCGGCATCACCGTTCTATGGATCGCAGCTCCATAGCCTGCTGCCACATGAACAAGACCGTGTAAAAGATATTTTACAACGAAGCATACTGGCAGTCCAGTCACTGATACAGGACTCAACTGAAGTCGCTAACCATCTTCAGTTATCAGCCCCTCAAAGTGAAGTGGCGATTGCACAACAGGCAGACATCTGCCAGGTAATAGCAGCTCAACCCGATATTAAAGGCATGAAGGCCGCTAATTCTGGCTGGATTCACCAGGAATCGGCGATTCATGAATTGTTGCAAGCCGGACAGGCAGCAGTAGCATTACAGCAATCTTATCAGGATATATTAATTCCCGAAGCCTGGGAACAGGACCTGCTGGAGGTTCGACAAGACCTGCTGGCCCATGGTGAGAAATGGTATAAGTTCCTCATCGGCAGCTACCGTAGAAGTAAGAAGAGATTAGGGGCCTTGTGCAAACAAGGATTGCCAGATGATAACACCCTTCGCCTACAATATGTAGACGATATCATGGTGTTCCGCAGACTGGAATCCATCGTAAAGAATGATAATACCCTGGCTGAAACCTTGTTTGGTAGTCGTTGGGATAGATTGAAATCCAACTGGGAACTGCTGGAAAATGCAACGGCCTATCTAACGGAAATACATAAACGAATAGATGCAGGCACACTGAGTAAAGAAATTCTTGATTGTCTTTCCCGCCAGGCAGATCCTGTGCTAGCACTTAAAGATGAAGCAGTTTTGCGTCAAAGACTGCAGCAGGCTGCCTCCCAGCAACAAGAAATGCTTCAGGCGCTCGCAATGCCGGCAAGCTCGGTGGATAAGCTCCTGGCTAGGCAATTGGAACAATTGAATACCTGGTTACAAAAACTTCCTGAGATAAAATATCTTATCTCCTGGAATAATATAACGGCAACGGCTACACAGGAAAGCCTGGACTGTCTCATCAACGCTTCCCTGGAATGGCCCGAAGCCGGAAAATGGCTGAAAACCGCATTACTGCGTAGCTGGTACGAACATTTGATCAGCGAAGCCGTGAAAACGAAGCCTGAACTCAGGCGCTTTAGCAGGTCTTCTCATGAAGAGCTCGTGAAGCAATTCCAACGCCTGGACATGTTGCAGCTGCAATACAACCGCGTGCGCGCAGCTTTACAGCATTGGGAACAGATGCCTAAAGCAGATGCTGGCGGTCAGGTAAATATTCTCAAAACAGAGTTTAATAAAAAAGCAAGACATATGCCTATCCGCAAGCTGATGCAGGCGGCAGGCTGGGCAATACAGGCCATTAAACCTGTATTCATGATGAGCCCAATGTCTATTGCGAATTTTCTGCCGCCAGATGCGGTAGACTTTGACCTGGTGATTTTCGATGAGGCCAGCCAGGTACGCCCGGTAGACGCATTGGGGGCCATCTTACGTGGTAAGCAATTGGTCGTTGTAGGTGATACCAAACAGTTGCCACCAACTTCCTTCTTCGATACACTGAATAAAGACAATGATGATGAGGAAAACGTAACCGCGGATATGCAAAGTATACTGGGACTCTGTGATGCACAGGGCGCGCCACAACGTATGCTCCGCTGGCATTACCGAAGCCGCCACGAATCCCTAATTACCTTGTCTAACCACGAGTTTTATGATAATAAACTGGTGATATTCCCGGGACCAGGTACAAAAGATAAAGCAGGGCTTGTGTTTCATCATCTTCCTGAAACATATTACGACAGAGGAAATACACGTACCAATCCAAAAGAAGCAGAACGTGTAGCCGAAGCCGTTATCGAACATGCGAAAAGCTGTTCTAAACAAAGTCTGGGCGTAGTAGCGTTCAGTACCTCCCAACGGCAGGCAATCAGTGATGCAATTGAGTTGAAGAGAAAAGCGCATCCTGAACTGGAAGGTTTCTTCAGCAGCCACGCGGACGAACCATTCTTCATAAAAAACCTGGAAAACGTACAGGGCGATGAACGTGATGTAATCTATATCTCAATAGGTTATGGTCGTACAGAAGAAGGTTATGTGGCTATGTCTTTCGGACCACTGAACAATGAAGGGGGTGAACGACGTCTCAATGTATTGATTACCCGTGCTAAATTCCGCTGTGAAGTATTTACTAATATCAGCGCTGATGACATAGACCTGAACAGGACACAAAGCTTTGGTATTAAGGCGCTGAAGAACTTTCTGTATTTCGCACAGTATGGCCGCCTGAATTACACAGAAGAAACATCAAAGCCAGCCGATAGCCCCTTTGAAGAAAATGTAGCAGCCATGCTGACGGCCAGCGGTTATACCGTACGTAAACAGGTAGGCGCCAAAGGTTTTTATATCGATCTCGCCATTGTAGACCCTATGCATCCAGGCAGATATTTGCTGGGCATAGAATGCGATGGTGCTGCCTATCACAGCGCAAGGTCAGCGCGGGATAGAGATAGATTACGCCAGCAAGTACTCGAAAATATGGGATGGCGTATCCATCGCATATGGAGTACTGATTGGTTCCATCATCCGGAAGCAGAATTGGCAAGACTGATACAAGTCATTGAAGAAGCCAAGCAGGCAAGGGTTTCGGCTGATAAAGAAGAAGAGGTTGTGCTGCAAGACTTAGAGATGGAACGTGAAGCGGTAGCTATTGAAGAAGAAGAAACATTTCTTTATAAAGTAGCCACGCTGCCGGAAGACATCAAGGAACAGGAATTACATCAGGCGCCTATTGGCTTATTATGTAGCTGGATTCAACAGGTGGTAGAGGTAGAAAGTCCTGTTCACTTCGATGAGGTAGCGCGCAGAATGGTGGAAGCAGCAGGCGTTACCCGCGTTGGTCCTCGTATTCGAGAAGTATTGCGACATGCGGTGCGCCATGCTGACGCAGGCAAGCGTATCAAAATAAAAGGACAGTTTTTATGGCATGTAGATTTGCCATCTCCGTTGGTGCGTGACCGTAGTGAACTGCCTGCCTCCGCCCGCAAAGTGAATTATATTGCTGTAGAAGAAGTAGGCGTGGCGCTGGAAAAAGTTGTCCGTAATGCCATCGCCATCCAGCCAGAAGCTACGCTGCCATTTATCGCTAAGATGTTTGGCTTTAGTAGAATGACTGAAGAGATGAAAGCAGATATGCTGAAATCCATTACAGCGAATATCGAAAACCAGGTGGTACAGCAGGAAGGTGAATTTCTGAAGTCTGATCGCTTATAATCGTACAGGTATTGTTCTAAAATGAACATATAATTTTTTGTTTGTATGTTCTTAGGTTTGATTTTAAATAGAGAAGAAGCTGGCATAACGGATGTAATAGGATAGATATAAAAATAACATCCCCATGTTTCGCAACTACATCACCATCGCCTGGCGTAATCTTACAAGATATAAGCTGTTTACGCTGATCAATATTGCTGGTCTGGCTGTTGGCCTGGCTGCTTGTTGGTTGTTATTACTATATGTACAGCATGAAACGAGCTATGAAAATTTTCTTCCGGAGCAACAACGTATCTACCGTGCGGTAAATACTGTCAGTTGGTCTGGAGGTAATATGAATGTAGCGGTTACCTCCGCGCCCTTTGGGCCTGTGTTGCAGCGTGATTATGAGGAAGTAGAATCGATGACCCGTGTTTTGTCTGATGGGGGAGGAACCTTTGAAGTGAACAACAAAAGATTTGAGCTACCTGCGGTATTTTTCACAGATCCGGACTTCTTCCAAATTTTTAAGTATCGCTTTATTGCTGGCACTGCTGCCGATGCGCTTACTACACCAGATGCAATGGTGATCACGCGTGAAACAGCTGTCAAACTTTTTGGGACTCCTGATAATGCAATAGGAAAAACGATCATCGCGGGAGCCCCAAATGTTTGTCGTATTACGGGCGTTATCGAAGATCTGCCTGGCAATTCGCATATACAATTCCAAGCGGTGAGGCCCTTGCCCGCTGGATTTGACGCTGACGGCTGGCAAAATTTCAATCTGTATACCTATCTCCTCCTGAAGCAAGGAGCCGCTGTACATACCCTTGAAACGAAGCTGGGCGGATTTTATGATCGCTATCTTAAAGATCATATGGGCGATGGCGTTAGTTACCACATGCTATTACAACCGCTTCACGACATTCATCTGCATTCAAACCTGGATTATGAATTAGGTCCCAATGGAAATATCACCTATGTATATATCTTCCTTTCCGCTGCCATATTGATTTTGCTTATTGCCTGCATCAATTATATGAACCTGGCAACAGCCAGAGCAACCTTGCGCATGAAAGAAGTTGGTCTGCGGAAAGTCCTGGGGTCTTTCAGATGGCAGGTTGCCGGCATGTTCCTCGCAGAATCACTGGTGATGGTAACTGTAGCTGGTATCATCGCAATCGGTATCGTGTGGTTGTCATTACCATATTTTAACGAAATCACGGGAACCATTTTTACACTTTGGGATTTTGGCGTCATGAAGTCATGGCTAGCTATCATATCAATCATTTTTGCTACCAGTCTATTAGCAGGATTATATCCGGCATTAGTAATATCTGGCTTCAGACCGGTGACTTCACTGAAAGGCTTTACTGGCAGTCGTTCTCATGGTATCTTCAGAAAAGGACTGGTTATATTTCAGTTCAGCGCTGCTATCATGCTAGCTGCAAGTGCCGTAGTAGCATACCGCCAGTTGCAATATGTGATGCATACCAATTTAGGATTTAATGCTGATCAGACATTGTCCTTTCATCTGCCTTCAGAAGCTTCCCGATATCGCATTCCAGCCATCAAGCAACAACTCTTGAATAATAAGCTGGTGCTTAACGTTGCTGCTGCCAGTAATCCTATGGGTGCAAATGATATAGGCTCTCACGGATATTTTTTTGAAAAAGATGGCAAAATATCCGAAGCTAGCTTGCTTGCACAGAATTTATTTGTGGATGCAGACTTTGTGAAAACAATGGATATCAAAATGGCCAGCGGCAGGAATTTTTCTGATACAGGTAATGCTGATAGATATAATACTGTTATCGTAAATGAAACCCTGGTTCAGAAAATGGGCTGGAAAGACCCTTTAGGTAAAAGAGTAGAACTGAAAATTGATAACAAAGGCACACGGGTGACATGCTATGTAATAGGTGTGGTAAAAGATTTTCATACATATTCTCTCCAGCATAAAATAGCGCCACTAGTGTTGGAAATGGCGCCACAGCAAACGATGGAAGACAATATCTATGTAAAGATCAGTAAAGATGATATCCCAGGTGCATTGAAACACATAGAAAGTGTATTTAAAGATTTCGATAAAGAACATGATTTCTCTTATGCTTTCCTGGATCAGAATTTCGCGAAGCAATATGTAGCGGAACGGAGGCAGGAAAAGCTTTTCATGATATTTACGATGCTGGCATTATTTATTGCTTGCCTGGGTTTATTAGGACTCGCAGCATTTATGGCTTCGCAGCGTATAAAAGAAATTGGTGTACGTAAAGTTTTGGGTGCTTCTACTTTCAGTATTGTAGGGTTACTCTCACAAGATTATCTGAAACTCCTTGTGGTGGCCATTTTGATAGCCGTGCCGGTGTCTGTGTGGATGATGAATAGTTGGTTGCAGCACTTTGCATATCATATTGAGCCGGGATTGGGCGTATTTATTATCACCGCGGTATCAGTATTATTGCTGGCTTTGTTGACGGTCAGTTTTTATGCCTGGAAATCAGCACTGGCAAATCCAGCAAAGAGTTTGAAGACGTTGGAGTGATTAGGGTTATACCGTTTCGAAGCATCTCATACTGATGCTGGCATTTTGGATTTCTTCGTAAGTAAAACGGATATCTTCTCCTTTATTTATCAAACCAAGTGTATATATCATTGGCAGATAATGATCATTGGTAGGAATGGATAATGCTGCCTCCTGGCCAAGGCGCTGATAGTGAATAAGGTCATCAAAGGCGCCTTGCTGTAATTTCTTTTTCACCGTTTCATCAAAACTAATGGCCCAGTCGAAGGGCTTAGCATGCAGCGAAAAGACAATCTCATAAAGATTATGAACGATATTTCCACTGCCAATGATCAGTACTCCTTTTTTACGTAAGGCTTTCAGCTCTGCTGCTAGTTTATAATGATATTCTGGTGGTTGATGATAGTCGATACTTAACTGGTATACAGGTATATCCGCTGCAGGATACATATGCCTTAATATAGTCCAGGCGCCATGATCCAGGCCCCAGTGATTATCTTCCACGACGGTGGTGCTGGTAATAAGTTTACCCGTTTCTATGGCTAGTTCAGGTGCGCCGGGCGCTGGATATTGTACCTGGTACAAGGCTTCCGGGAATCCACCGAAATCATGAATTGTTTTAGGTTGTATCGATACCAGTACATGTGTACCGTTTGTGAGCCAGTGTGCAGAAATTACCAGGATGGCGTGGGGTGTCATAGGTAGTGATTTGCTCATATTCCCCAACGCTTTTGTGAAAGCATTGTCACTAATGCCATTCATGGGATTTCCATGTCCGATGAACATCACCGGCATTTCGTCTGTATTAATAAAACTATCGCTGATATTTTTCAGATCGTGTAAATCCATGCGTTATATTTCTCTTTATATGAAATAATAACGTTGTGCAGGCGACCTTAGTTCAGGTGTATATTATAAGCGGCATGCAGCTTATGTTCTATTGTTTTTATCAGGAGAGATGCCTGCGTATACCCCTGGTCGATGATGGTTGTTTTACCATTGCGGAGCAGAAGTAAGGTGGGGTAGTTGTGGGCATATTTATCTGCCAGCGCAAAAGTCTCTTTTGTTTTCGCTTTGGTGGCGGCGCTGTTGAATTGTTCGGTAAAGACCTCAGGCGAAATATTTAAGGAGAGGGCGATGTCTTGATAAGTAATTGTATCATTCAGATCTTTTCCCAATATATAACGGGCATATTGAATTTCATGCATAAATGCCAGGGTTTGTTCTGGCCAGTTGTTTGCGGTGGTGACGATGGCTCTGGAAGGGATCTCGCTGTCGAGGATGCGGGACGGATCTTGCAGATATTGGTTATAGGCTGCAGAAAACTTTACGCCGCTACGTTCAGCGATTTTTATATCATATGATTTTATTTGGGAGATGAGCTGCCGGGATTGGCGTTGGGTATTATGTCCTGCCCACATACCAGCTGGCAGCACATGAAGTGGCAGCTGATCTGCGAAATGGGTTGCCATTATATTGATTTGTTCACTCATTGCATAACACCAGCCACAATAAGGGTCCATAACGTAAATCAGTTTCATGGTCAGTTAGTTTAAATGCCGCTGTAAATAAATACAGTTGAGGAAAGGAAAGGTTTATTCAAACTGGCGGCTGAAGTCGGCCAGTGAGATATGCTGTAATTTACCTATAAGTGCGTCTTCAACCTCAGCATAAAGGTTATCTAGATGAAGGTTTATCTGTTTTCCTACTGCGCAGTCCGGATTGGGCAGATTTCGGCTGTTTCCGAGTAGGGAAGATTGTTTGACGGCATTATAGATGTCAGCGAGCAGGATGGTTTCGGCTGGTTTGGCGAGCGTGGCGCCACCGTTTTTCCCTTCTTTGCTTTCTATTAGGCCATGGTTCCGTAGATTACTGATCTCTTTACGTACCAGTACAGGGTTACAATTGATACTGCCGGCAATGAGATCTGAAGACAATAATTCCCCTTCTGCCCTGGCTAGCAGGGTAAGAATATGCAATGATATGGGAAATCTGCCGTTATTCATTCTGTAATTCAAGATATTACAGTACGAAGATACGAATAAAGTCGCGCTTACCGAAATTAGTGGTGGGTGGTAAAGAAGTAAATGATGGATGCCACAACCAGTACCAGCACGATTAGTGTTACTACACAACCGTTTTTGTTAGGCTTTTTGACAGCATGTGAAAGGCCTCTGGCAGCCAGGAGACTTTCTACATCCTGTTTAGCCTGGAGTAAATCAATTTGCCGGCCTGGTAATTTGTTGTTTTCGGTAAGATAATATTTAATACCGTGGATAATACCGTGCGACAGACAGAGATCGATGGTTTGTTCGGCGATTGCTTTACGGCTAGCGTTGGAAGAGTGGCCAGGCATTACCACGCGCTGGCAATGATTACAGACGAGAATAGCGGCGTCTGAGCTGTTTTGTTCTGGTATAGCGCGAATAACATCATTACTGCCGCAGTATGGACATGCGGTTGAGGCAAGGTCTTTTACAGTGCTCATTAATGGAATATCAGTTTTTATAACATATGGAAGATAATAAAACATTTCGGGATTACTCCCGAAATATTTACTGCTTCTTGAGGTGTTCAGCGAATACTTTTTTAAATTTTTCCAGTTTTGGCTTAATTACAAAGTAGCAATATGGCTGAGAACCATTCTGATTATAATAATTCTGATGATAATCTTCTGCTTTATAAAATTCTTTAAAAGGGGCTATTTCGGTAACAATAGGTTTATCCCAGGCGCCAGATTCCTGCAGTTTCTTTTTGTAATATTCTGCTTTTTCTTTTTGTTCCTCATTATGATAGAAGATGACAGAACGATATTGGGTACCTACATCATTTCCCTGGCGGTTTAGCTGGGTAGGGTCGTGACTCACCCAAAATGCCTGCAGTAGCTCATCGTAGCTGATTTTAGTGGTGTCGTAAGTAACTTCGATTACTTCTGCATGGCCAGTTGTTCCTTCACTGACCTGTTCGTAGGAAGGATTTGGCACTGTACCTCCGGAAAATCCGGATTCAATCTTTACTACACCGTCCAATGTTTGGAACTGCGCTTCCGAACACCAGAAACATCCTGCACCAAAAGTTGCTGTTTGCAGTTTTGGATTATTTTTTAATTCCATATCTTCGTTGACTTTTTCTTTAGCAGCAGTTTTAGCTTTTTTATTTTGAGCGCAGGCAGAGAGCGCCGTAGTAAGCAGTAGAATGAATAACAAGTATTTTCGCATAAAATTAAATTTACTGGCGATGAACTAATATAAATGTAAGACGATATAGCGGCCCAAAAATCATAACGTAAATTTTATTTACGTGTAAAATGATACAAAAGAACCACAAGTTCAGTAACTTTAACATTCTTTTTGACTAAGAATGTAAAGGGATGCCCCCTACCCGTTTGTTGCCGGGCCAGCTGCCGCAGTCTTTTATCCTATTAAGCAAACTGAAATTGTAAATGAATTTACAGACTATCAACCGACGTGAGTAGCAGCATGTTGGATGGATGGTCTAATGATGATTAAACGAAGATTAAATTGAAATACTTTCCTGAATCTGCGCCAATGCAGTTGGAATTTGATAAAGTACAGGAGCTTCTCTCGGAGCACTGTAAAACGGAGCTTGGTAAGCAAATGGCTTCAGAACTCCGACTGCATACGCATATAGATTATGTCAGAACAGCCTTACAACAGGCGCACGAATATAAACAGCTCACACTTCTGCAAGAACATTTTCCGAATGATTTTGTGTTGAACCTGAAGACGGAGTTACGCTTACTTTCCATTCAGGGAGCTGTTTTATCTGGAGAACAAGTCATACAAATCCGCAGATTGGCGGAGAGTATGCATAGCATTACACGATTCTTTGACCACGACCGTAAGCTGCAATACAGCGGTTTACATGAAGTAATCAAGGATACGTACTACGAGAAAAAAATCACTGCGCTGATTGATGATGTGGTGGATGAGGTAGGACAGGTAAGAGACAATGCGAGCCAGGACCTGGCCAAAATCCGTATGTCGCTGTACCGTAAACGTACCGAATTACGCAAGGCATTTGACCGTATTTTGCAGAAACTGCATAAGTCGAATTACCTTGCCGATCAGCAAGAGGCCTTCCTCAACGGACGCCGTGTGGTAGCCATTTACGCAGAATATAAACGTCAGGTAAAAGGTATTATCCATGGTGAATCTGATACAGGAAAAACCACTTTCCTGGAGCCGGAAGATACCATTGAACTCAACAGTGAAGTACAGGCATTGGAACGCGAAGAAAGCAGAGAAGTATACCGTATACTCAAGCAGCTGACCGCTAACCTGGCCAACTACAGTGGTTTACTGAATAGTTATCATGATGTATTGGGGATATACGACTTTATTCGTGCGAAAGCTAAGTTGGCACTGGATATGGACGGTAACTTCCCGATGCTGATGCCACATGCAGAAGTACATCTTGTACAGGCTTATCACCCGTTATTGCTGTTATATAATCGCAAAAACAGTAAGCCGACCATCCCGGTAAATATCACGCTGGACAAGGATAACCATATCCTGGTGATCAGCGGACCGAATGCCGGTGGTAAAACTGTGACACTGAAAACGGTAGGACTGATACAGCTGATGCTGCAGGCAGGCTTGCTGGTGCCGGTGCACCCAACTTCCCAATTAGGCATCTTCAAACAGTTGATGATTCATATTGGGGATACCCAGTCATTGGAATTTGAGTTGAGTACTTACTCTTCTCATCTTAAAAACATGAAATATTTCATGGAAAATGCCAATGGCAGAACATTGTTCTTTATCGATGAATTAGGTAGTGGTTCTGACCCTAACCTGGGTGGTGCTTTTGCGGAGGTTATCATGGAAGAACTGGCGAAGAAACATGCGTTTGGTATTGTTACCACGCACTATCTGAACCTGAAAGTGATGGCCAACAAAGTAAAAGGTATCATCAACGGGGCCATGGGCTTTGATGAAGAGAACCTGTTACCGATGTATAAACTGATCGTTGGCAAACCAGGAAGCTCCTATACGTTTTCGATTGCGCAGCGTATCGGGCTTCATCCATCCCTGATCAACAGGGCCAAGAAACTGGTGGACGAAGGTCATTTTCAGCTGGATAAGCTGCTTAATAAAGCAGAACAGGATTTGCAGAAAGTAGAAGTTAAAGAGAAAGATCTGCAGAAATTGTTGAAGGAGAATGAAAGGCTGAAGAAAGAATATGAGATCCTGGCGGATAAGGAACGCAAGAATCAACAGATAACTTTTCTGAAATTGCAGAATAAGATCAAGGAAGATGATCTGCAGTATCTGAAAGATATGGAGCGTAAGCTGAAACAAATCGTGGTGGAATGGAAGCGTGCAGAGAAGAATGACGACCGCGAGAAAGTGATGAAGCAGGCAGAGATATTGTTGTTCCGCCGTCGAGAGAAACAGATCAACGAAAAGTTAGATAAGAAAGTACAGGACAAGTTCCAGGAAGTGGGCGGAAATGCTCAGGTAGGCGACCAGGTGAAGATCCTCACTAACAGGCAGGTAGGTAAACTAATCGAGATCCGTGATAAACGTGCGATCGTACAATTAGGTAAAATCCCTATCAATGTTAAGTTGAGTGACCTGGTGGTTGTCCAGGAAAAAATTACCGAAGAGGGAAACCAATAAAAAAGATCAAAGATGGAAGTAGCCAGCAAACCGCAGCAAATACCCGTTTATCGTTTGGAAGATTGTGCAGATGATTTTCCTTTCCTGATGTGCAGGATGACAGGAGTTAATCCTGTTGCGGAAGAATTTGCCACACCACATCGACACACAGGCTATAGTATAGATATAATAATAAAAGGTAGTATTCATCAGTCGGTGGATTTCAGGCAGCATGAAGTCACTGCGCCCGCAGTGATGTTGATGGAGCCAGATCAGGTGCATTTGCATCGTATGTCGCCAGACTGTGAGGCTATCTGTATCTATTTTACAGAAGAATTCCTTGCGTCGGAGTTGTTGGGAGTGGTGAGTTGCTGGCGTTGTATTTTTGGTTCTGGGGTTATTCCCTTGAATGAAGAACAACTGGAGGAGTTACTCTCATATGCACGTATGATAGAACGGGAATATGAGAGTAGCCGAATCCGGAGAGAAGAAATTATCCGTAACCTGTTGAATGCATTTATTATAGCATGTGGTCGTATATCCGAACCAGTTACCAGGGAGTCGGACAAGATCTGGCTGAATGTAGAAAGCAGCCAATATAATATGGCTCGTCAGTTTAAGGTGCTGGTAGATCAGCATTATCGCGTAAAACCACAGGTTTCAGATTATGCTGAAATGTTATTTGTGACACCCGGACATCTCAACGATACTGTAAAAGCCCTGATGGGGAGAAATGCGAAATACGTGATTGATGAGAAGCGTATATTGGAAGCAAAGCGGCTACTGTATTGGGGAGAGCACTCTGTGAAGCAGATTGCCTCGCATCTGAATTTTGAGGACGACGCCTATTTCAACCGATTTTTTAAGAAGCATACCGGACAAACTCCAGCAGTGTTTCAACGAGAAAGCCGTGAAAAGTACAATTAAACCCGTAAAAATTTAAATCATTTAGATTTATAATTTTCTATTTTTGCATCGTGAAATTAAAATAATGACGCTGCCCGTACGTCATTTAAAAATTGAAAGCCATGAAAATTTGTTAGCGGAAAAACCGCACATCTTCAGAATTGCTTAATTAATTCATTTACAGGAGTAACATATTGCTGTACTTGTTCGTATAACTATACTTATTACTGAGATAGTTCTGCGTACGTGATAGTTTTGCGCTCGATGTATAAACTTTGTGCCCGTAAAGTTTATGCACGTCACAGGTGTATTGCTATGCAATTGTCTGCTGTATTCTCACGCCCGATTGCTTTCATTGATATGGATTGCTGCGAAGCAAGGCTGCCTTTTATTGGCCTGTGTCGCAACGGGGGATTTTATTTTTAGTCGTCAAAAAAAATGTAGAATGAAACCATTGAAATCAACATTAACAACATTGCCGGCAGGCTTACTTTATAGTTTTTTTGTTCTTTCGGTATTGTCTGCCTGTAGCACATCACAGGCAAAAAATGAGGCACCGCCACCAGCAGCGTTGCCGGTAATTAAAGCAGTTGCATTACCAGCTACCACGTTCCAGGATTTTCCTGCTTCGATAGAAGGAACACGTGACGTGGAAATAAGACCACAGGTAGATGGTTACCTAACGAATATTTCAGTAGATGAAGGAGCTTACGTTAGAAAAGGTCAAACACTTTTCTCGATAGACAGAAGACCATATGTAGAGCAACTCAACACTGCTACTGCAAATCTGCAAGCTGCAACAGCGGCATTGGAGAATGCAAAAATCAACGTTGATAAATTGAAACCGCTACTGAGTAATAATGTGGTATCGGATGTTCAGTTAAAATCTGCCGAAGCAAGTTACAATTCTGCGAAAGCGAATGTTGCCCAGGCGCAGGCCCAGGTGGAAGCTGCCCGTATCAACCTTGGGTTCACCAATATTAGTGCACCCAGCGATGGTTATGTTGGTAGTATTCCCTTTAAAACAGGAAGCCTTGTTAGCAGAGGAATGACAGGCGCATTGACTACTATTTCTGAAGTAAAGGATATGCGTATTTATTTTTCTTTCAGTGAAACAGATTTTCTCAAATTCAAGGAAAAATATCCAGGTAATACTTTTGCTGAAAAAGTAAAAGGAATGCCACCGGTAGAATTAATCCTGGCAGATGGCAGTGTTTATCCTGAAAAAGGAAAAGTTGAAATAGTGGAAGGTCAGTTTGACAAAACTATTGGTGCAATTAGTTTACGCGCCAGCTTCCCTAATGCGCAGGGCGTGCTTAGAAGTGGCAGTACTGGTAAAGTCAGGGTACCTACTTTACATGCTGCTGCATTGGTAGTTCCTCAGGAAGCCACGTTTGAATTGCAGGACAAAGTATTCGTTTATACCGTGGCCGATAGTAATAAAATCGTTACAAAACCACTTACCATTTCCGGCAAAACGTCTAATTATTATTTTGTTACTGATGGCGTAAAGGAGGGAGATAAGATTGTATTATCTTCTCAGTCTACCATGATGATGGGTGGTTTAAAAGATGGTGTTGTTATTCAGCCGCAGATGGTATCTGTAGACAGTTTGCTGAAAACAAAGCCACTGCTTTAAAATAATAAGCGTGAAAGCACGCCAGTGTTAAGAGCGTTTACACAAAACATTATTCAAATTGCGACACAGGCAGTGTTATTACACACATGCACTGTTTGTGCTCGTGCGGACATACCGCAACCATAATTGTTATTTATGTTAAAACGATTTATTGAAAGGCCGGTATTATCTACGGTTATTTCTATCATATTGGTTATACTGGGAGGGTTGGCTTTATTCACCTTGCCTACGGCTTTATTTCCTGAGATTGCGCCGCCATCTGTACAGGTGATAGCCAATTATCCAGGCGCCAACGGGGAGGTGATATCCCGTACAGTTGCTACCCCGATAGAAGAATCGGTAAATGGTGTGGAGAACATGACGTACATGACCTCCAACTCCAACAACGATGGTAGCTACATCCTGACCGTTTTTTTCAAACAGGGAACGAATCCTGATATTGCGGCAGTAAACGTACAAAACCGCGTATCTAAAGCGAATAGCCAGCTGCCTCCGGAAGTATTACAAGCCGGGCTTTCTACACAGAAAGTACAGAGTAGCTTCCTGATGTTTGTGGCGTTATATAGTGAGGACAGTGTTAAGTATAACGAACTGTTCTTAAATAACTATGCAAGGATTAATATCATCCCCCAGTTACAGCGTATACCAGGAGTGGCACAGGTACAGCCATTTGGTTCGAAAGATTATTCAATGCGTATCTGGTTGAAACCTGACAGGCTTGTTGCTAACAATCTTTCTACAGCAGAAGTGATGAATGCGATCAGAGATCAGAACGTAGAAGCTGCACCAGGACGTTTGGGACAAAGTAGTAAAGAATCTTTCGAGTATATTATTAAATACAAGGGAAAGTTAAATAAGCCGGAAGAGTATGAAAACATGGTGATTAAGGCAAAGAACGATGGTTCCGTTCTTCGCCTGAAAGATTTGGCCAGGATTGAATTGGGAGGCTATACTTATACTGCTTCGAATTTGCTGGATGGCAAACCGGCTACTGGTTTTGGTATTGTGCAGACACCAGGTTCCAATGCCAATGAAATTCTTACCGAACTGGAAAGACAGATTGGAGAATTTGACAAGGCGTTACCAGGAGGTATGAAGTTTAAGATCATGTATAACTCGAAGGAGTTTTTGGATGCATCTATTGATCAGGTAAAAGAAACACTGATCATTGCGTTCATCCTTGTGGCCATCGTGGTGTTCATTTTCCTGCAGGATTTTCGTTCTACATTGATCCCGGTAATTGCGGTTCCTGTTTCGATTATAGGTACCTTCTTCTTCCTGCAATTATTCGGCTTCAGTATTAACTTGCTTACCTTGTTTGCATTGGTACTGGCTATTGGTATTGTGGTGGATGACGCCATTGTGGTGGTAGAGGCCGTACACTCAACGATGGAACGAGAGCATTTGCCGGCAAGAGAGGCAACCGTTAAAACGATGAGTGAGATATCCGGTGCGATTGTCTCTATCACATTGGTAATGGCAGCAGTGTTTATACCAGTGAGTTTTGTACAGGGCCCTGCAGGCGTCTTCTATAAACAATTCGCCTTTACACTGGCTATAGCCATCTTTATTTCTGCGGTGAATGCGTTGACGTTAAGTCCGGCGTTATGTGCTTTATTCTTAAAGAACCAGCACATAGGCGAAGGTGGAAAGAAAAAAGGTTTTGGTGCCCGCTTCTTCGATGCGTTTAATACCGCTTTTAATGCCATGACGGCAAGATATATACGGAGCATCAAGTTTCTGCTGAAGAACAGATGGGTGGCCATTACCGGATTATTGCTTGTGGTGGTGGCTACAGTTTGGCTGATTAAAACAACACCTACCGGGTTTATTCCGGACGAGGACCAGGGATTCGTAGTTGGTATTACCCAAACACCTCCCGGTAGTTCACTTAGCAGAACGGAGAATGCAACAAGCCAGATTAGTAAAATTGTGATGCACGATGAGGGTGTGAGCGATGTATGGGCTGCAAATGGGATGAACTTCGTAACAAATGCGAACGCTTCCCCTAATGCTGCGATATTCGTAAGGTTAAAAGATCGTAAGGAGAGAGGAGCTATAAAAGACCCGACTGCTATTGCTGGTGGTTTGTTAGGCAAATCAACACAAGTACATGATGCCTTGACTTTCTTTGTTGGTTTCCCAACCATACAAGGTTTTGGTAACGTGAGTGGAGTTGAGATGATGTTGCAGGACAGAACAAACGGATCGCTGGAGAAATTGGCAGGAACAGCATGGGGTTTTGTTGGTGCATTAAGTCAGCGGCCGGAAGTGGCAAATGCGTTCACTACTTTTAATACAGGTAACCCACAATACACCATTGATATCGATGAGGTAAAAGTGAAACAATTGGGTGTATCCGTTGGTGATTTGTTGAGTACGCTGCAAACATATTATGGTAGTAGTTTCGTTTCAGACTTTAACCGTTTCGGGAAATATAGTCGTGTAATGGCGCAGGCCGATGTTTCGTACCGGATGGATAAAAGTTCGCTGGATGCTATTTATGTAAAAAACAACCTGGGTACGATGGTACCGGTAAGTACAGTAGCCAAATTCACACGTGTATATGGTCCAGAAACAGTTACAAGAAACAACCTGTATACTGCTGTTACCATTAACGCTACCCCCAAACCAGGTTATAGTACCGGTGATGTAATTAAAGCCATTGAAGAAGTATCGAAAAAGGCATTGCCACAAGGATATGCCTATGAGTTTACAGGTATTACGAGAGAAGAGATAAGAGCTGGAAACCAAACTGCGTTCGTGTTTTTTTTGAGCGTATTGTTTGTATTCTTCCTGCTGGCTGCACAGTATGAAAGCTATATCCTGCCACTGGCGGTAATCCTCACCGTACCTACGGGTATATTAGGAGTATATAGTTTCATTGGCCTGAGCGGTATAGAGGGAAATATCTACGTACAAATAGGTATGATCATGTTGATAGGATTATTGGCTAAAAATGCGATCCTGATTGTGGAGTTTGCGATACAACGGAGAAAGGCGGGCTATAAGCTTGTTCAGGCGGCTTTGGAAGCAGCACAGCTTCGTCTTCGTCCAATATTGATGACATCCTTTGCCTTTATTGTTGGTATGTTGCCATTAATTTTTACACAAGGTGCATCTGCCAAAGGCAATCATTCAATAGGCTGGAGTACAGTAGGTGGTATGTTTACCGGGGTGGTCCTCGGGATATTCATTATACCTGTGCTGTTTGTAATTTTCCAGTTCCTGCAGGAGAAAGTGAGCCGTAAGAAAAATGTGGCGCATGTAGAGGAAGAAGAGGCAGAGCTGGTATATTAATTATCTATTTCGCTAAGAAAAAAGAAAATGAAAAGTTTAAATATCAAACCATATTTCATCTTGATGTCTTTAGTTGTAGGTTTAGCAGCATGTCGGGTGGGTCGCAATTATGAGCGGCCCCCGATGGCGCTGCCTGCACAATTTAATGGTGCGGCGCCTTCAGACAGCAGCATTGCAGGGATGGAATGGAGACAATTTTTTACAGATCCGGTATTACAGGCATTGATTGATAGAGCGGTGAAGGGTAACCTGGATTTGCAGCTGGCCATGAAGAGAGTGGATGCTTCGCAGCAATATCTGAAGCAAGCGAAAGTGGCCTGGGCGCCGTCTTTTACCGGTAATGTGAGTGCATCTACCAGCTTCCCATCAAAGAATAGTTTGAATGGAGTTAGTATGACCAACTTCGGTTTAGGTGATCATATCGAAGATTATACACTGGGCGTGAATATGTCCTGGGAGATAGATATCTGGGGTAAGATCCGTCGTCAGAAAGAAGCGGCTTTGGCCAGTTATCTGCAGACTTACGAAGGAGCGCATGCCGTGCAGACCAGTATTGTTTCAGGCATTGCCAATAGTTATTTCAATTTATTGATGCTGGATAAGCAGTTGGAAGTGGCACAAAAAAATGTGGCGCTCAGCGATACTATTGTGAAGGTGATGCGTTTGCAGAAGGCGGCGGGTGAAGTGACAGAGCTGGCGATTCAGCAGGCTTTATCACAGCAGCAGACAGCTGCTTTGCTGGTACCTCAGTTGGAGCAGGCTATTGCGATCCAGGAGAATGCTATTCAGATTTTGACAGGAGAACTGCCAGGTAAGGTGGCTCGTGACCGTAAGCTGCGTGATTTCGTGGTGCCGGAGAGCTTACCTACAGGTATTCCAGCGGATATGATTAGTCGTCGTCCGGATGTAAGGGCTAGTGAGATGGGATTGGTAGCGGCTAATGCGAGAGTAGGTGCAGCGCAGGGGAATATGTACCCACAGCTGACTATTACAGGTAGTGGCGGTCTGAATGCCTTTAAAACCAGCAATTGGTTCACTATTCCGGCTTCTTTGTTTGGAACAGTGGCAGGAGGGCTTACGCAGCCGATCTTCCAGAAAAGGGCTTTAAAAACGCAATTAGAGGTAGCCAGGATAGAACGTGACCAGGCAGCGATTACTTTCAGACAATCGGCATTGTATGCTATTGGTGAGGTGAGTGATGCATTGGTGAAGTTGGATAAAGTGAAGGTGCGTCAGGAATTGGTGGCAGCGCAGGTACAAACAACACAGCAGGCTATCAACCAGGCGCAGATGTTGTTCCGCAGTGGAATGGCTAACTACCTGGAGGTGATTACAGCACAGAGCAGGTCACTGGAATCAGAATTGAATCAGGCCAGCATAGATAGGGAGCGTTTGTCTGCGATGGTAGACTTATACCGTTCCCTTGGTGGTGGTTGGAAATAAGATACTCAGGAAGTACGGGCCAGGAGGAAAGAGAGATGAATCAGTCATAGCTATATAAGAAGACCCACAAAATAGACAGGAATTAGATAAATGGCCTGGTTCGTACATCCTTAGTTTTGAAGCGCAAAGCAGTGTGATAGCGGATTTTAGAATATTTTTTAAAATTATTTTGGAGATATCGATTCGTTTCATACCTTTGCGCTCCATCAGGAGAGTTGGCAGAGCGGTCGATTGCGGCAGTCTTGAAAACTGTTGACTGTAACAGGTCCCGGGGTTCGAATCCCTGACTCTCCGCAGAAGGGGATAAATCATCACTAAGATGATTTATCCCCTTTCCTTTTTCGTCTGTATTGCCCGCCTGTAGCTCGATGAGCTGAATGATAAAATTTAATTTAAGGGGTCGAAATGACTGATTTTCCTGAATAAATAATAAACCATCAGGAAATAGCAGATTTTGAAGGGTTTCCTGAACACCAACATCGCTGGATTCCCATATCATACTGAGTTTGCTGCTAAAGGTAACGGCTTCGTATACACTTTCAGAAAGGGTCGAAATGCTGTTTTGACATTCTTGTAAAAGTTTGGTGATTTGCTGCCTTTCTTCACAATAGCGGTCATGGTATTTATGGAATGTTTCTTGACCCATTTCTCCAAGCGCATAATATTTTTCTTCAATGGATTCGATCTTCTTATTTATTTCTGTTAATTGGGCTGTTAAGCCAGATTTTTGATCCATTCTGTCTTTGGTCGCCTCGTTGTAATAGTTTGCCAGTTCATAGTATACAGCAGGTAGAAGCTGCTCTTTAACGAAATATTTTTTTAGTTCAGTCTTGTAGAGTTCATGTAAGGCATCTGCATTCTTGTGAAAGCTGCAACCCGTGGTTCTGCATTTGTAATAATAGATGATACGGATGGTCTTTTGGGTTTTCTTTTTCCTGGCATAGCCTGTAATAGGTTGTTTGCAGGTGCCACATTTAACATGAACCTTTAAAGGGAGGTATTTATTTTCTCTTTCATGAGGTACACCATAACCGGGTGAACTCTGATGTACTTCATTGATTTTTAAAAATAAATCAGGGCTAATTAATTTCTCATGATTTCCTTCAATAACTCTACCATCCAATAAACCATGATTAATCAACCCACAATAGAATGGTTTCTTGAAAATTTTTGTTAGTAGTTGCGGGTACATTTTTAAACCCAGTCCTTTGAGCCTTTGAATAATTTCTTCATTTTTCATCCCCTCACCCTTCCAAACAAAAGCGTATCTTAACTTTTTACCGACTTCATTTACTACGATCTTTCTTACTTTATTCTGTTTGACAACAGAATAACCGAAAGGAAGTCTGGTAACCCATTCTCCTTTTTCAAATTTTGCGGTCATCCCATCAATCATTCTTTTTCTTCTCAATTTATTCTCATAGTTACTCATGAGAAATTGCATATTCTGACTGAAAATCCCACTTTCATCCTTAACATTGGTTGGTTGGGCAAGTGAATATAGGGCAATACCATATTTTACCCTTAGTTCCTCAGCTATCCCCATCCCACCTACACCTGTACGGCTAAAGCGGTCGGTCATATATACCCAAATCTCACTGATCTTTTGAGGGCTGCTTTTATTGTTCTTTTTAACAAAATCTAGCATCTTTTTAAACTCTTTTCTGTCGTCTGTTTTGGCACTTTCATGTGTGCCGCCAAATCTAGCTACAATGATTTTACCGGTTCTTTCTGCATGTTCATCAAAATATTTGTTCTGGTTCTCCAGGCTTAATCCATCCGTTTGTTTCTTTGTAGATACTCTGGATAATGTTACTACATAAAGAGTGTCTAAAAGAGGTTTAGTATGTTGTTGTTTTATACCAAATTGATTAAATAGTGCAAGTTTTTCTGTCATGCTGCTTTATTTTGTTGGTCATGGTATTGGGTTTCATTTATTAGTTGACTATCAATATTAAGCTCCTTGTTTCTGTTAACCGAGAAGTCATATAACAGCTTACAAAACAGCCTTATAGAATGAATAATTTCTGTTGCTTTTTCATCATTAATTTCTATGCTGGTTAGTTCCCTAAGTTTATCAGGAGTAAGAGGTTCATTTTTGGGGTTAATAGCAAAAATGTTTTTCTTATCCTTATGTGTGAGGGTTAGTTTATTCATAGGGTAAATGTTTTCCGCAATATGACAAATCTGGAAAACTCGCTTTCCAGATTTGTTCAGTATTGTGCCATGTTGAGTTAAATAATTACGACAGTTGCTCAAAAATGTTTTCTATAGAGAGTTATTCTGAATATGTTCCCGGTACTCCAATTTTCTCCAATATTATTTTGACCTGAACAACAGTGTAGTAATGGCCCTTTTTTTCACCGATTTCATTTTTAAATGGTTGTAACCATTTCTTTAGGGTTTTATCGCAAACACCATAAAATTTTGATAAAGTCTTGGGACTGTAGGGTTTTAAAGCAAAATGATTCATGAGGATAGGCTTTAATGGGTTAGTGCTAAGTACGATATGAATTAAATTAAATTTAATACACAAGAAAAGCCCCCAAAGGGTACCGGTACCCTCTATGTTGTTGAAAATGAATTTGTTGGCTCAGTATTTTTTGTTTGAGGAAATCGTATTATAATTCTTTTAGTAATCCAGTCATTTTAGCAAAGGTTTTTTGGAGATCTAAATAAGCTGAAGCCGGTGTTTTGTTGGATTTTCTTTTCAGGCTTCCATAGGAGATACTATCAGATTTTTGGGTGGTAAAATTATTTACGACAACTCTAAAAATCTCAGACCTGTTCTCGTTAAGAATAATGCCAGCTTTCACCATTACTTTTATGATTAATGCAAGTACCGGCATGGATATAGATAGACGTATTTTATCCTGTGTTTTGTTCCTGACTATTGGACTTACTACGTCCTTGCTTTTAATAATTTCCTCAGTAAATAAATATTGATGAGTGTTACGAATGGATTGAAGTAATTGCTCTCTCAGTGAGGGTAGTTTAGGGTTGAAAAAGAAGTCAGGGTCATATCTTGTTTGCTCAATGGAATTAATATACCATGAAAGTTTGTCTAGTTGTTTTTTTCTTTCTGGAATCTGTGAGATTTGGATATTCAACCAGTAACTATAATGCAGAACAAATCGTGGAGAATTGAAATTTAGTTGTAATAGAATGATATGGCATTCAAATGTCAAATCTATACTATCATCCGCGTCTAGCAGATCTTTGAGGCTGCTGGATAGTTTCATTAAATATTCTAATTCACGATAAGTAATATGACTGTCTTCCTCCAAAAACTGTCTGAATGGTTGTAATACCACACGAAACAAAATATTATCCATTGTAGCGTTTTCTAAAATTGGATGAAGTGATGAAATTTTCTTCCTTAAATCTGATCGGGATTGCCTAGCATTGTAATAGCTAATAGCGATGTTAGTATCAAAGTATTCGGGTAGATGTTGGTGAATGAACTGTAATAGGTCTTCCAGGATTGAGCATATCTTCAAATAAAATGTAACTATTTCCTTTGTTAATTGGTATTCCGTTGAATGGATATACGTAGCAATCAAATCGGTAATTGAATTAATGCCGACCTGGTGAGCGTAAATGAATTTCATTGTTATGACAGGCTCTTTTCCTATTGCTTTATTCAGGAAATAAGTACATGCGATTTCCTTTTCTGAATGGGCGAAAGAAATATGATTTTTTAAATTCGTATCGGTTAGTCGCTGTAAGATTATCTCAGGATGAATGTCGAATCTTACCCATTTTTCAAGGGAGTTCAATTGATAAATCATAGGGTAGTAATACAGAATTTATGCTGATGGGTTACATGATTTTAGTGACAATGCAGAAATTGAAAATGGGTTAAAATGTAAATCTGTGACAGAAGCGAGTTATAAAGCTATTTTAAGAGAATTTTTTCATTTTTGGTTATTTCATATTTTCAAAAAGGCTCCTGCAATGCAGAAGCCTTTTCATAAATTCTTTAATCGTTTACATTTTATTAATCAATGATGTGACTTTCTCGGTGAGCTGTAATAAGTTTTGGCTAAGTTGAATTAAAAGCTCTTTGGTTTCAGCATCATCGCCATAATAGTTGGCTGTTACAACGTTGTTGTTGCCTTTAGTATGTGAGCCTGCATAATTATTTTGAATGTTAATAAAAGCAGTTTCTTCATCAAAATTCTGAATTGCCTCAACCGGAACTTTTAGCACTTTGGCAACCTTTTCCAAGATATTATCCTCTATTGTTTCTTTACTTTCTAACAGGGATATTTTACGTTGATTCCAGTCATCGCCTAACTCAAATGCTAAAGCGTCTTGCTTTATTCCTAGCATTTCCCGGAAACGCTTTACATTTTTTCCCTGATGAATAGTGTTTGACATATTAATATTTATTTACATCTATAAGCTAGATAAATCAGGAGGCAGTATATACGTTTTTTTTCAGATGAGCAAATCCCGGAACCGATAATTTACCATATAAAAAGTCACTTTTTTAACTAAAATACTCATTTAGGACATATCGTAGCATTTTCGATCTCTGAAATTTGCTTCTAATAACAAACTTTATTGCAAATGGAAGATAACAATTCACAAAACGCTACAGAGACAACTAATATGCCATCCGGTTCTCCAGCTTTTGATTTACCTGCTGGTTCCGATAGCAGACAAGGGGAGCTTCCTATTAACAGCCCTCCATTTAATGAAGCCGAATGGATAAAATTGATTTTTATGCTCAGTGACACACAGGGGTGGTTAAACAAACTAATAACAACAGCTCTGTTGCAAGCACAATTTAAGGAGAGAAAGAAGCTGTATCGTAGAACTTACCACCTGCCGGTAACCTCTTTAGCTCATATACTTGAAAGGCATTATTACAAAATACTACGTAACCCAGGATCGAGCAAGTTTACGATACCCGTAATTGAAATTCTTTCTTTTTTGCGCTTAGGTTACGAGACAGAGGCGACACCGATTCCCGGTACACTTCATTACCAGCGTATAATTGATGCCGGTAAGATCATCGGTTTAGACAGGCTTAATGCACCCATTACGACTATTGTTATTGTGACTGATGCCGGGGGGAAAATAATAACCGCTTATCCTGGCCATTGCTATAATGTAACTCCATATCTGTAAAATTTACAAAAGAACTATGCTAATTTCTAACTTAGATTTTCGTGGTACATTGCCACAAGACGTTTTTGCAAGTACGGCGGAAGATCCCTATAAGGCAGTCGCAATATTTTGTGATATGTACCCGCTTCCTAGAGCGCGGGGGATTCTTAACGGCTGGTTTAGGAGCTTTGTGAGTACGAAGCCGTTCAAAGATCCTAATGACTTACTGTGGTTCTATGAACGTCTTCTAAACATCATGGATGCTGCCTATTACTTAAAGGAAAAGGATAATTCGGAATGTCCATCCGTTTTGTTAATCGAAAAAGGTGAGGAAGCAATCAATTTAATGGACGCTACTTTGTTTTTTGGTGGATATGACTCGTACGATGCCTGGGATTATTTTCCTCGTAACTTATCGAAGAAGGAATTTAAAAATCCTTATAAAGTATTTGGTAGGATATTCAGAACCCATACGTTATTTGAATGGCGTAATATGTTGCATATTTTATTACATGCTGGTTTGACACCTTATACTTCTTTAAAGGGAGGTGACATAGAAGATGTTAATATTTTACAGGCCAAAATCGCACTGGATAAACTTGTAGAAGCCGTTGGCCTTATTGATATTAGGAAAACGCCTCCCAAAAATCTACAAAGAGTAGAAAATACTATGGAGGCCCAAGAGCCGGAGGATAAAAATCAGTCAGCATGAAAAAAGATGAAGTAAAGTATAGGAAACTTATCAAAAGATTAGGGGAAAGGATACGCCTTGTCAGAAAGAAATGTGGTCAAAGTATATCTGGTGCTGCTGAAGGAATGGGTATTACCAGTTTCCAGTTGTGGAAATTAGAAGCAGGTGGTTATCCGCATGTAAGGCTTGGTTTTTTATGGGATTTGTGTGAATATTATGGAGTAAGTCTTGATGAGATTCTTCAGAAGGATTAAAGTAAATGTTATAAATGCTAAATGTAAACGGTCTACCCTTTTGGATAGACCGTTTACATTTGGTTTGATATTATATTTAATTACAATATGAGGCGATTGAAAGGAAGACCAGCTTTTATACCAAAAGTAAAACGTTCCCAGGTGTCATATGTATTACTAAGAGGAGTTTGCCCATTTACATCTTTCAACTTGAAAAATGGTTCAATATTTACTTTGGCTTTTTCCTTACTCTGATCGTATACAGTAAAAACAAATCCGATACCACCGTTAAGAACACCGGTTGTAGTATAGAGATCGGTTTTATAGCTAAATCCTAAGTCCCCAAAAATATGTATGCCTAGTAAGTTGCGACAAAACATATACATCCCATCTCCCTCCATAATATGTTGACGGTAGGTTGCATAGCTCCCTGTTTCGGAAAGTTTATAAGCATTTATAGATTCACCAATTTTTTTTACACTTGATCCATTGTTATAAACTGCTGATTCATCGAGTGTGTAAGAACTTGCATTGTCGATATTGCTGGCCGAAGTATTTCTATATCCCAATTTCCAATAGAACAATTGTTTTTTCCAATTCATGATTCCGAGCCACGCAACTCCAAAATTATTTTTCTTGGAAGTTGTATCACTATTTTTAAATGAGGTAACATCGTCAAATAGGTTATAACTACCGATATTATATCCAAAACTGAAATCAAGCCAATAGATAGTTTGTTTATTCCATTTTATATTTTTGACTTCATAGGAAATTAGTGAATCATTTAAAGAAGTAATTATCGCTAATGCGCTAGGTGGTGCATCGGCAATTTGCTGAAGAATTGAAGTGATTTCTTCATTTGTCTTATTAAGACTATCTAGTAATATGGGCAATACTGGTGAGCTATCTGGTAGAGGTTTAATAGCTTGTTCAAATCGAAGGCGGTCTGCTTGTTTAGATGCTAAGTCAGTTTTTAAATTGCCATACTTGATCATTTGAATATAGCCTGTTGTTTTTAGTTGCTCAATATATTGTTGAGATATAGGAATAACCGATTTGCAATAAGTTGGTAAGTTTTTCGGGCCAGCTCTGAGGATAATTGAAAGTTTAGTAGATATACTAGCTTGCGGATTAGCCTTAGTATTGCTGAAAAGGCTCCCAATGCTATTGCTATAGCCGGCTCCTATAGAGCCAGAGAGAATCCACTTAGCTGGGGGCATGGGTGCGGCTGACTTACGTAGCTTCCGTTCAGCACCATTCATAAATGAAATGTTGTATGTAGCTACTGTATTGTCTGATCCTAAATCAAGCGTAAATCCAGTACCAGTTGTTGCAGCCCCCTGGTCCCGATTCAATACGAGATAAGAAAAATCACGACGGATAATTGTCCTTATGGCATCTTCTGAAACTACTTTGTAGCTGTCATCTGAGCAATTGTAGCTGTTTTTAATGGCATCAAAATGTTTGTAAAGACTGTCTTTGGGAGAAAGTGGATTTTGAGCTACAGTAAGAAATGGACAGAAAATGATAATGACGAATGAATAATGAAATAATAGAGATTTGAATTTCATTGGGGAAATTGATTGGTTGAATAATAGGGATATTGAATATTTTGTATTACAATCTTAAGTCTTGCCGACATAAATACTATTATCTGGAAGAGAGTTGTTATAATTGAATAAATCTTTTATGCCAACTTCCAAAGCAGTTGCAAACTTGAATATAGTTCTCAACTCCATATTCTTCTCGCCATTTAAATACTTAAAGGTATCGCTATAATCGATTTTGGTTAAGATGCTTAACTCCTGTATGTCAAGCCCCCGATGTTTGCTGATTTGCAAAATACGATTACCTAATAATTGTTTTTCAGTTATAAGCCTATTTTCTATTGCTAGATAATTTGATGTAGGTAAGTGACCCATTCCCTGACCATTAAACAAAGCTGAGACTTCAATCTCAAAAACAGTAGCTAGTTTGACCAGGGTTTCAAACTTAATATCTCCTTTGGCTCCCTCAATATGACCAATATGCTCCCTACTAAGGCTAACTTTTACAGCAAGCTGCTGCTGTGTCCAGCCTTTATGTTTTCTTAACTCCTTGATACATAGACCCAAATCCTCCATTTCTTTATCATACTCTACTTCAAAACCCATTTTTTTGTTTGAAATATGCGGATGTATGGAAAAATAAAAATGGGATGTTAGTTCACATTTGGTTTTTTTTACTTAACTTTCATTTCAGAATATCAGGGTTGTAATACACCCAATATTAATTTGCTCAATAAGTCTCTCACCAGACGAATCTGACAGTTCAACACGTGTGAGGTAACAAGTGGGCTTCAATTCCTATATTACAATAGGATTGGGCCTGCTTTTGTCCTTATCTACGTGGCCGTTTCCGAACGGTGGCTTCTGTCAGAGCCAGTCTGAGATAAAGCAAGGCAGGTTCCAGTTCTATTTTTACTCAGAGCGTTTACCCCCTTCAATTGGAGACTTGCATTTATAAATGAAAATGTAAGTTCTATGCCCTTTACACTTTTCAGTTTCAGCCAAAATACCAGTTCATTATCTGGTGTGTTTACATTTCACAGTTATATCGGTTTGTCTCAGATTAATTGGGCTAAAAAGCCCAAAAATCCTGTATGATATTGTTTGTTATCAAAGTAATTGGTTGAATGCAAATTTCAAGTGTTAACCTGTTACAATGGGATAAAACCCTTCGATACATTTTGTATTGGAGGCTTTTCTTTTAACTAGCAATACAATCAACCCAACAACATTTTTTTACTAAAATCTTAATCTGCAATGAAACTTCATTATTGCTTAATGGCATTGCTATGCCTATTAGCCAACACAGTAAAAGCAAAATACTTAATACCGCTTGCTCCTGTTTATGAAAGTGCTTGTGATTCGATTAAACCATTAGCCATAGGTGATACGATTCCCGATATACTTTTTGAACAGGTCATTAATTATAAAACTACGTCTGCTCATTTGTCTGACTTTAAGGGCAGACTTGTAATACTCGACTTTTGGGCTACCTGGTGCAGTTCCTGCATTCGCAAATTTCCAATAAGTGATTCTTTGCAACAAGCATATAATAATTCCATTCAAATTTTACTGATTAATAGCATAGTTGGTACAGGTGACAGTATGAGGAAGGTTACTGCCTTTGTTGATAAATGGAATTCTAACCATGTCGCTCCCTTACAGCTACCGATAGTAGTGTCGGATGTTGTGTCTCGACAATTATTTCCTCATACGTACCTCCCGCATCTTGTATGGATTGGTGTAGATCAGACGGTAAAGGCAATAACATCATCAACCGAATTAACAAAAGAAAACATCGAACGGATGCTGTCCAATACTAAGGCTACTCTAATGTATAAGTGGAATTAATGCAGCACAATTTTAAAACTAAAAAACCAAGAACATGAAGCCACTTTTTAAAATACTTATTTTATTCTTTTCTGTACTCACCTGTAATGCACAGCATATACCTTCCAAATTGATCTCAGGTAAGGTGTTAACTGAAAATAATAAGGCACTTTCAACTGTTACTGTATTTGCTATTGGTAGCAGAACAAAAGCTGTAACAGATGCAAATGGTAACTTCAGCGTATCTGTTACAAAACTACCGGATACACTTAAAATATCTCATATCGGGTATGCCCCCAGGCTAATACGAATAGATGAACATAGCTCTACTGTATCTGTAATGCTTCATATTATTAGCACTGAACTGGATGAAGTAGTTGTAAACACCGGCTACCAATCAGTAAAACCGAATGAGGTTAATGGATCAGTAGTTGTGTTAAGTAGCAAAATACTAAGTCGTCAAGTTGGTACTAACATTTTACAACGACTTGATGGAACAACAAGTGGACTATGGTTTAATATCGGAAAGAGTAACACTAACCCGCAGAACAAAACAAATATTTCTATCAGAGGGTTAGGTACAATTAATGGGCCGCTTGATCCATTAATTGTTTTGGATAATTACATATATGAGGGTGATATAAACAATATAGATCCTAATCTTATTGAAAGTGTTACAGTATTGAAGGATGCAGCAGCAGCAAGTATTTGGGGTGCGAGAGCAGGGAATGGAGTGATAGTAATAACTACCAAGAAGGGAAAGTTTAATCAGAAATTGTCTATAGATATTAACTCTAATGTTATCATAAGGCAAAAACCTAATCTCTTTGCATTATCTCAAATGTCATCTTCGGATTATATTGATGTGGAGCAATATCTATTCAATAACGGGTACTTCGACAATCAGATTAGTGTTGAGCCATATCGTGCGCTTACACCTGCTATTGAAATATTGCTGAATAGAAGGAATGGTGTGATGACTGCATTAGATTCCAGTATTCAAATTGATGCTTTAAAGCAGATCGATAGCAGAAGTGAATATCTGCATCATTTTTATACTAATCCTGTAACACAACAATACGCTGTGAATATTAGAGGTGGAGCTGATAAGAATTCCTATTCTCTGGCAATAGCATATGAAAATAGTTTGAGTGAGGTATATGCAAGATTCAATAAGATTAATGTAAAGCTGGATAATAGTTATAATCCTGTCAGGAATCTTTTTGTAAATGTTGGAGCGCTTTATACTAATAGTACTGATTATTCTGGTCGGCCTACCTATGGCAGTATTATAGTTAACGGTAGACAGCCAACTTATTTAAAGTTTGCGGATAATAAAGGAGATCCTTTGTCAGTAGGATTGACATACAGGGATGCTTATACTGATGAAGTAGGAACTGGAAAACTGTTAAGTTGGAAATATTATCCTCTTGAGGATTACAAACATAATATCCAATCAACTAATATTCAAGAACTGTTTTATTCTACAGGAATACAATACAGGTTTGGTAAGGGATTGGATATAGATTTGAAATATCAGTATCAAAGGCAACAAACCACGAATGACAATCTGGCTGATATTGAAAGTTATTATACCCGGAATATTATCAATACCTATAGTCAAATAGATAGAGACAATAATACTGTGAAGAACATTGTTCCTATAGGTGGTATCAGAACTGTAGGTACAACCAATTTAGAATCGCAGACAATAAGGGGGCAGTTAAACTATAACAAGGCTTGGGTTAACCATGATTTGAATATAATTGCTGGAACAGAAATTCGTGAAGCAAAACAAACTACTGATGGCAAAAGTTATTGGGGGTATTCGGAAGATCCTCTTACGTATGGTAGTATTGATTTTGTAAATACTTATCCGAACCTGATAACTGGTAATTTTGAAAATATTGCTACCGTTCCAAAGTTATCAAATACCACTCACCGGTTTATATCTGTTTATGGGAACTTAATGTACGCTTACAGGAAAAAGTATACGCTTACTTCAAGTATAAGACGGGATGGTTCCAACAGTTTTGGAGTTAAAACGAATGATAAATGGAAGCCATTGTGGTCAACTGGTTTTGGATGGAATGTGTCTGAGGAATCTTTTTACACATTTCCATTATTGTCTTATCTCAAACTTTCTGCTACATGGGGGTATAGTGGAAATATAGACCTGAGCCGAACAGCACTACCTGTAGCTGCATATGGCACCAATGTGACAACTGGTTTTGGAACTACCCGAATCACAACCTTAAATAACCCTGAACTGAGATGGGAGCAATTAAGGCAACTGAATATAAGAATTGATTTTAAGCTAAAAAAGGAATCTCTTTCTGGTAGTGTGGAATATTATAACAAAAAAGGAACTGATTTATATGGAACGGCCCCCTATGATTATACCACATGGGGTTACCAGAATGCTATCGTAAAAAATGTCGGTAGTACTGTAAGTCGGGGCATTGATATGATGTTGCAGAGTGAAAATTTGACCGGATCATTTAGGTGGAATACAGGTTTGTTATTTAACTACAATGTAAGTAAGACAACAGCATATTTCGGAAAAGGTAGCAATAATATTGCATCTATAGTTGGAGGGGGTAATAATATGTTTCCCGTTGTAGGAAGGCCTCTATACGCTATAGCTGCTTATAAATGGGGTGGTATTGACAATAATGGTAATCCGCAAGGATATTTGAATGGTGAGAAAAGTACCAATTACGCTGCTATCATTTCTGAATCCAATTTGAAAGGAATGGACGGGGGAAGTGTTAGATATATTGGCTCCGCAACCCCCGTGTATTTTGGTTCATTGACAAATACTTTCAGTTATAAGCAGCTCACTCTTTCTGTAGCTATTACATACAAGCTAGGTTACTACACATTTAAACCTTCAATTTCTTATAATTCACTTATTAATAATGGTATTGGACATGGAGACTACGAAAAAAGATGGCAACATCCGGGTGATGAGGCATTTACTAATATCCCTTCTTTTAACTATCCTGTCGATATTAACAGGGATGCTTTCTATCTTTCATCTGATGTTAATGTCATCAAGGCGGACAACATCCGATTCCAATATGCAAGCATAGATTATACAATTCCCCAAATACCTAGCAGAACACCATTTTCTAAATTTGAAATCTATGCCAATGTTGCTAACATTGGAGTAATATGGAAAGCAAATAAAGTGGGGGGTGATCCTGATTATGGTTCCTCTTTACCTCCTTCTAAACAATATGCTATAGGGATCAGAGCTAGTATAAAATAATAAATTGATATTTATGAACTACATATTTAAATATAAGATATTATCACCCCTGCTTATAATTACTGTATTTAGTGTTTCTTGTAATAAGTACCTCGAAAAAAAACCGGATGCCTCTTTGGTAGTACCGAGCAACCTGACAGACTTACAGGGCATTTTAGATGATGCTGGAGTAATGAATACAACAGTTACGCCTTCATATGGAGAAACCTCTTCTGATGATTATTTTTTGCCCTCATCTACATTCAAGGCACTGACAGCAGGAAATCAAAAATATTATACCTGGCAGCAGTTTGATTATACTTTCGGAAATGACTGGTCAAAATGTTATTTGCCTATATATAATGCCAATGTATGCTTGGAAGCCATTCAAAAGATTCCGAAAACCGGATTTAATGTAAGTCAATGGGAAAATATTAAAGGAGCAGCATTGTTTTACAGGGCATATTATTTCTTATGGTTATCCTGGACTTATGCGAAGGCATATGATGAGAAATCAGCAGCATCGGACTTAGGTATAGTCTTACGATTAGGTACTGATTTTAATGTTGCTTCTTTTCGGGAATCAGTCTTAAAGACATATGATAGAATCATTGAAGATGCGAAGGAAGCGGTTACTTTATTGCCGGATAATTCAAATCATCCTTTTCGCCCATCTAAGACTGCGGCTTATGGTTTGCTTGCACGCACCTATTTATCTATGGGAAGGTATAACGAGGCCGGTGCCTATGCTGATTCTGTATTACAGCTAAAGGCTACATTGATGGATTACAATGATGATGCAGATATTAATGGTAATGTGGGGGTAGGCCTTCCTTTTAAAAGATTCAATAAGGAAATCTTATTCTATACAGAGATGAATACCAGTTTCTCTGTCCATGTGCCAGCAAGAGGGAGGGTTGATACCACCTTATACAGTTCTTTTGCCGAGGATGATCTTAGGAGAATAGCTTTCTTTAAAATAGCAGGCGGTTACCCTCAATTTAAAGGCAGTTATGCCTCCAGTGTAAACATTTTGTTTAGTGGGATTGCTATTGATGAAATGTATCTTATAAGGTCTGAATGTAATGCCCGTCTGAATAGAATAAATGAGGCAATGAATGATCTAAATACGTTGTTAAAGATGAGATGGAAGAATACTGCCGTATATCCTATACATACTGCATCCAATATGGACGAGGCAATTAATAGAATAATGACAGAGAGAAGAAAGGAGTTGTTAATGCGTGGATTAAGATGGATTGATGTTAAACGGCTGAATATGGAAGGGAGGTCGATTATTATGAAACGAAATATTGAGGGTGAGGAAGTTCAATTATTACCCAATTCAGAATTTTATGCACTCCCACTGCCGGTAGATATTATTTCGATTTCCGGCATACTACAGAATTGATTATTATATCCTGATGAAAGACCCATGAAAACCTAAGAAGCTGAATATAAAAGATATTCAGCTTCTTTTTTTTCGTTAATGGAGTGAGTTTGATATTACACCACTTGCACCAGCCGCTGTCGAAACTACATAAGCTGTAGAGGTACTACTATTTAAAGCAGCCTGTATATTTACAGTTGATTTTAAAGTTGGTGCTGTTGTTGGGTTATCCACATATGTTGCAGGTACTTGTATTCTGCAAGCCTGTTCGTCTGTTCCATCGCAAAGGCTACTGTTGCTAGTATACGTCCACTTGGTTGGATTCTGAACATCATTAACTGTGAAAGATGAGCCATTGTAATAAAAAGTATACATGGTAGCTCTACTCTTTTTGGTTGTTGTGGTAGTCACTGTTTTTTTATGCTTGATTGGATTGTTGGTGAAGGCTGTTGTTCCAATGAACAACATAAGAGAAGCCATAGCGGCAATAATTGGGGTGGCGATTTTTTTTGTCATGTTAAATTGATTTAATGATGAATAAAAAGCAGGGGTGATTTAGCGACAGTGTCGTTGTGGAGCTTTGGCATATACATTTGTGTTGTCCGAGGTTATTTATTCTACAGTTACTTTGATTTAATCACCGTCATGCAATATGAAGTTGAGAATATTTTTTACTCCAAAACGGACATTTTCTTTGCTCAAAACAGGATGAATGTGCGGATTGTATTGAGAATCAATTTATTTTTTGCGTTCTTCTGGCCAGTGACTAAAATGTTTGTAATATGCCCTGCGAAAATTGAAAACCGTACTATACCCTAATTGATTTGCCAGTTCTTGTATGGAACTTCCCTGTTTGAGCATATTCTTTGCAACCTTCATTCTTTCCTGAATCTTATATTTTTTTATTGACAAGCCAAATGTTTTTGAAAATTCTCTAGTTAATGTTTTGGGTGAAATGTAATGTTTGCTGGCAATTGCATCGATGCTTTGTCGCGGCCCCTTAGCGACAGTACTAATTATATATTCCTTTACTTCCTGAATGATTTCTGGTGTTGTTTTATTCGGTATAGAAATGCCTGTGTTTATCTGTTCAGTATACTTAGCTATGAAATCCTGAATAATACTAAGTATTGAAGTATCTAATGCAATGCCTGTTTTATTGCATTGCTCCAATTGCTTTATCAGTTTGATTACTCCTGAATCAATTCTGCAAGTTTGCAGGATTTCAAGGTGATAGCTATTTTCATTAAGACTTTTAACTAATGGGATCAGAACAGGATATTCTTTGGATAGCCTTTTATAGTATGTCGATTTAAGAACAAAAAAGAAGTAAATGTACTGACCTGGTCTGAATGTGATTTTATGTTTGCCAGATGGAATGAAAGCTGCTGCATGATGTTTCTGTTGGAAAACAAAGGGAACTTTATCTCCTTGTAGTTGACAGATGATATTTCCAGACAACTGGTGATGGAAACCTATGTGGGGCTTGACTACAATGCAGTCTAATGTTGTTTCAATCTTTGCATTTATAGAGTATGTTTCAATCCAAAATTCTTTTGTTGAATATGATTGAATATACATCGAAATTTTATTGTGTACAATTAGTTTTCGGGTTACCCCAAAAGGGATATTTAAAAGAATGTTTCTGTCGTATTTACCGGGCATATTATTGGAGGTATGTTTGATTTTACCACGAATTTTGATCGTGAAAGGTGCTTTCATATGAATACGTTATGGGTTACAAGAATTTGCTCAGGTTGTCATGGGTTTATGCGCTATCTGAATGCAGAAAGTACAGTTGAAATTGGGTGCGTTATGTTTATGTACAGTATTTAATAGGAGAATGAAAGATTATGAGGGTTAATTGGGTAAAGAGATTTGTGGTGTTTTTTACAACATAATGAATGGATGCTGTATTTAACGTTCATTGGTGTTTGACATTGGATATATAACATAGAAAATAGGTTAACTGAATATAGTGCTTATTAACATTACGGTTTTTTTCCAAAAAACCTCTATTAAGTATCTATGTTTTTTGAAAAAAAAATGGATGGAGTATTACAAATGCGACATCAAAGGCTGTAAAATTATCTTGAATCAATGTGAAACTATTCGGAAATCATTCCGATTTCGTTCTGGAATCAATAAGAATTCAATTTTTGATAAGCTCTGTGGTTTTGGAATTCAGAAAATATCGGAAAATTTTAGAATTATTGTTCCTGTTTAAGCCTAACTGTTCCTAAACTGGAAAGTGTTTTTTTAAGCTGTCTAATCTTTGTGTTTCAATAAATGAAACATATGGCAAAAATAATCCCTCATCCGTCTACAGATCACAAGGCAGTCGAATCCAGTTGGTTGCTGGCATACAGCATACTATGGCAGCATAGCAGACTTTCACATAAGGAAGTAACCGATGCTCGTTATAGTCTGAAAGAAGCAATGTATACTATGCCTATGCCTGATCGAAGAAGATCGTTCATTATGATTTGCGAACGGTTACTTCTTACCTATAGGATGGTACAAAAAGATCCTGCACGTTGGATAGATCTTCCTTCTATTTGGTTTCATCCTGGGTATGAAAATGGATTTACAGATACTCTTTCTATGTATCAGCAGATTGCATTGAAACGATTAGAAATTCGCAATTATCAACAAGGGTTGCGTGTATTTGCAACAGCTTATTGGAAATATACAATTGATCCATCTGATGAGCATTTAGTAAAGTGTAGCCGAAAGTTGTTACAGCTTCGGGAATATGATCTCTTGCAACTTTGGAATAATGTCATTATGCTATGTATAACTTCTAAATAATATATCCTATGCTACCTACACCGAAAAAATTCCTAATTGAGATGCGTGGTTATTCCCTGCATGAACTGGCCCTTACATATAGAATTAGTGACCGGACATTTAAGAAATGGATTGAACCATTTTTAGGAGATATTGGAAAGAGACGTGGCCGGTATTTCACTGTTAGGCAAGTTAAAACGATCCTGGAAAAATTGGGTATTCCTGAAGGTCAGGTCGTTGATGGAGAATAATGTTATGCAGAATCAGAAAATGTATGACTATATCTGACATAATTCTGCTCAAACCTGGAAACGAGTTTTTTGAAGCGTTGCATCTTTACATTGTCAAACACAGTAATCATCTAAAACGTAAAAAATGAGAACAGACACCACACACTATACAGGGGCAATTAATAATGTATTGCTACCTGGAACGATTCTGTTAGCGAATGTTGATGTTACAGGACTTTTTGAATATGCGCTTAAAGCGGCTGCTGGAGGTGCTGTCTGGCTTGCTTTTAAAATGGCCGGTGAATACTTTGAACGTCGGAGAAAACAGCAGGAGATCAAAGCACGTACTAACCGTATCCGTAGTAGAAAATTTAAAAAAAATGAAAATGGCTACCCTGAATAAGATCATTATGGGTACTGCTATCGGGGCTGGCGTTGTAGCTGTGTTTAGCTACTTCGCCAGAATACGTCGAGCATCCGTTCAGTTGGAAGTAATACCCAATGCGAATATTCATACACTAAGCCTGACAGGGTTGACTATACGTATTGACGCTGTTCTCAAAAATCCTACTGCTGCTGCATTTAGTGTAAAATTTCCTTATGTAAAGATTACACATAAAGGAACCTTGCTAGGAAGTAGTCAGGTTATCAATAAGGATATTAGGATTCCCGCGTATGGACAGGTGGTGATAAATGAGATAATGGTTGAAATGCCTCCGCTTAGTTTTTTTTCTGTTGCTTATGATATAATCAAAACCCTGAATAATAAGCAGTCAATTGTACTTACTGTGCAAACACTTACCACTATTGATCTTGGCTGGTCAAAAATTCCATATGAAGACAAAAAGGAAATTACTTTGAAAAAATAGTAACGATGGAAGCTGTAACAAAACGACAGATTAATTCAGGTCAGGAATACGATTTCCTTTTTCCTGCTGCCATGAATAGGGATAAGACAATTCAGGTTAATGCGACATTGGATGATACAATTGCGTTTATTCACAAGGTGGTATTAAAGACACTGCCTCAAACCCAAAAAATCGCTAAGGAACTTTCAGCTCCAACTGTATATACTACCTGTCGTAACATTTGGAATTTCGTTTACAAGAATGTGGCTTATAAAAGGGATGATGACGGACTTGAACAAATCAGAAGTCCGAGGAGAACCTGGCATGATAGAAAGACTGGCGTTGATTGCGACTGTTATAGTACGTTCATTAGTAGTATCCTTACCAATTTGAACATACCTCATAAGTTACGGATAACTAAATACAGACGGGATCACTTTCAGCACATTTATCCGATTGTACCTGATAATGGGAAAATGATAATTATTGATTGTGTAACAGACCATTTTGATAATGAAGTACCATATTCTGAAAAAAAAGACATTTCTATGAATCTACAATATTTAGACGGTATACATGGGGCTGGGCTGGGCGATAGGGGAAATGACATTGTATTTGAAGGAGGGGATGATGACATGGGAGAGCTGGGCGCAAAACCCAAAAAAAAGAAACGTGGTTTTTTTCGCAAGGTACTCAACAAAATTAATAAGATAAACCCCGCCACAGTATTGCTTCGTAATGGATTTTTAGCGGCCATGAAATTGAACCTTTTCAAAGTTGCCAGCCGTATAAAATATGCTTACCTATCACCAGAGGAAGCAACCAAACGAGGCATCATTAAGGATAAGTACGATAAACTTGTCAAAGTCAGAGAAAAGCTAGAGAACATTTTTGAAGGTGCTGGTGGAAATCCTAAGAACTTGAAGAAGGCGATTCTGAAGGGGAAAGGAAACAAGAATAAAGAGGTAGCTCTTTCTGGTTTCGGATTTCTGGATAGTGATCTTTCTGTAATGTATATGGATAGTAATACACCATTATCTGCATTGTTGGGTACAGATATATATTATGATGAAAATGTTAGAGGGATGGATGGTTTTGAGGGATTCGGTGAGTTGGGAGAACCTGTGACTGGTGCGGCGATAGCTGCTGCTTCTGCTGCTGTAGCAGCCATTGCGAAAATAATAAAGGGTATTGGAAATATTTTTGGAGGCGGCCAAAAAGGATCGGAAGATTTTTCTGAAGGTGAGACTTCGGCAGCAGATAAAGAAATTACACAAACGCCTGGATCAACTTCTTCTCCTGCGTTATTACCAGGCAATTCAATTGAACCAGAGAGTTCTGCATCATTTGCGGTATCTACTTATAGTAGCAGGGCTAGCGACAATACCACTGAACTTACTCCTGCTTCAGAGGCAACAACTTCAAATACAATGATCCCATCAACAAGTGAAGCCGCTGTGATGGAACGCACGAATGGAGTTGTGAATGATGATACTACCAATACACCACAGGAAGGCTTCTGGCAAAAAAATAAGAAGTGGCTGTTACCTACGGTCATAGGCGTGGGTAGTCTCGCTGCTATCGCCATTGGAATGAAATTGATGAAGACTTCTAATCACCCACCGACGCGTAATGGCTTGCAAGGAGTGCCAAAAAAGAGGCACCATCATAAAAAAAGGAAAAATAATATTGAATTGATGTAATACTTCCTATTCCTTATAAAAAATATCACTATGTCAAAGAATAAAAATACATATCAAAGAAAGGCGGAGCGTAGTTACTTCATGTCAATGGCGGAAGGCTTACCAACTAAGGGCAGTGCAAAGAATACCCTTATTGAAACTGCTAAAGATCTGTTCATTGGCGTAATCGGAGGTGGTTTAATCGGTTCTGCAATTGGAAAACCTTCTCTGGTAGCCGGAATAGGAGTAACTGGGGTCGGGCATTACATAGGTAATCGTTTAGTCAGTTCACTGGGTGTAGGAATGATGGCAGCGAATGGTTTTCAAACGAAGACAGTTAATGGAATCGATTCCGGTATGGATGGAGTGAAAGATCGCATGATAGCCTTTAAAGACACGTTCTCTGAGAAACTGTATTTAGATAAATTTTTGAAAAAGAAATCCGAAAGTACCTCTGTAACGGGATTCGGTGATTTACAATACTTCAACTATGCCAATGAGGTGTCTGGTTTGGCTGCTCTGGATAGTGTTGAAGAACAGATTGAGAACAGTGCAATGGCCAGATTACAGATGAGTGGAGGAAACATTGGAACAGAAGAAGATGGATTGCCAAGTTTACAGGGATCGCTCGCTGACCTTTCAGATATTTCAGACTACAATCTTTAATTACTATACCTCACAAAAAATTAAAACCTTATACTATGTTAGGACTAGACGGACTTGCAGCTATCGAAGAATACAATAATCAGGGTGCTTTACTGGGGCTTGATGGCCCTGAAGGTGATGAGATTATTGGAGAATTAAGGCGTATGAATCCTTTGAAACGCCAGCGTACCATTAATAAGCTATCAAATACAGGTGCGCCAAGTAAAGGCTCCCGTGCTGAAATGGAAAAGTTCTTTGCTGAATTACCTGCTTCTATCAAAGAGGCTTTGGTGAAAGGAGATCTCCGGCTTGCGGATACCTGCATTTATTCAATTAAGCCGGTCAACAGCAAAACCATTAAAATGTGGGAGACGCAGGACGATAAAGAAGTTGGTTTGCGTAACATCAGCAATGCGAAATTGCCCAAGAATCAGGCGTTGCTGGTTAGCGGAGTTATCTTACTGGCTGGTACTGCGGCTGATTCTACAAAGGATAAAATCATAGCCGCTGAGTACAAAGGTTTGGAAAATTTTCCTGCGTTACTGAACGGTGAGTTCAATCTGAAGTACAATAAAAAGCAGATAGTACCAGAGACAAGCAACTACGTGTTTCGTACTCAGAACTATAATTATGTGCCATTAGGCTACTATAAATTATCTAATCCCAGGTTGATTGTTGATGATGTTTTGATTGAGCTAACAATTGATTTGGGTAGTACCGATGGAGTTCCCGCTAATACTTATATATATGCGGGATTGCACGGAACCATTACAACTCCATAATTCCATCCATGAAAGGGATAGTCAATCAATGACGGCAGGTGTCCACCTGCTGTGTTTCTTTAAAAAAATTATTATGAGCAGCATTGTAAAAAAGCGATTTGATATTTCTATAACATCTCCTGATAAGGTGTTTTCTCAATCTTTTGAGCTGGATAAGAACATCACTTTTATTAAAGGGATATTGCTAACATCAGATAAAGAAGATCTGCTTTATTATAGAGGCAGTCAGAAGATCGAAGTTAATAAGCAGGAGGTTTTCCCTGAGAATTATGAAAGTAAGTTGCTTATGACTGGCATCAATGTTTCTCCAAATTTACGGTACTATAATACAGGGAATCTACCTGTGGGCAATGGTATTGTAAAAGTCTCCTACCAGGATATTAATGATACAAGGATGAATTTTGAACCCTATCGGGTTAGTGTTTATCTCGATTGTGAACAGGTTGAAATATGAATACTGAGATTATTATACATACGCTAGTGATAACTCGTGCAGGAGAGCAACAGTACTTTCAGCTCAATATCCCCCGGCATACAACAGCTATTTATGGTATAATGAATAGTGTTCAATTAATTGATGTTCCACCTATCGGAGCTACTGGGCAAATTGGTTCGCTGCAATTTCAATCTACCGGCAGAACGAATGATTGCTACAACAGCATTGTAAAACTTGAACCTGCTGTTGCATTGAAAGGGGATTTGGGATTGAAAGCATATCAGGCTGGTTTTATTAGAGAAACGGCATTGCTTACCAATGGAATTGCCCAACGGGGAGTAATGAGTGCAGAAGTAATACAGTTGCCACCTTGTAACAACTTTTATGGTAATTATAAAGACACGTTGGGGAAAGGTTTGAACAAGGATGTTAAATACCGAATTAGTATAACTCTCTGGACTACCAAAAAGTCATTATGAATACTGCACTTGCACAAGAATATATCAGGGGTAGGATGGCGGAGTTAGGGTTTGGTAACGACTATATTATACGTCTTCGCCATTATGTATTAAGGCCCAAAGTGAAAATTACTATACAGGCAGATGTACATTTTTTTCTGCTGGTGAATCCACCTGTAATGGTACGTGTGCAAAGTGGTTTTGGGATCTACGATCTGACTGTGGATTATGCAAATGAATTGCAGTATGAACACCAGGGTATTATTGAAGTGGAGAATTATGCCAGCCATTTACAGCATATTCAATTTATACAAATAATTATCCAAAACAACGATCATGCTAATAACAGAAAAGTTTGAACAGCGGAAAGTTGACGTTATTAAACGTTATCTGCAAAGGGAAGCAGAAAAGGGGCGTCCAAAGGAATTTGAAATTATGGTAGATGGATTTAAGGTTGTTCCCCGTACCGATAATATGGATGAATTTGAAGAATATGAGCAGGAAATAACTGAAAATAGTCGGAACCTCAGTATCCTTGTTTATATCAATCCAAATGCAAACCGAAATACCCGACATTCTTTTAGTCTGAATGGAGATAGTTCTACTCCGGTAACAACACCTGCAAATGGACTTGGAGAAATAGATCAGTTGATAGCTCAGAAGTTGGATGAGCGAGAAAAAGAATATGAGCTAAACCGCTTAAAGGAGCAATTGGTAGTCACAAAGACACAATTAACGGAAGCAGAAGAATACGCTGATATTTTGCAGAAGCGGATTAAGGAAATGGAAGATAAGCGTTATGCCCATGCTGTGTCGCTTGGAGAGGTAGCCAGTGTTGTGCTGAAAACGTTGGTGAAACAACATGTGTCAAGAATTCCCGGTGGTCAGGTATTGGCTGGGTTGTTAGGTACAGATTTGGCCGAAGATAATGCAATTCCTGCTCCTGCTGAAGTACCTACTCCGGTGACCTTTGAAAAAGCATCTGAAAGCGTAATGCTTGATGAGGAAACAAAAAACCGGCTTTCATTAATATCGGAAATGCAGGGTCGCTTTAATGAACAACAAATGATTGCCGTCTTTTCTATCATGGATTCATTAGTCGCATCTCCTGAAAAAATTGATTCGGTAATGCCCTTTTTAGGCTTACAAGCAGCTTAAAGTAGTTTTATTATTCACACTTCAATCTAAATATTATGAAGGATTATAATTATAACATACGTATTTCAGCATTATTGGAAAAAGATGCTACAGAAAAAGTTGCCGCACTTGCAATACTGGCGCAACATCTTAATGTAAAAGAGCTTACAAAGTTGGCGTATGTGGTGAAAAGTGACCCACTGAAATTGGCACTGGCTAAAAAATATTTGGGCGTATAGTGCTTAGATTATTACAGCTCTCTTTTCCTATTTAATTATTTCTGGTCATGCAACAAACAGAATCTCTTACACCACGGGAAAAACTAACGTATGGATTAATTGGCATAATACTGTTGGGCGGAGCTGTTGTTATTGGCCGAAAACTGATATTGAAATCAAAAGCAAACAGTGAGGAACAAAAGGCGTATGAGGGTGGTAGTTCTGCTGCGATAGCCAAACAAATCAAGATGGCGTTTGAAAATGATGGATGGTGGGGTACAGATAAAAATGCCTTGCGACAGGCCATCAGGGATGTTTCAAGTAAAGAGGTATTCGTTCAGGTTATGACTTCCTATAATCGGTTATATAACCGCACTTTAATGCGGGATATGCAGGATGAGTTAAAATCAACGGAGTTTAACGAAATCATAGCCATTATTGTCGCCAAACCAGATAAGGTTACTAATGCTGACGCATACCAGATTGGATATGAGCAATATTTATCCTGGGCTAAACGGCTGAATGCCGCTTTCAATATCTACTATGGGCCATTTCCCGGAACCGACGAAGATGCTATCAAAGCTGTTTTTCTGGAAATTCCATCTAAAGCTGCTTATCAACAAGTGGAAGCTGTCTACATGCAAACATATGGAACAGGTCTTAGTGCTGAATTAATGAGTGAGCTTGAATTCTGGGAGTATGGTTCCATGATGAAAATAATTACTGATAAACCATAACAAGATATTCTCCTATGAAAACCAAAGGCAAAAATGCCAACAATACCAGGTCGTCCTCTACCCGCAAACAACCAGTGAAGAGAAAAGGGAAAGGTAATATCGTGCTAACCGCGCTTGCGGTAGGGGCGACTGGTATTTTATGTTATTTGGGATGGCAGTACTATAAGAAACGCAAGGGAGCTACATCTGGAGGATTTGATATGAAAAGCATCTTACAACCCAATAGCTCATCTGGCACTATTGTCCAAACTCCCGGCAATAGCATTGATATTCCTCCAGCCTATGTTACACCAATTACGGTTCCAAAGACAGCCAGTAGCGGAAGTACAAGTACGGGTAGTAGCGCGAAATCATCAGCTAGTACCGTTGGATTTCCCCTTAAAAAAGGCAGTAAAGGTGCGTTGGTCAAGAATTTGCAGCAAGCCCTCATTTCTAAATATGGAAAATCCATTTTACCAAAATTTGGAGCTGACGGTGACTTCGGATCTGAAACTATTGCAGCGTTACAAAAATCAGGATTACCCTCTACTATTGATGAAAGCATGTATAATGTAATCGTTCAGGGAGGTACTACTAGTACTGATAAATCGGCCTTAGCAGGGAAACTGTTAACTGCTGCAATAGCAGCGAATTTCAACACTGTACTTAGTTTGCTAAAGCAAATAAATACGAAAGAGGAATATAAGGAGATCAGCGCTGCTTTTTCTCAGAATAGACTAAGAGGTGTTCGCCAAACTTTAGTAAATGGGCTACTCGGTACATTCACCAATGAAGCCCAAAAACAACAGATCCGTTATGAGTTTATCAGAATGGGCCTCAAATATGATGGTAGCAAATGGTCTTTGGATGGCTTTGATGGTAAATCTCTGGTGACAATAGAGCCAACAAATGTCTGGATAAATGTAAAAGAAAGCGTTAATGTTCCAGCTATGATGGTGTTAGGAGCTGAAGTTGCGAGAAAGCTCGATTATACTCTTTTTGAAAATAATGGCAGGTACTTTCTTGTAACGACCAAAAGTATTAAATACTTGTAACCCTATCACTTCCTAAATGCCGATACCATGAAAACACAGGAGTTTTTAATCCGGTATATAATTGTGCATGTTAAACCGATCAATGAATGGGCGGAGTTTAACTATCATAGTAAAAAAAACTTTCACTTTATCATTACAGTTAGTGGGAAGAAAATTCCTATGAAGAAACTGATAGGGAATGATGGATGTATTGATGTGGTGTTTGTGGGTAGTGATCGTTATGCAATGAATAGTATGGCCCTTTTTTCCTTACTGCTGGATTTATGGATAGATCATCCTGATGCGAAAATTACTTATGCGGCTGACTTTTACAATATTTCCTGCCGCCCTATTCTGATGGCTAACCACTGGCTTTTGCAACATATGCCTCATTGGATAGGGAGACGATTACCTTCCTATAGAAACCTTTTTCTATTAAAGTCACTCCTGCCTGAATTATTCACTAAATATTAAATTTTATGGAAACAGTATTACAGCAAGCCCTTGCGCAACAAGGGTACAGGGTAGTCACGCGCCCATTTGAACTGAATATTATCGGTATCCGACATAATACCGCCATTCCAAATGTATTTAAGGATAGTATAAATGTATTATTCACCGATAGTAGTGGAAAAGCAACTGCTTATAGTTGGGTAGCTACTACTGATCCGGGAACCTACTGGTTGAAGAATCCTATGAACGCCCAGGGAGCTGCTATCCTGAAACCCGGACAATATATAGGTAGCCATGCTTTAGGGATGCATAGAGGTAAATATCTGGCACTTGTTCAGGTAAGACCGGTAACGGTTATCCGGGATTTCAATAGAGATGGAAAGCCAGATTATGAGACAGGAAAGCAGGAGACTGGATTGTTTGGGATAAATATTCATCGTGCATTAGCAACAGGAACAACAAAGACTATTGATAGTTATTCTGCCGGTTGTCAGGTTTTTTCTAATGCCGATGATTTTTCACTTTTTCTGCAATTGGCCGAACGTCATAAAAGTATGTACGGGAATAGCTTTACGTATACGCTTTTAGCAGGATTGCCAGATGGTAGCCTTCCAGCATTTGATAATATGGGAAAAGTCATTTCAAAAAAAAATTGACGCTTAGTCTTGTTGGTGTGTTGCTCGCCGCTGGTATGTCATTTATTACTTATCGCATAATCAAAAAAAATACGTCCTGATGAAAACCTTAATTCCTTTTTTTCAACAGCTTTTGAAAGATAAGAACGGCAGCTATAGTTTGCGGGAACTTGTAATAGCCGTGTTATTGGTAGCATTGGTTATTAGCTGGATAGGGCAACAATTCTTCGGTAAGGAGATTCCAGAAAGTATGTTTTTCACCTTCGCCAGTTTAATTGCGGGTGGTACATTCGGTTATTCCTTTGAAAAGAAAGTTGTAAATATTCCACCTTCCAACGATCAACTACCCTCATAATCTGTTTAACCTCCCAATTCTTTTCCTATGAAACAAAATAAATTGAAATGGTGGCTCCTTATACTCATTATTTCTGTAGCAGTAGCAGGTATATTTTGGGCGTCAAATTTTATCGCTTACGATAGAACGTCTTCTGATCCAGTAGCCAAATATGAGCCATCTGTACTGCTGAGTAATTTAGTTAGGCAGGAAAAAGCAAAGAATGAAAGCATTGATTCAATAAATCTCATTAATAGCGCATTACAACGTAGGATTAATGAGACACAATCAGTACTGAATAAGTTAAAGATTGAAAATCGTTCTCATAAACAGGTAGTTGACAGCTTAATAAAATATCAAAATGAAACTAGCGATGTAGACTTAAAATTGCTTATCTGTGATAGTCTTGCAACCAGGTGTCAGGTACTTATATCGTCAAACATAGTTAAGGATAGTTTATTTGAAGAAGTGGTAAAGGATTTTGAGTGTAGGGTACTATTGAAGGATAGTATCATTGGGATACAACAGGAACACTACGATAGTTTGAAAATCAGCTATAGTAAAGTAATAGTTCGGCAGGAAGAACTTTTGATTGAGAATACTGCACAGCAAAAAACTATAAATAGGCTGAAAAGAAAAAGGGGGTTTGTTGGGATAATTGTTGCTGCCAGTAGCCTCTTTGTACTCCACGGAATTAAATAAAGGTTTATGAAAAGTAGAGAAAGGACTGTTATTGCTACTACTACCTTACTTAGCTCATTGGTGTTTTATTGGTATGCACAATCAAAAGGTAAATCTGAGGTGCCATTTCTAATGGTGGGTGCCTTTGTCGGTGCTGTTCTTGGTGAGCTGGTACTTATGGAAATCGAAAAAAATAAATAGTTATGAGTATTCAGATTTACAGCTATGGGGCTTTTATTCGGTTGGTGACTGATAGTAGTGTATTGAATCTTGCTAAACATCAAATCAAGACCATTGAAGTTGTCAGACAGGATACTGTCAAAATTAGTATTGGTGAAGGCGCTTTTAATGAAACCCTTATCAAACTGTCTGATGTCACTGTTCCGGCTAATCTGGTTGATGTAGCTGCTCTCAGGGATACTATTGCTCATATGAGCGACCATGCAAATCAATATGAAGTTGAAGCGTTGATAAAGCAACAGGTTCAAATAGATCAGCTAGTAGAAATAAAACAGTTATTCAATCTGTGGTATAGTTCCTTTCAGATTGATCTTAATTTTCAACAGTTACAGGTGAATGCACTTGTTTCCATTGGTAATCGCCTGATGGAAGCTAAGGAGAATGAGGATAGGTTGATTAGCCAGGTGCAGGAACAGACAACTGAAATGAAAGCACAATCTCTGCAACTAACAGGTGCGAATCATGTATTGGCAGACCTTAAAGCGACTAATGAAAATGCCCTGAATAAGCAGGTTGCCGTTCTGAATGTATTAAACGATATGAATGTCACTTTGGGATTAATAAAAACCATTTCTGCTGACATACTTAATGAGCTGAAAGCACAGACGAATAAACTATCAACCATTGATACTACTGTTAATGATTTGCGTTCGCAGAATAATGCCACCCACAGTAAACAGGATTATCAGAGCCAATTATTAACTGAAATAAAAACTGTTTTATCCAACCCTCATTAATTTGAAAACTATGAAAAAGAAAAAAGTCAGAAAATCGTTCTCCGGTAGTTGCAAACCTCCTTATCACATTAGTGAAGCTGGACATTTACTCAGTACAAAAGGTAGCCGAAAAGCTGGTAGCATTTTAAGTCACGATGGTAAAATTGCTAAGAAGAAGCGAAAAGCTAGAGGATGCCTAAATGGCCCGGAAGGTACATTTCGCCTGACTGCTTTGCAAAAAAAGAATCTGCCGAAGGCTTTACAAGTGGCTATAATTGAACGACACAGGAGATTAGGTAAAAGGATTCTTCCATAACCCAAATTCTATTTAAATAATGAGCAGCATTCAACAGCATATCCATATTGAGGTTCACGGTAATGCCTATCAGTATTTTGGCAACCTTCCTGATAGTCATGCTGCCGATGCTGCTCATTCTTTTTTGCCAGATGATTTGGGCACTATTGAAAAGCAGATGCCTGTCGTTACCTTCAATACTAACCGGACAACCAAAGCAGGAAAGAAAGCTCCAGATGGGATTGAAATTCGATTCGGTACTGCAAGGCCAACAGAGCCGGTTCGTGAAAAATTAAAACAACATGGATTCCAGTTTTCAGAGAAGCAGACGATGTGGTACGCCTATGACACTGAAAAATCCCGCGAACTGGCAGAGAAGTGGATGACTGAAGAAGTGGAGGTTGATACTACCCAATATGTAAAGCAGAACTTTTGGGCTTTAATTCGGAGTTACCATGAATATAATCAATTACGTGATCGTACTGAGTTATGGGTGAAAACAGATTCTCCAAAAAATTTTTATTCTAAGGAATATCTGGAACGTGCATACTCTGTAAATGATCTGATAAGTTCAGGACAACTTTATTTTAAGAAATATTTCAATAAAGCTGTTGATTCAGATGATGAACCTGGAGAACCTTCTTTATTAGATAGTACCGCAATTGCCGAAAAATTGCAGCAGTTGGCGGATAATATGAAAGATGAAATTGAAAGGAAGATCCATTCTGCTATCTCAAAACAAAGACCGACAGCCAGACGGCTAAGAATAGCAGCAGGTTTAAGGGAGGAGGGTTACAGGCTCCGGGAGATTCAGCATATATTATTTGCACTGGCAAACGCTCATAGAGATGGGAGTATTGAAAAGTTTCCTTTTTTACAAAATATCCGTTCGAGAAATCAGGTGTATCTGCTAAATAAATATGCCAATGCAATACAATTTAATTGGAAATTATCTGAGGTGTACGAACGTAACGAGGAATATTTACATCGATTAAAAATTGGAAATATAGAACAGTGGGCAGAAGCCGAGGAACAAAAGAAACTGTTGCTTGAAGCGTATTCGTCTACTAATCAGGTTTTACTCCCTCCTGCAAATGAAGCAAAGATTAGGGAGCTGGAAATGAAGGCATTTAGCGAAGATATTCCGGGCTTTTTTCCTTCACCAGCGGAATTGATTAAACATATGATAGAGGTAGCGGAATTAGAGCCAGAACATCAGATTATCGATCCATCCGCAGGAAAGGGTGATATTTTGGAGGCTATATCGACTTATTTGGCAATACCTGGTTCAAATCTCTATGCTTGTGAAATAAATTCAACCTTACGTGAAATACTGCAATTAAAGGGCTTTACATTATTGAACAGAGATTTCTTAAATCTGAAATCCGAAGACGCTAAGTTCGACCGCATATTAATGAATCCTCCTTTTGAAAATGGGCAGGACGCGGATCACATTACTCATGCACTGAGTTTGTTAAAGACGGGTGGACGTTTGGTAGCTATTGCTGGTGAGGGTGTTTTTTTTAGAGGTTTTAAAAAGGAAACAGCGTTTAGAGAATTATTACGTGAAAAGAATGCTTATGTAAGTGATACTATAACAGAGGCATTTAAGGATGCTTTTAAATCTACCCATGTTAATGTTCGTCTTGTTGTAATTAATCAGGATGGAACATCTCCCAATATAAATACCAACAATAATCGAATAGAACCTTCTCCCAATTTACCTGGTAATAATCGATTGCCAGTATCACAAGAAGCAACAGCTTTATTGGAACTGGAAGCCGAGGCAGAACTGGAACTGCTGAAACTGAGGTTAGAGATTGCCCGTAAACGTAAACAACGTCCTTTAAATGGAGTTCAGCTTTCAAAGTTACATCAGTTTCGACAAAGGGCATGGGCATTACAAAGCGATATTGCTGTATTGGATTTTAAATAATTTGGCATGTATAGTATTGTAAAATATAAACATCTTATCAGTAATCAGGATGCAGATACCCAAAAAAGGTATGGGATGATTGAGAAACTTAGCAATGGATTTACTACTGAAAATACCACTGCTTTAGCATTGGATAAACTCCTAACTGAGCAAATTGAATTGGAAACAGAGAGCGAGGTTCTTGTTGAAGAACCTGCAATCAAAAAAGTAAGCCGGTCTAAATCAAAGAATGGTAGCGATGATGTTGAAATGGCATTTACCAATTTATTTGAGGCATTAAAACAACATACTATTCCTGCTCTAAATGTTAATAATGATTCACTGCGGGATGCAATTGCTGAAACATTAAAGAGGGTTAAAATTCGATTATCTGATTTAGATGAGGATCTACAGAAACGGGTATCATCCAGCCCTGTTTTAATTAAGTATGATTTCCCCAAAACAAAAACTGCTCCGTTTAAGAAACCAGAAATTGCCGACTTTCAGAGGGTTGTTGATGATGTTATGCTTGGCAATAATGTTTTTCTTGTGGGTGGTGCTGGTACTGGGAAAACGTATTTAGCAGAAAACCTCATTGCCAAAATGGCTTTGGGCAGACAGTATATTACCATTAACTGCTCCCAATGGACAGCCCCTGTAGAGATTATTGGAGGGCAAACGATGGATGGTTTTACTGAAGGTAAGCTCATTGAGGCTTGGTCTAAGGGGTATGTACTCATATTAGATGAGCTGCCCAAAATAGACCCTAATACCGCCGGATTGCTAAATGATGCTCTGGCTAAAACGAAGGTTTCCGGTGCAATTATTTTTAACGCACGAAAGGAGAGTTTTCCGAAACATGAAGATTTTGCCTGTATCGCAACAGGTAACATCTATCCAGATAAGGAAAGTATTACTTATGGTGCTAATAATAAGCAGGATTTGTCCTTATTAGACAGGTTCTCTGGTAGTGTATATTTTATTAGTAAGAATCCAGTCATTGAAAGAGATATACTTCATAATGACATGGTATGGAGTATTTGTGATAAAATTCGGTCTGTCATCGATGAGCTGAAATACGAGGCGCAGCTATCACTCCGGTTTATGCAAAATGCCAGGGATGCTTATAATCTTGAAATGTTGAGAATAAAAGATAAAGGGAAAGATGGGGTACAGGCTAACGATGGGAAAACGTTAAAAAGTGCTGTGGATAGCTATATTTCCACGTTTACAGAAGTACAGCAAAAGAATATTAAAGACAAAATTCGATACAATGAGCTGTTTGGTCATTATGAGTATCGTGATTTTCCCACTTCCAAAATGGTATTCTAATGTTACAGGCATTTATTAAAGATGATTTTAAAAATCTATTGGAGTATCAGGCATGGGTAAATGAATCTATGGATCATCTCAATCGTAATAAGCATCAACGACAGGCGTTTTCTGAGAAAGTGATTAAGGATGTGATAATGTATCAGCCATCGTGGTTTGGCAAAGGAACAACATATGAAGAGTTGAAATCTGGTATTACGACATTTAAGAACCCGGCATTGATTGATAAGATATACAATAAGGTAAACGATAAGGTTACGGTAAATGTAAGACAACAGATAAAATCCAAAAAAGTCAATTTCAATGCAATGGGGCTGGGCGTGTTTATTTTTGATAGGGCTGCAATGGGTATGTTCCGGTTAAAAGAATATTATAGTCTGATACACGATCTGGTAGTTGATTCATCTGCTGTGCGAAAAGTAAAAAATAAGTATAGCTTAATTTCTGATGGTACTGAAGTTATTGAGCGTTGGGAACAACAGGATAATGGTATGCCGAAAATAAGAACTACCAGTAAGAATGTCTATGCTTACTTTCCTAAAAGAGATCGTGAAAAAAGATCTGTTGAAATATATCTTTCTATTGGCGGATCATCTGAAGTAGATGCTGACGATTTTATATACAGTGGGGTAAGTGCTATCATAGTTGCGCAGCTATTGGAACACGCGCATATTAGTACTAAAATAAGCATTGTTGTAGGCACATCACCGGATAATTTTAAAAAATCGGTTTTTGCTTCCATTGTACCTATTAAGAATTTTGACGAAAGTATTGATGTTAATTTGTTGGCCTTATTAAGTTCCGATCCCAGGTTTTATCGTTACGATGGATTTAAGGGGGTTGTTAGTACTTATGAACACTTTAATGCTACCGTGCCTGATGATATGGGGTACGGCTTCAACCATAGAAACAACCTTAAGGCGACCATTGAGAATTCTACATATACAGCTTCTGCTAAATTGGCTCCAAATCGTATTTATATGGGTCGTATTTTTTCTGAACAGGAAGCGATTGCTGATATAGAATCTACTATAAAGCAATTGGCTGAAACGATTAATTCTTAGAAGGATGATTCAATCAATATACAGCTTCCATTATGTTGAACAGCTAACGAATGCTGGTATTGGGGTTAATGATCTACCGGATACCTTACAGGCTTCGATTGAGCAAATGATTAACGCATTGGAGGTGTTGGAAGAATCGGATACGGCTACGAAAGAACGTTTTTTGCCACTTTTGGCACAATCAGATGCAATCATAGCTGCAATGATTTATAAATTGTATCCCCCAAAAGATGAAGTGGTAACGATCAATAAAATGAAGTTGCTATCTCTTAAAGCAAAGGCTATTAGCTTAAAAATGAGTAGTGAAAAATAATATGTTCCCTATGTTTACTATTGAAAACTATTTTAAAGCAGTTAAGGACATCCCAGTGAGTGATTTGCCTGTGAATCTAAAGGAAGCATATGATTTTGTAAAAGAGGTAACTGAAAACTATACCACCTGGTCATACTATCACTCCGATAAGGATATTCGTGCTGCCGTAGATAAGTATCTTCATAACATTTCTGTTTTTATGAAGCCGAAGAAGTCTGCTAAACAAAAAGTGGTGGCTCCAAAGTTGATACCTGTTAGTGAAGCTGTCGCATTGGATGCGGCAAAGAAATTAATCAGTGCTTATGTATTAAAGGGAGATAGCCTGATTTCTCTTAATAAAAGTCATTTGGGGGTAGCTAATGGAAACTATGATGCGCATATCAATAATAATAAAATTCACATAGATGCTATTAAAGGAGAAAAGGTGAGTTTTGTCTTTCCCTTAGAGAAGGTATACAATGAAATATTGTCTGAGAATGGTGGAGTGAAATCTTCCTCCAAAAATAAGTCCGGTCGTAAAGTGAAAACTGTGAAGACCCGGAAAGTTGCGCCTGCACCTCAAAAGCCTATCCCCGTGAGCGTCCAAGATGTTAAACCAGTAGAAAGGGTGGTGGAGGAACTGAGATTTATTAAGCGGTATGTACTTCTGCATGGTAAAACCAAAACCGATTCCCAAATTCTTAATTTCATAAATGCTCTCCAGAGAGCAATTATTGAAAAGCGTATCCGCAAGACTTCTGCCTATGCTGAGTATATTAACTATATTCAGAGTAATCTTGTCAGGGTGTATAATAAAATGAAGACTACTGTTTCCATTGAAATTAACGCCTCCAAGTTGTCTGAATTGATGAAAATCGCTGGTTCCGAAAAGGTAAGGTTGTCTGTTGCCTATATGAAAAGATACGTTGGTATACAGGGTAAGCATATTACAAAAGAGAAGGCAACGAAGCTATATAACCTGATTGCCGGAGCCATCAAGGATCAAAAAATCACTCCTAATGATCCATACATCACCCGGATGAAACGATTACTGGAATCTCTCAGAACCTTTATTAAAACCGCTGGCAAAAGTGATACTGTACAAATCCACCATGCACTGCTAAACGGTATTCAGGGGGCTTTGAATGGTTGTAGTTGTGGATGTGGTAATAAGAAAAAGCGTCATGATGGCTTGAACGGGGTTGGTCAGGATAGTGATTTAGGAGATGCGCTTCCACCAGAAACCGTGTTAAGCAGCATGGATTTCGTAAAAATGAAGTTTGATACGTTAGGTTTTACTGGAAAGTGGCGGGATCTTATTGGTGATCCTTCCCGGAATTTTTCTGTGATGATCTTTGGTAAGCCTAAGATGGGAAAGTCCTACCTCTCTGTTGATTTTGCCGCCTACTTAGCCAGAAATCATGGTAAGGTGCTGTATGTCGCTAAGGAAGAAGGTCTGGATTACACGCTCCAAGAAAAGTTGAATAGTGAAGGTATTAAACACCCTAACCTTTATGTTACTGGTGAGCTGCCATCCAATCTTGATAATTTTGATTTCATTTTCCTTGATAGCGTTAACAGGCTTGGATTGACCTCAGATGATTTACGCCAACTAAAAGGAAAATACCCTTCCAAGTCGTTCATTTTTGTATTCCAGTCTACCAAACAAGGGAATTTTAGAGGTGAGAATGCCTTCCAGCATGACGTTGATAGTGTTATTGAGGTGCCGGAAAAGGGGAGAGCGGTTCAGATGGGGAGGTTTAACCAGGGCGGGGAGATGGAGATATTTGAAAGGTTATTTTGATATTCATTATTTTTGAAATATATTGTCATTATGACATATTTATTTTGTTTAACATTAATATAATATTATATTTAAGTAAATCTGACATCCTTTATGAGTTTGGTAACTTATTTGGTTCTTTGCCAATAACTAAAACTTATTTACAGTTATGAGTGTATCCATTTGGTTTGAAACCTTCAACAACAATCTAAGAATGTCTGATGAAACTGTGAAAACAATTGCTTACCGCTACAGACGAATGACCAAACAACTAAACAAGGATTTTTGGACTACTGATTCAGAAATAGCCCATAGTTGGTATGTTGGTTCTTATGGGCGAGATACTGATATTCATGTTAGTGATATTGATATGATTTTTCAGTTGCCATATTCTGTTTACGAGAAATATAATGCCTATACAAATAATGGTCAATCCGCTTTACTGCAAGTAGTAAAGGCATCAGTTGAAACTACTTATCCATCTTCTTTAAAAGCAGACGGACAGGTAATTGTAGTAAATTTTACTGACGGAATCAGATTTGAAATTGTTCCTGCGTTCCTAAATACTTCCGGAACATTTACGTATCCAGATTCAAATAATGGTGGAAGTTGGAAGGTTACCAATCCTAAACCTGAAATCTCTGAAATTCGTGATAAAAACATCTTATGGAATAATAACTTAAAGAGGCTTGCGAGAATGGCGAGAGCATGGAAAGATAATTGGAATGTGCCGATGGGAGGACTTTTGATTGATACATTAGCCTATAATTTTATGGGAAATTGGGGGCATCGAGATAGATCATTTCTTTACTATGATTACATGAGCCGGGATTTTTTTAAATTCCTTGCGGAGCAAAGCGAGCAGCAATACTGGTTAAGTCCAGGAGGAAGACAATATGTATGGAGAACTGGGAACTTTTCGTATAAAGCTAAACAATGTTATAATATTGCTTTAGAAGCTATCGATAAAGAAACAAAATTTCCGACCACCGCTAAAGTTAAATGGAGAGATATTTATGGAACAAAGTTTCCAAGCTAATGAATTTGAGATACTGGAATCTCAACTTAGAGAAAACTATGGGAAGGTCGTGTATTCTCATAAAACACAGGAAAAGTGTGCTGATTTATTGACCAAGAGAAATAACCGGATTAAAAATTTCCAGATTATATTATCAGCTCTGATTACCACTGGGCTACTAGTTCGGGTTTTCAAAGGACAAGAATGGGCTTTGCTTCTTAGTACAGTGCTGTCGGCATTACAATTTGGGTTAACAAGTTTCTTGAAGGAGTACAATTTGGGTGAAACTATACAAAAACATGCCACTGCTGCATTGGAATTATTGGATGTGAGGGAGCAGTATCTATCCTTATTGACAGATGTTAAGGCGAGACTGGTAACGGTTGAGGATATCCGGAATAAAAGGGATGAATTACAAGGAAGGCTATCTAAAACCTACAAGGGTTCTCCCCGTACTTTTGGTAAGGCATATTCAATGGCACAGAATGCGCTCCAAAAAAATGATGAACTTACTTTTAGTGATGATGAACTTGACCGTTTTTTGCCAGCTCCGTTGAGAAAAAATCACAATCAAATTATGTTGTGATTTTTTCATATGGGTACTTGTCAATTAGTTAATCGACATTCCAGGTGTTTTCCGGATCTCCTTCAAATGCATCGTAGATATCATCATCTGACCATCCATTGTATCCGTTAAACTCTGAGTATTGATCTGAAGTTTCCCATTCACCACTTTCGCTAATTTCTTCTGAAGGCTCATATGCTGTAATAGTAAACAGGTTGTATGGGCCGTATTTTCCATTTGACGAACATCTTGAAAGGTCCAAAGAGATAGTTCTATCATTCTTGATGAGGCTAACTAATTCTCTTTCTATTTTGATTGTGAGTTTTCGGTGAAAGTCCCAATGACATAGATAGCTGGTAATATTTCCTTCAAAATCTTTTATGGTTCTCAGTTCTATATTACTTATTTGTAACAAATTCTTGATTTCGTCGATGGTTACATGCTCAAGTAAATTAAAGTTGAAGGATTCAGGATACTGTTGTATTTCCGCTGGTGACATTTTTATTAATATTGTAATTGTCATAAATATATAAAATATTTTCACCATTTTTTAAATCAAACTTGGAAAACAACCTTCGTCTCCTGTCGGTTATTTAGTTTTAGTGGTTAATTCCCATTCCGGCTTTTCCCGGCAATATTGGTCAATAAAAGCCGTGATTTTACCTAAATCTTTAGCAAAAAGGGTCGAAAGTTTGAAACGTCTCTCCGCAGAAAAGGAAACAATCAGAAATGGTTGTTTCCTTTTTTTATGCCCATTTGAAACCTGTATCATTTTCCCGAAATTGGAAACGCATCCCGATTACTTATGGAACTCAGTATTAAAAAAGTAAATGAAATATTAGAAAGATTATTAAAATCAGATATCTCAAGGGATGATGCTTCTGTCTGGGCTTTTAACCTAATGCAGGCTGCTGATAATGGAAGGCTGGTATATTACCCACCGGAGAAAGAAGCTATTTTATGGGAGGCGATTATATTTATTGAGGGATTGGATCTTAGAGAGGAGCCAGATATTTACTTGCACAATGAGATGGATATTCGTGAATTCTTGCAGCATGTCCTCAATGAGACCAAATAATAAGAATTAATCAAAAATAGAGATAACAACTTCTGCTAATTGTGTTGCCTAATTTCTCTACATGGCAAGTTGAACAGGCGTTTGACCGAAATTCACTACTATATTTAAATAAATAATGCAGTTATATTTTAATAAAATTGTTTGCGAACCATTTAATGAATTTATTCCATATACTTCATTAAACCCTATTCCAGTAATAATAAAGTTTTTTAAGACTCCAATTATAAGTAATACCATATATGCAAGGAATTTAGCTGAAAATAATTTTATTGAATTCAGCTTTTATACGCGTACAAGAAAGCTATATGAGCTTGCAGTAGTTAATATAATAGAAGGATCAGTTAAATTGGGTGCTAATGATTTCTTAGGTGGAGATGAGTTTTATGAATGTTATATTGAAGAAGATAGTGAATTAGAGATTTCCAAACCTATTAGCATTCTACGCTCAGATAAATCATTAATTTTTTTGTGGAATGAACAACCTTCCAAAACATATCAGATTACTAAAAACTGCATGCTGGGCATAGATAGCAACAACAATCTATGCGCTGTCATGTTGATTAACCTAAATACTGAAATCATTTATCAGATATTAGGTTTCTGACAAAGTCCATAAGAATAAGCTTTCTTAGTGTAAATTGCAGCTCATTTAGTAGTACTAAGTACTGACGTGCGGTAATATTCGAACTTTTAACTATGTACAAAGCGATTTTCTTCGATGTAGACGATACTTTGCTAAACTTTAAATCTTCCAGTAAATCAGCTTTGACAAAAGCTTTTGAAACACAGGAGTTATTGTTGACCGATGCTATTTTCGAAACTTTTTGTGAGGTGGACCAGGCATTGTGGGCAAAACAAAAACAACGCTTAATATCAGTACAAGAGGTAATTGATACGAGATTTGGACAATTTTTTGAACGACTAAACATTCATCATTCTGCCAAGGAAATGAATGATAGCTACATGCAAAATCTGTATAAAGAATATTCCCTCGAACCCCAGGCCCTGGAAGTCGTTCAGTATTTAAATCCTAAATATCCATTATACGTGGCCTCTAATGGCTACCTGGCTATGCAGCAAAGCCGCCTGAAATTAGCAGGTCTAATCCAATCATTTGCTGATTTGTATGTATCAGATGATATCGGCTTTGAAAAGCCGGATAACCGCTTTTTTGAAGAGGCTATGCATCGCAGTAAACTGAAAAGTGAAGAAATATTATTCGTTGGTGATAGCCTGGAGGCGGATATTACAGGCGCTGCTACCAGTAATATTGCTACCTGTTGGTATAATCCCGGTAATAAGCAGAATAAATTGCCTGTGCAACCTGATTATACTATTCAACATTTATCTCAATTGACAGAGATAGTCTGACTAAAAGATAAAAATATTTGTACGCTAAAGGTGATATGTAAAATGGCAAAAGATACTGTTAAGGTTGGGCCAACATTTTAGGACAAAGCGACTACGCTACAGTTATATTGCTTTGGATAATTGATATATTTCTTCATCAAAGTGGGGCTCGCCTTCGTTGATTGAAGGATAATATTTACCAATGATTTGTTGAATCAAAGAAAAGGTTTGTTCGCTCTGTACTGGCAGAGATATTAATTCATCTATAAATTTACTAATAAGTCTTATTTTCTTTTCTTGGTATTGACTGATCATGAAATTTGAATCATTAAGACTTTGATGCAATACTATCATAGAATCGATCTTTTTGATATCATCCAGCAGATCTAATAGTCTATTTAATTCAATTTTGTTCATACTATCAAATTTAATAAATTATTTCTATAAAACCCTCTGGGTGTTTTTGCCCGTTCCGGCTTCTCCTGGTTTTGTCAAAATGGTCCATCCAATACATTTGATCTCCAATGAAAAGCGGATACTTTTTATCGTTACGAGGATAAGTGGGGATTAGATAAGCATCAACATTATATTTATCTAAAGATTGGGGATATTTAAATGGGTCTAAAGCGTTTCCTAGTCCTGCGATTATGGCGCCATCAATAAAAGTAACGAGGTCAATATCACTAGGTTCTTGTACCTTGGTGACAAAGGAGCCATCGATCCACTGTAAAAGTGGAATCCATTCATGACCCTTTTCAAATCTTCTGAATAACTTAGATAATTGTTATATAACTCTGTTCTCTTCTCACTGGAAACACTATTTACAAATTGCATTCTAAATTCAGTCAATGTAGACTTGATATTGGTATTCGGAACAAGGTGTCCTCTGTGATTGAATGTGAGCATAAACAATGGTAGTTGGTTTTTGATATGGGCTGCTACAGTATGGCATAAAGATAAGGAGTAATTAATAAAAAGGATCTATTCATTATTATGAATAGACCCTTCATTTTGAGTAGACAAAAAATCAATATTGTGATTCGCTTGATTTCATTTTACCTACCACATACGCAAATACCACTGCAATTACCAAAGCAAAAATCCCCGCTGCCAGAACAGTAACCGGGGCGCCTATATGTTCAGCTGCAACCCCAATGAGCAGACTACCTAACGGCATCATCCCAAAAGCTGCCATCAGGAATATGCTGATAGCTCTCCCGCGGAACTCAGGAGCTGCCTCAGATTGTACAATGATATTAGATATATTAAACTGTGCTGCGGAGCCAAGGCCCGCCAGCAGTATGAAGAACATCGCCAATGGGAAATTCATTACCTGTGAAAAGAAGATTAATCCCATACTGAGTAAAAGTGTAGTCGCCAATAAGATCCGCTTCATATTAGCATCTGGCCGACGCGTAGTGAGATAAACAGTACACACCACTGCGCCTATTCCAATAAAACTATTTATATAACCAAATGTAGATGCATCTCCCTTAAAAATTACTTTGGCAAACACGGGCAACACAGTGCTGAAAGGTAATACCAATAAGCTCATCAGACTCATTCGTAAAATGATCATCCCAATATTCGGGTGATTTACGATGTAGCTGAATCCTTCTTTAAAATCTGTCATTACTTTTTTATCCGTCTGCTTAGGGACATACGCAGGTAATTCCATAAAGTACAAGGAAATAATAACCGCAAGAAAAGTAATTGCATTGCCTATAAAGCATACAGATGCCCCAAAGGAATTAAGTACAATACCCGCCAGCGCAGGGCCAAAGAGCTGTGCTATACTTGCGGTGGCCGCCGAAAAAGAGATCGCACTTGGTAAATCTTCTTTGTTTGTCACCACATCGTTCAGCAGGGTTTGGCGTGCCGGGATATCAAATGCATTGACAATACCCAGGATGATACTGAGAGTGAGAATAAGCCAGATAATCGGATGCCCGAAGATCACCAGCAAAGCAAGTACGATCGATTGTATCATCGAAATGATCTGCGTAATTTGTATGATCCTGTAACGGTTCCAGCGATCAGCAGCCACGCCACCCATGATTGATAACAGAAAGGAAGGAAAGGTTTCCGCAAAAACAGTAACGCCTAGCAAAAAAGAAGAATGTGTAATTGAGTATACCACCCAAACTACCGCAGTACGCTGCATCCAGGTGCCTAACTGTGAAATAGTTTTTCCACTGATGTAAAGTGTATAATTGCGATTCTTTAAAACAGATAGAATATGTAAATTCTTTGCGTTTAACATGAGCGGATTTTTGCGGGTAGATTATCCGGCAATATATGATTGTCTACGAAAAATTATATGACAAATTTGCCACATCCGATTTTTATTTATGGAAAAATAATAGCATGGTTTAAGAAATATTTTAGCATCATGTAGCAGTTTTAAATTGCCTATTTTTAGGTGAACCATTTGTAGCATTTATCATGAAGCATTATGCGCAGCATCCATGCCCTGAACTATCTTCCTATATTCATTCCTTCTGGGAACTAAAAGGATCAGCGTGTGATAGCCAATGGGAACGCATCTTTCCGGATGGCTGCCCTGGAATTATTATCAATGCTGGCGATGCCTGTAAAACAGATAATGGCCATACCATCCTGGAACATGGGAAAACATACGTAGTCGGCGCTATGACATCTTTTAAAGATAGCTTTATTGCTACTGATACACATCTGATAGGGGTATGCTTTAAACCAGCTGCATTTTCATCTTTCTTCAAATTTGTACCACAGCATGAGTTGACAAATCTCACCGTTGAATTTGACAAAAGACATTCATTGGATATCGGAAAGATATCTTCAGATAAAAATGGGTATCTCAATAGATATTTTTGGGAGAGAAAAAACGTGGTATACCCAACATTGCAGCCTGTTCTGGAAGATATTCATCGCTGCAATGGAAATATACAGATTTCCGAGATGGCTAAAAGAAACTTCATCACCACCAGACAACTGGAAAGACTTTTTAAAACCCATATCGGTTTAACTCCTAAAGAATACGTCAATATTATCCGCTTTCAATCTGCCCTGTCTATGATAAACGACCATCGCCGGAAAAGCTTATCTGATATAGCTTTCGATTGTGGCTTTTATGATCAGGCGCATCTCACCAATGAAATGAAACGGCATACCGGACTTACACCAGCAGAGATTTGATTTTGTCGCATTTTTCCAATAGATAATCCTAAGCTCATATTTACCTTTGCAAAAAAGACTAACGAATGAGAAAAATAGTTTTGAACCTGGCAGTAACTTTAGATGGTTTTATAGAAGGGCCAAACGGAGAAGTGGATTGGTGTATTATGGATGATGACATGGATTTTGGTCAATTTATTGACAGTGTAGATACCATCTTTTATGGCAGGGTAAGTTATGATGCCTGGGGTAATTATCAACCACAAAGTAATGTTACGCCGGCCGAAATGGAGATGTGGCAAGGCATTCACGCTAAAAAGAAATATGTTTTTTCACGCCAGCAAAGACATGATAATCGAGCTACATTCATTAGTGCTGACATCGAGCAACAGGTTGCTGCTATCAAACAACAAAGTGGCAAAGATATCTGGTTGTATGGTGGAGCAAGTTTAATCAAAACATTTATCCATGCAGGATTGATAGATGTTTATAAAGTTTCTGTACACCCTGTGGTATTGGGAACCGGCAAACCTCTGTTTGAAGATGTAAAACACAGAATAGGTTTAAAGCTAACAGGTACCAAGGTCTTTAAATCAGGCGTGGTAGAACTGACCTATGAGCCTGAAAAATAATTTCATTGAAAAATATGGTTTGTATGAAAAGTCTTCGGAAATTCCCATTCCATTTGCTGATGATATGAATAAACTGAATGCGCACATCCAACAATATATTCCCATCACTGAAGAGCGATTGTTAGCGCTCTCCGAATTCTTTGAAACGCGGACTTATGATAAGAAAGAATTTCTGATTAACGAAGGGGCGTTGTGCAAAGAAAAATTTTTCATCAACAAAGGCTTTCTACAAACCTGTTTTACAAAGTCTAACGGTATCGTACAAACGGTGGACTTCTCCCTGGAAAATTGGTGGGCTACTGATTTTGACGCTTTTTCAAAAGGCGGTAAGTCACAATATACTATCCAGGCCATTGAAAAGACAGAAGTTGTAGTGTTATCGGCGGGGAACCAGGAGCGCTTATTGCGCCAGTACCCTGAACTGGAGCGCTATTTTCACCTGGTTTTTCAAAGGGCTTATGCCGCCACCCAAAATAGGATCAGGCTGTTATACGAATTCTCCCGCGAAGAATTATTTGAGCACTTTATCCGTCAATATCCGGCCTTTGTGCAAAGGGTTCCTCAGTATTTATTAGCGTCCTTCCTGGGATTTACCCCAGAATATCTCAGTAAAATCAGGAAGAAACATATTTCTTAATCCAGTTTAAGTTTTTTTAAACCTTCATTTATCAACTTTGTTCTCAGATTCAAAACAGATAAAAATAAAAATATGGATCAGAGAATTAAAATTGAAGAAATAGAAAGTGGTGCTTACAGAGGCATGATTATACTGGAGAATTACCTCAAAACCAGCACTCTCACTGATATTCAAAAACACCTGATAAAAATCCGGGCTTCACAAATCAATGGTTGTGCATACTGTTTGAACATGCATACCAAAGATGCGCTGCAATTAGGAGAAACACAACAAAGGATCTTTGTTTTAAGCGCCTGGAGAGAAACTCACCTGTTTACAGAAGAAGAACAGATCTTACTGGAAATGACAGAGGAAATTACATTGATAAGTAAACAAGGTCTTACTGAAGCAACTTATCAGAAGGCTAAGAAAGCTTTTGATGATAATACTATTGCGCAGATTATCATGTCCATCGTAGCTATTAATGGATGGAACAGGATTGCTGTCAGTACCCATAAAGAACTGGATTCCTGAGATTATCTTCAAATCAAATTATAAGGGTTGCAGCGTTGTTATCAACGCTGCAACCGGCGCTGATGGAAGTGAATGATTTTAATACACCCTGAATATCTGACCAGTAATTTTTTCGTTTAGGCTTTCCTGGTAGGCATCAGTCAAAGATTGCATGGACACAGGTTTCAGGCCAGGGAAGAGATGGCCATAGGCTGCGGCGGAGTCTTCCACCATGCCAGGACTCACCACATTTATTCGTAGTCCTCTCTGCAACTCTATTGCTGCTGACAACACAAAGCTATGCAATGCACCGCTCGTCATGGCGCCTCCAGTAACACCTTTATAAGGTATGTCGGCAAATATGCCAGAGGTTAAAGTGAAGCAGCCATTGTTATTCAGATAGTGCTGACCGATGAGAACTATATTTACCTGACCAAATAATTTCCCATTAAAATCTTCCAGGAGCTGCTGTGAGGTAAGTGTTGAAAAGTTATCTAATGGGCCGGATGCTGCAATGCAAATACAAGCGTCGATGTCTTTTGCCTGCTCAAACATGGCTTTAATAGATGCTTCAGATGTAATATCCATGCGAATATCACCACTGTTTCTACCTGCGGTGATGATGTCATGTTGTCGGGCTAATTGTGGTGTGAGTTTTTTACCAATGGTACCGTTGGCCCCTATGATCAATATTTTCATAATAAATATATGGAGACGATTTGTTTTATTATTTATTGAGATGACCTTATAGGATAGATAAACAATTTACACAGAAATATTTAATTGTGATTGATGAGCAGGAATCCGTAGTAAAGAATAGGTGTTTATTTTCCCTGCTTACTGGCTGCAGTTGGGTAAAGTACATTGTAGCATTGTTTCGCGTACCCTAACTAATTACTGTAGCAAAGAACCCAAAATCTACATAAAATGAAAAAACTGTTTTGTTATCTCTCCCTATTTCTGTTAGCAATTTTATTTTCCTGCAACAAAGGCGACAAGCAAATCGCTAAAGTTCCAGACGATGTAATCGCCAAACTCAAGACAGCAGGCTTCGATACCAGCGAAGGAGTTATGAAGTACAAAGATGGATACCTGGTAGAATACGATATCTTCCTGACACCAGAACAGATCAATGCGCTGGCGAATGAGAAAGATAATAAGAAGGTGAAGGTGGAGCATTATAGTACCAATAATCTTGTTACTGCCACTCCTCGTACTATTCGTGTATTCATTGACGGTGGATTCGACAGCTACCTGCAAACTGCCTTTGATCAGGCGTTGGCAAGGTATAATGATCAACACCTGGCCTTGAGCTTCCAGCGTGTTACTACGGCTGCTGCTGCCGAAATCAGCATTATTTCTTTCTATGAGGTAAGTAACGTATTAGGCTATAGCGCCGGTTTCCCAACTGGTGGTAATCCAGCAAGCCCTATACGTTTGAATACTTACTATTACAATGCCTCTTCGCATCGTGCGGATGCCGCAACAACCATAGCCCATGAAATTGGCCATGCTATTGGTTTCCGTCATACGGACTATATGAACAGGTCATTCAGCTGCGGTGGCAGCGGTGGCAATGAAGGTGATGGCGGCGTTGGTGCTAATCCGATCCTGGGTACGCCTACTACACCATCTGCTGGTTCCTGGATGCTTGCATGTTCCAGCAATACGGACCGTCCATTTACCTTTTATGACAAGATTGCACTGATCACTACCTATCCTGGCACCTATCCAGGTGGCTTGGCTCCTATAGGACAAACCATCTCCTTAAAAGCAGGCATTAACGGCAGGTTTGTATGCGCTGAAAATGGAGGCTCTTCTCCATTAATCGCTAACCGCACCGCTGTAGGCGATTGGGAAAAATTCAAGGTAATCGACGCGGGAAATGGCCTTATTGCCCTACAGGCGATTGTTAACAACAGCTATGCGTGTGCAGATAATGCCGGCGCTTCTCCTATGATCGCCAATCGTAGTGCTATCAACATCTGGGAAAAATTCCGCTGGATCAATAACTCAGATGGTACTATCAGTATCCAGGCGTTTGTAAACAACAGTTACATTTCTGCCGAAAATTCCGGTGCTGACCCATTGATCGCCAATCGCGAAGCCATTGGCCCATGGGAGAAATTCACCTGGCAGCAACAATAATAATCGCTGAGAATAAGAATTTGGAACAGCTGACGGCCTGCCGTTAGCTGTTCTTTTTCATAAAAGGGGATTTAATGAATTCCCTTAAAATGCTTATTTTGTTGTGAATGCAGAACAGCTCAGCCATACTTTTAGAAGCAGGAACCTACGTTGGAGAACCGGTACGTCAACAATTGTTTGATGGAATCATTGCGTCAGAAAATTTTTATGAGGCTGGAACTGTGTCTGACTGGCACTTTCACGAGAATCCCCATTTTTCGCATATCCTGAATGGTGGTAGTAAAGAGATGCGCAGCAAAGGCCCTGACCTTCAACGACCAGGCTCATCTTTATATTATTACCCGGGCATAGCGCACCAGAACATAGATTATCTAGCTGGTACCAGAATATTTAATCTTGAATTTACCAGAGAATTTTTTACAAAATATAATATCAATATCCCGGAAGAATCCTGGATGTTTAGTGACGACGCTCAATGGAATCGCCCTTTGCTGGTCACTATTATGGCGGAACATTATCTCAGCGACACTATAGGCAGTAGTTTGTCTATTCACCAGCTTTGTCTTGATCTGCTCAGTACAGTAGGTGCTCAACAGGATATGAATCCCGCCTGGACCAAAAAAGTGAAAGAGGCGATGTACGATAACTGGAATAATCCACTATGCCTTGCAGACCTTGCAGCAGCAGTAGATCTGCATCCTGTTACCATCTCCCGATATTTCCCCCGGTATTTTGGATGTACGCTGGGAGAGTATCTCCGTAAAATAAAAATCGAAAAGGCGCTGTCCATGATACGCTCCCAAAAGCAGACATTGACCGAGATCGCCTATGACTGCGGTTTTGCTGACCAGGCACACTTTATAAAAACCTGTAAACGACTCACAGGTATCACGCCAAAACAATATCAGAAAATATAGAGATATTTCTGGCCCAGGTTAATATCGTACAATTTTTTGCATGCTCGTCGCCATAATTTCGCTGCTGAAACGTCACCATTCACGGTCACGTATAAGCGAAAAATATGATTAGTGTAATCCGTTTCTTTATTTTCCTGCTGCTGGCTGCGATGGCTTCTGTTAAGCTATTGGCGCAGCAACCCAATGCTGCCTTGCACCAGTTATTTGAAAAATACTACGATAGAGAATCTTACTTTAATCCGTTTCAGGCAACCGCCAATGGTATCCATCAATACGACGATCTGCTGCCCAATGAGGGTTCCGCCAGTTTCATAGCGGCGCGCAAAGCTTTTTATCAATCTACGTTAACATCCTTACATAAATTTGAAAGGCCCTCTTTGTCAGCAGCAGACCAACTATACTATGATATCCTGGAATATATGCTGAATATGGATATCGAAGGACTAAGCCTTCACCTGGAATATTTACCATTCAACCAATTTACTGCGGCTATACCAAAGGATATGGCCTCGTTTGGATCAGGAGATGGTCCTCAGCCTTTTGCAACTGTAAAGGATTATGAGAATTGGTCTAAACGAATGATGGCATTCAAAGATTGGACAGATACGACATTAGCTAATTTTGAGAAAGGAAAGAAAATGGGTATGGTCTTGCCAAAAGACCTGGTACTCAAAATGATTCCGCAGATGACAGCGCTCGCGGAGAAGGATACCACCAAATGCATTTTCTATGCGCCGGTGCGTAAATTTCCGGCATCCTTTTCTGCTGATAGCAAGCGGAGGCTAACGGCCATGTACCAACGAATTATTCCGGCTTATGTCCTGCATTCTTATGATACGTTGGCTAATTACCTGAAAAATGATTACCTGCCTTATGCGCAGGATCAGCCGGGGCTGCATGCGCTGCCTGGTGGCGATAGTCTTTATCGCTATTTTATCAGGCAATATACTACAACGGCAGCCCTGAGCCCGGATTCCATCTATAACCTTGGTATCAGTGAGGTAAACAGGATTACGCTGGCCATGGAAGAGAATAAAAGAATCAATGGCTTCCAGGGAACATTACCAGCGTATTTCTACTTTTTGCGCACAGATCCGAAGTTCAGGCCATTTAAGCAGCCGGAAGAGGTGTTGAATGCCTATCGTGCTATCTACCAGAAAATACAACCACATTTAAGAAATTTTTTTGAAAATGAGCCTGAGACGCCTTTTGTGATCCGCAGGGTAGATCCTTTTCAGGAGGCGGCGATGGGCGGGCCCTATTACATAAAAGGCAATCTCAAAGAACATCGTCCCGGAACTTTCTATGTGCCGGTGCCTGATGCTACGAAGATCAATGTTGTGTTTTATGGTTTGGAATGTACGTTTATACATGAAGCGATCCCTGGACACCACTACCAGATTGCATTGCAGCAGGAACAAGCCGGGCTGCCAGCTTTCCTGCAACAGAATGCTTTATATGCTTTTATGGAAGGATGGGCATTGTATTGTGAGTCGCTCGGTGATAGCCTGGGATGTTATACCGATGCTTACCAGAAAATGGGCGCGTTAAATAATGAAATTCACCGCGCTATTCGTTTAGTCGTGGACGTGGGTATACATACAGGGAAATTATCAAAAGCACAGGCCATACAGTATATGATGGACCACGAGTCTATCAGTAAAGAGATCGCCACCGCAGAAATTGAGCGCTACATGGCTTGGCCGGGTCAATCACTTTCCTATAAAATTGGAGAGCTGAAAATTAAATCTCTAAAAGAAAAATATAAACAATTACAAGGAAATCGTTTCAGTGTACCAGCGTTTCACACTGCCATCCTGAAATATGGCTGTATGCCACTGGATGTTTTGGAGCGTTACCTGGATGCCTGGAACGAAGCACAGCTGAAAGTATAGCACAGCTTTGCGTCATAAATGAAAAAGCGGGATCGGGCTCCCGCTTTTTACTTTTTTAACTGCACTTCCAGTTAAGACCTCTTACTAAGGATATTATCTGCCATTGGAAATATCTCCCATCTATTTAAATCGAACCATTTAATTCTTCCAATTGATTTTTCCAATTTTATAAGTAGATCTTCCTATGTTTTTTTGTTGGAAGGCAGTGTAAATCAGCTGCCCATTCGAAACCCGGTAAGCGTCAATTGCTAAGTGATGGGCTTCCGTTTCATCAGTTGTAACAAATTTTTTTTCTGCCTTGCCGTCTTTACTAATGTAAACGCAGGCTATACCACTTTTAGGCATCTTATTCATGATTTGCAGCTCGCGTATTTTCTTGTCGTCCGGGTTAGATACGGTGGTATTATCCAGCCAGTCTGTGAAAAATATGTACATATCATCATTGTCCATAGTAATAACAGAGCCAGTGTGATTGTGAGCTTGCTGTTCAAATTGATTCTTCACAATAGTATGCTGCCAGCCAACTTTACCATCGGGGTTTATCTTAAATGCAAATGCCTCCGCACTGTAATAATCTGTTCCTGAGTGCCCACTATTCGTAAACCATCTTTTTTCAGTCATAATGTCGTAGTAGAGGTATATGCTGCCATCATTACCATAATGGAGATAGCGCCAGTAGGCGTTTTCCGGAATAGGTTTTTCCAAGGAGACAGATTTAATTTCACTCATTTTGTTGGAGATGATATCATACTGTCCGATAAAATATCCGGAGACCTCTTTCTTATTGTACCGTTCAACGATCATCACATATTTATCATCGATTAATCTCCAGGTAGGTGGGCTGTCAATGTCGGCATTCAGTGAGGGAAGGGAGACCGTTTTTATATCATTTTTATCTTTGATGGTAGTGATTTCTACGTTTAACTTGTCTTTTTTGGAAAGACGATAATGGGTTATGATATAAAAGGTGCCGTTATCACTCAAATCATATTGGATATTTTCGATATCATCTTTGGAATGTTTGTCGTGATAGGTAATCTGTTTTTTTATCTTCATTTCCTGATCAAATATTACCAGGTCGAAAGTGCCTGTTTCTTTTTTCTGGTAGCTTTTACACAAGAAATACTTATAGTTATCAGATGCGCCAGCACTCATTTTTCGATCGTCAGCACTAACTTTAAAAAGATCTTCTTTCAATATAGCACTATGATCCTTGTCATTAATCTGATATAAGCTAATCTGATCATTTTTATCCTCATAAGCCAGATAAAGTTTGTCGCTTGTAGGATATGAAGCACGCAGGATTTTCTTCTCCAGTTCCGGTATTTCTTTTTCTTTGATCACATTTAAATTCGTATCAAGAACAATCATATTGCTATGATCAAAATTTCTATTGTAATTAAAAGCATTATGTGGCGAGGCATACTCCAGGCAAATTATCTTGTCGTTGCCCAATGTGTAAAAATTATGCCAGTAGTCTCCATGCTCAAGTTCAGATTTAATAGCGGTGAAATGCTGTGCCAGTGCAGATATAGACATTGACATAACAATACAGAACGGCAGTGCCGTGCGAAGTTTTTTCATAGGGTTATTGTTATTATTAAAATTAATATATGGATATAAATGAGAAACCGGCCATGTTTTTCTTAATGAAAACCATGGCCGGTTAAATGGGAGAAATATATTATTATAACAGTTTACCTGAATCGTTATTGTGCGCAAGGCTCCTTCACACTATATGATTGTTTGTTTTCCAACGCTGCACGTATCAGTATCATCACAAATGCCATAGTTCCAAAAACAATCGTCATCCACGGGGTATACTGTACGCCTTTGCTGGCGATGATCCATCCGCCAACAGTAGTGCCCAAAGTAACACCGAGATTGCCGAAGGACGTAGCCAGGCTGTTGGCAAATTCCAGTGCATGTGGTGCGGAGGAAATCATATAGGTAGAAGCATTGAGAAATGCTGGTGAATACATGAAGCCCCATAAGCCGATTACTGCAATAGTGGCGGCCATATTGCCATTGGAGTAATACAGCAATACAGGAATGAATAACGTGCCTGACAGAAAAAAGGCGGTGGTAGTGGTAATATTTTTGTTGAGCATCTTGCCAGCGATCCAGGTGGCCACTACGCCAATGATACCAAATACAAACAACATGTAACTGACCATGGTGTCGTCCATGCCTTTTGCTTTGTTGAGATATTCGGCAAAGTAACTGTAGGTACAGAACCAGCCGGAAACCATAAAGAAATTCATCAGTGTACTAACAATAAAAGTAGGCTGCTTTAATATCATTAGCTGGCTGCCGTAAGATTTCTTTTCATTCACCGGCATGTTTTCCATTCCGAAGTAAATAGTTACCCATGCAATAAGGCTCACTGCCGTTTGTATCATAAACGAATATTCCCAGCTGAAAATACTGGCAATATAAGTGGCCAGCGGCACGGTGGTCACCATTGCAAGGGTTACACCGCTGAAAACAATGCTCATCAATCCGTTTTCGTTTGCTTTATCACCTTTGGATACCGCCACTGATAGAGCTGTAGCAATATATACCGGTTGTAAAAAGGCTGGTAAAATACGCACCAGCAACAATAGCCAGAAGGGTGGAGAAAAAGAAGAGACAATGCCGGTAATCAGAAAGCAACCAATAGCTGCCAGCATTATTTTTTTCCTGTCGAAACCTGCTGCCAGTAAGGTCATCAACGGCCCAGTGAGTGCAATGACTAAGGCAAACACGCTTAACAGCAAACCTGCTTTATCTATACTGATGTTATAATGCGCCGCTATCTGCGGTAATATGCCTATCACGCCGAATTCAGTGGTGATCACGCCGAGTAAGCCCAGACTTCCAATATAAGCGTACTTTTTCATCCTATGTTTCCGTTTGTGCGTTTACGTTATTATTTATCAAGATTTGAATAGATAACATCACTGTAGCGGATATGCAGTTCCCAGAAGTCGGCGGGCAGATATTCCTGTGTATATACTAACACTATCATTTTCTCTGCGGGGTCCACCCAATACTGGGTATTAAATGCGCCGCCCCAGAAAAAGGTACCTACGCTTTCTGCATGTTTGAATTTGTTGTCTGGTGTTACAAGTTCAAAGCCAAGTCCAAAGCGCGTATCAGGATCGCCGTGTGCAATCGTTTTTTCCGGAAGCTGATTGGTGGTCATCATGGCGATGGTTCTACTGCTAAGCAATCGTTTGCCTTTGTAGGTGCCGCCGTTTAACAGCATTTGCAGAAATTGGCTATAATCCGCTGTAGTAGTGCTTAAGCCCGCACCACCAGAGAAATAGGTATCTTTTATTAGTGGATACTCCACCGGGTTGCCTTCGTATATAGCGTTGTTTATTTTTGTCCAGCCCTTATCCGTTTTTTGTACTACGGCTACAAGGCGACCCGCTTTTTCCTGTGGCAGCAGGAAATAAGTGTCTTTCATTTCCAGCGGTTCAAATATTCGTTTACGAAAGAATTCGTCCAGCGGCATGCCGCTGACTACTTCCACGAGGTAGCCTAAGACGTCTGTACTTAGTCCGTAGGTAAATGCTTCGCCTGGCTGATGTACAAGTGGCTGCTGCGCTAGCAGGTCTATCCGTTCTTTTAACAACCCTTTGCTACCGATGCCGGTAGATGTGCCTGATTTTGCGTAAATAGCGTTAAACCGTGGGTCTGATGAAAAGAATGGATAACTCAGGCCGGAGGTATGCCTAAACAAATCCCTGATAGTGATTTCTCTATTGGCAGGAACCGTGGTAAAGCTGGTGTCAGCCGCCTGGTAAGTAGCCAGTACCTTAGGATTTTTGAATGCAGGAATGTATTTGGAGATAGGGTCGTCCAGCAGGAGGTAGCCTTCTTCCCAAAGCATCATTACAGCTACGCTGGTAATAGCCTTTGTTTGTGAAGCTACGCGGAATATATCATCCGTGCGCATAGGGCGTTTGGTGTCAATGTCTGCATAACCAAAAGCTTTATTATAAGCTGTTTTGCCATCTTTTATTACCAGTACGTTGATGCCTGTAACTGATTCATTTTTAATTAACCTGGCAGACAGATCATCCAGTTTTTTTTCCAGTGTATTAGTTTGCGCTATTGCCGCACTGCTAATCATCATGCCTATCAGTAGTGAAAATATCTTGTTCATATTGGTTCGTTTTAAATTGATGACCCAAAATTATAGAGGTATCTTTACTTTTGTGTAGTATACAGCTGATTGTATGGTACTAACAAATTTGTAAGTAATGGGAAAAAGAAAGGAAAACTCGACCAACATTATAAATGAAGAATATCTAAAAGAGTGCGATCTTACCTATGCGATTTGTATGGTAGGAGGGAGATGGAAATTGCTGATATTGTGTAACCTGGAGCATAGAAAACTGCGTTTCAGCGAGCTACGCAAACAGATCAGCGGCATCACAGAAAGGATGCTGGCCCTGCAACTGAAAGAGCTGGAAAAAGCTGGGCTGGTGAAAAGGACCGTATATGCTGAAGTGCCACCAAGGGTAGATTATGAACTAACGTCAATTGCCAGAGAGCTGGTGCCTATCTGGGCGCAGCTTAGCAGCTGGGGTAAAAAACATAAGCAATCCAATGCTGACATCTCCCTGGTAGAAAATCTTTCTACAGTTAATTAATGTAAACCAGGCAATTATCTTGTTACATAACTGCTGGTAAACACCTGTCTTCTCCGTACCCCAACAATAACGGATATACGAATCCGCTTCTAATAAATTTCTAATAACATTATATACTCGTTCTAATAGCCTCTTCGGGAGGCTATTTTAATTTTGCACTGCATTTAAAGCAATGCATCAATGAAAAATGGACAGCGAATTTTCGGATAGTAAACAATTATTAAACAAAGCTTCCCTGTGAGGATTAGCCTGGCTACTCCTTGCCAGGAGCCTAATGCCACCCATCATGCACCTACAACTTTATCATATTCCTTATTACTAACCAAGGCTGGTATATCTGCACAAATCAATAAAATACATAGGCGAGTAAAATTTAAATCAATGGTTGTAAAACAAATCCATCTGCATGGCTTGAAATCTATTGTCCTGCTATGTATGGGAGCAGGAATGGTATTGTCCTTCGCTTCCTGCCAACAAACCCAGGGCGGTAATGACGCTGTTTCCTATACTATAAGCGGGGATACAATTACGCTACCGCTCAACTCTAACCTACTGAGTAAACTAAAAGATACGATTGTGCAAGCAGCACCCTATCGCCTGCAACTGTTTACTGCCGGTACTGTAAAAGCTATTCCCACACAGTTCGCGGAAATAGCGCCTCCCTTCCAGGGCCGCGTAACACGCTCTTACCTGCGACTGGGCATGAAAACAACTCCCGAAACACCGCTGTTCGAAATCTCTTCTCCAGATTTTGTTCAGGCACAGAAGGTATTCTTCCAGGAGAAATCACAACTAGAGCAAGCGCGTAAAAACCTGCAACGCCAGCAAGATCTGGTAGCACATGGTGTGGGTACCCAGAAAGACCTGGAAGAAGCCCAGACAGCCTATGATGTAGAGAAAAAGGAATACGAAAATGCAGCTGTAGGTATCCGTTTATTTAAAGCAGATCCAGAGAAGCTTTCTCTTGGTCAGCCATTGGTAGTACGCGCACCCATAAACGGCGAAGTAATTGAAAACAAGGTGGTATTAGGACAGTTCATCAAGGATGATGCCGCCAGTGTAGCCACGGTGGCTGATCTGTCCAAAATATGGATAGCAGGACAAGTGAAAGAAAAAGATATCCGCTTTATTCATGAACTGGATGAATGTAATATTGAAATTGCGGCACTCCCTGAAAAACATATCAAAGGCAAAGTATATCATGTGAATGAAATCGTGGATGAATCCACTCGTAGCGTAGAAGTATTGATAGCAGCCAATAACACCGACCATACGCTGAAACCCGGTATGTACGTCACCGTGAATTTTGTAGACGCCCCTACCACGGCTATTCTGATCCCTACTAAAGCGTTGCTGCAAATGAATGATGCCAGCTTTGTTTTTGTGGAGGTAGCCGCACATAAATATCAACGCCGCAAAGTGGTGACAGGCAATACTGTTGGAGATCACGTGGTTATTCAGTCTGGCCTCAGCGCCGGCGAAAAAATTGTTTCCTCTGGCGGGTTCTATTTACTGGACGCTAAATAATTTCTGTACTGAACATGAAAAAGTTAATATTCACCGCCATCCATAAGCGCTGGCTGTTTGCCGCGCTATTCATACTGTTGGGCGTTTTTGGCTACTATTCCTGGAAACAGTTATCTGTAGAAGCTTACCCCGACATTGCAGACGTTACCTCCCAGGTAGTGACACAGGTGCCTGGCCTCGCAGCAGAAGAAGTAGAACAGCAAATTACCATCCCAGTAGAACGCGCGCTCAACGGTATGCCTGGCATGCACGTGATGCGTAGCAAAAGTACTTTCGGACTAAGCATCGTCACCATAGTATTTGAAGATGGGATAGATGATTATTGGGCCAGACAAAGGATCACTGAGCGATTGAATGACGTGGATCTTCCTTACGGTGCAAAGCCAGGACTGGACCCGCTTACATCGCCCATTGGTGAAATCTATCGGTATATCATTGAAAGTAAAAATCATGACCTGCGACAGTTAACAGATCTACAGACCTGGACCATTATTCCACGTATCAGGCAAGTGCCGGGCGTGGCCGATGTGACCAACTTTGGTGGTATCACCACACAATACCAGGTGGAGCTGGACCCACGCAAACTGGAGCAGTATAATTTATCGCTCGGAGATGTACAAACAGCTATCAACAATAACAACGCAAATGCTGGTGGTAGTGTGCTTACACGTGGCGACCTGGGCTATGTAGTACGTGGGATAGGATTGGTAAAGAAACTGGAAGGATTGGGAAATGTGGTTGTGAAATCCGTTAATGGAGTGCCCGTATTTCTGAAAGATATCGGTACCCTCAAATACGGTAACCTCGAACGTAAAGGTATACTCAGCTATACAGATCGTAAAGTGGATTATAGTGAAGGTGTAGAAGGTATTGTGCTGTTACTGAAAGGCCAAAATCCTTCAGTGGTGCTGAAAGGCATCCATGATGCCGTAGAAGATCTGAATAAAAATATCTTGCCGGAAGGCGTTACCATTCGCCCTTATCTCGACAGAACAAATCTGGTGGATACTACACTGGATACGGTATCGCATACACTGTTAGAGGGTATGAGTCTGGTTATTATCGTGCTTATCGTATTCCTCGGAAACTGGCGCGGGGCTTTGATTGTGGCGATTACGATTCCATTGGCATTGCTGATTGCTTTTATACTGATGCATTTCACGCATATCCCGGCAAACTTGTTATCCCTTGGAGCTATTGACTTTGGGATCATCGTGGATGGCGCGATTGTGATGATGGAAACGATTTTGAAGAAGCGGGAAGATAACCCTGAGGAAGAATTGCAAGAGTTGACAATAGGACAGCGGGCAGCGCTGGTAGCAAGGCCTATCCTCTTCTCTACAATTATCATCATCACTGCTTATCTGCCGCTGTTTTCTTTTGAACGTGTGGAGAAAAAGCTGTTCACACCAATGGCCTTTACAGTAGGCTATGCGCTGCTGGGCGCGCTGGCAGTTGCTTTGCTGCTAATTCCAGGATTGGCTTATGCCGTATATCGCAAGCCGCGAAAGCTCTTTCATAATAAGTGGCTGGAAAAGCTGACGGAATTTTACGATAGTCGTATCCGTAAGATCATGAATAAGCCTAAGCAGGTATTTATTCCTTTAGCCATAGTACTTACAGGCGCCATCATTTTATCTGTTACTGTTGGCAAAGACTTCTTACCTCCGCTGGATGAAGGTTCCATCTGGGTACAGGTGCAGCTGCCTCCTGGTGTATCGCTGGAGAAATCGAAAGAGATGAGTGATAGTTTGCGTGCGCATACCATGAAATACGGGGAGGTAACCTATATGATGGTGCAGGCAGGCCGTAACGATGACGGCACCGATCCCTGGACAGCCTCTCACTTTGAATGTAGTATTGGCATCAAACCATACAAAGAGTGGAAGCATGGGCGTACCAAAGAAGACCTGATCAATGATCTGGCAAAAGAATATGCAGCCATGCCTGGTTATACAGTGGGTTTCAGTCAGCCTATGATTGATGGCGTAATGGATAAGATTGCCGGTGCGCATAGTGAGTTGGTAGTGAAGATTTATGGAGATGATTTCGGTGAAACGCGTCGTATAGCCGAAGGGGTACTAGCTACCTTGAAAACCGTAAAAGGCTCTGCAGATCTGGCTATCGACCAGGAACCGCCATTGCCGCAATTACAGATCTCTGCCGACAGAGATGCGATGGCACGGTATGGGGTAAACGTAAGTGATGTGAGTGAGCTGATAGAAGTAGCCATAGGTGGGAAGGCCATCTCACAGGTTTTTGAAGGCAATAAAGTATATGATGTGATCTGCAGGTATAATGAAGATAGTCGTAATACGCCGGAGAAAATCGCTAACCTGATGCTTACCTCTTCTACTGGCGCTAAGATCCCATTATCGCAGGTGGCCACCATCAGAACAGCCACTGGTGAAAGTACTATCACCAGAGAAATGAATAAGCGCCATCTTACGGTAAAGCTGAACCTCCGTGGTACTGACCTCACTAGCTTCTTGCAGGCAGCTCAGCAAAAAATAGAGACCCAGGTGAAGTATGACCACGATAAATATCATATCGCTTGGGGCGGACAGTTCGAAAATCAGAACCGTGCTTATGCAAGATTAGCGGTGATAGTGCCACTGGCATTGGCTATCATGTTCCTGCTACTGTATGGCGCATTTGGTAAATTCAGACAGGCAGGCCTGATACTGAGCATCGTGCCACTGGCATTGTTTGGAGGTATGCTGGCATTGAATGTAAGAGGTATGACGCTGAATGTCTCTTCAGCAGTAGGTTTCATCGCTTTGTTCGGCGTGGCCATACAAAATGGTGTGATCCTGATATCACATATCAACGATTTGCGAAAGCAGGGATATGCATTATTAGCAGCAGTAACGGAAGGAGCGAAGCACCGTTTCAGGCCGGTACTGATGACGGCCACGGTGGCGGCGCTCGGACTATTACCAGCATCACTGGCCACAGGCATAGGCTCAGACGTACAGCGGCCGCTGGCTACGGTTATCGTGTATGGTCTCTTTGTAGCCACTGCCATCACACTGTTTGTATTGCCAGCATTGTATTACCTGCTGGAAAAGAAATGGGGAAATGCTGATTACACCGATGTTTCAGCAGAAACTGCATCGCATTAAAAATGATTAGAAATATGTACAATCACTATAAAAAAATGTTCCTGCTATTGCTGCTAACCAGTATGGGGCTAGCAGTGCAGGCGCAGACGGATACCAATTTTATACGGACGGATCTCGCGCTGGATCAGTATCTCAATAAAGTAGGGAAGCAGAATTTAGGATACATTGCTACACAGTATGATGTCAGTATTGCGGACGCTGGAATTGAAAGTGCAAAAGTATTCCCTGATCCGGAATTGTCGATAGGCGTTTATGACAACCAACAAGCAAGTTTACACCTGGGGCGTGGGTATAATGCTGGTCTCAGTAATATTTTTGAATTGGGAGGTAAACGATCTGCCAGGATAGGATTGGCGAAAAGCCAGGCGGACCTGAGCAAGGCCTTGTTGCAGGACTATTTTCGCAACCTCCGCGCAGATGCTGCGCTGGCATATTATAGTGCCTTGCAGCAGTACTGCCAGTATAAGGTAATGCTGGATTCATATCATACCATGAAACAGTTGGCTGATGCGGATTCTATAAGATATAAACTCGGCGCTATCATGGAAGTGGATGCGCGCCAGTCGAAGCTGGAAGCCGGTAACTTGCTGAATACGCTGTACCAGGGCGAGGCCGACTGGAAAACGGCGCTGGTGCAGCTCAATCTCTTTATGGGTAAAGAACAGCATGATACGCTGGCATTTCCTACCGGCGATTTTGAGCACCTGAACCGCAATTTTCCTTTGATGAATATGATTGACAATGCACAGAATAACCGTGCAGACGTAGTAGCAGCAAAGGGAAACAAAACAGTGGCAGAAAAAACACTGAAGCTGGCAAAGGCCAACAGGAAAATAGATTTGGGTGTAAATGCCGGTTATCAATATAATGGAGAGTCTACCAACGAAATAGCGCCTACGCCTATGTATAAAAGTGTGAATGCGGGTATTGCTATTCCTTTAAAATTCTCCAATGCCTACAAGGGAGAGCTGAAAGCGGCGAGATATGCAATACAGCAATCTGCAACACAGTACGACCAGGTGCTGCTGCAGATCAGTACAGAGGTGACGCAGGCATATATGAACTACGAGGCAGCACAGAAGCAGGTTTCGCAGTATAGAAGTGGCCTGATGACTGAAGCCGCAAAGGTTTTGGAAGGAAAGATATACAGCTATAAACGTGGAGAAACCTCTTTGCTGGAAGTGTTAAATGCACAACGTACCTACAACGATATCCAGCAGAGTTATTATCAGTCGCTGTACAATTATGCAGCAACATTAATTAACCTGGAACGGAGTGCAGGTATCTGGGATTTGCAATAATTTATTCATCCATATTTATATTCAAAAATAGATTACAGGTTGTTCTTTATTGAGCAGCCTATAGTTTTTTTGCTATATGCAGCCTGCGTTTCAGCGGAGAATTTATCCAGTGATTTTTTTAGTATTGTGAGATGAAATTTAAACGTTAAGTTTGTTTATAACCTTACCTGTAGCAATTATTTTTTTGTTTGTTAAAACAGAATTGTTAACCAATTTTTCATTTTATTCACCAAAACCTATTTATGAAATTTATATCTGTAGCACTACTTAGTCTATCCCTTATTGTTTTAAATGGATGTACAAGGGATGCGGTAACAGCCGACCCGCAATTACAGCGTTTATCTGCCGGAAAAAAAAGCGCCACGATTACTACTAATCTGGAAGGAGATGTGTATGATGTTGTGCGCCAGCATACAATGACTGTTGAATTCCAACAAGATCATTTATTGCAAATAAAAAATGGTGTGAGACGTATGCGCCAATTAAATATTTCTAGTCTGCCATCCAATCAACAGTTGTCAGCTTTAAAAGCTGATAGTATTTATAACGATATTATACATCAGGAGCTGGCAGATGTATGTAATTATCTGTGGGCAATGGGTAAATCAAATGGTACGATTACCGTAGATGATCTGCCATTTGCCGGTGCAGAAAATTCGTGTTATTCCATATATCAGCAAGATATGAAACTACTAGCGGAAGATTTCATTAAATACCTGAAGACTTATAATCCGGGGTCACCTATTATTCTGTTGCCAATGGCTTTGCCTGATGCTAAGTTAGCGACGGATATAAGCGGATTTCGTGATAGATTGTATGGTATAACATTTTCATATAGAATGTGTCAGTTTTTTCAATCCGCCGATGAAGTACCGATAGATCCGGGACCCGTTGTAGATGGAGAGGTAGCTGAGTCTACTAAGACCAAGGCAAAATTTATTGATCAGGAGATTATTAATGCTTTTGAATCTTATAACCTCGGACAGCTGGATAACGATCCCTTCCCGGTATACGACAATTACACCAACACTGACATTGTTTATATCATCACGCAAACCTATATGGTACATTTCAATCGTGCCAGCAATTATAGCATGACTGAGATCCATGATTATATTTATAGCAACTACCAACAGATAATGCTGCCACTGACAAGGCCTTTGCCGGATTTTATGCAGCCACACCTGTAATAATAAAATAATAATTAGCCAGGTACGGTAGATGATAGTCCTTTGTGTAAATACTTATATCTGTAAAGATGATTAGTATTTGCACAAAGGATTTTTTTATAGTGGAGGAAATGTCAAGAAATTAAACAGTTGATAGGTTTTACGGTTGTATCTGGGAGTAATTTGCACAGGAGGCTTAAAAAGACCATAAACATTTGTAAATTTCCTGTATAAACATATCAATATGTACAAGCTCTTTTTTATGACGGCCTTATTATTTTCGGGGTTAGCAGCCACCGCTCAAAACCTCAAACCTGTTAACTATGCGGATGGATCCCAAAAATTAAGTGGACTGGTAACCTCCAATGCTGGCAAAAAGCTGCCTGGCGTACTCATTCTCCCGGCCTGGATGGGCATCGATGATGAGGCCAAACATGCCGCTACAGAGCTGGAAAAGCAGGGCTATATTGCCTTTGTAGCCGATATATACGGCGTAGGTAATGCGCCAACCGATAACGCCGGCGCATCCAAATTATCCAGCCAGTACAAGCAGGACTATAAAACTTACCAAAAACGTATAGCCGCGGCAGTAGAGCAGTTGAAGAAAGAAGGCGCTACAAAAGTAGCGGTAATAGGTTATTGCTTTGGCGGTAGCGGCGCACTGGAAGCAGCCCGCGGCGAATTACCGGTAGTGGGTATCGTGTCTATACATGGTGGCCTCTCCAAAGCAGCTGATCGTAAAAATGGCCCCATCTCCGCAAAAATGCTGATCGAAAATCCTGCTGATGACGGCAGCGTGAAACCTGAAGATATGGCTAACCTCATCACTGAAATGAATGAAGGTAAAGCCGACTGGCAGATCATTACCTACGCACATTCCAAACATACTTTTACCAATCCTACTTCTCCTGACTATAATGAAGTGATGGCGAAGAGAGCATGGCAACATACGCTGATGTTCCTGAAGGAAATCCTGTAAAGTTATTCTCGCAAAGTTCGGGGATACAGGCCTTGGGCCTTTTATTTCAGCTTCGGCGGCCTCGCAAAGCAGTATAAGCTGCTTATCATTAACAAAAAGCAGGTCTTTGCTGCTTATGCTGCTTTGCGAGAAAAAAAAATTATCTTGACGGCAGATTTACACTCGCTTAAATAAAAGTAAATGTCTGTTTCGATAAATCTGCTGCAAACGTTGCTGCAGGAATTAAACGGCGTGTTGACTTCCGACATGGCGCCATTGTTCGCTTTAACCAATCAGGTGAAACTGGAAGAAGGGGAAGCGTATATCCGTGAAGGTGATACTTCCAGGAAGCTGGCATTTATTGAAAAAGGCATCATACGTGCCTATACCACCAAGCCCAATGGCGACGAAGCTACCCTGCTACTGCGATGGGAGGGCCAATTCATCGCTTCTCACGATACCATCATTCATCACAAGCCTGCCAGGTTTATCTACCGCGCTTTAGAGCCAGTTACCCTCGTAGAAATCGATTATGATAAACTGGACGCCGCGCTGCGGGAACGCCCCGAATTTGAACCGCTACGTGTATACTTCCTTAAAAGAATGCTTTCGGAAGCACTGGAAAACATCGAATCCTTTGTGATGCTATCACCGGAAGAGCGCTACCAGCGCCTGCTGGAAAGTCGCTTTGATGTTGTGAACCGGGTACCCGACAAATACATCGCCTCCATGCTGGGCGTTACACCTGTTTCCCTGAGTCGTATCAGAAAACGCCTGCAAGACAAAGGCCGAAAAAATTAACTTTTGTTAATCGGATTTATTATCCATTGTTAACCGCTATAAGGCCACTGCCATTGTAATTTTGGATCAAACCAATTTATGTGCGCATGGAACCAATCATAGCAGCTATCGTCAGGATTTTCACCGTATCCACCATTCGTTACTTCCTGCTGGCAGGAATCCCGTTTCTTATCTTCTATTTATTTTTTCCAAAGAAATTATCTTCCAGGAAAATACAGCTGAAAGCCGCCAGCAAAAAGGACTTCATCCGGGAAGTATGGCACTCATTACAAAGCACACTGGTATTCACGGTCATTTCGGTGATCATTATGTTTACACCCGTGAAAAACTATACTCAACTGTATACTAACGTCAACGACTATCCGATCTGGTATATATTTGTGAGTCTGGCCCTTAGCCTGGTGATACATGATACCTATTTCTACTGGATGCACCGCGTATTGCATCATAAAAAACTCTTTCATCTGACCCACCTGGTACATCATCGCAGTACAAACCCATCTCCCTGGACATCCTACAGCTTCCATCTGCTGGAAGCCATTGCAGAAGGTGGCGTACTATTGGTGATCACCATGATCATGCCTATGCATCCGCTGACAGTACTACTATTTACCATTGTGGGCTTTATTATTAATGTTTACGGGCATCTGGGCTATGAGATTATGCCGCGCAAATTCAGACACAGCGTGCTTTTTGAGGTGCTGAATTCTTCTGTGCATCATAACCTGCACCATAGCAAGTTTAAAGGGAATTATGGGCTGTATTTCCGTGTATGGGACCGACTTATGGGAACAGAACACCCCGACTACGTGAAAGAATACGATAAGGTACAGGCGCGCAGGTTTCCGCAAGAGGCGCCAGCAGGCGGCGTTACAAACTAATCAATCACTATTTCTTTATAAATTCAAAAAGCATTCCTTGTTTAACAAAGAATGCTTTTTAAATTTATTATCAGAGATATTAGATCATTGTTCTTTTAAGCAACATGCTCCTCGTAGCTAAGGTTCTGCACTGGTAGCACAATAGGCTTCGTTTCTTGTAGCGCGTAGCTGGTACGCAGATAGGAGTATTTCATGCAACGCCAGATATTGCGTGGCTTTTCCATATCTATAATTAAACTTTTTCTGGGCAGCGTGTGCAATGCCGGCAGTTTATCAGAGGCCGCCTGTAGTTCGATCAGGTGCTCCAGTGCGGTATTCCCGAAAGAACAAATGGAGGCAAGTCCCAGGTGAAAGGCATGTTTTCGTTTATGCTTATACGGTAGTTTATGCAGATGATTTTCCAGTTTTGATACGACACTGTTGAAATACTGTTGAAAGTCGATAGCAGATTTCATCCTGTTAGGAAGCGTCTGAATGCCGGCCTGCAAATCTTTGTAAATATCATACAAATCATTGGTGAGCTGTATAATAGCGCCCAATAGGAACCAGCAGTGACGTTCTTCCGCTGTAGTTGGAATATTCAGGTAGTAATAAACCAGTTGTAGAGAGTTCCCGCCTTTGCTGAAGGTGATCTCCTCTAATTCACTGTTTGATATAGCCGGGTCGAATTGTTTTCCAGAATCCAATTGCGCTGTCAATAACTGCTTTAATACTTGTTCATAGCTGGCTTTGTTGCGAACCACACTATTGAGTCGCAGGCCTGTGTACACGAAAATTTTTTCTTCAGGTGTGTTGCATTGATAACTCGCCGGATGAAGCATGATCTCACGAAGCTGTGCAGCAGTCAATGTTTTATCATCTGCAAAATCATCAAATAGGCCGCTACAAATAAAATAGTAGAATATACTATTTTTCTCTTCTTCGGTTGTGGTACGCCCATGCAATGCAGTGAACAGATCGCACACCATTGGCACAAAGATCGAGTGACAGGTGATGGCCTTTTTCCTGACAGCTGGCGGGAGCTGCAGGCCCAGCGCATGTTCTAACTCATCTATTAGCGGAACAACACGTTGTGCTTCTTTTTTTCGTGTATACATGATAGTGAATACACCTTTACAGATATGACTAGAAAAACGAATTGCATTCAAAGGATTCATCCGTTGACATTTAACAGGGACAGATTGTAGTTAAAGCACTTGACAGTTGGTTGACTAAGATACAAATATAATGTAATGTGTATCATAAATGCAAGCGGGCACAAACACTATTGAAGAAAAAAAGAAACGCCTTTACTCAATAGCAGCTGAGTAAAGGCGTAGCAAGGGTTTTGAAGGTGTCTCCTTAGCAGAGATTAACTTCTTTTTTATTTTCCATCGGCTTCAAGCCTAAGGTCTGTAACATTTGCATATCTTCTGAAACACCCGGATTAGGCGTTACCAGCAGGGTTTGACGCTCGCCGGTGAAGATTGAATTAGCGCCTGCCATAAAACACCAGGCCTGTTCTGCTTCCGTCATTTCAATACGGCCAGCGCTCAGGCGCACTACGGATCCTGGCATCACAATACGTGCGGTGGCGATCATACGCACCATATCCCAATTATCTACTTTAGGATTGTTTTCCAGCGGCGTTCCTTTTACGCGTGCCAGCGCATTTACCGGCACCGACTCTGGATGCTTAGGCATGGTAGCCAGCGTATGCAGCATGGAAATGCGATCTTCGTGCGTTTCGCCCAAACCGATAATGCCACCAGAACACACGGTGATACCTGCTTTGCGAACATTATTGATTGTATTCAGCCTGTTGTCGAAATTTCGGGTAGAAATGATTTCGTTATAATAGTCAGAAGAGGTGTCAATATTGTGGTTGTATGCATGCAATCCTGCTTCCTGCAAGCGTATGGCCTGTTCTTCGGTGAGCAATCCCAATGTGCAGCAAACTTCCATGCCCAACTCATTAACGCCCTTCACCATGTCGATGACACGGTCAAAGTCGCGGTTGTCGCGTACTTCCCGCCAGGCTGCTGCCATACAGAACCTCGTAGAACCGTTGTCTTTAGCTTTCTGCGCGTGTTCGATTACGGTTTCAGTAGCCAGTAGTGCCTGTACTTTAATATCGGTATGGTAACGTGCTGCCTGCCCGCAATAGGAGCAATCTTCCGGGCAACCGCCCGTTTTTATGGACAAAAGCGTACATACCTGTACTTTATCTGCTGCATGAAATTCACGATGCACCGTTGCGGCGCGATAAACCAGTTCCATTAAAGGCAGGTTGTAAATGTCCTGGATCTCTGCTTTGGTCCAGTCATGTCGGATTGTTGTTGTCATGCTTCCTTATAGATTTTAATATTTTTATGCGTAGATGTTGACTTCTGCTTCCAGGGCGGCGGTCCATGAATCGAACAGTTGCTGTTCCAGCTGCTGCACTTGCTGGGCATGAATTTCCCATTGCGGACTAAATAACCGAAGCTGATGGATCATTTCTTCGAGGTGTCCTTCTTCTTCGAGGATGATGGACCTTACCATAACTTTGCTTTTTGCTTCGTCCAGCACTTGCTGGTATACGGGGTATAGCTCGTCGGCCCTGACTTCTATGGCATAGGTGACATAGAGGTAGGCGGCATGTTTCAGTGCTGGGCCGCTAAGGCGGAAATGATGTTTCAGGTAGCGGCAGGTCTGGATGTCCAGCTGCTGCAGGTAATAACGGGTATAGTCCGGTGCCAGCAATTCGTGGCGTTGGTATGTTTTACAGGCTTCAGGATCTAGTTTGAGGATTTGTTTTTTCAGGTAGAAGGCGTGTCTATGCTCTTCTGCGGCATGTTTCAGCTGGATGAGGTCTACCAGCGAGGAATGCTCACAGGCCGAGATCTTCCGGGCGCCTGCATTCTCCATAAACGACAGGGTGTTTAACCATTTGCTGTGTAGGGCTGGTTGTCCTACTATTCCTTGAAGTAGCTGATACATATGATACTAAGTTTCGATTCAAATGTAAGCGCTTGCCGGATGGTCGGTATGTGCCGGATTTTATATTGTTGCTAGTCCGGTTTATTTGTTATCTTGCCGGCGTGATAAAAAATATAGCATAAATCCAGGGAAATGAGTAGTCCGGCAACGGTGCCTTATAAGAGTTTTGTCCAGATAGACAGGTCTTCAGCGACCCCGGTATATCTGCAGATCGCGAATCAATTGATCAACGCGATCCAGCGTGGCTACCTGCCCACAGGCGCCAAACTGCCCGGCACCCGCAGCTTCAGCGAACTACTCAATGTTCATCGTAACACCATCGTAGCAGTTTTCGAAGAACTGGACGCCCAGGGATGGGTAGAAACCAAACCCAATACCGGCACCTTCGTATTGGCAAAATCTGCGGCCAAACCTCATAAAATTCGCACAGCAGCGCCACTACAGCTGGATGCCTACCCTAAAACCACCGGCTTCGCCTTCCGTAAGTCAAGCCTGCTAGATAATCCATTCGAACATTCTTCCTGCGAATATGTCTTCAACGATGGTACGCCAGATATACGCCTTACACAGGTAGATCACCTGTCTAGCCTGTACAGCGCCAACCTCAAAAGGAAAAGCAACCACAAAAAGTTAGGCTACTATAATCACGATGGTAGCGAATTCTTTAAAAGACATCTTTCCAATTACCTCAATCTCACCCGCGGACTACATATCTCCAATGATAATATCCTCATTACCAGGAGTACAGAGATGAGTGTATATATTACTTCGGAAATATTGTTATCGGCTGGAGATATTGTACTGGTAGGCTCTTTGAGCTACTTCTCTGTAAATATGATTTTCCAGAAATCAGGGGCGCGTATAATGCCGGTACCTATCGATGAAGAAGGCATCGATGTAACTGCGGTGCGCAAAATCTGCGAGCAGCACACCATCCGAATGCTATATATCACACCGCATCACCATTATCCTACCACAGTAACCCTCAGCGCTACACGTAGATTGGAATTATTAAGTCTGGCAGCGGAATTCGGCTTTGTTATCCTGGAAGATGACTATGACTATGACTTTCACTACGATAAAAGCCCCGTATTACCTTTAGCCAGCGCAGATAAAAACGGTATGGTAATCTATATCGGAGCATTTGGAAAATCGCTGGCTCCAGGATTTCGTACAGGCTTTATCGTTGCCCCGGAAGACCTGATGATAGAGATGCGTAAGCACCTGGGCATTATAGACAGACAAGGAGATGTGCTGATGGAGCAGGTATTAGGAGAGATGATAGAAGAAGGAGAGATACATCGATACCTGAAAAAATCACTGAAAGTATACCAGGAGCGCCGCGATCATTTCACTGATCTTCTTAGCGAGCAACTGGATGACTACATCGCATTTAAAAAACCTGCAGGCGGCCTCGCCGTATGGACCCGATGGAAACAACCGGTAAATCTCATGCAGCTCAGCAAAGAGTGTGCAAAAAATAATCTCTTTATACCTAAAACCTTATTGTATCAGCATAAGAATTTATCCGCGATGAGATTAGGTTTCGGGCATCTTACACCTAAAGAGGCCGCCGCCGCAGTGGCTATCCTGAAAGCCGGTGTGCTAAAGCAACTGCACTAATTATATCAGTTGCGGCGCTATCTCCAGCCAGCTTTTTATAAGCCCAGTACGAGCAGCCAGGTACCTGCTGTTAAAGAATCCATTGGACCAGTCGTCAAAGTTTTCATAGGCAAACTGTAGATAAAACATCCAGAAACCAAAGCCCAGCATAGGTAACGCTGCAATTTCTTCATCCTGAATAGGCCTGACCTCCTTATAGGCTACAAGGAATTTAGCGAATAAGTCTTTTGCTTCTGCTATCGTTACCTTTTTGTGCGTCACTTCAAAAAAGTAAAGAACAAGAAAACTCATAAGATCATTGGCTATCCAGCCTTTTCCGGCAAAGTCAAAGTCGAAGAAAGTAAGCGTACCATCAGTGTCGAAGTGGAAGTTTTTGGGGAGAAAATCATACTGACAGTAACCGGTATTCGTTTGACTGGCAGCAATCTTCTCCAATGCAGCGCTTATTTTCATGCCAGTGTCGTGTAAATAGTTATATTCTTCTTCTAAACCAATGAATGCAGGTTTCAACACTTCTAAAGGCTCATGGATAGTAGTGTTTACGTTAAACGGTTGCCGCGGAAATTTTAAGTTAATACGAGCGCTGATATTATGGAGGGTTGCCATCTCATGGCCTAGCGTCTGGAGATGACGGTCATTCAGATGATGTATAACCTCACCTTTTGCCCAGGAAAATAATACGCCATAACGCATGCCTTCTGCCGCCTGGAATGCTTGCAAAGCCTTGCCTTCTTTGTCTCTCACAGGGTAGGATACACTTGCGCCGCCCTCATGCAATAATTCCAGCAGTTCTACTTCCCCGCAAATCTGATCGTGTTTACGGTGGGCATCTCTATAAATTTTAAATATCCATTTGTCGTTTGCATTGGTTACTACATAAGTATCGCTGACATTACGCAGGAGTATACGGCAGCTAGTATGCTGGAATCCATATTTCTCCTGGATATGATCATTAAGCGCCGCTGCGGAAAGCGTGGAATATTGAGTTGGGAAAATGTTGGTCATCTGTAATAATAAAATTTATGATAAAGCTAAGAGCGGAACATCCCAACTTATTAAACAATCTAATGGATCTGTCAATTAATTTTCCCGGTACATAATATCGCTGCGCAGTACGTATTTGGTGCCACTTCTAAGGATTGCGCCTTCATGTCGCAGCGAATGGTAAAAAATCAAGGCACTACCAGCTTCTGGCCGCACTACTTCACCAGTATAAAAAACAGTTTCGCCACCAGTATAACCATCGTTCAGGTAAATTAGGAAAGTATATTGGCTGGCTTCTGTACTGTTTCTGATAAAAGGGCCGTCCAGGTGCATTTTAAACCGTTGACCCGGCGTATACCTATAATACCGGAATAGTTCATTTAGGCCGCAGGCGGTACGGTTTAGTTTACCTTCCGGCGCAAAACTATTTAGTTTTTGCCAAAGTTCGGTAGCATATGTTTCATCTTTCAGTATCACTCTTTCGTTGTTTCGTACGGAGGTCATTAAACGTTGCTCGCCGCCACCAACGTTAACTGTAGCAGCTTCATAGCCAATGCCTTCACTTTTGTCAATCAGGTATTGACATTCATCTGCAGTAAGAAAATTGTTGATCGTAAAGATCTCAGGAGAATAGTAATGTAGCTCCATGGCTTAGTTTTTTGGGTTACAACTCTTGTCACAATACGAAGAAACAAAATTTTATACATCAAAATCAGATTTTCTTAAATATCCCTGATATCAGGTATATCCCTGCTTGCCGGTATAAGATAACTTCGTATCGTTAAAGTGATATGGCTGTTGTGAGGACTACTACAGGTAGTGGTGTTAAGTTAATATCGCTTTCTTCTGTTTTTTTATATTTTTGCCAGACCCAACTTTTCTTGAATGAACCTATTAGTAAATGTAAAACAGTTAGGCAGGAAACATGCATTGATTGCCAAACAGAAAATAGAGATTGATGATATAGGCGTTAACCCAACCCTCCACGATCTCTTACTTGCTGTGGTAAAACAACAGGTGCTGGCATATAACAGCAGGCCAACGGACAAGCATATACTGCCTTTTCTCAGCTCGGATGAAATCGCCACACAGGCACTTTCCGGGAAAGTGAGTTTTGGTGTAAACTATAATGAGCAGAAAGCTGATGTTACCCAGGCGCAGGAAACCGCGCTGCTGGCTTTTAAAGATGGTATGTTTGCCGTATTTGCAGATGAACAGGAATTACAGGATCTTGACCAGATCATATCCCTGGAAACTGCTACTGTTGTCACTTTTATCCGCTTAACTTTCCTGGCCGGTAGCTATTGGTAGCCGTCCTGATTAAATAAAATATTATCATGGATATTAAAGAATTGCTGAAAGACAGGCTAAAGCCTGACTATATGAAAAACATGCTTGCTACTTTGACAGGCATCTCCAATGGAAGTATTACCAACGATTACTTAACCCCCTCCGCAGCCAGCGCCGGACTTGTATTATTAAACGAGCATCCGGACTACAAGATAACTTCACGTGGCTATGGACTAGATGAAATTTCGTATGGTGATCAACGTTATGAGTTCCTGCTCAATTTCCTCGGTACTGAAGAATGGGATGCAGCAGTACCTAAACAACTGTTGAATTTCTTATTTGGTGAGGCCTTGACCCCTGCAGTAATCTATGCCTGGAAACAACTTCCTTATCGTAGCTATCAACGCGGCTATTATCGCCGTTCTTTCAGGGCGCCATCCAATAGAGAGCTGTATTTCCCTAACCAGGTGAATTTCCTGTTGCACGCTGTATTCCAGGCATCCATCCAGGGATACAATGGTATTACAAGTGCCAGTTGTTATGACCTTAGTCTGGAAGAACAAGTACTGAAAAGCCATATGCTCGGCGGTAATAACATGTTCCGCATCTGGTCTGCCTCTCTGGATTTGGGCAATGACAGCCTTTTCCAGACAATGGAAGATATCATCTTTAATAAATCAACAGAAGGAAAAGTAACTTCACAAATCCTTCATGCACTGCTCAACAGTGATCAGGAACGCTGCTGGCAACTCGTGGAAAAGTTGCTGCTGGCGGCACAGCGCCAGGAAGGCCTACGCCAGACAATAGTAGAAGCCCTGGACGAATGCAGCCTTGGTGCTATGAAATATCTCATGAACGTTATCATCAAAGAAAAGCTGTTCCGCTTCTCTTCTGTGGTACGCGCGTTGGATGTTTGGGCCGGACTCGGCTGGGCAACAGAAAAAGAAAGTACGGTTAAAACCTTCTTTGAAAAAGGATTTCAATATCTTAATAGCCCTGAGACTATTGCTGCTGGCGTTTCCAGCATTAATAACGCTGACGCCTATATGGCATTATGGGCACAAGGTATTCTGGATGTTCAGGATACGCTGCCACTCCTTCAACAGCTGTTGGATAAAGGTTCTTCAGAGAAAAAATGTCTTGCTCTGCGCTTCGCGATGGAGAGTAAACATTTTATGCTTAACATGCCACTGTTCGAAACGGTACTGGACAGCGATGACCTGGCGGTGCTGGGATCAGCTGTAGCCGGTATCTCTGGCTTACTGAGCAGCCACAAGGCACACTATAATCAATACTACCCGCAAATTTTCGATAAGCTCCATGCCATCGTTACCCGTATCGATACTAAAGAAAAGACGTTCGAAGGGAAAGTCTTTTCCTGGCTGAATATCCAATACTCCCGCAATAGCGTATTGCAGGCAATGGCGAGTATGATCAACGAGCGTCAGGACAGGCTGGACATCCTCATGTCGTATTTCGATGAAATGGATATCACTCTCCGCGAACAACTGACCCGTATTGTATTGCCACTGCATTCAGATTATTACTGGAAAGAAAAAAAGAAGAGAGGAGAGTTGGTGGTTACTGCTTTCCAGCGCGACTATGCTTATCGCATCCTGAAAGATCGTGGCGAATATAATGTGAACATCGCTTTCCGCGTATTTGAAGATATGCAGTTGGAAGTCGCTGACATGGAGCCTTTCGTAGATATGCTGAAACGTAAGCATGCCGGTAACAGAAGTCGCTCTATTGATCTTATTCTAAATCAGCAAGATGAAATTGTTACCACTGTAAACAATCAGTTGTTACAGGGAGATGCAGAACAGCGACTGGCCGGCCTTGACGTTGCCTTGCAGCTACGTAAAAAGGAAAGATTAGCGAGTGTTGTAAACGGATGGGTAGCTGCTTTCCAGGAAAGGAAATCTATCTCTCAGAAAGAAGAAATTCTCCTGGAACAATTAACGACAGGCGATGTACTGGCTATCTCCCCTGAAAATGGCTTCGGTATCTTTAACCCTGCTGTACTGAAATCTGCGGAGCTACCTGAAATAGATCCCGATAATTATTTCGAACAGCGTACCAATATACATCCGCATGGATTGTCTGTGGCGCCAGAAACCCTCCACAAAGCGCTGGAGGCCCTGCACGCAATATTTGAGGAAAATGGAAAATTTGAGTACGAGGTAGAGCAATATGATGGCTCCAAACAAATGTACTTAATAGCTAATCACTTTGCCAGCAGTAAGCCACATCATTATCAGTTTGAATCAGACGAAGAAAAATATAATAGTTATCCGCTTACAGAAGTTTGGGAAAAATGGTATGAGGAGTCTGGATTAAGTCCGGTAGACCTCTTTCTGATAAGCATTTCCAGTACAGAACAAGGGATCGTTAATTCCACCTGGACTACAGTTACTTCACTGCTTCCAGGCCGGAATGTAATGATGCCAAAGGTTTTGCTGAATAAGTATCGTTATCCATATATGAATCCAGTTGTTAAGGTGGTGAATGTACTGGCTATGAAATATCCATTTGCAGAGAGAAATGAATATCTGCTGGGATTGGGTACCAGACTGTTTCATGCATTGACCCCTGAGATTCTGGATTTCCAGAACAAACGAGAATACTGGGGGAATGCTTACCAGGGTGACGGCTGGCAGATGGTTCCGGCACTGAATATTCCACTGGAAAACCTGAGGGTGAGCGATCTTACGCCATCTCAGGCAAAGACGGCCTGGCAGCTGTATCGCTGGCGCCAGTACAATGGATTACCACATAACACAGCTCCGTCTAAGCCACCATTACGTATTTTCTGTCATGCATTTGAGCAAGCTATAATTTCGGAAGACGAAATGTATGATGGCATTATAACGGTGGAGAATATACGAATGTTGTCTGACAAGCGGAAGAAAGCACGCCACAACCATCAGAAGCATGCCGGTGTTATGGAGCGTTTTCCTTTCCTGGAGCCGATGTATAACCGTGTCCGCGAAACCTTCCTGGATGCGGAACTGAAACGAGGTGATTCCGCCACTCCGGTTACTATTTATGTGCAGGCTATGTTTTATATCCCAGGCATGAACAGGTTCTTTGAACTGTTGGCAGGTTTAGGGAAAACAAATCTGAATCGCGGTTACATCTATACCTATGCTGATACGCTCATGAGCAAAGTGCAGCTGTTTAGCACCTTATTAAAACGTTGTTTCCCTGCTGAGGAAGATACACAGGCGATCTTTGACGCTGGCGTAAAACGCACACAGGCAACAGAACAGCGATTAATAGAAGCAGCGGTGTATGCACCGCAGTGGCAGAAATTTGTGAGCAGCAGCCTTAAATGGAAAGGTCTGGATTCGGCCATCTGGTGGATGCACGCACATACGAAATCATCAGGTTATCAGGAGCAGAACGCAGAAGCAGAAAGTGAAATTGCCCGTTACTCAGAAGTAGACCTGCAAGATTTTAAAGATGGAGCAGTAGATAAAGACTGGTTCCTGAAAGCCTATAAAGAAATTGGGAAAGCCCGCTGGGCCATCGTTTACGATGCTGCTAAATATATCAGTGATGGTAATGCGCATAGAAGAGCAAGATTATATGCAGATGTAATTACCGGAGATCTGAAGATCAAAGAAGTTACTGCTAAAGTAAAAGATAAAAGAGACCAGGATTACCTGCGTATCTATGGATTGATACCATTGGCTAAAGCCAATCCTGCAAAGGATGTGCTGGCGCGCTATGCTTATCTGCAACAGTTCCATAAAGAAACCAAGCAATGGGGTGCGCAGAAGCAGGCCAGCGAAAACCTGGCATATCGTATTGCCATGGAGAACCTGGCACGTAACGCCGGATACGCTGATCCACAGCGTCTTTCATGGGCCATGGAAACCAAGCAGGTGCAAGATATTCTGACGGCTAACACACAGGTGAAATATGATGATACGCTAATAGGGCTTATCATTGATGAAGAAGGTATGGCAGATGTAGTGGCATTTAAGGGTGATAAACAACTGGCTGCCATTCCTCCGAAATATAAGAAGGATACAAAGATCCTCGAGTTACAGGAATATCGTAAGGTATTGAGAGAGCAATTCCGTCGCTCCAGGAAAGCGCTGGAAGATGCCATGGTAAAGGCAGATGCATTCCTCGGCGAAGAGCTGAAAAACCTTTTCGGACATCCGGTGATTTCCAAACACCTGGAAAAGCTAGTGTTCATTACCGAAGCTGGTGCAGGATTTTATAGTCAAGGTAAACTAACGGATGCCAAAGGTAAGGTGTATGAGTTGAAAGACAAGGATGCAGTACGTATCGCGCATTGCTCAGATCTGCATCAGATCGGTCAGTGGAGCGACTACCAGCACTATTGCTTCAAGCATCAGCTGCAACAGCCTTTCAAACAGATATTCAGAGAGCTTTATTTACCGCTGGCAGAAGAGCTACAGGAAGTAACTGTTTCGAGGCGTTATGCAGGACATCAGGTACAGCCTTCACAAACAGTAGCGTTGTTGAAGGGTAGAGGATGGAAAGTAGATTATGAAGAAGGTCTGCAGAAAGTATTTCATAAGAACGGCTTTGTTGCAAAGATCTATGCACAGGCCAATTGGTTTACACCTGCGGATGTGGAAAGTCCTACTTTGGAAACCATCGAATTCCATGACCTGAAAAGTTATAAGAGTGTAGCTTTCAAAGATATTCCGGTACATATTTTCAGTGAAGTAATGCGCGATATAGACCTGGTGGTAAGTGTGGCGCACGTAGGTGGTGTAGATCCGGAGGCAAGTCATTCTTCTATTGAAATGCGCGTCGTACTGTTACAGGAATCTGCGCGACTTTTCAAGCTGAGTAACGTCACAGTAAAAGGTAATCATGCCTTTATTAAAGGGCACTATGGCGAGTATTCAGTGCATCTGGGTAGTGCAGTGGTGCATCAGCTGCCAGGAAATTATTTATCTATCCTGCCGGTACATTCTCAGCATAGAGGTAGATTGTTCCTGCCTTTTGCAGACGATGATCCTAAATCAGCAGAGTTGATATCTAAAGTATTGTTATTGGCAAGAGATAAAGAGATTCAAGACCCTACTGTATTACGACAGATTGATACTGTGTCGTCAAATTAATACTATTATATGCACTCTGTCAACCGTTCCGAAGTATGTGGAGATGGTTGAATCATAAAAGCCCAAAGGGCTGCCGTAGGTAGTCCTTTTGGCTTTTATTATAATATTCCGTCGGAAAACAAAACGAAAATCTTCTCGGCTATTGCTGATATTTCATATCCTGATGTACCGGCAATCTGGCTGCTGCCGTGTCACCAGCAGCATATACCAGTACGCCACTACATTTATCTTCTTTATTAATTTCAAAGCTGATTCCATGCGGGATATCATCATACATGACAAGACTATCTTTAGCATTGGAATAAACACCCCCACGTTGCAAGGTGAAATGTTCTTTCAGCACTGATGCTGCGGAACCCGCGCCCAGTCGTTCGCTGGTCTTGAAAGCGGGGCTGGAAACGTATACTGATTTTACATGTGTGATTGCTTCGTCAGGGCCGCCCATATTGCGTTGAGAATAGATGCTTGTTTGGTAAATGCCGTCTGTATGGCGTTTGTACCAACTATTAAAATAAGTACCCATGGCGGCATCGGAAAAGTCAGGTTTTCCCAGTATTTTTATCAGAGAGTCTGCATTGGCATGAATAACGGTCATGCCTATCTGTTTGCCTGGAATGATAAGTACTTCAGGGCTTGGCGTACTGACAGCAGCGGTACTGCCGGCGCTGTCTTTGGCTACAGCAGTAGTATCAGAGTTGCCAGATTGCCCCGAATGTTGATTACAGGCGCCCATCATGGCAAAAAGTGGGATGAACAGCAAGAGATTGCGCATAAGCGATGGTTTAATTTATCATCAATTCCAGAAAATTATAAACATTTCCTTACTAAAGTTCATTTATATAGTCATAACGATCAAATTTGGTACATTATGCAGAAGGAATCAACTCACGTAGATGTTTTGATGATTGGAGCAGGTATTATGAGTGCTACACTAGCTACCTTATTGCGCCATCTGAGGCCCAACGCGTCTATTCATGTTTACGAGCGCCTCAACCGTGTGGCGGCCGAAAGTTCAGATGCATGGAACAATGCAGGTACCGGTCATAGCGCCCTTTGTGAACTCAACTACACACCAGAACTGGAAGATGGTACCATCGATACCAGCAAAGCTATTCATATCAATGAACAGTTCGAACTATCAAAACAGCTCTGGGCATACCTCACTGACAATGGACTCATCAAAGACCCTTCCACCTTTATTCGTAGTGTACCGCATATGAGCTTTGTGCATGGAGAGAAGGATGTGGAATACCTCCGCAAACGATTTGAAGCATTGCAGCATTATATGCTTTATCAGGGTATGGAATACTCGGAAGATCCCAAACAGCTGGAAACCTGGATCCCCCTGGTGATGGAAGGCCGCGATATGTGCGAGAAAGCCGCTGCCACCTACATAGAACTCGGCACGGACGTTAATTATGGCACCCTCACCAGAACACTGATAAAACAACTACAGGAACATCCCGATTTTAAATTACATCTCGACCATGAGGTGACAGACCTCAAACAACTGACAGATGGTAAATGGCAGCTGCGCATTAAAAATCAGCTGAGCAGAAATAAAATTAATGTAACAGCAGATTTCGTATTCGTGGGAGCCGGCGGTGGTGCGCTGGAATTGCTTCAGGAAGCAGGCATCCCTGAAGGAAGGAAATTCGGCGGCTTCCCTGTAGGTGGCGAATGGCTGGTTTGCCGCAACCCCGATATCGTAAACAGACATCATGCAAAAGTATATGGACAGGCATCTGTAGGCGCGCCACCCATGAGCGTTCCTCACCTGGATACCCGCATCATTGATGGACAAAAAGCGATTCTTTTTGGGCCTTTTGCCTCCTTTTCTACAAAATTTTTGAAAGAAGGCTCCTTCTGGGACCTCTTCGAATCCATCAAATACTGGAACATACTCCCCATGCTGAAAGTAGGCATGCAGAATTTTGAACTGGAAAAATACCTGGTCGAACAATTAAGCCTATCTTTCGACGATAGAATCGATGCACTGAAAGTATTTTTCCCTAAGGCAGACAAAAAAGATTGGGAACTACGACAAGCAGGACAAAGAGTACAGGTGATCTACAATGACCCGGACAAAGGTGGTGAACTGCGCTTTGGTACGGAGGTAGTGACTAGTAAAGATGGCACCATCGCGGCATTATTAGGCGCTTCGCCAGGAGCCAGCACTGCGGTAGCTATTATGCTTAATCTGCTGGAAACCTGTTTCCCGAATGAATTACGTGGCGAATGGCGGGAACAGCTCAGTGCAATGATCCCTTCTTATGGTAGTCCGCTGGAGGGTAATGCAGAACTTATTTATAAAATCAGGACCTGGACCAGCAAATCATTAAAATTGGAATGGAAACAACCTGAGCTTAAAAAGAAATAAATGAAATTATTACGGTATGGTAATCCCGGAGAAGAAAAGACCGGTATCTTGATCAACGAAGAGGCATACGACACATCAGCATTTGGAGAAGATTATACCAATGAGTTTCTGGGCAACGGCGGATTAACACGCCTGGCCGCTTTTCTTAAACAGGAAGAAGGAAAGCTGAAAAAGATTCCGGCCGATGCACGTATAGGTGTGCCGCTGGCAAATCCCGGGAAGATCGTTTGTGTAGGATTAAACTATAAAGACCATATCCGTGAAACAGGCTTCATACCTGAATCAGAGCCGATACTCTTTCTGAAAGCCATGAGTGCATTGAATGGCCCTTATGATGGGATCACCATTCCCAAAGATAGTCTGGAAACCGACTGGGAAACTGAACTAGGTATTGTAATCGGTAAGCAAGGCACCAACGTAGCACTGCAGGATGCCATGGACTATATCGCAGGCTACATTCTGCACAACGATGTGAGTGAGCGCGCCTATATGAAGAAACGTGGCGGCACATGGGATAAAGGCAAAGGATGTAACACCTTTGCACCGTTGGGCCCTTATTTTGTTACCAAAGATGAAATTCCCAATCCCGGCAATTTACGTTTATGGCTGAAGTTGAACGGAGAGCTGATGCAACACGCGAATACAGCAGACCTGATTTGTGATGTGCCACACCTGACTTCCTACAGCAGCGAATTTTTTGGATTATTTCCTGGGGATATTATCTCCACAGGTTCGCCAGCCGGCAGTGGAGTAGGGCGTTTCCCACAACGTTTTCTGAGGCCCGGAGATGTGATTGAATATGGCATTGATGGCCTTGGAACAGCCAGACAGGTATTATACGAATTCGGTAAAAGATAAAAATAGCCGGAAAGAGATTTCCCTTCCGGCAAAAAAAGTAAGCTATTAAGAGCCGGTCCCAGAACCGGCTCTTGGTGTTTTGTATAACACTATGCTAATCCAGGTGTCCCAGGATGTCACTGATAGTATTCAGTTTCAGGAAATTTGGATGTACCGGTTCTTCCTCATGTACTTCATGCATCCAGGTGGTGTGGAAAGGAATATGGGATGCATATCCTTCCAGCTCAAGAACGGGCAATACATCCGATTTTACTGAGTTGCCCAGCATCAGGAAATTGCCTGGTGCGCAGTTCAGGTGTTTCAGCAGTTTGGAATAATCATTCGTTTTTTTGTCGCTCATGATTTCAACATGCTGAAAATATTTTTCGAGACCAGAGGTCTTAATTTTTCGCTGCTGGTCCAGCAGGTCGCCTTTGGTGGCCACTACAAGCTGGTATTTGCCACTTAGCTGTTCCAGAACCTTTGGAACGCCATCCAGGAGTTCTACTGGCTTCTGTAATTGTTCCTGACCCATACGGATGATTTCCGGGATCAGGTCTGCCGCATGGTTACCTTTGGTAATCTGGTGTAATGTCTCGATCATGCTCAGCATAAATCCCTTTATGCCATAGCCATATAATTTGAGGTTCTTAATTTCTGTTTCGAACAGGATTTTAGTGACCTGGTCGGCCGGGAGGTAGGCAGATAGTAACTCACAGAATTTTTCCTCCGATTCTCTAAAATATGGCTCATTCACCCAGAGCGTATCATCCGCATCAAAGGCGATGGTTTTTATTTTATCTCTCATATTATCTTTGCTGTTGAAGCTATATAGCAAAATTCCGACATGCTACTGAAATTTAAAAGGACATTTGTCCCGAAGGGAAATTTTTTATGTTAAGAACGAATGAGTTTTTTTTGCCGTTTATAGATAAATTATATGAACAGCAGACAAGAGGTGATGATATCACCCTGAAAACGTATATGCCAGGGGAGCTAGTGTTGCAGCAGGATAAAAAAGCGCGACATGTCCATTTGCTGAAAACCGGTATCAGCAAATGTTTTATTAGCGCTGAAAATGGGAAAGAATACATTTTTGAATTCATGGGACAAGGGCAGATTATAGGGGAACTTGAGGCCATTCGTAATATGAATTGTTTATGTAACATAGAAGCAATTACACCCGTGAGTGCATATGCTGTTTCCATTTCCTTGTTTAAATCGCTATTGCAAGAGGAGCCTGAATTTAATAGAATGATTATCAATGAGATGGCAGAAAGGGTCTATAATACATGCCAACGGATTTCCTGGCAGCAATCTTACACATTGGAACATGTGCTCAAAAAACTGTTGCAATTGCAGGAAGCGCAGCAACTCAGGCTCTCTAAGGAAAATATGGCTGGCTACCTGGGCGTGACTATACGTAGTCTGAACCGTGCCTTGAAAAATCTATAACAGTAAAAACTTTTTTGGTCCGATTTGTATTAAGTAGGTAGAAGCTTGACGTATGAGTTTAGCCAGATACCGCGAGAAGAGGACGTTTAAGGCTACACCGGAACCTACCGGTGGCCGCAGTGAGAGCGCAGTATTGCACTTCGTGGTGCAGCAACATGCCGCCTCACATCTGCATTATGATTTCCGCCTCGAAATGAGAGGCGTACTGAAGAGCTGGGCGGTACCCAAAGGCCCCAGCATGGACCCGCAAATTAAGCACCTCGCCATGATGGTGGAAGACCATCCCTACGATTACAAAGACTTTGAAGGCATCATCCCTCCTGGCAACTACGGTGCCGGTACCGTTATCGTATGGGATCAGGGCTGGTACGAACCCGACGTTCCCACAAAAAATAAAAAGGCCGCAGAGAAAGCATTATTACATGAACTACATAGTGGTAAACTGAAATTTTTTCTACATGGAGAAAAACTCAAAGGAGAATTTGTACTCGTGAAAGCCCCTGCCAGAGGCGATAACGCCTGGCTGCTGATGAAAATGAAGGATGAGTTTGCAACTACTACCGATGTGCTGAAAAAAAATAAATCTGTTACCAGCGGGAAAACATTGTTGCAGGTAAAAAAATCCCCGGAACGTGTATGGGAGTCTTCACCTAAAAAAACAACAGCAAAAAAGCATGCACCTAAAGTTGCTGCCAGGAAAAAAGAACCATCAGTGCCCATCCTGGGAAAAAAGGCAGCTATGCCGGAAGGTGTAAAACCCATGCTGGCAACGCTTGCCAATAAATCGTTTGATAACGCCGACTGGCTATACGAAATTAAATGGGATGGCTACCGCGCCATTGGTTATCTGGATAAAAATAAAGCCCATATTGTATCGCGTAATCAACTCAGCTTCGATAAAAAGTTTCCTGTAATTACAGCAGCGTTGAAAGAATGGAATATAAAGGCAGTGGTAGATGGCGAAATAGTAGCACCAAACGAACATGGCGACCCCGACTTTCAACGTTTGCAGAACTACCTGAAATTTGGTAGCAGCACGCAAATTGTATACTATGTTTTTGACTTGTTATGGTATGAAGGCCGCGACCTGCGACAAGAACCGCTGATCGCGAGGAAAGAGCTTCTCCGTCAGTTATTGCCCTCCAATGATGACACCATCAGGTTTAGTGACCATATCATTGAAAATGGTACCGCCTTTTATGAGGCGGCCGTGAAGCGTGGATTGGAAGGTGTTATGGCAAAAAAGACAGACGGGGCTTACATTTCCGGCAGGCGAACAGATAGCTGGCTAAAAATAAAGAATAACCAGTTTATGGAGGCCGTTATATGTGGCTATACGAAAGGACGTAATAGTAGAAAATATTTCGGCGCCATCGTACTCGGTAAATATAAAGGCAGTAAACTTCAGTATATTGGTCATACCGGCGGCGGCTTCTCCGATGTGCAACTGCGTGAACTCTATGCAAAGTTTCAGCCACTAGTAACAGATCATTCTCCTTTTAAACCTGTGCCTGTTACCAATATGCCGGTAACATGGATGAAACCCGAATTGGTATGCGCTGTTAAATATGCAGAGATCACTCAAGAAGGAATTTTACGACAACCCATCTTCCAGGGATTGAGAGAAGATAAAAAAGCAACAACAGAAAAAAATGAGAAAGTAGTAACAGCGCCTGCAAATAAATTAACTACTTCTAAAAAATCTTCGAATATGGCAACAACAACTGCGAAAACGAAGACCAGCACCGCAAAGAAAGCACCCACTAAAAAAGCCGCTGCTAAAAAAGCAGCGCCAGAAAAAAAAATCTCCAATACTAAAAAAACGACTGCTACATCTCCCGAAAAAATAAAACCAACTACAACAAATAAAAAGGCTGCAAGTACATCTAAAAAAAACAGTAACAACAACGCTTTCCTGCCTGCAGGAGAAACAGCCGTAGAAATGAAGGTAGATGGACGTTTGCTGAAATTTACCAACTTAGATAAAATGTATTGGCCGGTAGAAAAAATCACTAAAGGAGATATGATCAACTATTACGCGGCCGTTGCGGATTATATTTTACCTTACCTCAAAGACCGGCCACAGTCGCTCAACCGCTTCCCGGAAGGTATCAATGGCTTTCACTTCTACCAGAAAAATGTAGAAGATAAGGTGGCTGATTGGATAGAGACGTTTCCTTATTTAAGTGAATCAGATGGAGAAACGAAATATTTCCTGGTTTGTAAAGACAAAGCTACATTGTTGTACATGGCTAACCTGGGCTGTATTGAGCTGAATCCCTGGCATAGCCGCGTCAGTAAGCCGGATAATCCTGACTACTGCCTGATAGATTTAGATCCTGATAAGAATCCATTTGGTCAGGTGGTGGAAACAGCGCTGGCAGTAAAGGAAGTGCTGGACGAAATAGGTGCTGAATCTTACGTGAAAACCTCCGGCTCTTCTGGCATGCATATTTTGATCCCGTTGGGTGCCAGGTATAGCTATGATCAGTCGAGGATGTTGGCGCAGCTGGTGGTGGGCGTGGTCAATAAGCGATTGCCAGATACTACAAGTACTGTTCGTACTCCTGCTAAACGTAAAGGTCTGATATACCTGGATTTCCTGCAAAACCGCCAGATACAAACGATGGCGGTGGCTTATTCTTTAAGGCCCAAGCCTGGTGCTACTATTTCAGCACCGCTTAACTGGAAGGAGGTAAAGGCAGGACTAAACATGAAGGACTTTAATATCAATACGATGGCAGCCAGGCTCGCGGCAAAAGGCGATCTGTTAAAAGGGGTGCTGGGAAAAGGAATTAACCTGAACCAGGTGTTGGACAAACTACAGCATTTGCTGTAGGGTTAATAGTTGCTGTCCTTTTCGTAGAGGTAGTTGAGAATAAAGGTGGAACGGGCTGCTACCACGTCTTTGGGCACTTCAATGAGGTTATAACCTAGACTACTATACGTTTTTTTCATCTGCTCATAGGTATCAACAGCTACCTGAAAATCCTGCTTACGCTCCGCATCTTTTTCATAAATCTCTGCCCATGGTGGAAGCATAAATACATCAGCATTGTATTTATAACTTTCGGCCGCTTCCTGGTAAACCTCTATGGATGGGCCTTTGATCAAGGATACATAACCTAATACATCAGGAACGCCTCTGTCGAAGAAGCAGGTGTTCGTAGTGGTAATGTAGCGCTTATAGTCTCTGGTAGCCTGTTTGAGCATCAGCTGTGAATAGGCTGCCGTATCTCCCCAGGGTAGCGCATTGCCATTGTGCTGGATCTGTTCACGGATTACTTTTCGGCCGGCTTCCTGTACCACATCGTAGCCGCGCTGGCGTAGATCCAGTAGCAACGTGCTTTTCCCTGAGCCGGGGCCTCCGGTAAGGATGTAAAAATTTTCTTTATTATACATACCACAATTTAATTTTTTTCTGGCAAAGAACGCCCGCTGTCTTTTGTTTTCACGCAAAGCAGCATAAGGAGCGAAGCAGCAAAGAGCTATGTTTTGTTTTTATAAAAAGGTAATTTAAATACTACTTTATCAACATGACATAAACCTTTGCTGCTTCGCTCCTTATGCTGCTTTGCGAGCATGCCGAAGGCGTACTTTGCCAAAAAAACTATCTGATCAGATGTATGCCTTCCGTATCATCTAATCTGGCGATAAGTGCCCAGCCATAAAAGTTATTTGCAAGTCCGATCAAAACCTCGTTGATGCCGGCTTTCAGTGGGATGATGGTGCCACCATTATCCAGACTGATACGACCTCTCGGTACTTTCATGATAGGCGTGAAATATGTATTTTTATCAAGATAAACCAATTGTTTATTTACATATAGCCAGATATCATCGCTGAAGCCGAGGCGTAAGTTTTTGATGCAGTCTTTTTCAGCAGTGATGGTAGTTTTCAGCCAGGTGATCTTCCTGGTGAAGTTGCCGCCATATTTACGCGTTAAGTTGATCATGCCTTTTCTTTCTGCAGTGATTTTTTCCCAAACGGCATTGGTGTCTGGTATCCAGGCTTTATCGAAGTCCACGGTGCCGGTGTATTTGTAGTCTTTCAATACCTCCCAGTTGCGTATATAACGGGGATCATTACACGTAATATCTGCTTCCGGTTCATCCGCCAGGTTTTCCGGATTGCCAGTAGTAATGGTCAGGTTGTTGATCAGTGCTTGTCCTTCGAAAGCGATGCTGCCATGAGTGGTAGTGCCTTCCAGTTGTGGAATGATAAGGGTGGGCTTTGCCATATCGTTCACGAATACACGCAATTGCTTTTTGGACACCACTAGTTTAATATGATTCCAGCTGTGGGTAAAGTTGGCCGCGCCCTGGTATTCGGGCATCAGGTCCCAGAGATTAATGCCGTCGATGATGGGCGCGTACTGTACGGCTGTGGAGGCATCCGGGTCGCCGGCGTTTTCTGTGCGTAGGTAAAAGTACTCGGATTCTTTTTGAGACATCTTCCGGAAGCTGCAGCCGGTAAAAAAGGAATCTATTGGCTTAATATCATAGCTGATAATGCCTGTAGAGAAGTCCAGGTTTTTTACCGTAGCAATACCTTTGCTTTTGAGTAGCTTTAATACAGTTTGACCATTGTCTGTGGTGAAGTCGGCATCGCCTGCCTCGAATTGCCAGCTGGCTGCTGTCATAGGCACTTTGGTTTCCTTTTTCTGTTGGGCATGTACGAAGGTGGCACTCAGTAATAAACCACTCAGTAGGATGCCGCTGAATTTTCTTTTCATATGATGTCAGCTTTTAAAATGTTAACTGCACCAAATCTGAATATTACTTACCTTAATGGCATGTCATACACGAAACAAGTTGGTTCAATCCTGTTCAAGTTTGTATTTATTTAAAGATCAATGAGTAATATAGATAATTTATATTATATAAATAGATGTAAAGACTTAGTGACAAGTCGTTTGGGCAGGGGAGAAAACCTGTCTTGGACGAACTATGACTATGAAAAACTGAGTGTTTCCATAGAGGAGGTGACAGGAGTGCTGCTGAGTGTGACCACTTTAAAGCGTGTATTCGGCAGGGTGAAATATAACAGTGCGCCGGCAGTAACGACATTGAATACCTTAGCGCAGTATGTTGGCTACGCCGACTGGCAGACATTCCGTCAATCCGTTATTGTGCCGGAAGTGGCTGTAACCACTGAGGTAAAGGAGGAGCAACCCACTCGCAAGAAAAGCAACTGGTATATCTGGGCAGGAGTAGCCTTGTTGGCTTTGATAATATTGGTGGCATGGGTGAAAAGGCCTGGTGCAGGCAAGGCGTCCTCGGTGGATACGTCCTCGTATGCATTTAGCAGCAGCAAAGTGCTGACCGCCGGCGTGCCTAATTCGGTAGTGTTTAACTACAACGCCACAGCTGCCGGCGATGATTCAGTTTTTATTGCGCAGTCCTGGGATATCAGTAGGCGGCGGCAGGTAGACAAGCAGAAAAGTGCGTATTCTACTATTTACTATTACCCTGGTTTTTTCAGAGCGAGGTTATTGGTGGGCGATAAAGAAGTAAAGCATCATGATCTTATCATCAATTCTGATGGGTGGCTGGCATTACAGGCCCAGCAGGAAGTGCCGGTATATTTTAAGAAGTCGGAATACCAGCGTGATAGTCTGATTACGGTTTCCAGCGCTTTGTTGGAGACCTATAAAATCCCATTACAACCAACGTTACCGGATATACGTATCTATAATGTACAGCAACTGCCAGGAGTGATGAATGATGCGTTTAGTTTTGAGACAACGGTCAAAAGTGATTTCAGTGAGGGCAGTGCTGCTTGTCAACGTATAAGCGTGTTATTGTTATGTGAAAATGATGTAATTGTGGTGCCGCTTAGTGCGAAGGGCTGTATTGGAGATCTGGCGCTGGTAGGTGGTGGCACGGAGGTGAACAGCAGTAGTGCCGACCTTTCAGGATTTGGTTGCGATCTTCATCAATGGACAAATTTAGCAGTTATAGCTAGTGGTAAAAAGATAAGATTTAATGTGAATGGTAAATTGGCAGGAGAGTTGGATATTCAATCTCCGCCATCAGCTATTGTGGGCGTGCAGTATAGATTTGACGGCCCTGCGTCTCTATGCAGGTCGGTGTTTAGGGCTGGCGAAAAGACCTATAAGTTACTGTAGGCTTAGTTTTTCCGCCCATTGAATGCTGTTGGGCAGTTGGATACTTGCACATTCAATATGAATTACCCTGCGTTGCTGTTCGTTGGTGGTACGGCCAGAGCTATGCAGCAGTAATGGTTTCATGAGCATGACGCCTCCGGCTGGAACTTCGCAGCTGGTTTCTTCAGTTGAGGCCCAGTCTATCAGCTCCGGGCGTTGGATTTCTTTTTTATGAGATCCTGGGATGACGCGTAAAGCGCCGTTGTTGGCGGTGGTATCGTCGAGGTGTATACGAAAAGTAACGATGTTTTCCAGGTATTTTATTGGGGGCTGTACCGCGAACTGGTTTGGTTTTACCGTCCAGGGGCCGAAGCCGGGAAGTTCTTGTTTGTCATTGACAGAGATGGTAAGATCTTGGTGATAGCTTACGTACCAGTTGGAGCCGGCGGGTTTATCGAAATAGATACTTTTTACAATAAAGTAATCAGGATGGATTATTTCGGCTATTAACCGTTTCATATTTTCGTTGAGCAAAAGGGGTAATACTTCCGGTACTTCGTGAAGGAAACGGCGTATGGCGAAGAGGTCTGCAGAGCGGCGGAAAGCAGAACTGGTACTGTCTGCGGCCTTAATGGTACTAATAATACGGTTGATGGTTTCATTGTCATAGATACCGGGAATGATAGCGAAACCATTATCTTCGAATGCCTGGCATATGTTGGTCATCTCACGAAAGTATAAATTTAAAATATAAGAAAGTCAGCATGGATAATTACAGTATTGTTTTGTTTCTTTTAGGGGTAATGATCATATTTTCTGCGATAGCGGAGAAAATACGTATACCCGTTCCTGTTGTACTGATTGTTGTGGGGATAGCGGTGGGCTTTATTCCCAGCTTGCCTGAGATAGCGTTGAACCCTGAGGTGGTGTTCTTATTATTTTTACCTCCATTGTTATATGATGCGGCGTTTAACATCCGGTTTGATGAGTTCAAGACGAATATGAATACGATCGGCACTTTGGCGATATCTCTTGTATTTCTTACTGCTACTGGCATTGCGGTGATGGCGCATTATATTATTCCAGGTATGACTTGGCCACTGGCGTTTGTATTAGGCGCGATATTATCTGCTACAGATGCTGTGGCGGCTACTTCAGTAACCAAAGGGCTGGGCCTTTCGCATAAGACGCTTACGATATTGGAAGGGGAGAGTTTAGTGAATGATGCTTCAGCGTTGGTGGCGTATCGCTTTGCTGTGGCGGCTGTAACGGGTACTGCGTTTGTATTTTGGAAAGCCTCGCTGGAATTTTTGGTAGTGCTGGCGGGCGGTTTTGGAGTAGGCGTGGTGATGGGGTGGATACTTGCTTTCCTCCTGACGCGCTTCAAGCAAAACTATATGGTATCAATCAGCCTGATGCTGTTGATGCCTTTCATTGCATATCTGCTGGCTGAAGAATTCCATGTTTCGGGCGTAATAGCTGTGGTGGTATTGGGTTTGATGATTGCAAGATTTAGTAAGAAGATTTTTCCTGAGCATGTAAAGCAGCAATCTAAATCTATCTGGGATATCATCATTTTCCTGTTAAATGGGCTGATGTTTATTTTTATAGGCTTAGAATTTCCGTATGTCTTGAAGGGAATTGATGCTGCGCATGTTTGGGTATATGTCTTATATGCGCTGCTGGCGGTGATTGTGGCGATTGTGATCAGGATGTTGAGGGTGTTTTTGCAAAAGGTGAATTTGCAGCGGGCTTTTCAAAAGAATGATAAGCGGGTAACTGAAGCGGCTTTATTGGATTTTAAAACGAGTCTGATCATTACCTGGGCGGGCATGCGTGGGATTGTTTCCTTGGCAGTGGCATTGGGTTTGCCTCGTACATTAAATGACGGTACGCCATTTCCTGAGCGGGACATCATTATATTTATCTCTGTGGTGGCTGTGCTGATAACCTTGCTAGGACAAGGTTTAACGTTGCCATGGCTGGTAAGAACCTTGCATAAGAAGGGTGCACATAAGTCGGGATGATGTATTTCCGCGCGCACGCATGATTATACGTCAAAAAAATATTTAAAAAAAATGGTGGAAAATTTTTTATAATCAATAGGTTTTATACTTTTGTAGTCCACTGGAGAGTTGGCAGAGCGGTCGATTGCGGCAGTCTTGAAAACTGTTGACTGTAACAGGTCCCGGGGTTCGAATCCCTGACTCTCCGCAAGCAAAAGGAGATCATCATACGATGATCTCCTTTTTTGTTTTAGGTCAGTCCCAAATGATTAACGGGAAGAGGATCTATTTCAAAAAGGTCAGACTATATCTTCATAAGAGATATAATCTGACCTTTTTCTATTGAAGCTAACTGGCGCTGATTCTAGTGGCAGGTACCTTACAATTCCAGCTGGTGCTTCATATTATTCAGGCTTTCTGCAATATCGGTACCGATGATTTTATCCATATCCATAAACAGCAGCATGAAATTCACAGGCCAGTTCATTCCACTGTTATATACCCATGTCAGTTTGCTTGAATTGGGAGACAGCGCTGTTACGGCCATATATCCATTGGCGGTAAAAGCCTTGAAGCGAATCTCAAAATCAATCCTGTCACGTGCTACTTTTTTAATTTCAAATTCACCTTTACCTGTTTTACTATTACTGCTTTCAAACAGGAGTATACTACCTGGCATTCCATCTGGTGCTCCTTTATAGCTAATTTTTGTGTTGGGGTCAAGCATCAGCCATTTATTGTATTGTGGCTGGTTCTTTAAGTACCTGACATAGTCGGATACATTATCAGCAGATCTGTTGATGATGATTTCACGGGTTAAGGTATACTTGTTTTTCGAAAACATGGCAATAACCAGGGATACAGAAACAATGGCAATTATGACAACTATTATTTTTATGATCATTTTCATTAGTGTTTAGATTTTTTATTTTAATTGTTTTGAAACCTTACCTGGCGGGCTGATTATCGAAATTGATCATCCATTGAATGCCAAATTTATCACGGCACATTCCAAAGTAGGCTCCCCAGAATGTTTTGTTTAACGGCATCTCTATTGTCCCTTCAGTAGAAAGTGCCTCAAACAGCCGATCGGCTTCCTGTTCATTTTCTGTATGCATACAGATGTGAAAATTGTTTCCTGCATTAAAAGGAATTTCCATTGAATCCAGTACATCAGACGCCATTATACTGATATTGTCTGCAATCTGTAATGTAATGTGGATGAGTTTTTCCCGGTCTTCCGGCGACATTTTTTTTCCGCTGTCCAGGGCTTTGTAATGCTGGATATTTTTGAATTCACCCCCAAAAACTGATTTGTAAAAATCAAATGCCTCCTGGGCATTGCCTGTAAAATGCAAATAGGTATTTGTGCCTATCATAATGAATGAAAAATTAAATGGTATAATTGTTTAGCAAAGGTAAATGCGTTCCACCAAGGTAGTGACGGGTAAATACGACATAGTATAGAAGGTCAATGCGACAATTGTAGTTTCTATATTTGCCGCATGATCCAGATATCTATACTCACGCTAAAACGTGCGGTTTTAGCAGCAATTACTGATGCGCATGACGTGTTTACCTACACTAACAGTTTGCTAAAACAGATGGGGAGACCGGAACTCTTTCGAATTTCCCTGATTGGACTGGGAGAGGATGTGCAATTGAGCGATGGCTTGTTTACTATCAAGCCGGATGGGAAAATTTATGATGAGCAACGACATGATCTGATCATAATACCACCGATGTCAGGTGATATGATTGGCGCTACGTATTTAAACAAGGTTTATGCAGGATGGATAGCCAAACAATATAAAAATGGCGCGGAAGTCGCGAGTTTTTGTGTAGGTGCATTTTTACTGGCCTTTAGCGGGTTACTTAAAAATAAACAATGTAGCACACACTGGGATTATGCGAACGAGTTTAGAAGCTATTACCCGGCAGTTCACCTGGTGGAAGATAAAATTTTTACGGCCGACAAAGGACTATACTCAAGCGGAGGTAACAATGCTTACTGGAGTTTACTTTTATACCTTATTGAAAAGTTTACGGACAGGCAGATAGCAATACAAGTTGCTAAGCAATTCGTAGTGGACATCAACAAGGTAAATCAGACGCCCTTTGTAGTGTTTAAAGGATATAAAAAACACGATGATGAACTGATCAAAGAAATCCAGACTTTTATTGAACAAAATTTTACAGACAAGCTAACTGTTAGTGATCTCGCCGAAAAATATCACATAGTAAGAAGAACGTTTGAGCGTAGGTTTCTGAAGGCAACACATCTTACCGTTGCGGAATATATACAGCGTATCAAAATAGAAGCTGCCAAAAAACTTTTGGAAACAGGACGCAGATCTGTTACGGAGGTTATGGTGGCAGTAGGATATATGGATACACAAAGTTTCCGTGATGCATTTAAGAAGGTCACCGATCTTACACCTGTTGCCTATAGGGATAAGTATAATATCCCCCCAACTGGGCTTCCTTAAAGGTTTTCAACCCCTAACTTTTCGCAAAAAAAGAGATCATCATATGAGGATCTCTTTTTTTGTTTTACTGTTTTATCACAAATGATTTTGATACAATTTTACTTCTGATCGAATGGTGTATAATTTTCCCAATACCAAGGTGTATATACGTTAGCAATTGCCGTTTCCATCAAGGATTTATAAATACTTTCCCCATTATCGCTGTTAGTCATAATAATGATGCCAATACCTTTTTCCGGAAATCCGATAGCATAATGTCCCCAACCTTCACTATGGCCTTCTTTAAAGAAAGCATTTCCATAGGGTGTTTTAAGTAAGCCTACTCCTAATCCATAGAATATCTTGGTATTGGCAATTGTTTTGTCATCTACTGAAGCATTAGGCCCAAATTGTTGCTTGGAAAGAATAGGCACCTGTGGGGAAAACATTTCATGGCTACTCTTTTGGGAGAGCCCTTTTTTCTGTAATAAGGCGGTGAAGAAAGTTGAAAAATCGTTTATAGTAGTATACATCGATCCGGCGGAGTGAGGGAGTGTTCTTTTGTCGAATTCATAAGGTTTCTGTAATGAATCATGCCCGATACAATAGTCTTTATCAAAAACATCCTGCCATATATAGCTGCTATTTTTCATTGCTAAAGGATGGAAGGCTTCTTCCTGTGCAATAACCTCGAAATCTTTGCCTGTAATTTGCTCCAGTACAAACTGCAACAGATACATTCCTTCACCTGAATAGCTATACCGGGTTCCAGGATCATATTTAATCCTCAGTTTCCCATCGGTTTCTAGCCCCCTGTAATTTGGTAGCCCTGTTGTATGGTTCAGGCACATTCTTGCTGTAATCTTTTCGTATCTTTTGTCCTCTTTAATGTCCTGGTAGCCGCGGGTTTTCTTCTTGAAAACATATTCATACAATGGCTTCTTCAGATACTGGACTAATGGGGTATCAAGGTTAATAACACCTTTGTCTACCATTTTTAAAACAATATAGGCAAACACTGCTTTGCTCAAAGAACAGCTCCAGTAAATGGTGCCAGTGTCCATCTTTTTTTGTGCTGACAGGTCGGCATAGCCATAACTTTTAATATAGACAGGTTTATCTTTATTGAATACTGCAATAGATAACCCTGTTACTTTGGCGGTATCCATAAGTTCTTTTATGGTATGGTCTAATTGCTCAATACGGATCGAAGAGCCATCCAGCCGCTTTATCTTTTGTGCAGAAAGTTTTGAGGAAAACGATAGTAAAAATAAAGAAATACAAGAAAGGAATAAGATTTTAATAGATTTCATAGCGTATTACTTAAGATGAGAGATTAACGTAAATTATTTGGAGTTTTATGAAAACGACAACCACTAAAAGGATAAGTAATATCGTTTTCATAATAAGATACAATAAAATCTGGGTTTACTTCTTCAACGGCATCAGAAATGATAGTTTTCATTAGCATCTGACCTGTAATTAAAAGAATTGTATACTTACAGCTCGACACTCGCGAAATGTTGAATTTTCCTAGTAGGAAGAATTGTGCGGTATAACTCCTCTTCAGCGGAACTTCTCAAGTAATCAAAAGGAGCTCCTGAAATGAAGATCTCCTTTTGATTACTTGAGTCATATATAGAACATGCGTTGCTAACAGCTAGACTATAAGTCCTGTGTAGCATAACGAATTTTAGCATCGGGGAGCATCAAAACAGGTGGTGTTTTGCCCGCTGTAACCAGTACCTGGTCTATCGGACGAGCATCTGTAGCTGCATCTGCAATAAAAGCCTGTATCAGTCTGATACCAGTTTGCGGCAAGAGATTAAGTGGGATAGGAGTAGGTTTGCGATTCATTTTCAGCATCCAATCAGGTCGTCCATTTACCATTTTGACAGGAGGATGAACTACTTGCAGATCTATGGCGCCAGCCAAAAGCCCAGTTGTAAAGGGCTTACCCTGGTTGAATAATACAACAGATTTATGAGAAGCCTTCGAAGCGGCAATTTTGTATAAGTCCACATCCGGTCGGTTCATAGGGATATACGACAATCCCGCCTGATCAATTGTCAAAGGATCAATGCCAGTTTTTTCTTTTAGGATAGCCGCCATTTTCTGGTATGGCTTTTCTTCGCTTGCAATGGCGTTTTCAGCAACATGATGCTCGCCGGCATAAATAAGGATTTTGCCACCAGGAAATGCTTTTATCCCACGACGAATAATGTTTTCAGCCTGTGCCAGTTCACGGTCTTCATTCGTATATCCACGACCCGCTATTTCGTAAGACACTGGCCGGTATCCGATCGCCAACGATTGTCTCATGAAATCTGCAAATACAGGATCATCAAAATAATAGCCACTGTAGAAGTCTCCTGCGCCTCGAACCATGCCATCAGCCATCAGTTGATCCATTTTGCGATGCTCTTCCTGGTCATCTGCAGAAGCCTTGAGTGCTTCTACAGCGAGGATCGTATACCCAAGTGGCTTTAATGCACGCGCCACTTCGAGGCCGAAAGCACGACCACGTGGGTCCAGGTGGTTTTCATCAAGAATAACGATACTCGTATTACGTGCGCGCTTGATAATTTCGTCGATAGCTGAAATACCTTTTGATGATTGCAAATCGGCAATTTGGTCTTTAGGTACTTGAAAGTCCGCCCCCTTCGCCTTGTTGAAGACTGATATTCCCGTCATGGTGGACATAACCTGGATCCATTGATCAACAACATCCTGATCATCAATTTGATCTGCGCTTTCAACCCCTAATCTTTTGAGAAGGCCAAAGGATGCATCCAGGTACTGCCCATGAGTTGCGTCGCTGATTGATTGCTTGTAAGCCGCTAATAAGGTATCGTTGTCTATTTTCTTTACAGGTAATGCCGCTACTGTGGCCTGTGCGGAGACAGGAGTGCTAAAGAGTTGCGCAATAGTGATGGTGAATACGCTAAATGAAATGAATATGGCATTTTTCATTTTGAATCGGGATTACGTTTATAGTACAATGATAGTCAAAACAATTTATTAATATCCAGGTTACCGCTTTTTCATAATAATGGTAAGTTTTCCTACCCCATTTCCTGCTCCCACATAAGATAGATAGGTATTAACTCTCTACCTATCACTAGCAAGAATTACTTGGAAGAATTAAAAACGAATGGTATTTTATTTAGAAAATTCTTTCAATGAAATTTCTGGTAATACCATTGCTATTGTTTTGTAATCTCGGATTTTCACAATCTTTTGAACAGCTGAGAGCAAGTGCCGCCAGCAATTTAAATAGAAAAGATTACTGTGCCGCACTCACCGACTTCAAAGCAGCATTCGCCATAAAGGTCGCTCCTGGGCCGTACGACTACATAGGCGGCGTTAGTGCTGCCGCCAATTGCAATGCTAAACCGCTTGCGCTGCAATGGCTGCAAAAAAGCTTTGAAGCTGGTTTGGGAAAAAGCGAGGAAGAAATTACCTACCTGGAAACCAACGAGTCATTTAGATCTATTGCTGATACTGAAGCGTTTAAATCCATTTTGAAGAGAATGAAGGAACGGCTGGCAGAAAAGGAAGCAGATAAAAAAGCAGCTGTTGACGCCTGGAATAAAGCTATTACAGCGCATCAGCTGCCACCACAACAACCTTACCAGCATGCCCCGCAGGGATATGCCTTGTATTTTACACAGGTAGATGATCAACAGGTGCCATTTGTGGTATATGTACCTAACAGTTATGATCCTGTCAAGCCTTCCACCACAATAGTCTTCCTGCATGGAGGCGTGAATAGTGTGCAAGATTATTACTATAAAAATCCAGATGTCGCAACAGAGCCAATATTTTCTATTGGCGAAGCGTTCAATGCCATTATCATTTATCCTTTCGCAAAAAAAGATTTTGGCTGGATGAACCAGAAAAAAGCATTTGAAAATATCTTTACCATCTTAAAAGAAACAGAAGGAATATATAACGTAGATACGTCCAGGATATATCTTGGTGGAATGTCGAATGGTGGTACTGCCACCTTCTGGTTTGCCTCTCAAAAAGATACACCTTTTAAAGCCTTTTATGCCTTTGGCGCAAACCCGGTGTTGAAAATAGAGGAGATCGATTTCGCTAATATTAGCAACAGTCACCCACTTTATACCATCCATTCTAAAGACGATGAAGTATTCAAATACGACGAGGTTATAAGCATTTATAATGCAAATAAAAAGAAGGCGGTTGGATGGAAGTTCGAAACAATAGAGAAAGGCTCACATGGGTTTATATATGACCCCGAAAATGGTCCTGCAATATTGTATCGTTTCTTTAAGGAGCTATTAAAATAGTGGAAGTATAAGCTTAAATTTTGCTGGGCTAATGAAAATTTATGAAATGGCGCTTAAAAGATCCTTTTAAAAGGAGGCTTGTTGAGTATATCTATTTCCTGTGCCGATTGCATAGCCATGTTTATGTGAGCGTCATTTTTTTCATGCAGGCGATATCCATAAACTGGATTACTATTAAAATAGATATTTTCAAATCCGGCTATTTCTAGTAAGGGTGTCATCAGGGCGACATCATAAGACATGTTATAGAATTGGCCGGAATCATTTTTATAGGAATTTGCTTCCGGATCCTGTCGCTGGAATTCCTTGAATAGTTTATACCTAAAAGCTTTTAAATGAGAAGCCCTAAATCGCAATGAGCGCAGTTTTGCGAATTCTTCTTTTGTATAAAATTGGCAATGACCTATTTTTTGAGTAGTAGAATAGTACTGTCCAAATGAAATCAGACAATTATGGACAGCGTAAATTTCGTTTATTATATTAAAAACTTGATCGTGAAGTAGGAAATCATCACCATCCAGTATCATGATAATATCTTCATCCTGGAACTGAGACTGAGTCAAGCATTGATAAATATTTCCAAGGGCATAAGTGCGCTCTTGTAAGGATTGTTTGAATATTCCAGGAACATTCTCTGGAATTAGGGACATAGTATCGTCATCGGAACAGTCATCTAAAAAGGAAAGGGTGAAATTACAATACTTCTGTTTTAATAATGAGTCAACGCATTCCGTAATGTAATCTTTCACATTATGATAAGGGATGAGTACGCGGATTTTGCTTTCAGTGATTTTATTAGTAGGATGAATGATTGATTTAAAAAATGTATTCTCGAAAAAACTAACTTCAGGAACTGGAGAAATTGGGGTAATGAGGCTACCTGTTTTTTGTGTAAGTTTCATTAACTGATTAGCTGCGTGCTTACCTTTTGAATAGGTGAGGTAAACAAGCTGATTGATTTCCAGAATGGTGAGGGGATATAGCAATGGTACTGATCCTTGATCGTTGATCGTAGTCCATTTTTTTTGTAAAGAAATAAAGGGGTAGATCACCATTTTGTTACTTGATATTTCAGATAAAACTGCATCGGCTGTTAGCGTGCCATAGAATGGTTCTGCTAGAATCTTCTCGAAAATACTGCTGTATAAAACGAGGAATTGGCTGCCAAAGAATGAGTTTATCCAAAAACGGTTGGCGGTGAGGGGAACGCATCTCCCAAAGCCATCAACGCCTCCTGCAAGTATTTCGGCACCCTGTTGGTGTGCTGCGATTATTTGATCGAGGAAAACTTGTTTTGAGTAATGAGGGGAGAACAGATGATCTTCCTGACAAAGAATAATAACATCATCCTCGTTGTCTATGGCTATTTCAATAATATTACAAATATCTTTCCAGTGGCTGATATTTTTTCTCTCATGCGGGATAGTTGGAATGATTTTAACATCAAATTCGCTCCTGCCCTCAAATTGTTTTTCGATAGCCGCATGCTTCCCGTTATTTTGTGAGGCACAGATAACATAGGTTGGGATAGTAATATTGTCAATGTTTTCCTGGTCAAGTGTTTCGAAGTAAATGGCCTTCTTTTCATAAAATATCCCTACTTCATTTAGTATACTGAAGTTGGTCATTGTGTTGTTAAATATGGTATCTATGCGTCCTTTTTCATTATTTTTAGTTGTTACATCAGAGTAGCCAAAATCTCGCTGGGTTGAAATAAAAGGAAAAGTAGTAAAATGACTTGCAGTGAGTGCGCAAATTTTAAAATCAGCATTATCTGTTTCGTCAAATTCGGCATCTATTATTGTTTGGTAGAATTTCTTGAAAATGACCATAAATTGGGTGCCTGAAAAAAGCTGAACCCAAAACAGCTTATCATTCACTTGTACAGCATTTTCAAACCAGCTAATTCCTCCCAATAAAATGTCGGCATCTAACCGCTGTGCCTCTTCAATGGCATCATTTAGCGCTTGATGTGTATAGTCAACGGTAAACTGATGATCATCTTCGCAGATAATTACAAAATTGTCCATTACTGAGGTTAAATCCTTCAATATATGTCTGATAGTATACCAAAGACTAACGGCTCCTACTTCATGTGGACAAGGAGCAATTATGTTAATCTCAAATTCATTACGGTCTGCGAATTCCTTCAGAATATGTTCCTTTCGATCAGTGCGGGAAGGTAGGTTGATAATATAAGTAGGGATAGACATTCTTGTAATCAGTTTTTAGGTATAGTCAGTAGGTTACTATTATTAGCGCTTTAAATTTCCACATCAAATTAAGGCCGTTGGACTGAAATGTTTTATTAAAGAAGACTTTAGAACCTGGATACATAATGGAGCTATACCAAATATATCTAGTCTAAAGTCTTTTATTTAGCGGTTAAAATACGATCCTGAAATAGTTATTTGGGCATTGCACAAGAATCTACACTTGGATTGGGGATTGTACAATAACATTTACGGAGACCATCAGACTCTATTCTGCTTACACAAGCTGCACCGTTTTGTCCCTCATTGCATGAACCTTCACAGGTTGCACCATCATGACTGCCATCTCCAGGATCCCAACCTCCTATTACTTGTTTTAATTTTTCTCTTGATAACACTTCTGTTGCGCCTAACTCGAGCATTCTTAATCGTAATTTTTTCATTGATTTAAGGTTATTGGTTTTAATATTTGTGTACTACCGATAGTTGGAAATTATTGAATCTACGGTCTTTAATATAAAAGAAATGTGGCTTATTTATTGCGTTTCGAGGTACCACTTTGTTAGTTTAGTGCTTCAACGCTTGGATTTTTAACTTGGATTCGACCAAGGTGCTCTAACCAAAATTATGTATTTGCATTCCGATGTTCCGAATTTATTCTATCAAAGAAGACTTTAGAGAAAAGTTGTCTTATGGGGATTTTCCATAGATGTCCAGCCCCTAAAGTCTTCTTGTTAACTCTTAAAGAGCTGTGATGAAATTATTATTTCCAACCGCAGGTGTTCCAGCTTGCTCCTGAAAATGAGCACTGACAGGAAGAGCTTCCAAGTATTACTTTAGTCTCGCAACTTGCAGAGGCATGATTTCCATCGCCGCAGCCGCCAGAGCATGTTTTGCCACTGCCACCACTGCCACCACCACTTCCATCACCGCCACTTCCATCAGCGCCACCCATTACTTGTTTCAATTGTTCTCTTGATAATACTTCTGTTGCTCCCAGGTCGAGCATTTTTAGGCGTAATTTTTTCATTTAATTTAGTTTTTTTGGTTGTAAATAGAGTTTTTACCACTTTGGCAGGTAGGCCTTATTTTACAAGCCGTCTCCGGTTGTAAAATAACTTTGATGGGTTGTACTTCTTTTTAGGGTCCTCCTTTTATTTTAGGTACTTAGGAAATATTTTAAGTCGCTTACGCTGTAAGAATCTGGTAATTGATAGTAACCAGTTTCGCCATGGCCACCAGAAGAGGGTAGGGAAATGAAAAAGGTAGGAGTGAATGTAATTTCTGCTTTATCACACCATCCACGCATAGCTTTTACTTTACTTCGTTGTGAATGTAGATCATTGCTCATAGGATATTTGTTGGCAAATACCTCGTAGTCCTTAGCGGGGGACAGGTACCAGTCATCCAGTGCTTGTTTGGTATATACCTCATCTCCTTTTTCAGAAATGGCTAACAGATGTTTGGCTGGATTGGCGGTGATGTCAATATCGTTGTCATAGGCAGTAAAAATGATTTGAATTTGTAGGTCGTCATTATTGTGTAGCAAAGCTTCCATGGGGGTATGTGCATCTGCACAGGGGCCACAGTATGGGTTGCATGCTTTTATTATTTTATGGGTTGCGTTGGGATTTCCCAGTAATATACCCAGTCCTTGCGGGTTCTCGGTTAATTTTTTCTGTTTAGTGAGTAATGCTTCGAATACCCTTGGGTTATGTTTTAAACGCTGTAGTTGGTTGATGGTTCGCTTATTTCCTTTTGCTGCGCGATATGCTGGCACCAGTAAACTCACCATCATAAAAGGGATGAGGTAGGAGATAACAAAAGGAAATAACAAGCGTAGTGTAAAAAGGTCTTCGACAGGAGTATGCCATCCCGCTATTAGTGCTGTTATCAACTGTAACAGGAGTATGCCCTGTACAGAGAGACATAGTACACACCATTGTTTGGCAATGCGCCACTGGTAGTACAATGAATAGATAATATATGGAGTGGCCAATGTATTTACCCAGGCAAGAGCCGATAATATAGTCGGATTCGTTATACCTGAGAATAATAATAATAGTAGTCCACCCATAAAATAAGTGAAGCCAATCACACTCCAGCTGATGCCGGCTATTTTTGAGGCTTCAGAATTAAGAATGGCCCCACAGTTGACCTTTTTTCCGGCACTGCATATTTTTTTTAATACAGGATTATACTGATCAACTTCATACCAAAGTAATAATACACCGACTATACATCCGCTAAGGGTAAGCAGAGAGAAGAGGAACGGTAACAAGGCATTCATGCCATGGTGGAGAAAGGAAAGAGCCCCGATCAACATAACAATAGCTGGTAGACAGAAAGCTAATAGGTATTGCGTTATTTGTTGCCGTTTTTCTTCTCTGACTTTTTGAGCATATTCTTTTTCTCCAGCTCCTTCTGCAGGTTCAGCAAGCAATGAAATACCGGCATATATGAGGAAGAAATCATCAAATGATGATATACGCCATTTTTGTTTTTCAGGATCAAAGTAGTGTATTTTATTATTTTTTATTGCTGTCACTACGGTGAAAAATGCAGTCGCAGGATCCTTACCTTTTATTTGTGTAATAAATGGAGTTGGAATATGTATAAACTTATCAGGACTAAATTTTCCAGTAAGGTTATCAAGATGGTAATTGTTAAGCACGTCACTAATGCTAACAAGGCTTGGGTAATCTGGATGTTCCTCAATTTCTTTTCTTAGTGTAGAGGCTGAAATTTTTACTCCCAGAGCATCCACTAGTATTTTGGCTGTTTCCGGACCATTGCTTTTAGGTTCGGGAAAGTTCTTGAAAAATCTAAGCATAGCGTATTGTCAAATATTGATGGAAATAACTATAGGGATAGGTACTATAATTACTAGGTGTTCTTGAAGGTTGATAATTTCTCTAATGCTATTTAAAAGTTCACATGTTCACAATGTCGGGTTCAATAGTAATATGCACCATCATTTCATAATGATTGCACATTCACGGAAGATATAAAATTGGATTTAGTTTTCATAATTTTCTTTCTTCAAGATGAATATATACTGTATATTGTTATCGATAAGAATAATATTCATTTATGAGATCCCGCCTGATAATTTTATGGTGTCAAATAACAGTGAGCAATGGCTTTCCCTTTTTATAAACAATTGAACGCGATGGATTGTGGCCCCACCTGTTTACGAATGGTAGCCAGATTTTATGGGAAACATTACAATGCAAATACACTCCGGCAAAAAGCTGGATTTAGCAAAAGGGGAGTGGCGTTATTAGGTATAAGTGAAACAGCAGAGAAGATTGGGTTCCGCACAAGAGGGGTACAGATAAATTATCAGAAGTTGTTAACAGTGCCACTTCCTGCATTACTGCATTGGGATAATAATCATTTTGTTGTGTTGGTATCTGCCAAGAAGAAAAAAGTAACGATTGCGGACCCGGCGAGAGGTATTATAAATTATAAAAAGGAAGAGTTTCTGCAGTATTGGCTATCAAATAGCAAGGATGGTATTGGAGCTGTAGGAACTGCGTTATTAATGGAGCCTACTCCAGCATTTTTTGAAGCAGAAGGTGAACAGGAACATACACTAACCTGGGGGCTCATTACGCAGTACCTACGGCAAAGTAAATGGCAATTATCACAAGTGGGCGTTTCTCTGCTGATGGGAATGGGCCTACAGCTGATTATTCCATTCCTTACACAAAGCATGGTAGATACAGGTATCAATACACGAAATCTACAGTATATTACGATTGTATTGATAGCACAGTTGATGCTTACATTCAGTAATACGATTATTTCGTTTATACGAAGCCGTTTGCAATTGCGTATTTCTAATACCATCAATATATCGATTCTCTCTGATTTTTGGATTAAACTTACCAGGCTTCCACTCGCTTACTTCGATCGCCATCAAACAGGTGATATCATGCAGCGGATAGGAGATAACCGGCAAATACAAAGCTTTCTTACAGGGCAGGCATTGTCCACCATCTTTTCCTTGGTCAATTTTTTTATCTATGCAATTATTTTAGTACTCTATAGCCTACCGTTATTTTTAGTTTTTACTATTGGTAACCTGTTGTATTTTGGTTGGATTCGTTTATTTCTACCTATCCGGCGAAAACTTAATTATGAAAGTTTTCGTGTATCTGCTAAGGAAAACAACGCCACCCTACAGCTGGTACAGGGTATGCAAGAAATAAGATTAAATAACGCAGCGCAAATTAAACGCTGGGAATGGGAGAACGTTCAAGCAAAATTGTTCGAACTGGGATTTAAAGGGATGAACTATATGCAGTGGCAGTCCGCTGGTGCACTGCTCATTAGCCAGGCTAAGGACATTACCATCAGCTTTATGGTGGCGAGATTGGTTGTACAGGGAGATTTGACATTTGGCGCTATGCTGGCAATACAATATATTATCGGACAATTAAATGGACCTGTATTGGAACTTATTAGTTTGGTGCAGAGCATGCAAGATGCAAAAATAAGTATGGAAAGATTGAACGAGGTCCATGAAATGGAAGATGAAGAACCGCTGAATAAAGTATTTATAACACACCTTCCCGAAAACAAAAGCATTTCAATTAATAAATTATCATTTAACTATCCTGGTGCAGGTAACGATCCTGTATTAAAAGATATCAATCTAAGTATCCCTGAAGGGAAGGTAACCGCTATTGTGGGAGTAAGTGGCAGTGGAAAAACCACGTTGTTAAAACTGTTGTTGAAAATATATGAACAGTACGACGGAGAAATAAAAATATCTGACACCAACTTTAAATACATCAGCGCATCATTTTGGCGTGGGCAATGTGGTGCGGTATTACAGGATGGTTATATTTTTAATGATACCATCGCACGTAACATTGCCGTTGCAGATGAATATATAGATCTGGATAGGTTGATACATAGCTGTAAAGTGGCAAATATCCTGACTTTCATTGAATCACTGCCCAATGGCTTTAACACCCCATTGGGAGCAGAAGGTGTTGGAGTTAGCCAGGGACAGCGGCAACGTTTGCTTATTGCCCGCGCTGTATATAAAGATCCTCAGTACCTATTTTTTGATGAAGCTACCAATTCACTGGACGCCAACAATGAAAAAACTATTGTACAAAACCTGCAGCAATTCTTCAAAGGACGAACTGTCCTGGTGGTGGCACATCGTTTAAGTACTGTGAGAGACGCCGATAAAATTATAGTGTTGCACCAGGGAAAAATTGCAGAAGAAGGAACGCATAATTATTTAGTTTCTGTCAAGGGCCGTTATTATGAACTAGTAAAGAACCAGCTGGAACTAGGTAACTAGGTTAATTGTATTACTGTTTATCATTTAATGAGACCTATCAGTATATATTTTTTATTAATGCATTATTTATGCATCTATGGACCAACAAAAAATAGCCGATAGTGCTTATGAAGAAGCACTTCCCGTTCTGAAATTATTACAGAACAACGGAGAACGTTCCGAAATGACCCAGGAAATTATATCGCGAAAGCCTGGATTTGTCGAAAAATGGGCACTTTTGATTTTTATGGGTATCTTATTAGCTCTTTTTGGGGCTACCTGGTTTATTCGGTATCCGGATATCGTAGAAACGCGCGCTACACTTACAGCCGCCAACGCGCCAAAAGAAATCATTGCCAGACAGGAAGGCCGGCTTGTAAAACTATTTCTTCATAATAATGAAAAGGTAAAGAAAGGAGAAGTATTTGGTTGGATTGAATGTACTGGAAGCCATAAGGAATTATTAGCGTTATCAGAACGGGTAGACAGTAGTGTTGCACTTCTAAATACAGCACAGGGTACTACTGTTTCAGCATTGTTTAATAAACAATTTAACAATCTCGGAGAGATACAGCAAGGATATCAGGCTTTTATTACCTCACTCCAGCTATACAATGACTATATTGTAAATGGTTTCTTCGCCAGAAGAAAAGAAAAGCTGCAAATCGATATACAGTCTCTGGAAAGAACCAACCTGATTTTGCATAAACAAATACAATTGGCTGAGCAAGATGTCAAACTCGCAGAAGAAACCTATAAAATGAATTTGCAGTTGTCAGAAGAGAAAGTATTATCCAGCGAAGAGTTTCGACAAGAGAAAAGTAAATTTGTAAACAAACAAATGGCTATTCCGCAAATGGAGACATCCCTTATAGCCAATGAAACGCAAATAAGGAATAAAGCTGAAGAGATAAGTCAGCTAGACCATGATATGCAACAGCAGCAGGTGGTTTTTCAACAGGCAATGCTATCCCTGAAAAGTTCAATCGATGAGTGGAAAAAAAAGTATGTGTTACAATCACCGGTTGATGGGAAAATCGTATTTGTTGTGCCAATACAGGAAAATCAGTTTATGCAACCTGGTAAGATAATCGGCTACATCAATCCAGAGGATAGCCATTTTTATGCAGAAGCTTACCTGCCGCAGAGCAATTTTGGGAAAGTGGATACCGGTTTAAAAGTACAACTACGCTTTGATGCTTACCCTTATCAAGAACTAGGCTTTGTGGAAGGGACAATTAATTATATATCGAATGTTGGCGCTGATAGCGGATTTTTAGCGACGATCAGGCTGGATAATGGATTAATGACTAATAACCGTAACCCTATTCCATATCGTAGTGGACTAAAAGCACAGGGTATTGTAATCACCAGAAATATGAGGCTTTTGCAAAGAATAGGACATAGCATCAATAGATTGGCTTCAGTTGGTAATAAGTGACATCAATTTAAGAATTACTCAATTATACTGTTTATATAGACCTCAAAACACCTCCTATTGAACGCTAAGGTTTTACCGTTATTTTGTTGGCCAAGGTTAAAATAATTGACCAATTAATATGCTCTATAACTAACATAACATGCTCTCATATCCAAAATGTGTCATGATTCTACGCACTTTATCTGAATTACTTATCAATTCGCGAAGTGCAATATCATCTCTTTTGCGCACTAAATCCTGGACTTTAAGTTGCTTTATTACCTCGCCACCGTCATCTTTTCCCCACTCCCAGGTATAATCCACTGGCCTGCTATATGTATTAACTCCTGTGCAGTCAGAACATCCCAGAAATGAGAAAATAGCGGCAGTCCTATTTATTGGGTCACTAACCAGATCTTCATACCTGATAACAAATACATCAGATGCATTTAAATCAATCTTCGCCATTATATTCTCATATATCCTTATCCAATAACCAAGTAAAGTATACTCATTCAAGATATTCAGCTTTCCACCATCCACCAAATTGTTCATTTCTTTTAAGGAAGTTATCGTGTCATATGGATTTCGGATGAGAATGATTTTCTTAGAATCAACATCAGGCATAATGGGATAAAAATATTCATTATAATAAGCGGGAGACTTTACGACCTTAATGATCTTATCAGATTTAATTTCCATCCACCTTGAAAGATGGACTTCTTGAATATCTGAAATTTCATCCCGGGTAGCTAATAGTGCTTTCAGTAATGTTGATCCGCTCCGCATGGTAGAGATAATAAATGTCAATCCATGATGTGTTGGCGTGTTTTCAATAGGCGCATCGGAACTTACAGAACGGACATCTGTCGTGTTTGCTTCAGCTGAAGTATTTATATTATAATTGAAACGGTTTGAAATGCTATGAATGTTGTACAATCTGTCATCGCTGCTCAGAAAATCTTCACCAACAAGTTCTTTTTGAATATGAGCCTCGTTCGATCCATCTGGATGACTGGAATATTTCAGTGCTGAAATAAAAGGGTGGATGACCATTTTTGAATCCGAAATAGCTGATAAGATACCATCAATTGTATCAATTTCCGTGAATTGAACCTCCAATATTTTCAAGAATATTTTTCTATATATCACAATAAATTGAGCACCCTTAAGGTAGTCGACCCAATATCTATTTGTTGCAACTGGTACAGCATATCCAAATCCAGTAACTCCACCTGATAAAATATCGGCACCCTGCAGGAATGCTTCGATGACATTATTTATGAAATATTCTCTGTTGTAATTTTGTGTAAACTTATGGCTGTCGTCACAAATTATTATCACATCATCCTCTGCATCCACTGCTGTTTTTACTATTTTTACTATACTATTCCATAAATTCATGACACTTATTCTCTCAACTCCCCCTTTAATTAGATTTACCTCAAATTCCTTCTTGTCAAGAAATTGATTTTTAATACATATTAATTCTTCTTCTCTTTCCTTTGAATGAATTATATACGTTGGAATAAAAACTTCATTTATATCAATACTCATTTGAATCAACTAATTTATTTTCTTTAAAATTATCAAGCATGCCTGTTTCAAGCAAGTTGGCAGATGACATTAAGGTACATTCAATTGTTGAAATATTTTAATCTACATAAACCAGAATAAATTACCGCTCTTATTAGTGTTGGTTTATAATTCGGTTTGCATTAAGATAGTGAATATCATCTTTTGAAAACTAAAAAAACTTATTTAAACCTGGATGTAAATGAACATTGCTGATGTGCCTTGGATTAGTTTTTTTCCAATCTTTGATTTTCCAATTCTCTTTGTAAGTTTATACTTCTTCATTATAAATGATAGCATGGACTTTTCTCATTTTATTACTACTATAAATAATAGTAATAATAAAATTGCTTTTATTTAAATGAAATTTCTTAAAGGTATTTAAGGGTTAAACTAACCACTGGAAAAAATTTTCATTATGCCTTACAACATATTTATCATACCATCTCTGAACAGCGTTAATCGTTGTGTATCCTGAATTCTTCTATATCATGATAGCAAAACACCGTAATTTCTGGGTGATCATTTACAAAATCACGGATTTTCTGCAATGTAATTAACCGTTGGGCATCATTGTCAGCATTATTTTTAGCTAATAAATTTATAGGATGCTGGTCATTTGATAGTTCGATCCTTAGATAATAAGCATCTCCAACGTAAAAAATCCAATTACCATCAGTTTGTATCGCAACACCACAATGCCCGTTACTATGGCCGAATAAAGGAATCAGGAAAATATCCAGCTCTTCATCGATATCAATTTTTCTTGCTTCAAATCCGAACCAGTTATTTGCTGAGGGCCCATAAGTAAGGATTTTAGGATGATGTTGTAATGGAGTTTTCAAATATCTTGGTTTGTCCAATTTAAAATTCTCATATTCTTCTATTCCCACATGAACGAGCGCATCAGGAAAATCTGCCAGTCCGCCAATATGATCATTGTCTAAGTGTGAAATGATGCAATCAGTTATAGCGGTGGGTTTTAAGCCCAGTTTTTCAATTTGCCTTATTGCTGTCTGTTCTTCATGAAAATGGTAGCCAACCATATCAATAAAGGCTTGCCCTATTCTTGCTACAGGCTGCTGTGTGTCTAAGAGGCCGATGCCTGTGTCAATGAGCACAAGTCTTTGATCTGTTTCCAGTAATAAACAATGTCCTATGCCGCCGCTGCCCATTGGGGATTGAATGTCGACGCAATTCAGGTGATGTATTTTTGTCATGGCAATAACAATTAAATAATTATTGCTAAATAAAGAAAGGGCGTCTTAATAAAATAGAACGGTGGCGACAATTTGTATTTAATTGCTTATGATGCGCATCGTCTCAAATGTTTGTGGATGGAAACTTTGTATGGATTGAATTTTAGATAAAAACTCTTTTGGGGTACAATTTGAAAACAGCTTGAATTCTCTTACAAAATGCGATTGATCTGCATAATTAAGTGAAAAGCCAATGTCACTCAATTTGCTGTATTGTTTTGTTTTTAATAAATGCAGTGATTTTTGAAATTTTATAATGCGCATATAGGATTCTGGAGATACACCCAGATGTTCCTTGAATTTCCGCTGGTATTGTCGCCGGGAAATATGAAAGCGTGTGGAAAGATCATGGGAGTTTGCGCCTTTAGTATCTTCAAATATCAATTTGATACTATGGTCAATTATCTTATCCTGCTTGGATTTCAGCAGCTTCTTACAAAGTTGTAGATGAAACAACTGAGCTATTTGTTGTGGAGAAGGTGCATGTAATAACTGATCAATGAATTCTTTTGAAAAAAGATGTTCACTTTCTACAATGCTATTGGTAATGGCGGAGGCGTTAATGGCAAACAGTTTTTTAAGGGCTGTTGGCTGAAGATCTACACCAAAAATAAATGGATTGCCCTGGAATGAATTTACGCAAGGGCTGTTATCTTTTTGTCCATACACGAATGAAATGGGAAATTGATAGCCATCAGTATTTACAAGAGAGGATTCCCCGTTACAATGTTGAAAAACGATGCCGGGTGCGCCGTCTGCTAAAATTTTGTAGGACTTGTTTTGGTGTTCGGTATGTTGAATATTGGCATACCAGCACTTTTTTACTACTGTTTTGAGGTAGTGTGGTGGCTCAATTGTAACAATATTCATGTTGACATATTTTAACCTGGTTACGCCATCAAATATAATAAACCTTGCCTCTCTTAAAGGTACGTTTATTTAATTAAGCAGCAGGGATAAGCTAACAATATATTTGATAAGCTGGGATAAGTTGTTTTAATAAATATGTCTCTATTTTAAGTGCTATGGTTATTTACTTTTTCTGATGCCAATATATTCAAAGACGTTATCTACCAGGTGGTATACCAGGTTACTATGTGTCACCTGGCCATTTTTATCGACCAATGGAATGTATATTTCTTGTGCAGTCTCGTTATATGTGATGAGTTCCAGTGGCCGTTCGGGTCTGTCTACCACACTAAAGAAATCGAATGGCACATCAATCCTGTTAAGCATTTGTGTTCTTGTTTTAAAAAGCTTGACGGTGTCATCAAGTTTTCCAGCAGTTAGTGTAAATGCTTGAATGGATTGAGAAACATCTTTTGTGGAGTATATCCCATTAAATATTGCGAGGTAGAAGGTTTTATCTTTTATAATAACAGCATAGATTTTTGAACAAAACATCCCTGGATCACTTTTTTTATGAGCAGGTGTTTGGGTAAAAACATTTCCTTCGGTTTTGTACTGATAGATGTTATTGAAAAAGTGCATGGTGCCGCCTGTCCAGGTATCCCAGCTATAAATCCTGAAGTTGCCATCAGTAGAAGTATTGATATAACAATGGCTGCTATCCTGTAATCGCTTGAAGTTGTAGTTAATGGTGGCAGGGTTATCTTTTAATAACTTCTTAAAAGCTTTTCCAAATTTATCAGCATATTGGTAAGCTGAGTCTTGTTGTTCAAGAATTTTACCATACAATTTTGCTACTTCCAGTTCTGATTTTTTTATGTCGGCTTGGGCAAAGCTATTGAATGCAATGCTGATTAGCAGTGCGGTTATGAAGTTGATTCTATGTAGACTGCGTTGCATGTAAAGTGCTTTTAAATGGGCATATGTAGCGCCTTTATAACCTAAAGGTCAGTAAAAATAGGCTGTTAATAAGTATTATTTGTAAACATACATGGAAGAAATGTGTTTTTTATTTGTAGTAGTGGCTGTTTGATTAAGTGGGAGAGTAGATGTTTAAGATTTGTCAAAATTAAGGAATAACATAGCAGATATTGCTTTTGCAATTAAATAATGGATAATATTGAGTCTGGTTTTTAGTAAAAATAGATTTATGAAGAAAATTGGATTTTTATCGTTCGGGCATTGGTCGAATCATCCGGCCTATAGTACCCGTACGGCAAGCGACACCTTACTTCAGTCTATTGATTTAGCCGTTGCTGCCGAAGAAATTGGTATTGATGGCGCCTATTTTCGTGTGCATCATTTTGCAGCACAATTGGGATCTCCATTTCCTTTGCTTGCCGCTATTGGTGCAAAAACAAGCAAAATTGAGATTGGAACGGGCGTTATTGATATGCGGTATGAGAATCCTTTGTATATGGTAGAAGATGCCGGAGCAGCGGATTTAATTTCGGAAGGACGGTTGCAATTAGGCATCAGTAGAGGTTCGCCGGAACAGGTAATTGACGGATGGCGTTATTTTGGCTACGAGCCAGCAGCGGGTGAAACGGATGCAGATATGGGACGTCGAAAGGCGTTGGAGTTTCTGGATAAATTAAAAGGAGTAGGGTTTGCGGAGCCGAATCCCAATCCTATGTTCCCGAATCCTCCGGGTTTACTGCGTTTGGAGCCTTATGCTGAGGGCTTGCGTGAACGTATCTGGTGGGGCGCTGCTTCTAACGCAACGGCTGTCTGGGCCGCCGAAAATGGCATGTATCTGCAAAGTTCTACCTTGAAGATGGACGAGAGTGGCAAGCCATTTCATGTGCAACAGGCCGAGCAGATCAGGTTGTATAAAGATGCCTGGCAAAAAGCAGGGCATAAACGTGCACCGAGAGTGTCGGTAAGCCGATCTATTTTTCCATTGATAAATGATCGGGATCGTCAATACTTTGGCAGAGATACAAAGAGTAAGGATCAAATCGGAATGATAGAACCTAACAAGCGCGCTATCTTCGGAAGAAACTATGCGGCGGAACCTGATCAGCTGATAAAGGAGTTAGCAGAAGATGAGGCCATCAAAGAAGCAGATACACTGTTGTTGACAATACCTAACACATTAGGTGTCGATTACAATGTGCATGTATTGTCTTCTATTTTGGAGCACGTAGCTCCTGGATTAGGTTGGCGTTAGATGGTAAGACATCTTTTATAAAGATTTTAAAAGGCATCATTGAATAAATGATGCCTTTTTTGTTTTGCATGCCTGATTCAATTAAAATTTAAGCTATAAATATTACAGCTGGTGAATTTGCAGCATTTCAATTCACCGATGTTTCTGCTATCTGCTTGATTTTTAAGCCATAATTTTTCTAATCTCATGGATAAAAAAATATTATCTTAGGATAGATGATTTCTAATGCAATTAAAGACACTTCACTAATCTAAAGCGTATTTAAATGGAATCGACTAGTCAACCCCAAACCAATACTTTCGTCGCAGCAGATGGATCGAAAGTATTTTACAGAAACTGGCATGCTGCCGCAACTCCCAGAGCCCTTATCATTATTGCACATGGCTTTAATTCTCATAGCGGCTATTACCAATGGACAGCAGAACAATTAACCGCACAACAGTATGAAGTTTATGCTATCGATTTCCCCGGAAGAGGACAATCTGATGGAGAACGCTTTTATATAGCGGATTATAATGTATTTGTTACGGAACTGAATAAGCTGGTAGATATTGCACATCAACAGCATCCTGGGTTGCCTGCATTCTTATTAGGACATAGTGCAGGCGGTGTGATGTCTGCAATCTATGCGTTAAACTACCAGCAAAAATTAGCAGGATTTATCTGTGAGAGTTTTGCCTTTCAGGTGCCTGCACCAGAATTCGCCATCGCCGTGTTAAAAGGCTTAAGCCATGTTTTCCCACATGCGCATGTACTGAAGTTAAAAAATGAAGATTTTTCGAGAGATAAAGATGTCGTGGAGTTTATGAATCATGATCCACTTATTGCAAACGAAGTACAGCCTACCAAAACCGTGCAGCAGTTAGCACTTGCTGATGAAAGATTGAAAGCTGAAGTAGCTACTATTACACTGCCTCTATTAATCCTCCATGGTACTGCCGATAAAGCAACCAAGCCCGCTGGCAGCCAGTTCTTTTATGATAATGCCTCATCAACAAATAAAACATTAAAATTCTATGAAGGCCATTACCATGATTTGCTCAATGACCTTGAGAAGGAAATCGTGATGAAAGATATACTGGATTGGTTAAATGACAGCATAAATAAATAACTACTTGTCCAATACATTCAAACGCAGCTGGTCGCTATTTAATAGTAACCAGCTGCGTTTATTAATTTATGGATAGTGTGATTAATGTATCTTGCAGCTGGAATGCCATTCTATGCGAAAGTTATTACTACTCCATATCATCCTCTTTATCTGCTTTATCACGGGATCATACCTGGTGGTACTTTACTCCAGTAAAGGAGTTTCCATTGTTAATCCATGGATAGGCCGCTTCTGCATCCTGATCTCCTGCCTGTTACACCTCATTATCCTGTGGGCGAAAAACTTTGGTGCGGTGAATCACAGACCCATGGTTTTTCAATCCTGGTTGGTGATCCTGGTTTATTTTATAGCGGCATTTTTCATATGATGGTAAAAAGGAGGAACAGTAGCCACTACTTATTTACAATCGTTCCTGAAGAGGATGAATAGTTGCTTTTTAATCTGCGTAACTCCTGGAGGGAAAGCCCTTCTGTTTTCCAGATGGTACGCACTTTTGTAAGTCTGATAAAGAAAATCACATACAAAATGAATAACGGCAGTGAATAAACGATGGCTGGCAGGAAATGCAGCGAAAGGTTCATGCCCACTGAAAAGGAGAGGAGCATGCCACAAATACAGGCCGCCATTCCAAGCCCTATTGCGTCTTTCTTTTCTGCCCAAAGGAGGGCATTTCCAAGACAAAATACCAGGCAGAATAGAATGTTGCTGATATTGAGTATTAGAATTGGCAGATTAAACATTAACCCCGTAATGATACTGTAAAAAGTGAAGTAAATGCTTATTAGAGTAGCCAGTCCTCCCAGGATGCTGCCAATAATGATCATTATTCTACTATACATGGGTAACATGTGAAGCCTCCTTTTTTTGTTGGCTTTTTCAAAGATGTCGCCCAGTAGGGATGTTTCTGTTGTACTCATAGCTTGGGTATTAGAAAACTCATAAAATTGATGCTGTTATTTCAATTCCTGACGTCTGGAAATACTTTGATTTTTCCATTGATGACTCACCCTGAATAAGATGAAGGTCTGATAGGCAATAATTATAAGGAATGGAAGAATAATTATCATAAACGTAATAGGTCCGGCACTAAAGGATTTGGCAATTCCTACAGATATTAGTAGCGCCGCAAAGTAGCTGGCCTTGCCCCAGGAAATGGCCAATCTTTTCTCCATCCAGAGTAGCAGATTGCCAAGGAAATAAATAGCTGTTAAACAAAGACTAAATTGCACAGAGTTTAGTACAGCTGGAGGATACAGATTGACAAAACAATTATATACTATACCAAATAGTAAGAGTGAACTTAACAAGCCACCACAAATTGTTCCAAATACAATTAGTATCCTGCTAAGTAATGGCAACATGTGCCATCTTCTTTTTTGTTGGGTGGTTTCCAGAATATCGTCCAGAATTGAAGGCTCATGTATGCTCATAGGTTGTTGAGTTATTAAGGGATGGTGGTAAGTAATAAACAAAATAAGTAAAAAGATACAAACCTAATGTTTACCGCGGCCTGCTTAATCACCAAAAATAAATTGATGAGATTATTCTTAATCTATGCTCTATATTGATGAATAACAGAAACAACTACCTGAATTTTTATTTTCAGGTGATTATGTAATCTGTTTTAAACTTATCCTGTTTTATTATTCATTTATCAACCTGTGTCCATGGCTACTAAATCCAGAATATTCTCTATTGATGCCTTTCGGGCTATCACTATGTTATTGATGATTTTTGTGAATGATGTGAGTGGGGTACATAATATCCCGCAATGGATAGAACACGTGAAAATGGCCGACGACGGTATGGGCTTCGCTGATACCGTATTCCCTACCTTTCTCTTCATAGTAGGCCTCTCCATTCCATTTGCTATCGGCTATAGAATGAAGCAACAGCAGTCGTGGTGGAAGATAGAATCACATATTTTCTTGCGCTCCCTGGCTTTGATAGTCATGGGGTTCTTTCATGTAAACCTAGAAACCTATAGTAATACCGCGCCTTTGCCACAGGCGGTATGGGCTATTGCAATTACTATTGCTTTCTTTCTGATATGGCTGGACTATCCCGCATCGGTGCCAGCGCCGGTACGTTATGGTCTGATAGGCGCAGGGATTATCGTGTTAGTGGCAATGACCTTCTGTTACGTAGGAGGAGAGCCGGCGCATTTGCATGGCATGGAACAATCCTGGGGCGGCATCTTGGGTATTATTGGCTGGGCCTATCTTGTGTGCGCTACATTGTTCCTGCTGTTGCAGGGCCGGTTTGCAGGAGTGTCAGTTATATTGATATGTTTCCTGCTGATCAATATAGGCGTGCATGGTGGATGGTTGCACCTACAATTGCCTGTGATTGGTGATGGCGCTAGTGTGGCGCTGATTATGGCCGGCGTGTGGACGTCACAGTTATATACCCGCCTCAGGGAGCGTGGAAATCTAAATTCACTATGGTGGCTTTTTGCGGGGATTGGCATAGCTGCTATCATTGCCGGATTATTACTGCGGCCTTATACAGAAGGTATTTCCAAAATACGGTCTACACCGGCATGGGTACTCATTTGCAGCGGTATTGCTGTATTGGTATTTGAGCTGCTGATATGGGTTACGGATGTTCACGGGAAAAACGCCTGGTATAAAGTAATCAAACCTGCTGGCACCAGCACTTTAACCTGTTATCTGATACCTTATCTGTTGTATGCTGTATTTGAACTGACAGGATTCAGGTACCCCAATTTCCTCAGTGAAGGAGCTGGCGGTATTATCCGTTCATTTGCTGTTGCTTTTCTTGTTATCATACTGGTTGGATTTATGGAAAAGAAACAGTTGCGTTTAAAGATTTAGCGAGGAAGTGCTGTGGTCAGCTATGACCTTTATTTAGTAGGTAAAGTTGATTCAATATGCTGAAACAATTCATCAATAATTGACAACTTTACCTGCTCACTTTGTACTTTTAGTAAAGCCTTACTTTCCTCACTGAGGATAGGATCCATTAACATGGAGTCAATCTGGCACACCAGGTTCTTTCTGTTCCTGGCTGTCCTCCACCTTTTTACGCGAAAAGTCACTTCCGGAGAGAGGAAGTTCCAGAGATATCTGATAAACAGCGCTATGGCAGGAGCAAGAATAATTAACCACGATTTTAATGGATGACTATCTGGTAAATTCTGTGCAAGCTTAATTATTAGGGTGCCTCCCCCGGCTCCTACAATACTATCAATGCTACTAATTTTTCGCATAATATGCGATGGTTGGTTTTGGGTCAGAACAACAAACAATTATTTATGTCCTAAGTATACATCAACAAAGTTGATTAAGGTTGTTGCATCATTCTTTTTTCTTAAATCCAATTCTATAATTTCACCCTGTTTATTTCTAGCCTTTAACTTCCTGATTGGTCCGAATGCATATATCAATGACTTACCTAAAGGAATAAAAACAGACGCTAGAAAAATCAATGCGATTATAGCAGTAACAATATTATCAGCCATTTCACAGACAATTTTATTTTGGGAACATTAACTAGATAAAGATAAATATTTCCCCTCTCATCTGCTTAAAAAAATATCATTTTTTAATAAAATTCTATAACATTCACTTTCATTTCTCTTTGTGTTTATGTACTTTTAACGGATCCCTTTTTATCATCAACATATAAAATTCTGCCAGCATGAAAGGACTACTTATCGCATTATTAACTCCCGCGTTGCTTATAGGCGCCACTACAAAAAACAAGGTGGCTAAAAAGCCGAAACCCGTTGTAATAGGATATGTTGGCGGCTATAGAGGTACTGTAAATACGGAAACCATCGCCGCAAAAAAGCTTACGCATATCAACTACGCATTTGTAAACGTAGAACATAATCGCGCAGTGCTTACCAATATCACCACTGATACTGTCAATTTCAAAAATTTATCTGCACTTAAAAAAATCAATCCAGATTTAAAAATTCTAATTTCCATTGGTGGTTGGGCATGGAGTGCAAACTTCTCTGATGCTGTGCTGACGGATACTGCCAGAGCTGCTTTTGCGAAAAGTGCAGTTGATATTATTGCTAAATATAACCTCGATGGTGTAGACATCGATTGGGAATACCCAGCAAGGGAAGGAGAAGTAGGCAATATCTTCAGACCAGAAGATAAGGTAAATTATACACTTATGTTTGCTGCCCTGCGTAAAGAACTGGACCAACTGGAAAAGAAAACACATAAGAAACTACTGCTCACCACCGCCACCGCAGGATTCGTAGGCTTCCTCGAAACCACGGAAATGGATAAAGCACAAAAATACCTGGACTATATCAACATCATGACCTACGATTGTTATAGTACCAAGTTTGCGGGCCATCATACCAACCTCTTTCCAACAAAGGCTTTCGAGAAATCACGTAACGCTGATGAAGCCGTACAAGCCTACATAGCTGCTGGTGTACCAGCCGAAAAACTAGTGATGGGAATCGCCTTTTATGGCCGCAACTTTAAAGTAACAGATAGTACCGCCACCGCTACAGGCCTCGGATCTCCAATCGCGCGCCAACAGTTTGGCAGCGGCTATACGTTTATCCGCGATAGTCTCTTGCTTAAGGGCTACCACGCTTACCGCGATCAGGACGCAAAAGCCGATTACCTCTATAATCCTACTACCAAAGATTTCATCACCTGTGATGACGAATGGTCCGTACAAAACAAATGCAACTATGTACTGGATAAAAAAATGGGAGGGGTTATGTTCTGGGAATATTCTTCCGATAAAAAAGAATACCTGCTCGACCAAATCAATTATACATTCGCCCATCCAGGTACAGTACAGGATAATATCGGCCTTACAAGCGTGAAAGTGCCAGCTGCCAACACCACTGTAACAGGAAGCAAATAAAAAATAGGCAGGATGGCTAAATATTTATAAGTTCAGATATTATATTTGCGACCTTAGAAATATATTTCAACCCGTTTGTAAAGAAATTTTAACCATGAAAAAACTACTGCCTTGCCTGATCGCCATCCTGACTTTAGGCTTCTTCTCCTGTGGTAAAAGCAATGATAATGCCCCTGCTGGTAGTGATAGTAACTGGAAATTAGGTGACTATACCTATGCCAGATCTACCTCTGCTCAAACCTCTTCCGCTAGTGGAAATGGTGGCACCGTCACAGCTATTGCTACTACCACTTCCGGTACTGGTGGAAGTTATGGCGCATTCTCCGGAAGCTCCGTTTCCATCACATTTTATAGCAACCTTGGTGCAGGTACCTATACCATCGGCACCACTGAAATGATGGTGGCTAACCCTGGTACACCTATTCTCAATATCAGCTGCACCGTAGGTACTGCTGTGAATACCGGCGCCGTAATGTACAACTGTGTTAATAATGGAGGAACTGCCGAAGTCACTAAAGATGCTAACGGCAAATTCCATGTCTCCATTAAATCAGCTGTTACCCTGGAAAAAGGTGTTGTAGTAGGCGGTGGCATCGCCGACGCTAAAGCCAGTTACTCTTTTACGCTGAATAACGGTTACTAAGTCTTTAATATTCCTACATAAAAAGGCTGTTCTCTATCCATGGAGAACAGCCTTTTTTTAATCTCCTGCCTCGCTGATCTAAACATTTTGTATCCCAAATCTGTAAACAGGTAGGAAAGTATTCATTCCTAAACCACATGCAATGGCTACAGAAACCGGCGGCACTGGAAGAATCTGGAAAGGTACACTGATCACCATCCTGGTCGCTTTTGTATTAATGCAATTCTACAGACCAGCGATTTCTGAAGGAACACAGGGGCTACCGCTCAATGCACCCCCTGCTGTACAAGCCATTCTGCAGAAGTCTTGCTACGATTGTCACTCTAATACGCCACACCTTAAATGGTTTGATTACATCGCTCCTGGTTACTGGCTCGTAGCCTCTGATATCAATGCTGCACAAAATGTACTCAACTTCTCCACCATGGGCAACCTGGACACGCTCGCCAGAAATGCCACACTGTGGGAAGTACTGAACCAGGCTCGCTTGAATGCCATGCCCACCGCTTCTTATGTTGCCCTGCATCCGGAAACGAAAATTACGGAAGAGGATATCGCCATTTTGAAAAAATACGTGGCAACGCTAAAGCCAGATATACAGCCCGATAGCGGCATGGTGGCTGCACGTGATCATCAGTTCCAGGAATGGTCCAAAGGATACTACGCCAATAAACAAACCATTATTGCGCCCAGTGGTGTGCCTTATATGGATGAATACAAAGACTGGCAACCCATTAGCACCACCCTACGAGAAGATAATGGCACATTGCGTATCATCTTTGGCAACGATATAGCAGTAAAGGCTATACGGGAAAATCGTATCCATCCATGGCCCAATGGCGCCACCTTCGCTAAAGTTGCCTGGGACCAGCTTATAGATACTGCCGGAAACATCACCACCGGCGCCTTTCGACAAGTAGAATTTATGATCAAGGATAGCAAGAAATATATAGCCACCAGGGGATGGGGCTGGGCACGTTTTAAAACACCGGCGCTAGTACCGTATGGCAAAGACAAAATATTTACAGCGGAATGTATTAATTGTCACAACCCAATGAAAAACAATGACTTCGTTTTTACACAACCAATTCAGTTACCATGAAGAAGTATGTATCGCTCTTGGGTCTTGTATGTATCATTACGGTAGCATGTAGTTCCCGTATTGCAATTGAACCTATAAACAAACAGGCTGGCGTACCTGCTGGCATTCCCTTCGATCGGCAACAGTTTAAGGTAATCAATACCATTGTAGACCAACGCCAGCACAGTATAGCTGTGCTTTTCGGTAACGAAGCTGCTGTATGCCTGTTAAAAGGTGATAGCTCCGCTCCTGAACATAAAAAATTATTACTACTCATCTGGGATCAAAAGCCGGATGAGGCCTGGTTTGGTGCAGATATCCCCGGCGATTTTAAATCTGGGATTTTATTAGATACAGATGGGCAAGAGGTGAAGTGCGTCGCCTATGGAAAGGATGGTGCGGTGCAACGCCTGAGTGATGAAGAACAACAGGAAAAAGTACAGGAGATGATGGCTGTAAAACCAGCCGTAATGCCATAAAAAAACCGGCAACTGTAACAGCTGCCGGCCCATGCTTTATTTACCTTTTAAGGTGATCTTTTTATTTTCGCCATCCCATTGATAAACTTTTCTGCCCTTATCAGTGGTCTTCATTTTATACAAACCATTTTTCTCTACCTCGTCAGTGGCCTCCTCTTCATTCATCTCCCATACCACTAAATCCGGTTGTCCTTTTTTCTCATTAGGGAAGATGAATTCTTCGCTGTGATAAAAGGCATCTGCATCCCCAATGTTGGTCTTGTCCGGAAAACGTACAAACATACTGTCTTTAGTCCAGGCGAAATAATAATCAGAGGTTGGAATACCACAAGCCTCTCCGGAAAAAGTAATCACAATCATGTTCTGCACATTCGTCAATCCCATACCACTCATGATCTTGGCGCCACAGTAATTAGCAGATTCGTCGTCATAGGCAATGAACCCAATTTTGGCCACCAGGTTACCATTCTGCACAGCTTTCAATCTCACCAGAAAACGGCGTATAGTGTCTGCCGTTTTATTTTCAAAACTAACGCTGTCGGCCCTACGCTCAATTGCATAGATGAATTTGGTATCCCCACGACGGAGCTGTGCACAGCTGATAAGTCCCTGCCATACATAACCATTACGCACCTCTCCGTTTTTTGTATATTCTATTTTCAGCCATGGCCCTTTCAGTCCGCGAATGGTCAATGGTTTTTCTGTAATTTCCAGGACTTTGATATTATCACCTAAAAGAAGCGTGTCTTTTGGTGCCTGTTTGGTATCCGGACTAACACGCACAAATGCAGTGTCAGCAAAAATATACCTCGATAAGGAATCACCATATAAACACCAGCTGCGCATATCTGAAAAGTCCGGTCCTTCCTGGGCAAACAATGATTTGGTGGCAAATAATAAAACAGCCAGCAATAGTTTCTTCATAAAAAATTCTTAAAAATATGGAGTTGATAAATCACCGGTATTTTTTCCGGAACGCAAATGTACACTAATTTGAAGATGCTGGCTGCTTGTTTATTTCCTGGTATTCATCGTGCTAACTCCGCTTGCAGGTCTGGCATTGCGCCGCCATTATGCACGGTATAGCCTTTCGCTTGCAGCAAATGCAAAGCTTTCACACTCCGAAGTCCATGTGAACACATCGTGATATAAATTTTATTCTTATCGAGTGGTAAGCTGTCTGCATGTAGCTGTCCCAATGGAATATTTAACGCACCTTCAATATGTCCCATGTTATATTCTGTTACCGTTCGTACATCCAGGATGATGGCGCCTTGGTCAACCAATTGATGCAAACCCTTGTCCAGGTTAACAAATCTATATACCCTGTACGTACCATAAAGGACAACCAGTATACTTGCAATGATGATCAATGTTTTCATAGTGGTTGAGTTTTAGATGTCTTGCTGTTGCAAAATTTTTCTATCTATATAAAAAGTGCCAAACGGGATAATGCAGGCTACCAGTACTTTCCAGGTTGTCTGACTAAATTTCCATCGTTGTTCTACACCTACACTTAGCGTGTTAAAAATATATAGCAGAAATAACCCTCCGTGTACAGGTCCCATCGCTTTTACCATGGTCGGATCGCTCAGAATATATTTAACCGGCACGGCTACTGCTAATAGTAGGAGCAATGAAATCCCTTCCAGGTAGCCCAGTAATCTGAGTCTGCCCAGTCTCGTCTTAAATAATGCCTTCATAAATTATCGTAATAGTGGTCTGGAAGATAGTGGTGAAAATGGCCATGGTACGGCCAGAAAGATGATGATAAACGCTATGCTGAACCATATCAGCATAGTCTTGAATTTCTCATGACCCGTTGCCTTTCGCTTGGCCATGGCTGATCCTATCGTTAAAATAGTTATCGCCAGGATCATCAGGATGAGATGTAATAATGCATAAAAAGTAACGCTGAAATCCGCTACGGCAGTGGATTTGTTTTGCCAGAAATATTTTACTACAGGACTCTGTGTATACACGGTCATACCTGCTATTAGCTGTATATGCGCTATGGTGGATGTCCAGTGCCTGACCGCATTGTCTGTTGCTGTAAATGGCCGTCGCAGATAATAACCGCGCGCCGCCCGAAAGATAGCATAGGCAATACTCAGCACCACCATCCACCTGATGTAGGAATGGAGAAATACTAATGCGGAATACATGTCGTTGGAATTTGTCCGAGACAAAGATAAATCAAAAACATACTAAATGGTATGTTTTTGAAGAAAAAAATTCCGGCCTTATTCCAGGCCGTTCAGATACCCTTGTAATGCTTTGAGGAAGGACTTGTACACCGATTTGTTCATCTCCAGCTTACCTACATTACGCACTCCCCAATAACCTGATATCACAAACAAAGCCACTTCTTTTGCATTCACCTCCTTACGCACATAACCAGCCTTCTTACCTTTTTCGAGGCTAGTGATCATCACTGCTTCCCAATCATGGGTAAGCTCAGACAACACCCGATTAAAATCAGCATGCCAGGGACTCAGCTCCTGCGTGAGGTTTGACACCGGGCACCCATATTCCATCTTCATAAATTCATCTTCCAGCAACAGATAATGGATAATATTGTAAATCGCCAACAAGGGATTAGGTTCCTGCATAAACGGCTGGATGAAAGTCTGGGAGAACGTAGGCTTCAGCAAATCATTGATGATAGCCATTCCCATCTGTTCTTTGTTTTTGAAATGATAATAGAATGCACCTTTTGTTACCTGGGTTTTCGCCAGAATATCATCTATACTACTTGCCTGGTAGCCTTTTACATAAATCAATTCAAATGCTTTCCTCAGAATTTCGAGTCGGGTAGCCTCTGCCTTTTTCATCGTTTCTATTTGTGTTTTACTTATTGTACCAGCAGGCAATAGTCGCAGCGATGCCTTACTGCACTGTAGGAAACGCCTTCATAAGTACCGGGCGTCTTGTCGTACCAGTCGTAACGGATAATATACAAACCCTTCCTGTTCGGATAAAATTCCGCACTGCCTGTGCTATCAGTTTCCAATTGTTTCTCCCAGTTATCGGGATTGAATATACGTAGTTTAGCGCCTGTTGCGCAAGGTTTCCCGTCTTTAAATACGGTTACCTGCATCATATCTTTTTGCTGTTGGGAGATGATATCCAGCATTTGTAGAGGTTTGTTGTTAGTCATCCCCAGGCCGGTCTGGTAGCTGCTGCAAAGATATTCAAATGGACGAATGTTCTGTCCGCCGCTACCAGAGCGGTCTACCACCGGAAGTTTTACGCCCGTTGCCAGGATACGGTAACTACCTTTTAGTATAGGCGTAAACGTTGCCTGCCAGCCATCTTTCCGGGCACTGACTTTCAGCGTATCCATTTTGCCATCAGGATGCACTGCTATGATCCTGAACATATCAGCTGCTGGTAAGGTGTCATAGGTCTCTTTCAGTCGCTTGCCGTACTGGTCAATCTCTCCAAAAAATATCTGGATGATTACCTGCTTGCCTGGTTGGCCATTACCATTGATTTCCAGCCAATATCCATGTGCAAATGAATAGATCGGCAGAAAGATAATCGCTAATAACAGTATGGTCTGGCGCATTTTTTTCATAGTTACGAAGGTAACATTATCTGTAAATATCTGCTTTACTCCAGTTTGTCTTCAGATTCGCCTTTTAAGTTTGTGCCGCAAATAAGAATAACAGATGAGATTTTTTTTAATGATTGTTGCCTGCTGCTGCTTTTTGGGCGCTTCCGCCCAGAGCCATACCGGAACAGTGTCCGGCCACATCACCGACGCCGCCAATAAAGCTCCGGTGCCTTATGCTACCGTGGTGGTGGCAGACAAAAGCACTGGCAAAACCGTGAATGGTGCCGTTGCCGATGACAAGGGGAACTTCAGCGTAAAAGGACTGACACCAGGTATGTTCACCGTTTCCATTGAATTCATCGGATACAATAAAAAACTAATTGATAGCATAAAAATTACCAATACAAATACTGCTGTAAACCTGGGCACAATTAGCATACAGTCGTCTGCTAAATCGCTCGGTGAAGTAGTGGTGACCTCAAAAGCACCCATTGTAGAAAGTAAGGTAGACAGAGTAGTCTACAATGCGGCCAACGACCTCACCTCTCAAGGCGGTGTTGCGCTAGATGTACTCCGTAAAGTACCACAGGTAACGGTTGATGTAGACGGCAACGTGGAACTGCAAGGCAATTCCAATATTCGCTTCCTCATCAACGGTAAGCCTTCCAGCATGTTCGGTAATAACCTGGCAGATGCGCTCGCAGCCATCCCCGCCAGCCAGATACAAAGCATTGAAGCCATTACCAGTCCTGGCGCCAAATATGACGCCCAGGGAACAGGGGGGATTATTAATATTGTATTGAAAGAAAACCGCCTCCAGGGCATGAATGGTAGCATTAACCTCGCTGCCGGCACCAGACTGGAAAATGCTGCTGTAAACCTCAACCTGCGCCATAATAACTTCGGTGTAAACCTCTTCTTTAACGGTAACGCACAATTGAGTTCTTCAACACCCAGCAGCCAGGACAGATCTTCCTTTACAGATGGTAAACTGGCGAGTCGCCTCTGGCAATCAGGCACTAACGACCTTACTCGCCGCTCCTATGCTACAGGACTAGGTTTCGACTGGTCGCCCAGCAAGAAAGACAACTTCAGCGCAGGCGTGTCCTTTAATCATTTCAGCTCCCAGTTGGAAGGCACTTCTCTGCTGCGTCAGTGGACAGCCGGTAGCAATGATACCAGCACGATTTCCCGCCCTAACAGCTCCCGCAACTGGATTGATGCCATGGACTGGAACCTCGGATACAAAAGGAAATTCAATAAGCCAGGCCAAGAGCTGGACTTCTTATACAGTGCCAGCTTCGGATCGCCTTATGCACGCTACTACCAGCTGCAATACCTGGACGATGCTACCTTGCCCTTCGGTGGTACACAAGGATACAATCCTGGATCAGACCATCAGCATAATCTCTCCCTCGACTATACGCAGCCAGTAAGTAAATCCTTTACCCTGGAAGCCGGTGTGAAAGCCATTTTCCACGACCTGCAAAATAGTTCGCAGGTAAATGCATATGATAAAACTACTGACAACTACCATCCAGATCCTACACAGTCATACGATTTCAATTATCGCATGAATATCTATGCAGGATATCTGTCGGCCAGTTTTAATTTGTTCCAATTCCTGGATGTAGTAGCAGGCGCACGTTACGAGTATACAAGTGTTGCCATGAATTATCCCGGTGGCACCGTGCCTTCCTACGGTAATTTTGTACCATCGCTGATATTTTCTCACAAATTCGACGATGATAATATGCTGAAACTGGCCTACACACATCGTTTGGAACGTCCTGACAGAGAGCTGAATCCATTCCTGAACCTCAGCGATCCTTACAATATCACCACCGGAAATCCTTTACTGAAGCCCGAAATCGGTGACAACTTTGAACTGGGCTACAGCCGGTCATTTAAAGGAGGCGGAAATATCTATATCGCACTGATGGAACGCATCAACAGCAATGATATCAAGCCTTATACGGCCTTCTATCCAACTTATACCATTGGCGATTCCATATACACAAACGTTTCTGTTACCAGCAGAGTGAATATCGGGAAAGAATATAACTCGGGATTGATCATCACCAGCTCCATGCCACTGACAAAAAACCTCAACCTGCGCGAAAATCTGCAAGTCTTCAACAGGCATGTGGTAAATGAACTGGACGGCGGTAATAGAACAGATGGTATCAACTGGCGACTGAATATGAACGCTTCTTATCAGCTGCCTAAAAACCTGATTGCTGAAGTGTTTGGTGAGTTTAGATCTGCCTTCAATAACATTCAGGGCCGTCAGCCGCAGAATCTTTCTTATACCATTGCGTTGAGAAAACAGTTCTGGAATAAAAAAGCAGCATTGGGTATTACTGCTACTAATCCTTTCAGTCAATACATTAGCCAGGTTACTACTATCCATACTGCTGCATACTCTTCTTACCTGTTACGTGAAATTCCGTACCGTTCTTTCGGTATTAATTTCTCTTACAAATTTGGTAAGCTGCAGTTTAAAAAAGAGAAAGAATCTGATAATAATTACCTGAATAATCTACCATCTTTTTAATAGCTATACCAATAGCATATAGGCAAAAATGAATACAGGCGGGCTTTTTGGCCTGCCTTTTTTTTAGGTAGATGTGTCACCTGAACAAGTAGCCTGGTTGTGGTGTTGTAAGATTTATAAGTGACTATCTTATGAAGCAATTCTGGCTGTATCTAAAAAATACCATTGCCTCCGGCATGTTAATGGTGATCTCTTTGTTTGTGCTCGCCTTCGTGATAATGAGAATAATTTTGTTCACCAAAAAGATTGTAACACCCATCGCCCATCATTTTCCATTTCAGATTCCTGGTATTGGAAAAGAAACACTGGTGACGATTTTGTTATTACTGGTATTGTGTTTTCTGGCTGGCCTTTTTATGAAATCCAACATGGCGCAACGATTTCACAAGTGGCTGGAAGATAATATCCTCATGCATATCCCAGGTTATAGCTATATCCGCGCCTTATCCACCGATGTGCTGACCTCAGGACATCAATCAGCCTGGAAGCCGGCCAGTATTCTGATTGATGGCAATGAAGTCATCTGCTTTGTAATTGATGAAACAGAAAACTATTGTTCTATCTTTTTTCCTTCCGCGCCTTCTCCTACATCCGGTACCGTTAGTGCCCGGCAAAAAGAAGATATCCGGTATCTGTCTGCCACGGTTGCAGAAACAATCGGAATTATTCGTCGCTCAGGCCAGGGCGCAGCGGAAATCCTGGAAAAGATAAGACCCGCAGGATATACGCAACCCAGCCCTAAATAATTATTTGCCTGCCTTTTCATTTAATACATCTTCCAGCTTCTTGAGCTTGTTCATCCAGAATTTATCGAAATAGTTGATCCATTCCTGTAATAACTTAAAACCTTCCTGGTTCAGCAGGCAATACTTTTCTCGGCCAATGTCGTGTATGGTGATGAATCCGGCATTGGAAAGGATTTTAATATGCTTGGATACAGCCGGCCTGCTCATGTCAAAGTTCTCTGCCAGTGCATTGATGGTCAGACTTTTCTTAGACAAGAGATGTAACATTTCGCGGCGACTTGGATCAGCGATGGTCTGGAATACATCTAATGCGGCAGCGGTCATTGTACAGCAGGTTTTATCAAACCATTCAGTTCTGCCAGGTTATCCTGCCAGCCTTTGGTCATGATCTGGAAGGTGAATGCCTGTTGTTCGGTAAATCCACGATGCTCTAATGACAGCAAAGTGCCGTTGTCCTTTGCTTCCAGCGTCCACGTTACTACCGTGTCCAGTGTTACTACACCTTTGGATGGACCACCTTTCCAGGAATATACCAGTTTCTCAAAAGGTATCAGCTCCAGCACTTTACAATAGATGGTGCCATCAAAGCCGAAATTAGGCATAGGCGTTGTCTGAAACGTAAACTCATAGCCAGGTTCTGCTTTGAAATTATTGGGCATCAGCCAGCTGGCAATTTTTTCGGCATCAGTGATGTATTCCCATACCAGCTGTGGTGCATGCTGATAGAAGAATTCCTGTTTGATTGTATGATTCATAATATGTAACTTAAAAGTTACTCAAATGTATAAGTAACTTTTAAGTTACACAAATATTTTTTATAAAGAAGAAGACCGATTATTGTTATTTAACAATAATCGGCCTCACTGAATACTTGTAGACTAGCCCTGGTCAGGTGTTTTGCCTCTTCCTGATAATATCATTTGCAAGATGACGGATAACAATATCAACACTAAACCTATATAGAATGTCATCCCTAGCATACGGCCTTCATTAAAGAAAAGCATAGCCAGAATAATACTATAAACAGGCTCCAGGTTGAAACACAGGTTGACCGTAAATGCGGATATCTGCTTTAAGGCTTCAGCTACCAATACATAAATGCCGATTGTACAGAAAGAAGCTAGCAGCAGTAGGTAGCCTAATTCGGTTATATCTGGTAACAGTCTCACTCCCGGAAACGTATAAACGTAGAAGGGGAGTAGCAGACTTACCGTAATGGCGCCTCCAAGCATCTGGTAATAATTAATCATACTCGCTTCATAACGCTTTACCAGCTGCTCATTAGCGATGATATAAAAGGCATTCAGCAAGGAAGAAATAACACCCAGGATAATACCTGTCCTGAATGCTGTGTCAAAATGAAAAATGAGTACGATGCCCGCAACCGTGAGCATACTGAGTAGCAGCTCGGAAATAATCAGTTTACGCCGTTGAATGACAGGTCCTAATACCGCCGTAAAGAAGCCGGTCATACAAAAGCAGATCACTGCTACAGAAACATTACCGTATTTAATACTGGCATAGAAAAATACCCAGGCAAGCGCTGGCAGAATGCCACTCAGCGCCATTTTTCGAGTTGCCTCCCGGCCATAGTTTACAAAACGACCGCTTATCTTCAGGCCTATCCATAGTAGTATAAACGAAAGACTTAACCGGAACCACACCAACGATACTTCATTCAATGAAATCAGCTTACCAAAAATGCCCGTAAATCCAGCTAACAGAATAGATGTATGCAGGAGAAGAAATGATTTTTTCATCTCAATAATTGTATTGATTAAAACAAAATGAAATAAGTAAAAAAGAGGAGTGAGCTAACAACCAATACAAACCTGCATGGCCTCTGAGAAAGACCAATAATGATGTGAAAAATCCGGTTGTAGCGCAATTATGCTACTACTGGAGGAGGAAGTACGTTTGTAATGAATGGTGTAAACATAGCTGCAAATTAATCATTTCAGGCTACTAATGCAAGTCCGTATGCCCGACCCTTTGCAGGAAAATATTAAATTTGTTGATATTCACTGCCGATTATGTTTGAAGATGCTCAATTCCAGCAGCAATACCGCACGCTGTCCCAGGATGAAAAAATGATGATAGATATATTGTCTATTTATATGTATCCGGTGGATAAACCCACGCTCAACGCCGCAGTAGCTACGCTTAGCCTGCTTCAGCCTACACAAACCAGTGCGCTGTTACAGCACCTGGGCGATAGAGAACTACTGCATCGTAATATTTCGGGAAATTATTTCCTGCCGCTGGAACATTGTCTGCAACTATTCCCGGAGAATATCATGCAAGCCAGCTACCAGCAAATGCTGCAGAAAGTACCGGCGAATGATTTTCATTTCTATAGCGCTCATGCATCCCTTCAGGAAGTACAACGTCTCCTGGTGGCCGCTTTTATTGGTGATAAATCGCTTTTATCCCTGCCTATCCGCAAAATAGAACAACAGCTTTCTGAATACTTACCTTACCTGGCGTGCCTCGCCGGCCGCCCTGCCTATAATTTCCTGCTCAAATTATTCGATACCTCCGCTGTAGAAGCCATGTTTGCCTGGTCTGTGCGGTTCCAGCTCCAACAATTACAACCACTGGGTTTTATCGGGCAACTGAAAAATGCATTACAACCATTTAGTAGCAACGACATCGTTCCGGAAACAGCTGCCCTGCAAGGCCAGCTCACATTGATTACCAAGCCTGCCACCGCTGATGATTACTTCGCCAATGCAGTATATCACCTCTATCAAAAAGCGAATGATCAGGCCAAAAGTAGTTTCGAACAAGGCATCAAAAAACAACGGACATCTGACAAAAAAAATATTATTCCCACCACACCGCTGATGGCATATTATTATGCCTGTACGCTGGCATTGCTACCAGTTTCGGTGGCTACGCCACAGATGCAAAAGGTGACGGAATTCTACGAGCGTAAACATTTTCCTGCCATTATCCCTGCTATCGCCCTGCTGCATCTGCATATGGGCAAGCGCGAAAAAGCGGAAAACCTCTTGCAGCTGATATTTGAAATGGCTGCCAAAGAACCCGATAAACGCCTGATGCTACTACTAAGCATGTGGGCACTGAAATGGTACCATCCCAAAAATAAGCTGCTGCTGATACACCAGGCCAGTTGTCGCCTCTTGCTGGCAAAAGCTGTTGCCAACGGTTACGCTATGCCTACCCTCGAATATCTTTACTACACTCGTGACGAAGGATATGAAGGCTATGAATCGTACTACCAGCAAACATTGGTGGATACAGGCCTTCAGCCACTAGGTACAGGCTCCGTACTGGTGCCGGAGTGGGAGCGGGTGCTGAATGCCTTATTGGGAACGGAAGAAAAGAAAAAAGAAAAAGCAGGTAGCCAATTTCGTATTGCCTATCTCGTTGATCTGGGGAGATATACGATACAACCTTTACAACAGCAGTATAAAGAAGCCACTGGCTGGAGCCGTGGCCGCAACATCGCCTTGTCACGACTGAAAGACGGCACTGCAGAAGGTATGACTGATCAGGATCTTCGTATAGGCAGCACCGTGCAACGTGTCAGCTTTTATAACGCCGGCGCAGACTCCTGGTCATTCGAACAACGCGTATGGCAGGAAATTGCAGGCCATCCGCTACTTTTCAGTGAAGACGACGGCGAAACACCGGTAGAAGTAATCAAGTCAACACCTGAATTGTCTGTGCTTACACATGCAAAAGGATTTTCTTTTAAAACCAATATCGATGATTATACCAGCCCGGTCATCTTTATAAGGGAAAGTCTGACCAGACTGAAAGTGATTCCTGTAAACGCGCAACAGCAGCATCTGCTGCGCACATTGCAACAGCTGCAATCTGTTCCTTCTTCCGGGAAAGATAAGCTGGCAAAAGTCCTGCAGCATTTATCGGCCTACTTCACCATCCATGCGGATATACTTGATACCCCTGCTGATATCAGGAGTATCAAGGGAGATGCCCGCATAGTAGTACAGCTACTTCCGATGAACACAGGGCTGAAAGCCGCTTTCTTCATCAAACCTTTTAAAACTGATCCGCCTTATTGCAAACCTGGACTGGGAGGGAAATCCGTATTGGGGATTATGAACGGAGAACGGTGCCAGGCGTTGCGAGATCAGGAACTGGAATTGGCTAATTTCAATAAATTACTCGGCTATATCCAGGAAAGTATGCTTCAGGAGATTGATGATGATCAGATAATTTTTGAGGATCCTGCCGATTGTTTACAGCTACTGGAAATTATCCGCGAACATCCGGAACTGGCCATAGCAGAATGGCCGGAAGGAGAGCGTTATCGCATCAGCAAACAAGTAGATCTCAAAGATCTGCAGATCTCTATTAAAGAAAAAGATCACTGGTTTACCTGCGATGCCAATATTTACGTAGATGAATACACGGTATTATCTCTTAAAGAATTGCTGGATGATAAAGCTGTAAAGAGACACAAATTCGTAACATTAAAAAATGGGGAGATCATCTCCCTGGAAGATAACTTACGCAAACGGATATACGATCTGGCAGCCTTCATCATGCAGGACGATAAGGAGCTTCGTATACGCCCTATGCTGGCGCCTTTTGCAGCGGAAGCATTGCTGGACATGGAAAAGGTGCAAACGGATAAGCAATGGAAAGCCATGCTGGCGAAATGGCAAAAGGCAAAAAGCATTCAGCCGGGGGTGCCGGCAGGTTTACAAACCAGCTTACGTAACTATCAGGAAGAAGGCTACCGCTGGATGGTGCAACTGGCCTCATGGGGCGCAGGTGCTTGCCTGGCGGATGATATGGGCCTTGGAAAAACCGTACAGGCGCTGGCGTTATTATTGCATCGCGCAGCCGAAGGGCCGGCGCTGATTGTTTGCCCGGCTTCTGTATTACCTAACTGGATCAGTGAAGGCATGCGTTTCGCGCCAGCCTTACAGTTTACAGACCTTAGCAGTGGCAACCGCGCCGCCATCATAAAAAAAGCGGGGCCTTTCGAAGTAATCATCACTACTTATGGCCTGCTGCAATCAGAAGAACAGTTGCTCGCAAACCGCAACTGGACCACCATTGTGCTGGATGAAGCGCATATCATACGCAACCATCAAACCCGTACCGCTAAAGCTGCATATAGTCTAAAGGCTGGTTTTAAACTGGCACTAACGGGAACGCCTATACAAAATAACCTGACTGAAATTTGGGGCCTCTTTAAGTTCCTGAATCCTGAACTATTAGGTAGTCTGGATTTCTTCAATAAACAATATGTATTCCCATCGTTGAGGAATCCGGAAAGCAATGTGAAAAAGCAGCTGAAACGGATATTGTCTCCCTTTATGTTGCGCCGTACGAAAACCGCTGTACTGGAGGAATTGCCACCAAGTACAGAAATTATTAAGCTGATAGAACAATCGCCGGAAGAAACGGCGTTGTATGAAGCCGTTCGCCGTCGTGCATTGGAGTCGCTGACTGCGCAGGAAGGCAACAACGCACAAAGGCATATCCGTGCTTTAGCGGAGATTACCCGATTAAGAATGGCCGCCTGCCATCCTAAACTGGTAGACAGTCAGCTCGAAATGGGAAGCGCTAAGCTGAACGCCTTCCTGGAAATAGTGGACGAGCTATTAGAGAATAACCACAGGGCCCTTGTTTTCAGCCAGTTTGTAAAACACCTGGACCTGGTAAAAGAAGCTTTGTTACAGAAAGGTATACGTTTCCTCTATCTGGATGGCAGCACGCCTATTGCAACAAGAGCCAGACTGGTAAACCAATTCCAGGCAGGAGAGGCAGACCTGTTTTTGGTGAGCCTCAAAGCCGGTGGTCTTGGACTCAATCTCACCGCTGCGGATTATGTTATTCACCTCGACCCATGGTGGAACCCAGCTATCGAAGAGCAGGCCTCCGACAGAGCAAGGCGTATAGGCCAGACAAGACCTGTAACCATTTACAGATTGGTAGCCATGCATACCATCGAAGAAAAAATCCTTACCCTCCACAATACTAAAAGAGAACTCGCCGATCAGTTGCTGGAAGGCGCTGATATGGCCGTAAAACTCTCCGCTGATGAATTGATCGATTTGGTTAACACCTTGTAATACTACGCACCGTTGTTAGCCTGAATGCCGAAGGTGTTCAGGCTAACAACGGGAATCAACCAAACATCTGCTACTCATTTCGTGCACTAACCCTAATCCTCTACATGATAACTAGACTATGATTTAACAGTTGTTTATCAGGCTTGATAAATTCCATATGAAATTTTCGCCGCAATTTTGACGTTACTGGCACCATGTGACGAGCGTAAATGAAAATCTGTACTAAACCCGTAAGGCCTGTAAATGAAAAAAATTCTATTCTTCCTCTCCCTATGCTGCTTTGCTCAGGGATTGCACGCACAGCACGCAGTAATCAGGGGACAAGTAACTGACACACTAAACCGAAATCATCTGCCCAACGCAGTGGTAGCTGTACTTCGCGCAAAAGACTCCATCCTCTGCAAGTACCAACGAACCACCGCAGATGGGAAGTTCGAACTAAAAGATCTCCAGCCTGGCGCTTATCTCGTTTCGATCAGCTATCCCAAGTTTGCTGATTACGTAGAGCCGGTAACGTTAGACTCTGCTACTGTTAAAGACATGGGCAATGTTGGCGTTATTCAGAAATCAAAACTCTTGCAGGAAGTCGTAATTAAACAACAGGTAGCGGCTATACGCTTTAAAGGCGATACCACGGAATTCAATGCGGATAGCTTTAAAACAGCTGCCAATGCCAACGTGGAAGACCTCCTGAAAGTATTACCGGGCATACAGGTAAACAGCAAAGGGCAAATTACCGCCATGGGTCAATCGGTAAAAAAAGTCCTGGTAGATGGTGAAGAATTTTTCGGTGATGATCCTACATTGGTAACAAAAAACCTCCGCGCCGACATGGTAGATAAAGTACAACTCTACGACAAACAAAGCGATCAGGCAGCGTTTACTGGTGTCGACGATGGAGAGAAATCCCGTACCATCAATATAAAACTGAAGGAAGATAAAAAACGAGGCTACTTCGGAAAAGCAGTTGCCGGTGGCGCTACTGAAGGCTATTTTGATACGCAGCTTATGTTTAACCTCTTCAGAGGTAAAAAGAAATTTGCCGCCTACGGCATTGCTGGTAATCTTGGAAAAACAGGCCTGGACTGGGACGAGAAAGATAGATTTGGTTCCAGCAATTCAGAAAATATGACCATGGACGATAGCGGTGGCTTTTATTATTCCAGCTCCGGCGGCGATGATCTCGGCGGTTGGGATGGACACTATAATGGACAAGGATTTCCATTGGCGCAAAACGGTGGCGTGCACTACGAAGATAAATGGAATGAAGATAAACATAGGGTAAACCTCAATGCAAAAGCCATGCATCTTGGCGTGGAACAGTGGTCTCAAAACCTGAACCAGAACGTACTGAATAATCAGGTGCAAATATCGAAAGATACCAGCAGTTCTAAAAACTCCACCTCCAGGATGACGGCCAACGGTGCATATGAACTGAAAATCGATACCATGTCCTCCGTTAAAGTGACAGTTTCCGGCTCAAAAGATAATAGCACCACCTTCTCCCGATCACATGGCACCGTTACCGATGATGCAGGTAACCTGCTGAATGAAAGCAAAAATATAAGAAGTGGCAACGGAGAGGTAAGCAATTTTTCCAGTAGCTTATTATGGCGTCAGAAGTTGAAAAAAACAGGTCGTACCATCTCCTTGAATATCTCCCAGAACTATAACAAAGACAATAAAGCTGGCTTGCAACAGTCAGAGGCAGATGTTTATAAGGAAGGAAAACTGGATACGATGATGGTCGTTGATCAACGAAAGATCAGCAATTCAGAAATGCTGCGACTTAACGGAACTGCTACCTATACAGAGCCGCTTAGCAAGAGAACAAGCCTCGTATTGACTTACGGACTGGATGTAAATAATAATCAATCTGGCAGAAGCTCTTTTAATAAAGATGGAAGCGGAAAGTATGGTGAGCTGGATTCCTTGTATAGCAATGATTTTAGCTATAATGTAATGACGAATAAGGGAGGTCTGGGTGTTGTGTATAGCGATAAGAAAGTGAAGTTCAGCGCCAATGCTATTGCTGGTGCTACCAATTACACACAGGAGAATATGTTTACCGGTAACGTTTGGAAACGAAGCTTTGTAAACTGGAATCCTAATGCCAGGTTCTCCTATAATTTAGGACCTCAGAAAAGTATAAGATTTAATTACTCAGGAAATACGCGTCAGCCAAGTATCCAGGCATTACAACCATTGGTAAGCAATGATAACCAGATCAATATTTTTGTTGGAAACCCTGACCTGAAACCATCTTTCACTAATAACTTTTCTTTTTCCTTCAATCAGTATAAAGTGATGACAGAGCAGGGTATCTGGGCTGGACTCGGCTTTAATATTGCCAGCAATGATTTTACAACCAGCGTTATTACAGATGCAGGAGGCAGAAGTACCACCACCACCGTAAACGTAAATGGCAATTCAAGTGTATACCTGAATCTGGGATTTGATTGGAAGGTAAAGCCGCTGAATTCTCGTGTTAATATTTATACCAATAGCAGTATTGGCAATAGAGTCAATTATGTAAACCTGGTTAAGAACGAAACGAAATCAACTAATATTAATCTGGGAGTGGAGATGAATACGTTCAAGGAAAAGAAATACGAAAACAGTTTCAACGTCTCTGTTAACTATAATACCAGCGTATCTTCCATTCAGAAAAATCTTACTACTTCCTATACCACTTATACCATTGGTGAAAACGTAACCTATCATTTTCCGGGCCGTGTGGATTTAAGTTCAAATATCGAGTATAGTATTCGTCCTAAGACGGCGTTGTTTACCAGCAACAATAACCAGGCTATCTGGGGTGCTGCTGTAGCAAAGAAATTTGGTAAGGAAGAGGCCTTCCAGATCAGGGCTTCTGTAGAGGATATTCTGCAGCAGCGACTGGGTATTAACCGGTATATGAATGCGAATACAGTTACTCAGCAAACCTATGGTATCATTGGGAGATATGCTATGCTGAGCTTTATCTGGAACTTCAAAAAATTTGGTGGCGCACCAGCAACAAAATAATTATAGTTTATGATCAGAAGAATCGCAGTAGTTATTATATGTTGCCTGTTTGGTGCAGGCAAGCTGAATGCCCAGGTAGATATATTTCTGCACAAAGGGAAAATACAATACGAGCGCAAGATGAACATGCATGCGTATATCGATGAGTTGTTTAAAGATGAAGAAAACTCAACGTGGAAAGATATGAGCAAGCAGCGTTATCCGCAGAAGTTTGTAAACACTTATTTCAACTGTTATTTTACAGATACAGCATCTGTTTATATCCCTGAAGAAAACAATAATCCCAAGGGTTTTGAGCAACCACCAGGTACCGAAAATATTGTGTACAATATTTTTGCGTCTAACAGAACGGTAACTAAAAAAGCGCTGTTTGAAACAAATTATCTGATACAGGATAGTATTAGAAAGATAGACTGGAAGATAACCGATGAAACCCGCAACATTGCTGGTTTTGAATGCAGGCGTGCCAATGCGGTGATTATGGATTCTGTTTATGTGGTGGCGTTTTATACAGAGCAGATTATTGCTCCAGGTGGGCCGGAGTCTTTCGCTGGTTTGCCGGGAATGATTTTAGGTGTGGCCTTACCACATGATCACGTTAGTTGGTTTGCCACAAAAGTATTGGTGGAAGATCCGCAGCCAGCAGTGATGCAGCCTCCTAAAAAAGGAAAGGTTGTTACAAGAACGCAACTGCATAATGATCTGATGAAATCCGTAGGACAATGGGGGTCGAGAGGTAAGGTGTTTATCAAAGGTGCAGAACTATAATTTCTTTTGAAAAATATGGGCCGTCTCTAAGCAAAAGAGGCGGCCCTTTTTTATTGCTGAGTACCCCATTTTAAGGTTTCCTATTTTGTTTAATTGTGGAAAAAATTATTTTTTTGGTGGATAAAAAAGAAGCATTTAAATTTGAACTCCTGCGAATCAAATGATTAACTCCTGAGCATAACCTACCACCGCAATCGTCATCAAGTAATTTTTTTAGTCGAAATAAGCAAGCCTGTATCAATATTTATATAAAAGATTGGATTTATATAATTGATAAAAGATACTTCTTTTTCGTAACGTGGAATTATAATGAATGACTGCGGAGTGCTCTCACTCCGCAAATATTTTTTCTGATTCATCTTTTTATTTAAGTCTATTCTATCATATTAACGTGCATGTTCGTCGGACAGAAACTAAACCTGTTTAGATTGGGCGTATTGTTTTTTAATCTTAAAACCGTTGAGAAGTTCATGGAATGAGAATTTTACGTAGACAGAGATCTAAACCGCATTGTCGTTTTACATTCAATGGAACCGTAGCTTTAAGGTAACCGCAACATCTGTAAGATTACGTCACAGCGAATAAGTACGGAGCAAAACGGTACGGACCGGGAGCGGAGAATTTATTAATCGTGTTTTCCGGAACTACTATCTTATGAAACCCTGGCATTTATTGAGCCCCGTTAGCACTTACTAGCTAAGGCAGTTACCCCTTTGACGGTGACATCGTTTACTCATCAACAATGGCCATGTCTGGCCAACGATGGTTTAGCGCAGTCCGGTGGTGGATCTCATTTAACCGATCACCATAAAATACGTCATCATGAAAAATTTCTTTTGTTTGTTGATTGTTTTGTGCGCCACCATGCCGCTGCGCTTATTTGCGCAAGCTACTCCGGTGGCTATGCCAATCGAAGATGAGGATATCGTAATGGAAATCTTCGGAAAAAACAAAGAAGCGCTTATGCAGGATTATCTACGTATTTCTCCACTGGAAGTAAAGTCATTCCAGGAAGCATTGTTTGATTATGAAAATGAAAAAAGGCCATGGCAGGCAGAAAGACTGGCCCTACTCAAAATGTATAACGAAGAATTTGCCTCTATCGACGAAAGAAAAATGAACTCACTCACCAAACAGCTGATGAGCAATGATATGGAATATAGCCATCTTCAGTTACGCTACTTCAGAAGAATGAATAAACTGCTCGGCGCCACACGAGCTGCTAAATTCTTCCAGCTGGACAGCTACTTCGAACAATCCACCAAGGCCTATATACAAAACAACCTCCCTTTTATCAAGGAGTTGGAATCTGACCGGCAAATTTACATTAAAGACAAACCGGTTACCATTCGCTAATGTTCCAGAAACAAAGAAGTCCGTTCCTTTCGACGTTTGGAGCGGACTTTCTTTTTGATATCTTTTGCTGTAGTAGCTTATTAATCCAGCGATTCGTAATCTTCGCTGTATGGCAATGTCTGAAACTTTGCCGCCAGATCTTCCGGTAAAGCAGTTAGTTTCCGTTTGATTACATCAATCCACGCGCCATCTACATTAACAGTAGCAGCCTTCTCGCCATCCCTTCTGTATATTTCATGCTGAATAGACCACCTGCTGCCATCCTTCCTGGACTTCCTGATCACACAGGAAACTTTCAGGTAATCATTTGGTCCCACCTCCCGATGATAGATCAACTCTTCCCGGAAAAGAATAGGCCCCATCTTCAATCGCATCAGATCCTTGACCTCCAGTCCAACACTGGTTAGCATATTCATTCTTGCCTGTGCAGCAAAATCCGCATAAGCTGAATGTCGCATATGCATATTCGCATCCAACTGGGCCCACATTACCGGCCCTTCAAAATATATTTCCATACTTAAATATACGGAAATAGCTATTGATTAAATGATAGCAGGATGTTAATTCTAATTTGTATTAAACCGATTAATTATACATCTTCCTAAAAGCTAATGGCGATAAATTTGTTCTGGCCTTAAATAATTTACTAAAAGATTGAGGATGCTCAAACCCCAGCTCATAAGCTATCTCACTGACTGATAATACGGTAGTCGATAATTGCTCTTTGGCAATAGCAATGATTTTATCATGGATATGCTGCTGGGTACTTTTTCCGGTCACAGTTTTAAGCAGGCTACTCAAATAGTTGGGCGACAAATGCAGTGCGGCTGCAATATCCTGGACCGCCGGCAAACCAGCAGAGGATAAGGATTTGTCGCTGAAGTGTGCCTGTAGCAGTTCTTCCAGTTGTTCCAGTACTTTATGATTACTGATCTTACGGGTAATGAACTGTCGCTGGTAAAAGCGCTCTGCATACGCCAGAAGTACTTCCAATTGTGCCACAACAATATCTCCACTGAATTTATCAATACTGCTATGCAACTCCTCCTGTATGATCCGCAGAATGCCTGTAATGATGCTTTCTTCTTTTTCAGATAAAAACAATGCTTCATTTACTGCATAATCGAAATATTCGTACTGCCGTATTTTGTTGGCCAATGGCGTATGCCAAAGGAAATCAGGATGCACTAACAAAATCAATCCTGAATGTTCCGGCGCCAGTTCCTGATCTGCTTCTATACTAAATATCTGCCCGGGAGAAATAAAGAACATAAGCCCTTCGTCGAAGTCGTACTGCTGTTGCCCATACTTAATTTTAGCACCTGGATTACGTTTCAGCGCGATGGAATAAAATCCCGGCGCAAAGCTGCTGTCTTTAGCGGTGTTATAGTCAATGGCTTCCAGGTCTATTACACTAATCAATGGATGCTCCGGAGCAGGTAACTGCCTTAGCTTGTGAAACTCACTGATCGTATTGACGTGGAGAATAGTTTTTCTGGGCATTGTAAATTATTCGTGTCCTGAAGGTACATCCAAATTAGTTGCATGAAACACCGCCGCAAAAGTGGCGGCATAATCTTCGAGTTTCACCTTCCCCAAAGTTATGGGATGCAGGTCAAAGTCGCCACGCAGTTTACCATTATGTGTAGCTGCTCCTAATTCCGTCAGCGACTCCGCCATAGCAACAGGCACGCCATTGGCCAATAACCCGGCTCTCATCTCTTCATTAGTGAGTACTTTCCATTGCAGGTGAGGTATACCGATAGCTTTCCCTAAGACTGCCGCAATATCATTGCAGCTACGGTCATCGCTGGCTACATAACGCACCTTGTTGCTTGTTTGAGGGTGCAGCAGCTCTTCCGCTACTGCTGCGGCAATGTCTGAAGGCGCTACCAGCAATAGTTTATCCGTACTGCCATAGTTGGCAGCGATGAAACCTGTCGCTTTGATCATCTTCACAAAACTTAACAGGTTATAATAAAAATAACCTGGGCGTACAAACGTTAATGATAACCCTGGTATGGCTTTCAGAATTTTCTCACCTTCATGCGAACCGGTGATAACGCCGGTACCTTTTTCCTGGTCAGCACCATAGCTGCTGAGATATACTACCCGTTTAACCTGCGCTGCCTGAACGGCTTTTGCATAATTATTTGTAACACGGATGTAATAAGCCACTGGATCTGGCTCCCTGAAATTAGGCGGCACCATACAATACACGGCATCGGCGCCCTTGAAGGCCTGGCTTAAGAAATCTGCATCATCAATAGAGCCAATGGCTGCCGTAGCGCCCAATTCATTGATGATGGATCTTTTGGCAGGATTGGTACTGATCACCGTAACATCATGACCGTCATGGACCAAACTATTTGTCAGCGGCTGGCTGATATTTCCTACAGAACCTGTTAATACGATCTTCATATGTTCATTTTTATGAAAACAAAGTTGCTGTCTATGGAAATAACACAGATAACCAAATCGTGGTTTGTTGTAGCCAAACATAAGGGGATATAAAAAAAGGAGACTGGTTATTTTACCGGGAGCTACCTATCTTTATACTATGTATGAGCTTATAGATCAATTTACGGACAAGTGTATCAGCCTTACCCCGGAAGAACGGGCGTATTTTCATTCGCTGCTGAAATTCAAGCGGGTGAGGAAACGTACTTACTTATTACAGGAAGGAGAGGTCTGTGATTTCGAAGCCTTTATCGTAAAGGGTTGTGTACGCACTTATTTTTTAAGTGAAGATGGAACAGAAACGATTTTATCATTTGCCATAGAAAATTGGTGGGTAAGCGATTTGTACAGCTTCACTGAACAGAAGCCATCCAATATGTTTATCGAAACGCTGGAAGATTCGGAACTTCTGATCATTGACTATAAAAGTAAACAAGAGCTGTATAAGAACATTCCTAAATTCGAAACATTGTTTCGCTTATTGGTACAACGTTCGTTGTTTGCTTTGCAACGCCGCTTTCACAGCCTGGTGTCTCAAACAGCAGAGCAACGTTATATTGCCTTCATGGAAAAATATCCTGACATCGTACAGCGCGTGCCACAGAATCAGATTGCACGCTACCTGGGTGTATCACCAGAGTTTTTAAGTAAGGTGAGAAATAGTATGCACAAAAAAAAGTAAGCCCGAGGGCTTACTTGAATATTAAACGGTTGACCTCATTGATTTCATGCTGTGTGATGGTATGTCCCATCTGTGGATAAATGGCGGTGGTTACATCTGCGCCCATATCCTGTAATACTTTGGTGGTTTCGTGTACCCTGGATACTGGTACATGGAAGTCTGGATCGCTGCTGCCTATAAATACAGGCATCTTACCAAAATCACCTTTATAGTTATTGGTGTTAATAGTTTCTCCTATCAGGCCACCGGTAAAGGCTACCGCACCACCATATTTTGCCGCATTGCGAGCAATAAATTCCATTGTCAGGCAAGCACCTTGTGAGAAGCCCAGAAAATAAATATTTTCTTTTTTGATACCTGCAGCAATTACTTCATCGGTCAATTGCTTAACAACATCCAGCGCACTGCTTAGCCATGGCTCGTTTTCAGCGACGGGGGCCATGAATGACTGTGGATACCAGGTGTTGCCAGTGGCTTGTGGCGCTAACAAAGCAAAATCACTGGTATGTAAGTGTGGCGCCAATGTAAGGATATCACGGGCTGTAGCGCCACGGCCATGAATCATGATCAATGCCTTTTCTGCTTCTGCTACTGGTTTGCCAGCAGCAATAACTTTATATTGATGTGCCATAATTAGTTCCTTCCTATTGTTTGATATTTAATAGGGTGGCTATGAATGAACACAGCCACCACAAGTGATTTAGTGTAAAACAGGTAACACTTTTTCAATTTCTTCTCTCGCTGGTTCGTACTGTTTAGGCAGTCGCAAACTGGTGCCAAGTTGTTCCAGTGGCTCATCTACAGTGAATCCTGGATTGTCGGTAGCGATTTCGAATAATACGCCACCTGGTTCACGGAAGTAAAGAGAGTAGAAGTAGTCACGGTCAATTTTCGGTGTGATCTGTAATCCTTTACGCAGGATCTTATCTCTGAATTCCATTTGGATATTATCATCAGCAACACGGAATGCTACGTGGTGGTTAGTACCGCCGGCATTGTATCCGCGAGGGCCATCTGGTGCTTCCAGCAGATCGATCAGGTTAGCCTGTTCTACTGCATTGGTAGCAAAACGATAACGATTGCCTTCCTGTGATTGCAGTTCGTAGCCGAAGATATCTGTCAGGATTTTTGCTGTAGGTTCAATACTACGAAGCATCAATGTAGTACTGTGAAAACCTTTTGTAGCCACGTCTTTGTTGACTTCGGCGGTTGTCCAGCCCGTTCTGGTATCTACTTTAGAAGGTTCTACCATGGTCAGCTGCAGTCCATCAGGGTCTGTGAAACTGAGGATTTTCTCTCCAAATCTTTCACTAACTTCTGTATATGGAACATTATATTTTTTAAACCTTTCTTTCCAGAATTCAATGCTACCCTGAGGTACGCTATAGGCGATTTCGGTGGCCATACCAGTACCTGCCTGTCCTTTAGAAATATTTTCCCAAGGGAAGAAGGTAAGGATGGTGCCTGGTGTACCATGTTCATCTCCAAAATAGAAGTGATAGGTACCAGGATCGTCGAAGTTGACGGTTTTCTTTACCAGTCGCAGTCCCATTACTTTGGTATAGAAGTCATAGTTACGTTGCGCATCTGCTGCGATGGCGGTGATGTGGTGAAGGCCTAAAATATTGTTATTCATAGTAATTTATTTAGTGGTTATATTTTCAAATGCTGTTCTGATTTCATTTTCTAACAGGCCGCTACCGCCGCCATAGTGGCGGATAATTTTAGTATCGGGTGCTGTTATGTCTACCTGTGTTTTGATGAAGTTTTCATCTTCAGGTGTAACGCCTACGGCAAGTAAAATACCATCGTAGGTGTTGTTGGAAATTAGGCTGGTAGCTTCTTCCAGACTTGTTGCTATGCTGCCTTTCCATCCAGAGTGGCTGTTCATGAGCCTATGCAATACCTGCATGATTTCAGGATGATAGCCTATTGCCAGCAGGTTAAGCGATAATTTACTAGTCATGATCTTTTAGTTTTCAAGGTTCATCGGTACGTCTGTTACCAGTATTTCGGCATGCTGACTTTTTACTGTTCCGTTAAAGCTGCTGGCATCTCTGATGCCGAGGGCATCGCCGGCAGACAAGCTATGTCCGTCTATTTCCACGTTGCCGCTAATGAGATATACATATGCGCCATTTTCTTTTTTGCGGATATCATAGCTAAATGTTTCACCAGCATCGAAGCGACCAATACTTAACCAGGCATCCTGTTGGATACGGGCGGTATGTGCTCCTGCTTCCGGCGCCACGATAGTGCCAAATTTATGCTGGATGTCTGCTTCGTTTAGCTGTACCTGTGAGTAAGCAGGTGCGCTGTTGAGCTGTGCTGGATATATCCATATTTGCAGAAAGCGCGTAGCCTTATCCTGTTCATGATTGTATTCGCTGTGAAAAACGCCGCTGCCAGTGCTCATCAGCTGTATCTCTCCTTCCTTAACAACTTTTTCATTGCCAAGGTTATCTTTATGGATGAGGCTTCCTTCCAGCGGTATGGAAATGATCTCCATATTATCATGCGGGTGACGGCCAAATCCTTTTGCAGCCCGCACTGTGTCGTCGTTGAACACGCGCAATGCCCCGAAGCTCATCCTTTTAGGATTATAGTAATCCGCAAAACTGAACGTCTTTTTGCTGTCGAGCCATTCGTTAAACTCATGGTGGCGGCTGTCTTCCTTATGAAATATATACTTGCTCATATACGTCGTTGCTTTGTTTTGTGATACAAATTTCCGACGTATCTGCTCCGTGAGCAATGAACTGGATTAAGAAAGCGTCTTAACCTAGATTAAGAAATGGAGGATATATGTATAAATTGATGATAACCAGTGTTATTTATCTGCAATTTGACGCATCAGGCGGGTAAGCGTTTGTTTTGCTGTTATAGAAGGGGTCAGGGAGATAGCTTGCTGGTAGTGGATTATAGCGGTTTGGGGAGCGATTTTCTGATATAGATAGCCTAATAATGCATAATAATAACTGCTTTCGGTTAGTTGTAGTTTAAGTGTCTCTTTAATAGCCTCCTGCACGCCATAAACCCTTGAAAGAGCAAATGCCCTGTTCAGGGCAGTAATGGGGCTGTAAACGATTACTATCAGTTGATTGTAGAGGTCGAGGATATGCGGCCATTTGGCTTCCGTATCCGGTGTGGTATGCCAGTAAGCAATGGCGGCTTCAATATGGTATCTGCTCAATTCATTGCCGGTACAGGCATTAACGAGGAAATAATTTCCCCGGTCGATCAGCTGCTGGTCCCAGCGAGAACGGTCCTGCTCTTCGAAGAGGAGTGTCTCCCCTTCATTATTGGTACGTGCATCCAGCCTGGAGCTCTGATAGCACATTAAAGCCAGTAGCGCATTGATAGCAGGTGTATTGGTCAGCGTTGTATCTGTGAGCACCAGCGCCAGCCTGATGGCTTCTGCACATAGCTCTTTGCGTATAGTCAATGAGCTGGTCTGAGAGAAATAGCCTTCATTAAATAACAAGTATATCGTTGTCTGCACGGTTTCCAGGCGATGTTGCACTTCTTCTTCCTGGAGGGTGTCTAAACGGAATGATTCATTACGAAGTCGCTCTTTGGCGCGCTGCAGCCGCTTTTTAATAGTTTCTGGCTTAGCGAGAAAAGCCCGGGCAATCTCTTCTATGCTAAATCCGCATAATACCTGTAATGCAAGCGCAATTTGTGCTTCGGGTGCATTATGTGGGTTACATACCGCAAATATCATTGCCAGCTGACTATCATTGATCAGCTGTTCTGTGAAATCTATTTCTGGGAAGATGCTGAACTCGTGTTGTTGTAACGCAGTAGTGACAGTGGTTTCGAAGATCTGCTGTCGTTTGAGATAATCCCTGGTTTTATTTTTTGCCACTGTATATAACCATCCGGAAGGATTGTCAGGAATACCTTTCAGCGCCCAGTTTTCAGCTGCAATCAAAAATACCTCACTCACGATATCCTCTGCAATCTCTATATGTTTAAGGCCAAAATGACGGCATAGTACAGCCGTCATCCTGGCGAATTCACGTCGGAATAAATGGGGGAGAAGTTGTGCAGTGGCGTTATTTGTGGTCATGTGGCTTCATTAGTTCCCTGACTTCTATACTACCGCCTACCTTGAAGATTGGGTTCTCCTGTGCGATGGCTACCGCCTCTTCTATGGTTTCCGTACGAACAATAATATAACCGCTGATAAATTCTTTTATCTCTGCAAAAGGACCATCTGTAACGATACCGCCTGGCTTTACAGTTTTTGCCTGCACAGGAGATAGGGTATTGCCTTTATCGGCTAGTTTGTTCTGTGCAGCTATGCTGGCCAGCCAGTTCATTCTCTCCTGTAGCTGCTCTGGTGAAGGCTTTGCGTCTGAGGAATTGTTCAGTCGGAAGATTAGTGCGAACTCTTTCATGATAGTTTATTTTTTTATACCCCTATGACGATCGGCCTGGTCATAGTGGGACAAAAATCCGCATAATTTTTTTCAATATTAAGTTAAATGAAATCTGCCAGCGTTATCCCGTTACGATCTCCACAGGAAATGATTTATATTTACACCTTTACTATTACCAGCCAACAAATTCTGATGAAAGCATTGCTTACTGGCCTGGTGTTGCTGACAGCAACCGCACCGGCTACATTTGCGCAAGCACAGCACCCAGTACCTGTAACTACAGGAGTTTCCCTGGAACTTGCCACATACAGACATAAAGTTATCTCTGATATTAATTATGCGTTGTCGCTGAAAATACCGGCTGACAAAGCTTCCACTATCGCTGCAAAGGAGAAAATCACCTTTGCCCTCAAAGAAGCTGTACAGCCATTACAACTGGATTTTAAACAACCAGTTGCTAATATCAGCGCACTGGTGGTAAATGATAAAACTATCACCCCTGTAATAGAACAGGAACACCTGGTGATACCAGCTGAGCACCTGAAAGCAGGTAAAAATACCATCCGTATTGCGTTTACTGCCGGTGAGGGCTCCCTCAACCGCAACGCAGAATATCTTTATGCACTGTTTGTGCCCGACAGAGCAAGGTTTGTTTTCCCCTGCTTTGATCAGCCAGACCTGAAAGCGAAATTTAAACTGACCATGGAAGTGCCTAGCGACTGGAAAGTGCTGGCCAATGGGCTTTCAAAAGATACTGCCAGTGCAGTAAACCCAACGTCTGTTTATCATTTTGCAGCAACAGAGAAATTACCTACCTACCTCTTTTCTTTTACTGCAGGGAAATATAGCCAGGCGGAACAAAACCTGGATGGTCGCAATGCTACTTTTCTTTACCGCGAAAAAGATCCTGGCGCTAATATAGATTCTGTATTCAGGTTACATAAGGAAGCCATCCGCTTCCTGGAAGATTGGACTGGGATCGCTTTTCCTTTCCAGAAAATAGGTTTCGTTGCCATTCCTGACTTTCAGTTTGGAGGTATGGAACATCCGGGAGAAGTGCAGTACAAAGCAGCCTCCCTGTTCCTGCAAAACCCCACCAGAGACCAGCTACTGTCACGTACCAACCTGATCTCCCATGAAACGGCACATATGTGGTTCGGCGACCTGGTAACCATGAAATGGTTCAACGACGTTTGGATGAAAGAAGTATTTGCCAATTTTATGGCGGATAAAGTGGCGGAAAAGCTCCAGGGCAGTGAATCTTTTAATCTACGTTTCCTGCAGGACCACTACAATCTTGCCTATGGCGTAGATCGTACTGCTGGCGCTAATCCTATCCGTCAACAACTAGATAACCTCCAGGATGCTGGCACCATGTACGGTAATATCATCTATCACAAAGCACCCATTATGATGCGCCAGATAGAACTGCTCATGGGCAAGGAAAACTTCCAGAAAGGAGTGCGTGAATATCTGCATACCTACTCCTATAGCAACGCTACCTGGGACGATCTTATCGCAATACTGGCAAAATATACCACTGCTGATCTTTACAAATGGAATACCGTGTGGGTTAATCAGCCAGGACGTCCTGTGTTTGACTACCAGCTGAATTTTGATGGAGACAAAATTAGTCAGTTACGCATAACCCAACAACCTGAATCCGGCGCGGCAAGGTTATGGCCTCAATCGTTTGATGTCACGCTGGTGTATCCGGATGCTACTACCAGCATTCGTGTAAATATGCAGGAGCAGGCAATGGATATCCCTGAAGCAACAGGCAAGCCAAGACCACTTTTCATTCTCTTTAATGGCAACGGTTTAGGCTATGGATTGTTCCCTTCCGATCCGAGTGAGAAATCTAAAATAGGTCGCCTGAAAAGCCCTATCAACAGAGCCTCCGCTTATGTCAATGCTTATGAGAACATGCTGGCTAACAGGACATATGCTCCTGGAGAATTACTGGCAGCTTTCACAGAGGCATTAGCCACAGAACAGGAAGAAACTAACCTGAAACAACTCACCGGATATATCTCTACACTCTTCTGGGAATTTACCAAACCAGCGGAACGTAGCACCATCGTGGCTTCTATGGAGCAGAAGATCTGGGATGCCATGGAAAAACAAACAACACCGAATAATCGTAAACTGCTGTTCAAAGCTTACCAGGATATTTACTTAAGTCCGGAAGCAGGTGAGAAAGTATTTAATATCTGGCAAACACAGAAAGCACCGGAAAATGTGAAGCTGTCGGAAGAAGATTATATCTCGCTGGCACTGACCATTGCGCTGAAAAAGGGAGATGTATCTGTAATCACACAGCAACAGGAACGCCTGAAAGACAACGATAAGAAAGATCGATTAACATTTCTTATTCCTGCTTTATCACCTGATGCGGCCACCAGAGAACAATTCTTCAATAGCCTGAAAGAAAGGAAAAACAGGGCGAAAGAATCCTGGGTGGCCGTGGGGCTGGCTTACCTTCATCATCCGTTGCGTCAGCAATATTCGAGAAAGTTCCTCCCGGAAAGTCTGAATATGCTGGAAGAAATTCAACGTACCGGCGATATCTTCTTTCCGCAATCATGGCTGGGCGCTATTTTCTCTAACTACCAGGATGCCGCGGCATGGCAGGTGGTGCAGGATTTCCTGAGAGATCATCCTGATTATAATACTAAGCTGAAAAGTAAAATCCTTCAGACTACTGATAATTTATACAGAGCGCAACAATTGCTAAAATAATATCCGGACTTATTCCAACGAAAAGAGGGCTGCCAATGGCAGCCCTCTTTTCGTTGGCGGAATGTTTTCACGTAAACGTATGCACAGCTTTTATTTTCGCATTAAAAGTTGTTTCTTGACAATGAATTATTCTACGGAAATGAAAAACATCCTTTTTTGCCTCAGCGTGCTACTATGCTTGCTGAGCCATGCTTTTAACGTGATCGCACAGGCACCTGTAAAAATTGCGTGTATAGGTAGTAGTTATACCTATGCCGACGGGACCGCCAACAGAGAAAAAAATGCTTACCCCGCTCAATTACAGACGATGCTGTCTGACAAATACCAGGTGAAGAATTTTGGTGTAGCCGGCACTGGTATACTCAAAACCGGTCGTCTGCCTTACTGGAAAACCAATGAGTATAAAGAGGCGCTGCAATTCGCTGCTGACCTGGTTTTTATAGAACCCGGCATTGCAGATACTCAGTCGCCGGATAACCAGCAACTGCTACATTATGCCATCGACCTGAAAGATCTTATCAGCTCTTTTCGTGTAGCCAATCCCGATGCGCGTGTCGTGCTGTTGCTGACGATCCCTGCTGATATGCCGGATAGCAGTGCTATAACGGAAAAGCCTATACGCCAGCAGACGGTGCAACTGATACAGCAAACAGCCTATGAAACGGGAGCGGAAGTAGTGAATGTGGATATGCTGCTGAGCAAAGAAAATATGATGCCCGATAAAGTGCATATCTCACCGTTAGGAACGGCGATTATTTCACGACGACTCTATGAAGTGGTGCAGCAGCCCGTTCAGAAGGGGTTTGATATCTTCCCGAAACTTAAATATAACCAAACATACTCCTCTTTCTATGGCTATAAAATGACCACATTCACTTTCAATAACCGTGAATGTAAAGTTGTACAGCCACATCGTGTCATGCCCGGACAGCCATGGATATGGCGTGCCAGATTCTGGGGGCATGAACCGCAGACGGATATCGCATTGCTGGAAAGAGGCTACCATGTGGTGTATTGCGATGCCAGCGAATTGTTTGGTAACAAGGAAGCGGTAAGTCTTTGGAATAAATATTATGACCTGCTGCATAGCAATGGCCTGGCGAAAAAGGCCGCCATGGAGGGAATGAGCAGGGGAGGTATATATGTTTATAACTGGGCTGCCGTAAATCCTGATAAGGTATCCTGCGTGTATGCCGACAATCCTGTGTTGGACTTGCTAAGCTGGCCTGGAGGCACAATCACGCATAAACGCGCCGATAAGGAATGGGCGCAATTTAAGGCTGATTACGGATTTACGACAGAGGAAGCAGCCTTGGAATTTAAAGGAAGTCCGCTCTATAATGTAGCTGCTATCGTTAGAGGAGCTTATCCTATGCTACATGTAGTGGGCGATGCAGATGATCTTGTACCCGTTGCTGAAAATACAGCCTTGTTTGAAAAAGCAGTGAAAGCTGCTGGCGGCGATATTACTGTGATCCATAAGCCAGGCATGGGGCATCACCCGCATTCGCTGCCTAATCCCAAGCCTATCGTGGATTTTATCCTCGCTGCTGCCGGGCATAAAACAAATTTTGCTGCTATCGCTACGCCAGGCGTGGAATATAGAGCAGCGGCCGGCTGGAGTGATGGAAAAGATTGGTGGGGACAATACGATGATATCAATAACCTCCTTGATGCATCAAAGCCGTTGGATATCCTGATGCTGGGCAACTCTATTACGCAGGGCACGGGTGGTCATCGGCATTTTGTGACCAGCAAGCCCGGTTTTGCTGTATTTGATAGCCTGTACCGCGGACATTCCTGGGAAAGCGCCGGTATATCAGGCGATAGAACGCAGCATGTGCTGTGGAGAGTACAGCATGGTAGTTATATGAAAGCCGCGCCTAAAGTGCTGGTGTTAACGATCGGTGTCAATAATTTCGATGATGATGCCGGATCAGAAATCGCTGCTGGTATCAAAGAAATCTACCAGTGGCTGCTTAAAAATATGCCATCAACCAAGGTTATACTCCTGGGGCCATTGCCCGCTGGCCTCACCGCCGATCATTACAAAAGAGTAAAATACCAACAGATACAAGGAATATTGGAATCAATAGTGCCGGCAGAAAGTCGCACCCTGGTGAAACAGCTGGCCACCACCATGATCCTGGAAAATGGAGATTTGAATCCAAAGTATTACAAAAAAGATGGCGTACATCTTACCGCCGAAGGATATGCAGCATGGGCGGGCGTTATAGGCAAATCCGTTTTGAGCGCCTTAAAATAACTCACTTTATTGAAAAGCTAGTCATCAGGAATTATCCCGGTGATTAGCTTTTTCGTTGGAGAAAAAATGACGTTTGTAGCTCGGGTATTGATCTGTATAGAATAAATTTAACAGGCGAATTTCTTTGTTTGAGATTAGCATTATGAATATTGCAAGCATCAGCGAAAGAATCCACAACAATATGGGCCTGCGAGCAGCCATGCATATCCTGTTCTGGATGGTGATCTTCGCCACCAACGTTTATACGACAACGATATCATTCAATATCTTCAACAAGTTTGACCCTTCCGTGCTGTGGGAGCTCGCCGCCATTGGCACCATATCACTTGCTGCCAGCTACTATGCCGTCATCAATATCCTGGTACCTTGGGTGAGAAAACGCAACTATGCTGCCGCCATTATCGGTTTCTTGTTGATAGTGATTTTTTATGCCCTGGTAAATGCACTGACCGAAAAACCAATACTGGAGGGCTGTTCCAGTTGTATGGCGCAGCTAAGATCCAGTGGTAACGGTTATGCTGAATTCCTACAGGCCAACTGGTCTGGGCGCTTATTAGCTAAAGTGCTCTCCATGGGCATGCTGATCAATCTTATATATTCACTGGCTACGCCGCTTGCTATCAAGCTTACCTTGCAGTCCTTCCGTCAACGGTTGGCGGCCAGCCAGCTTGAAAAAGAAAATATCCAATTGGAATTTAATTTCCTAAAATCGCAGATAAACCCACATTTTCTGTTTAATTCGCTCAATAATATCTATGGGCTGATACTAAAAACAGATAATGAACGCGCTGCCTCCACAGTGGCCCAGCTATCTGCTTTCCTCCGCTACACTATTTACAATCAGGGAACCGACAGTGTGCCACTCAGCAAAGAAATTCAGCTGTTGCGTGATTATGTTAGCCTGGAAAAGGTACGATTGAACCATACCAATGCTGTGCTGCAGGTGACGACAGATGAGCAGCCGTATATGATAACTTCTTTGTTATTGCTGCCCGTCCTCGAAAATGCATTTAAATTTAGTGCAGATAAACCCGGCGCTTATATTCGTATAGTCTTGCTGGTGAGTAACGGACATCTGGATTTACAGGTGGTGAATACAGTAGATGACGATAAACAGCTGAAATCCGGTGGTGGTATAGGTTTACAGAATTTGAGAAAACGACTGGAATTATTTTATCCGGGGAAATATCAATATACATTTAACAGCAATGATCTGCAATACCAGGTAAAACTGCAATTAGTATTATGAGAGTAATGAATTGTATGGTGGTAGATGATGAACCGATTGCCAGAGACATCATCATCAGTTACATAAACCAGACACCCGGGCTTCAATTGGTAGCTGCTTGCAGCAGCGCCATTGAAGCCTATGAGGCTTTACATACCAACCAGGTGGACTTGTTATGGCTGGACATACAAATGCCGGTCATCACTGGTACAGATTTCCTTAGGTCACTTCCAGCGCCTCCATTGGTTATCTTTACTACTGCTTTCTCTGATTTTGCGGTAGAAGGTTTTGAATTGAACTCTGTGGATTATTTGCTGAAACCTATTACTTATCAGCGATTTCTACAAGCCACACAGAAGGCCAGGGAACGCTTTGCTGCAAAGGCATTGCAGTCTGCGCCGCCAGCAGAGAAGCCAGATCTCAACTATCTCTTTATCCGCGATGGCAGTAAGTTAATACGGTTGGAATATGACCAGATCAGGTATATAGAAGCAGAGAAAGATTATAGCTATGTTTTTCTGAAAGATAGAAAACTCTTGCTCAGTATGCATTTAAAGCAGTTGGAACAATTGCTGCCGGCACATTTGTTTATGCGCATACATCGTTCTTATGTGGTGAAGTTATCAAGTGTGAAGGCGATCAAGGGTAATGTGGTGGAGGTGGATGCACTGGAATTGCCTATAGGAGCGAGTTACAAGGCTGCTTTGTTTACGGCGCTTCAAATTAACGGGGGATAGGTTTTTCCGCAGGCAGATCGTATTTTTACCGAACCATTTAAGATGGTAATGATTTGCCTTTATTTATTCGCACTTAGATTTTTATGATGTCCCCCAAGATTACTTATGAATATGAGCGCATAACAGATATTAAGCGCCTGAATTTTATCACCAACAGTCTGCAGCAGGTTATCCCGGCTAACGCAAATATTTTGGACGTAGGATGTGGTAATGGCGTTATTACGCGTCACCTGGGCCAGTTTGGCTATAATGTGCTGGGCATAGATGTCAGCGACAAAACAATAGCAGTAGCCCGTAGCAAAAATACTTTAGCTAATGTTAGATTTGAAGTGATGAGTGCGGAAGAGCTGGTAGCCAGTGGCGCACAGTATGATGCGGTGATCTGCAGCGAAGTGCTGGAGCATTTGCATGATCCGGGGGTGTTGTTAAAAACAATTTATCAGTCATTGAAAGATAATGGTACTTTGATAGTTACGGTACCTAACGGCATGGGTCCCAGAGAGGTTTTTGTGACTAAGCCTATGCTGAAAGTGCGCAGGAATCCGGGTTTGCAAGCATTTGTCAATAAAGTGAAAGGTGCATTGGGATATAAAGGTACCACGGTGCAGTCGCAGGCGGATAACCTGGATCATGTACAATTCTTTACCCGCGCAGATCTTCGCGCACTGGCCTCTGCCAATAACTTCGATATTATTAAAATATCCCGTACCAACTTCGTAGAAGACGTCTTCCCTTTTTCTATGCTTACCAAGCGAGTGAAATCGTTGCAGTCGCTGGATTGTCAGGTAGCAGAGCTGCTGCCATTGGGCTTTACCGGTGGGTTCAATACGATCTGGAAGAAGAAATAATTTCCATGCAGATTAGCGAATAGCTCCTACATTTGGACTATGAAATCTTCCAGGGCTGCTATTCCCAGATATAAGCTTCCTGTTGATGCAAAGGCAGGGATGCAGGTGCATTCACATGAGGATCCACCTGAAAACATGGACCATGACATTTATGCGCCGCATCGTGATGAGCATTACCTCATGGTCTTTGCTTATGGTGGCGGGTATAAGGCGAAGATTGATTTTCGGACTGTACAAAAATCAGGACGTTTTATCGGCTTGATGCTACCGGGCCAGGTACATCAGTTGTTAGAAATCAAAAATATGGAGGGGTACTCCCTTACGTTTGATCCCAGTTTGATGCCGGTAGCGCTGAAACCTACTTTGGAGGCCTATTTCCGGGATACGTCTACCTTCGATGCCAGCGCCCTGCTAATGGAACAGATGAGTGAAATGCTGGAGATATTAATGAAGCTCCGTGAACAGTCCGATGATGCCTTTACCGCCTTTGCCATGCATAGTATACTGCAAGGTATGCTGGGCCTCGTTGCCGGCAACTTAGAAGCCTTGCAGACAGGTAGGAAACCAGATAATCGGGCGGCCATCATCAACAGAGAGTTTCAGCTATTATTACAGGAGCATTTCAAAAACTGGAAGAGTCCAGGTGATTATGCCAAAGCCCTGCATATCACGCCCACACATCTCAACGATACCATCAAAGAGGTAAGCGGTATTGCTGTTTCTCAGCATATCCAGCACCAGGTAGTGCTGGAAGCCAAGCGCCTGCTGTATTATACGACGCTTACCGTTACAGAAATAGCTTATGAATTAGGTTATGAAGATGTTGGATATTTTACCCGTATGTTTAAAAAGCAGGCCGGTGTAACCGCCTTATCGTTTCGTAAGGAATTCCGTAAATAGTCCTATAGTTCCCTTTGTTTGTGCCAATTTAAAAAGAGATTTCGCAGTTGCTTTGTATCATGATTACAAGCATAGAAAAAAGGGAAGTATCCCTACTCGAGAATATCTTTATAAAAACAGGTAAAGTACTGGCGGTACGTACCTGGGACACCGGCGATTTTTATGAAGTTGACCTGCATCTGCCAAAAGCAAAACCAGCGCACTGGAATACAGTACAGCGCATTATTTGCAGGACTGCCAGCTTTCACTATTGCGACTATACGCCTGCGCAATGGGATTGTTCCACTAAAACCTGTACTTTATTTATCGACGGCGGCCACAATGGCCGTGGGTGCCGGTGGGTGCGTAGTCTTCAACCTGATGATGCCCTGCATTATGCCAGCATTGATGCGGTAAAACAGGCGCCGGCACAGGATACCTACCCCATCTTTTTGGGAGATCAATCGGCTATAGGACATTTCAGTGCTTTACAGCAGTTGTCGCCTAACGGCAACGCAGCTACGGGAATTATGGTGGTGAATAAGCCCGAACATAAGGAGGAATTCGTAGACAAGTGCCGATGGCTGCAGTTAACGCCAGTATCCCGTGATGAAAATTATTTCGACTATTTATCAGCCATGCTACAGCAGCTGCCACCTAAAAACTATACCTTCTTCCTGGCAGGAAACTCGTACCTGGTGGCAAATACACGTAAATTTCTGCGGGAAAAAGGTTTCCAGAACGGCCAGATTAAAGCGCAGGGATTCTGGCATTAATTGTGCTGCCACAATGCCGGAGATATTAGCGTATAGGCTTTATAGTTAGGGAGATAGTTCAGACAGTTGTTGCTGTCAGTACAAAGGTTATTTCTGCTGCGATTCCATCAGGCCATACTTTTTGAAACCCTTGTTTTTCCAGGGCTTGTATGGATTTTAGGTTGGCAGGAACCACGTTGGCGGCTATTTTCCGGGCATGCATCTTTTTAAAGGCAAAACTAAGAACAGCGCTCATGGCTTCCTGTATAAACCCTTTTCCCTGCCAGGAGGGGAGCAGCTCATAACCTATTTCCACACTGTCTTCATCGGCATCAAAATTCCACAGGCCGATTGTGCCAATGAGATCAGGCGCATCATTTGCGGTGATGGCCCAATAAAGTGTTGCTGCATTGGCGACATTGTTATTGATAGCGGTAATAAACCGCTGTGCGGCCTCCAGGTTGGTACAGGGATCCCGGTCCAGGTATTTGTTTACTTCCGGATCAGCGCGGAGCTGGTAAATAGTTGCATCATCTGTGGGCAGCAGCTCACGGAGTATCAGCCTGTCGGTGCTGAGAACGGGGAATGGATAAAAGTCTGTATGTAACATAAGAGGTGGTTATTCTTCCAAATGTTGAACGCAATTGTAAAGATGGCAACTCCAGCTATTATCTGAATGCAGTAATTCTGTCACTGCGGTATTTTTTAACATAGTTTGGTGCGGTGCGTCTGGTACAAGGTGCCCTATCAATTTACGAATAAATCCACCATGACTAACAATCAGGATATTTTTTCCTTCATGTTGCGCGATTAGGTCGTTGAAGAAGGCCATACCTCTGTTAACGATGGCTTCTGTGGTTTCTACGCCTAAGTCTAACTGTTTCCATTCAGCCCCCCATTGTTCAATACGTTCTGCTTCTGTGGTGCCTTCTATCTGACCGCCGCTGGCTTCGCGCAGGCGATCATCCTGACGGATGTCTGTCAGCTCAATTGCTGTAGCAATAATGCGGGCAGTTTCTTTTGCACGGTCGAGGTGACTGCTATATATCAGCTCCCAGGGTTCGCCTATGAGGCGTTGTCCTAATCTGCGGGCTTGTTCTCTGCCTTCTTCATCTAAGGGGATATCAGAGCTTCCCTGTAATCTTCCTGCTTTGTTCCAGGCTGTCGAGCCATGTCTGATAATTGCTATACGGGTCGTCATATCGCTGTTAATACTAATTTCTGGTGCGCAAAGATACGAAAATCGTTGGGGGTGTCATAGCAGACTGGGAATGTTCACAGAACAAGACAAGTAACCAGCTGTTTATCTTTTTGAAGATTTAATTATTTAAATTTAGAGAGATAAAAAGCAATCGTATGTTATCCTTAGAAAAAATTAGTGAATTACTAGGAAAAGACAGTGAGATGCTGCTGGCGCACAACAGCAATACTATCCATAAATCTATGCTGCATCTGCCGGGACCCGACACGGTGAATGATATCTATGGGCCTAGTAGCCGTAACCCGCAGGTATTGCGTAGTTTGGGTCAGCTCTTCGGTAGTGGCCGCCTGGGAGGAACGGGTTATATGTCTATCCTTCCAGTGGATCAGGGCGTGGAACATAGTGCCGGCGCCTCTTTTGCAAAGAACCCTGCTTACTTTGATCCTGAGAATATTGTCAGACTGGGCATTGAAGGTGGCTGCAACGCAGTAGCTTCCACCTTTGGTGTACTGGCGGCAGTTTCCAGGAAATATGCCCATAAAATACCTTTCATCGTTAAGATCAATCATAACCAGTTGCTTACTTATCCTAACCGTTTTGATGAAGTATTATACGGTACGGTGGAAGAAGCCTGGAACCTCGGTGCAGCAGCAGTAGGAGCCACTATATATTTCGGCTCCGAAAATGCTGACAGGCAGCTGGTAGAAATTGCGCAGGCATTTGAACATGCCCATGAACTGGGAATGGCTACAGTACTCTGGTGTTACCTGCGCAACGACGCTTTCAAGAAAGATGTGGACTATGATCTGTCGGCGGATTTAACCGGACAAGCCAATCATCTCGGTGTTACCATCCAGGCAGATATCATCAAACAAAAACTACCGGAAGTCAATGGTGGCTTTAAAGCATTGAATACTGGCGGTTCTTCTTATGGAAAACTGGATGAGCGTATCTATACAGAACTTACCAGTGATAATCCAATAGATCTTTGTCGGTACCAGGTGGCTAACTGCTATATGGGGCGCATGGGACTTATCAATTCAGGTGGTGCTTCCAAGGGTAGCGAAGATTTAGCGGATGCAGTACGTTCTGCGGTGATTAATAAACGTGCGGGTGGGGCCGGGCTTATCTCTGGCAGAAAGGCGTTCCAGCGGCCTATGGTGGATGGTGTAGCGTTGCTACATGCCATACAGGATGTTTATTTGAACACCGGTGTTACTATTGCCTGATGCTTCTGTTATAGCTTTCTCCACAAAAAGGGCGGTGCTTTCGGCGCCGCCCTTTTTGCAAAGGCGCAATTACAAAAATTTATTCCCTGATCTGGCCTGCACCATACACCACCCATTTCTCTGTCACTAGTTTTTCTAATGCAAAAGGTCCACGGGCATGTAGTTTTTGGGTGGAAATCCCTATTTCTGCGCCCAGTCCGAATACGCCGCCATCGGTGAAACGCGTCGAGGCGTTGACGTATACGGCAGCGGCATCTACGGCGTTGAGGAATTCCTCGCTGACAGCGGGATCGCGGGAGATGATAGCTTCACTGTGTTTACTGGAGTATTCCTGGATATGCGCCAGCGCTTCTGACAGGCCGCTTACTACTTTTACGGAGCATTTCAACGAGAGAAATTCACGGCCAAAATCTTCCAGGGTGGCAGCATGCAGCTGAGGATAACCGGCTGCCTGCAAATATTGGAAGGCTAACGGTTCCGCATATACGTCTACATGATGAGCTGCTAGTTGCGGCGTCAATATGCGTAGGAAATCCGCTGCCACAGCACTATCTACTAAAACGGTATCCAGGGCGTTGCATACAGATGGTCGGGATACCTTAGCATTGGTAACGATCAACGCGGCTTGTTCCAGGTCTGCAGATTTTTCAACATAAGTATGGCAAACACCTGCACCTGTTTCGATAACAGGCACTTTGGAATTAGCTCTTACGAAGTCTATCAGCTGTTGTGAGCCGCGTGGGATGATGATGTCAATATATTTAACTGCTGTCAGCATTTCGGTAACGAAAGCCCTGTCTGTGGGCAGTAGCTGAACAGCATGGATATCTGTATTATATTTTTGCAGGCATTCCTGGATGAGGGACACCAGGATGGTATTGGTATCCAGCGCATCGGAGCCGCCGCGAAGTACGCATACATTACCACTGCGGATGCATAAGGCGGCTACGTCTACGGTTACGTTGGGACGTGATTCGTAGATAACACCAACAACGCCTAATGGAACAGTTTTTTTCTGTATCAGCAAACCATTGTCCAGGTGGCGTTCCAGCAGGAGTTCGTTGGCAGGGTCGGGCAAACGGGCGATGTCTTTAACGCTGCTGGCCAAGCTACGTATACGCGCACCTGTTAGTAAGAGACGGTCTTTTTTGGGGTCATCGTCCGGCATACGGTCCAGGTCCAGCTTATTGGCAGTCATGATTTCGGAGGCTCTTACCAGCAGCATATCTGCGAGGTCATGTAATAGCTCCTGGCGTTGGGCGTCAGCAAGCTGGCGTAAAGAGGAAGAAGCGTTCTTTGCCTGTTCCAGCAATGGTAGTATGGTATGCATGTCGGGGATTATTTAAAGCAGCACGATATCATCAGCATGTGCTACCTCTGTGTTCTGTTGCTTGCCGTTTTGTTCCAGCACGTCGGAGGAGAGCTTTGCTCTGCCTACTGCGATAGCGATATTTTGTTCATTAACGATTTCAATTACTTCTCCGCCTTCGAATTTCTCCAGTATTTCCTTCACACCTACGGCGAGTAAGCTATGTCTTTTTTCCAGTGCCTCCTGTGCGCCTGCGTCGATGAGTACACGACCGGTAACAAGACTGCCACTGGCCAGCCATTTACGGCGGGCGGGGATACTGCAGGGCTGTGGTAAACACAGGGTGCCTGTATCGCCCTTCATGGCTTGTAAAATACCATCCGTGGTACGAATACCGAAGATGACCACACGGATACCCATGCGGGTCGCGAGTCGCGCGAAGGTCAGTTTAGATACCATGCCTCCGAGTCCAAGCGCTGATTTCTCTTTGTCAGCAAGGCCCAGCGCCTGTTGGTCGATTTCATCTATCTGTTTAACTACCTTTCCTTCACGGTCCAGTACACCTGCAACGGAGGTGCTGAATAGTAGGAGAGAGGCACCAAATCCAACAGCAATAAGGGTTGCCAGCTCGTCGTTATCAGAAAATTTCAGCTCTGTACTACTTACCACATCGTTTTCGTTGGCAATGGGGATGATATTGTTAGCCCATAATTCTTCGTAGGTACGTTTCAGTTGTAGGAACTGTTCACGCCCGGAGAAATGCTGGCGTTCACAGAGGCTCTGTGCCACTGCGATGCCATAGGGGGCAAAATAACGGCTATATTTGTTTAGCAACAGGGGGTTGCCAATGGCGGCTGCGGCCTTACGCTCGCTGATAGTGCCACCATAGTGCTTCATAAACTGTCTGCCCGCAGCTACCGCGCCAGACGATACCAGCACGATATGGTATGCTTCATGCAATTCCGCTACCTGACGCGCTATTCCGGCAATAACGGTTTCGTCCAGATCACCATTTTCCCTGGTGATAGACGCCGTTCCAAATTTGATGACAAGTATTGGTTTGCTCACTTTTTAGGATTATTTGCCGCCAAATTATTAAAAGACTACGAACTTTAATAGCGTTTACCAAGAATTACAGACCTTTGGATATGATCCGTATACTCGTAATAGAAGATGAAGCCCGCGTGGGAATGCTTATCAGGAGAGGATTGGAGGAGCAAGGCTATGAAGTTACCCTGGCCCGCGACGGAGACGCCGGACTTAAACTGGCGCTTACTGGGGAATTTGAACTGGTTATCACTGATATTATCCTGCCAGGTACAGATGGACTGGTATTAAGCCGTAGCATTCGTAATGCGCTGCCTAATATGCCTATCCTGATGCTTACCGCCCTGGGTACCACTGATGATAAGGTAGAAGGCTTTGATGCCGGTGCAGATGATTACCTGGTAAAGCCATTCGACTTACGGGAGCTGTTGGTACGTATACGCGCCCTATTGAAAAGAAATACACAGCCGGTACAAGCTGCACCAGCAAAGCTGAAATACGCTGACCTGGAAATGAACCTGCAAACGAAAATCGTTACCAGAGGCGGAAAAGAGATCAATCTCACCCCAAAAGAATTTCGCTTGCTGGAATACATGATGCAACACCATGAGCGGGTACTTTCCCGCACCGAGATCGCTGAAAATGTTTGGGATACACATTTCGATACAGGAACTAACTTCATTGACGTCTATATTAATTATCTTCGTAAAAAGGTAGATAAAGAATTTTCCGTAAAACTGATACATACCAAACCCGGTATGGGATTCATTTTTAAAGCAGGATAACATGAAAATCCGAACGCGGCTGACCTTATTGTTCACCGGCATCATCGCAGCCTTGCTACTCTTATTTGTAGCAGCGGTATACGTGTCGTATGCCAACGATCGTGAAGATGAATACTATGTAAACCTGCGCCAGCAGGCTATTACCAAAGCTAACCTCCTGTTTGATGCACAAATAGATCCACAGGTATTACAGCTGATATATAAGAATTCTTCCGGTAGCCTCTCACAAGAAGAAGTAGCCATCTATGATACGGCTTTCCACCTGCTATACCACGATGCCGTGGATATCGACAAAGTGAAAGAAACACCGGTGATGCTGAAAAAAATCTCCCAGCAGCAGGAGCTGATGTTTAAACAGGGGAAATTACAGGTGGTGGGCTTCGTCTATAAACATAATAACCAGGTATACCTGATAACAGCCGTGGCAGAAGATGAATACGGACTGGCGAGGCTCCGTTACCTGGCTTATATACTCGCCTTTTCCTTCCTGGGCGCTGTAATATTGGTGTTTGTTGCCGGTCAGTTGTTTGCACGTCAGGCCCTGAAACCTGTGTCAGACATGGTAGACAGAGTAGAGGAAATCACCGCTACCAACCTGGATTTGCGCTTACAGGAAGGTAATGGGAAAGACGAGATTGCAGAACTGGCAATCACTTTCAATGCGATGCTGGACAGGTTGGAACAATCTTTTGATGCACAGAAACAATTCGTATCTAATATTTCTCATGAACTGAGAACACCTTTGACAGCCATGATGGCCGAACTTGAGATTTCCGCTTCCCGGGAAAGGCCTGCAGATGAATATCTTGCCAGTATGCGTCATGCCATCTCCGATGCACAGAAACTGGTGAAGCTCTCCAATAGCTTGCTGGACCTGGCAAAAGCCAGCTATGATCCTGCTGAGATCAAATTCAAAGACATGCGCCTCGATGAAGTGCTGGTAGAAGCCCGGAAAGAATTGCTGAAAACGCATCCTTTCTACCGCATACATATCAACTTCGAGGAAAGCATGGAAGACAGCGATGTGCTAACCATTGCAGGAAACGAATACTTACTGAAAGTGGCCTTCGTGAACCTCATGGAAAACGGTTGTAAATTCTCTGCTTCCCATGAAATGCAGGTGGTGGTAACCTGGTTTAAAGATCATACCCTCCTGCGTTTTATCGATACAGGCGTAGGTATTTCCAAACAAGACCTTCCGAATATCTTCACCCCTTTTTACCGTGGAAAAAACAAGGAATATGCTGATGGTAATGGTATCGGTTTGTCGCTGGCCGCAAGAATAGTGCGCCTGCATAAAGGCACTATCAGTGTGGTTTCCAAAGAAAACCACGGTACTACGTTTACCGTAGAATTCCAGCACATGTAAAGCTTTTTATCCAGTAGCATAATAGCGATGGAGATATGGTTTTTTAAATAGATATTTGTATTGTGTTGCCAACACGCTATTAAATTATTACTGTAGTTTATGTTCAAGTATTATCGTTGGTGTGTGGTGTTTCCTCCTATCCTCACCATTGTTTTAATTTTGGGGTTTGTAGTCGGTGCAATGATTGCAGGCCATAACTGGCTTAATTATAAGACAACCACCGGTGCGGGCATTCTCATGGTGATATTACTCTCCATCATATTAGGCGTTCTGTTTTTACCTGTTTTCCTCAATAACAGAGCGGATGTCAGGGAAAACGCCGTTAAAAGATTTTTATCCTGGTGGTTATTGCCAGGAACCTGGTTCATCTACTTGTTGTTAAACGGAAAGGGCGCAGCTGCTTTCTTCGATGGTAGCATGTACTGCTTCTTTCTGGTGGGCGCCGTAATGCATATTGCAGGTAGCGTAGCAGCATATGTGATGTTTGACCGCGACCTGAAAGAATTCATGAAAGAATATGGCCGGCATGATGCTTAAACAACCAGATGAAGACTTCATGAAATATGCTGCCTATGTTCAAGTATTATCGTTTCTGCGTTATATATCCCTTTGTAATCAGTCTGGTGTTCATTATCAAAGAGTTTATACAATATGGTGGTAATTTTTTCAAAAGCTATCTGATTGTTACTACGTTAGTTGTCGGAGGATTAGCTGCGCTGGCCTACCTGCCTGTGTTCTTACTTGCATTCGAAGAAAAACAAAAACGCACCTCTCAAAACTGGTTATACTGGTGGATAGGGCCAATTACAATGTTGCTGGTGCTATGTGCTTTCTTTTTATATTGGGTGTTAAGCTTTGGCTTCTTAATGCTAAGCCCTTATTTAGTGGGTGGATTAATTGGAAGGAAAAAATATAAAACAGAGTATACTGCAACTATACATGATCCTGAGTAAAGTTGAGTTTATCATAATATTAATGGGAGATCCCTGTAGCCTATGTCTATGAGTAAGTATTACAGTTGGTGTGTGATTTATCCTGCGACGCTGACTATCCTTTTAACGGTGTTATGTACTATCGTTGTAAGTCCGGTAGATCAGGGCGCTGATTTTGCAGGGTATCGATTAGGTATTACCCTTATCGAAATTATACGGTTGGGTGTTTTACTGGCAATATTGTTTGCACCTGTTTTCCTGAATAGCAGATCAGAAATACGTGAAAGCCCGATTAAAAGGTATTTGTCGTGGTGGTTGCTGCCAGGCGCCTATTTAATCTTTTTAATCAGTGCAGCGTTCCCGATAAAACCCGGCGCTATCAGCTTAGAGAAGGGAACTGCCTATATCTATATTGCAGTGGTGGCGCATATTGCCGGAAGTCTGGTAGGCTGGTTTTTGTTTAACAAGGCCCTGGAGAAGGAGCCGCAGGAATATGATCAGTATAAATCATAGCAGGTAGTTAACCGTAGCTTGTTATGCAGTAGGATGTGAGTGGAGCATTATTATATTGTATTGTTTTTTTTGTGTAGATGATTGGTGCGAGATGATTAGCTATAAAATCCCTGTACCATGCGCAAATACATCAACTTTTGTTTTACTTGGCCGCTGTTGGTAAGCTTTTGCTCAACGGTGCTGTATTTATTGATTTCCAGTATTTATGAAACTGGAAGTACCGCGGGATTCATGCATAACCTTAATTACTTCCACTATTTCTTATTTATTATCCTTTTGGCAGGAGGCTGGATGTTTATCGTATTTATACCAGCATTTCTATTATCAGAGGAACATTTGCGGGCGAAATTGCTGAGCAGGTGGCTTTGCTGGTGGGCGTTGTCTGTGATTGGGTTTACAGGCCTGCTCATTGTATATATCGCTTGCATTGCGCATATGGCCTATTTCGTATTATGGCCTTATCCGATAGGGGCGGTGATAGGATGGGTATTATTTAACAGAGATTATAAGCTTAGTAAATATTGATTTCCTGGTGTGTGGTTAACCGTACTTACCCGCTTTCATCATCTCCCGAAAAATAATCTCGAAAAAAATTCATTGATAAATTTCGATATTTCGAAAATGTTCCTATATTTGCATCATGGATTTGGGATTAATTGAAAAAGCAGCCAATGCCATAGCGGACAGACACCGATTATCTATTCTGATGGAGATCGCGAAGAAGGGAAGTATGGCTTGTGGCGATATGTGTGGTCTGACTTGCTTATCTCAGCCTACGGTGTCTCACCATGTTAAGATTTTGGTAGACAGTGGAGTTCTTAATTCAACGAAGAATGGCCGTGTATTAGAGCTGACCATCAATAAAGAGATGATGAAACAGCTGAGCATGTTCTTTCTAAAACTAAGTTGATAAACAATAAGATAGCCGTGCTCGGCTTTTTTTATCCGTTTAAACATTGATATTTTTAAATGTATAGATATGAGAGATTTAGAATCTCTTTTTTTAAATGTTTAAACATCGAAAGTTTTAAATAAATCGAATGAATCAATAGGGGACGTCCCCGGTACGGGCACCGGGTTTGGACCAGGAAAAAGAAACAAACAGTTGTAAGTACAGTAATGGTGTGAGGATATCCTTCCCTCGGCACAAACGAGGGAAGGGATTATCTTAAATAAAGGCAAGTTGCTACAACAGACTGGAAAAAAAACTAAAGACAGGTTAAGGTACACTAGCGAGGCGTTGCCGGTAGTAATACAATCCATCGGGCTTTGTAAAATTATTCGGACTTGCCATTAAGAATCATTCATTGCTCCGCGCCGGAGTACGGCGCACCCCAAATTTTTCTTCCATGTTTGTATCGCCAAAAATCGAATACTGGATTTTCCTCAAATAATATCCAACAGCTACGCGTACTGCGGGTTTTGTTTGAGTCCATATAATCAAGTATAGCCAAGGGATTTCTACCAATTCAACATTTTAGTAACAGCAAGCATCAATGACAAAGAAAGAACAGAAAAAGATAGTGATTACAGGCGGTAACAGCGGAATAGGATATGCCACAGCAGAAGAATTCCTGGGAAGAGGTTACAAAGTGCTGATCACTGGTAGAAATCCGGGAGCCATACAAGAGGCAGTACATAATCTTGGTTTCCCTGCAGAAGGATTCCAGGCCGACCAGGGCAGCCTGGCGGATATTCAAAAACTCGCTGATCATGTCAGGTCGCGCTACAACGAAATAGATGTACTCTTCATCAACGCAGGAGTGGGCAAATTCGGCCCTTTCGAATCGGTGACAGAAGCGCTCTTCGATGAAGTCATGGATATCAATTTCAAGGGAGCTTTCTTTACTGCACAGCAGTTGTTACCATTGGTGAAAGAAGGCGGAAGTATCGTCTTCCTTTCTTCCAGCAATGCTAACGGCGGAATGCCTGGCGCAGCAGTACACTCAGCCAGCAAGGCTGCGTTAAACTCCCTTACACGCACCCTGTCAAGAGAGCTGGCCCCTAAAAAGGTACGTGTCAATACCATCGTTCCAGGCCCCGTGAATACGCCTATTCTCGAAAAAGCAGGACTAGGCCGGGAAGCACTGGACCATATGGCCTCTCTTGTACCTATGGGCCGTGTAGCGGAACCTTACGAAGTAGCTAAAATGGTAGGCTTCATTACCTCCAAAGACGCTTCCTTCGTTAATGGTGCAGAAATCAGCATAGACGGAGGATTCTCCGTACACCCACTGGCAGGCTGACCATGCCGTTTTCATATATAGCGCTAAGGCGCTTTTTTTCAAAATAATATATCGATACTTTTAAATAAATCAAACAATGGCACAATATCAAGATAAAACAGTTGTCATCACTGGTGGCAACAGCGGTATAGGATATGCAACAGCAGAAGAATATTTGAGCAAAGGATATAGAGTATTGATAACAGGCCGTAACGAAGCTGCTGTACAGAAAGCAGTACAGCAGCTCGGCGGATCTGCCGATGGTTTCACTGCTGATCAGGCAAGCATCGACGACACCCAGAAATTAACGGAGTATATACGTACCCGTTATGGCTCCATCGATGTATTATTCGTGAATGCCGGTGTAGGGAAATTCGCAGCCTTCGAAGGTACCGACGAAGCAATCTTCGATAATACCATGGACATTAACTTCAAAGGTGCTTTCTTCACTACGCAATACCTGCTACCATTACTGAATGAAGGTGCCAGCATCATCTTCCTCTCCTCAATTAACGCCACTACAGGTATGCCAGGCGCGTCTGTTTATTCCGCCAGCAAAGCGGCCTTAAACTCACTCGCCAGAACATTGTCCAGAGAACTAGCGGCTAAGAAAATCAGAGTGAATACAGTAAGTCCTGGCCCTATTAAAACGCCTATTTTCGGAAAGGCGGGTGGTTCAGATGAATTGCTAGAACACATGAGCACCCTTATTCCGCTAAAAAGAATTGGTGCCCCTGCTGAGGTAGCGAAACTGGTTTTCTTTCTTAGTTCAGAAAATGCCAGCTTTATCACTGGCTCTGAAATTCAGGTAGATGGCGGGTTTGCAGTGCATCCACTCGCAGGTTGATAATCTAACAGGCTTTTTTCTATTCTCGATAAATAAAAGACGTCTCAATTATTGTTGGGACGTCTTTCTTTTTTAACATAGTCTTATACTCCTCTGCAGTCTGTACAATAAACCATCTATCTGCTAATAGTGTTTTTAATATGATGTAATTATTCGTAGACAATTAATTTTATAGTTATGAAATCTGCAGGTTATTTTCTGATGCTGGCCTTGGCCGCCACGGTAGCTTGCCAGAACCCTCAGAAACATGATGAAAGAGAGGCGGAGAAAAAAGCCAATGAAGCGGCGCGATCAGAACAGGAAGCCGCTACGGCTGATGCTGACAGAACCGCCAGTGGCGCAGCGGCAGAGAATGAAACAATCGTTGCCAATATCGATGCTGCTATGGCAAAAATTGCAGTGCCGCACTTTAAAAAAGAAAATGCAAAAAGAATGGCAGATGAGTTCCATAAGTATCTGTCGGACCTGGTAAATACGAATAGTGATCAGAAAGGAAATCAATATGTTGATAAACTAGATGCCTTGAAGAGAGACTATGAGAAAAAACTGGCCGCAGAAAAACTGGACCCGGATGACCTGAAGCAACTGCATAAATATGTAGATGACCTGGTATATGCGGTGGAACATGCTAATCCTTAATACAACAACATATTAACTGAAGAGGGCGCCCCCATTTTGCTTGGTGGCGCCCTTTCTTTATAGATAATGATTTACATATTAACTCATCTTTCTGATCAATTTCCCTAATGTTTTCAGGTTGTCATCTACTTGTTTGGACCATGGTATGCCGAAACTGATACGCAGACAATTGGAGTATCTATCACGCAGCGAGAAAATCCTTCCTGGGCAGAAGCTGATCTTTGATTTTAGTGCCAGCTGGAACAATTCAAAGGTATTGATATGTTCTTCCAGCTCTATCCACAACACGCAACCACCCTGAGGCCTGGTTACGCGCGTACTTTCAGGGAAGTATTCCATAATGGCCTGCGTATAACGCAGACATTGCGTATGCAGTGATTTACGAAGATTACGCAAATGATTTTCATAGCGACCTGTCTCCAGGAAATAGCCTACGGCTGCATGTGGTACGGTAGAGCAGGCGATGCTATGGTTTTGCTTCATCTGTATTACCTTCTCGATATATTTTCCGGGGATAGTCCAGCCTACGCGGAAGCCCGGTGCTACTGATTTTGAAATAGAGCTGCAATAGAGGACATTTCCTTTTTTATCAAAGGTTTTACAGGTAGCAGGGCGTTGTTTACCAAAATAGAGATCGCCATAGATATCATCTTCGATGAGGGCGATATCATATTTCTCTACAATCTTTACCAGCTCACGTTTGTTTTGGTCCGGCATGCAACAGCCATACGGGTTGTTGAAGTTGGGAACGAACAGGCAGGCTTTGATCTTGTGGCGGGGGATAGCTTTATCGAGATACGCGAGGTCTACGCCGGTAGTAGGATGTGTAGGTACTTCCAGTACTTTCAGGCCCAGGCTTTCCGCCAGTTGAAGTGCGCCGTAATAGGAGGGGCTTTCAATGGCGATGGTATCGCCCGGTTGTGTGGTGGCGGTAAGGCATAACGTCAATGCATCTACGCAACCATTGGTAGTGATCACATCATTTTCTGTATGTGCAGCACCCCAGCTGAGCGACAGTAGTGCGATCTGACGGCGTAGCCGGAGGTTGCCTCTAACACCTTCATAGCCGATACCATAATGTGGCAGTTCACGCATTACCTGTACTACTGCCTTTGCCATCTTGGCCGCTGGTAATACACAAGGAGGGGGCGTGGCTACAGAAAATTTCATGATATCATCGCTGGTCATATGGTGAAACACCTGTTGCACCATTTCTGTAACCGTTACCTCTGCTGCTTTTTTTACCGGTTCGCAGCGGCTGGGGATATCTGGCAGACGGCGGGTATTAAAACGGATATAGTAACCCGATTTAGGCCTTGATTCTATTAGTCCTTTTGACTCCAGGTGATAGTAAGCCTGAAAAGCGGTGGAGAGGCTAATGCCTTGCTGCTTGCTTAGATTGCGTACAGAAGGGAGTTTCTCGCCTATTTTAAGGACTTCCTTTTCTATCAGCTGTTCTATATTATCAGCAACCTGGAGGTAAAGATGTTCGGCGGTTTTTATCATGGCAGCAAAAATCTGATATGCCCAAAAATAATAAAAATTAGATCTGTTTTTTTATGTAATTTCAGTGAGATGTTAAATCATTGTAGTTGAAAAGAATAGCAAGAATCGGGCTTGGTACTGTGGTGCATTTTTTTATTTTTGTAGGATATGAAGGGTCAGGAGATTTTTGTAGCAATCAGCAATCCGGAGAATTTTTCCTTCCAGGAGTGTCTGCGTTTTCTGGGGCGTTCGGATAAGGAGATATTACATTTTATTCGTGGAGAGCAGTTACAGCGGCTGGTGGCCGTTGATGGAGGCGTAGCGTTGATCACAGTGTCGGCGCCTGATCCTGATAAGTTAACAGTGGAGGTATTGCCGGTGGCGCTCACTGCAACAGATGAGCCGGCGCCGGTAAGTGAATCAGGGCTGCAGTATATTCGGCAGTATGTGAGTCACTGGCTGGATGTAGATGCTAATCTTGATAAGTTTTATCGTTATACTGATAAAGATCCTTTACTGAAAGGATTACCTGCACAATATAAAGGGCTGCGTTTAGTTGGTATCCCTGATTTGTTTGAAGCCATCTGCTGGACGATCATCGGGCAGCAGATAAACCTGGCCTTCGCATATACGCTGCGCCAGCGATTGATCACTGAATTTGGCTACAAGCTGGATGTAGCGGGTAATACTTATCATCTTTTCCCTCCACCGGAAGTAATTGCTGCCTTAACGCCAGAAGTGCTTACTCCGTTGCAGTTTTCAAGAAGTAAGGCTGCCTACCTGATCTTTGTGGCTAACGCCATGGTGAAAGGAGAGCTTACTGCCGAGGCATTGCTGCAACAGGATTATGTCACTGCCAGAGAAAGTTTGATCGCATTGAAGGGTATCGGCAACTGGTCGGCGAATTACATTCTGATGAAATACCGCCGTTTTCCGGAGGCCTTGCCCCTGGAAGATGCTGGCTTGCATAATGCCATCAAGCAACGCTTGCAGCTGAGCGCAAAGCCTACGCCGGCACAACTGCAGGAGCTGACAGGTGTTTGGAAAGAGCATGCCGCTTATGCAACTTTTTATCTTTGGAGAACACTACTACCCCATTAAATTATATGAATACGCAGTATCATCTTCGTATAGACTCCCCCGTTGGGCCTGTGCTGATCACAGGCACTGCGGCTTATATTAATGCCGTTAGCTTTACGGACTCGCCGGAAGAAGACTTCCCGCAAGCGCCACCACTATTGCTGGAATGCGCTCAGCAACTGTTTGAATATTTCGCTGGCGACAGGCGCGAGTTTGATATACCGTTACAACAAACAGGGACAACGTTTCAACAAAACGTCTGGGAGCACCTCCTGGATATTCCTTATGGTCATACGGTTACCTATATGCAACTGGCCCGACGTATGAATAATATAAAAGGTATTCGTGCTGTTGGTACTTCCAATGGAAAAAATGCATTGGCTATTATTGTACCTTGTCACCGTGTTATCGGCAGCGGTGGCGCGCTAACCGGCTATGCCGGCGGATTATGGCGTAAGCGCTGGTTGCTGGACCATGAACGTGGTGATTTGTTTACCGGGCTTCGCGCGGTGTAGTTTTTTATCCCGCAAAGGGGTGCCTTCGGCGCTTTTGTTTCCCGCAAAGCAACATAAGGGGCAAAGCAGCAAAGACCTGCGTTTTGTTGTTATGTAAGAAAAGAAATCTTGCTTAACCACATAACATAATCCTTTGCTGCTTTGCCCCTTATGTTGCTTTGCATGAAATGTTTGGCGCCGAAGGCTCCCTCCCCAAGAAAAAATCTGATATCCTCAAAAAACAAAAAACTGCATCTGTTTTCAGAGTTTAATTATTCTCAATTTTGTGCTGGGAAAGCGAAAGATTTCTTCTATAAAATAATTGGCACTGATGAGACTAACAGACGACTTAAAATACACAGATCAGTTATTACAACTTACGAAAGACTTCAGCAGCAAATTTTTATCAGCAACGGATAAACTAGCGCCGCATAAGGAGATTCGATCGCTTCCCTCTGTTTCCTTACCTATAGCGGGTTTGGGTGGAGCCGCTACCCTCGAAAAATTCAGACAACATTATGGTGATGCACTTACAGCTGCCTCTGGGCCACGCTATTGGGGTTTTGTAACAGGTGGTGTTACACCAGCTGCATTAATGGGTGACTGGATAACTTCGGCATTGGATATGAATGCTTCCAATAGCGGATCAGTAGCTGTACAGCTGGAAAAAGATGTATTGCATCAACTGAGAGCATTATTTGGATTGCCAGATCATTTCCTGGGTGCCTTTGTTAGCGGAGCCACCATGGCTAATTTCACCGGGATGGCAATTGCACGCCAGTGGGTAGGTGAGCAGCAAGGTGTCAACATTGCGGCAGATGGTATCTCCGCACTCAAAGAAATAAAAGTACTGGCGGCAGTGCCGCATTCAAGTATATTGAAATCCATGTCTATGCTAGGGATAGGAAGGAATAGCCTGGTTCGCATTCCTACCATTCCTAACCGCGAAGCGATGGACCTCCACGCGTTAGAATATTACCTACGTGAACATCCAGGACAACCTTATATTATAGTGGCCAGTGCTGGTACCGTGAATACCGTAGATTTTGATGATATCGCAGCGATGGTGGCCATCAAGAAAAAATATAACTGCTGGCTCCACGTAGATGCTGCCTTTGGCGGCTTCGCCGCCTGCAGTGCGGAATTCGCGCACTTACTGCAAGGCTGGGAAGAAGCGGACAGCATCACTGTGGACGCACATAAATGGCTCAATGTACCATATGATGCGGCCATGATATTTGCCAAACATCCGGCATTGCAGTTGACTGTATTCCAGAACCCAGGCGCCGCTTATCTCGGCGATCCTTTTGCAACTTTTCATTACTCCAATTATATCCCTGAAAACTCCCGCAGGCTGCGCGCTTTACCTGTATGGTTTACGCTACAGGCCTATGGAAAAGAAGGATACAGTTATATCGTAGAAAATAATGTACGCCTGGCAAGAAAGCTCGGAACATACATTGCTTCCGAGCCTGTGCTGAAACTATTGGCCCCGGTCCGTTTATGCGTGGTGTGTTTTACTATGGACGTGGAAGCAGAGGAACAGGCTAGCGCCGTAGATCAGTTCCTGGAGCGTATCAATAATAGTGGCATAGTGTATATGACCCGCACCGTTTATAACGGACAACCAGCCATCAGAGCGGCTTTGGTGAACTGGCGTACTACCGATAAAGATATAGAGATGGTATGGGCAACCATACAACAATTGTTAATCCATAAATAATAAAGAGATGCGTAAGTCAACACGCACGGCTTACATTGCGTTGGCCATCGTAAGCGTATTCTGGGGAACCACCTACCTCGCCGCCAGGGTGGGCGTAAGGCATATACACGGTATCACGTTGGCGGGCCTACGTCAGGGAGCTGCAGGCCTCCTTATCATTCTTTTCTTCCTGATACGTGGATATAAGCTGCCAGAACGTATTGTGTTATCCAAATTGTTTGTGATCGGTTTGTTGATGTTGTGTGGTAGTAATGGATTATTGACATGGGCCATGCAATATATACCCAGTGGCCTTGGCGCTATCATTGCGGCTACAGTGCCTATCTGGATTACGCTGTTCAGTTATTTCCTGGTACAACGCACCAGGATCAGCATACAGCTGATCATTGGCTTGATACTGGGATTTGCAGGAGTGGCGGGTATTTTCTATAACTATCTTTCCAGTTTGGTAAATCCTGATTTTCAGTTTGGCATCCTGTTATCATTCATGGCCTGTATCTTCTGGGCATTAGGATCTGTACTGACGGCTAAGTGGGCTTTAGGTGTACACTTTTTGTATGGCGCAGGCTTCCAGATGTTTTTCAGTGGAGTGGTGATGTTGGTGATATCCACTTTATTTATGGGGCAGCATATCACACTATCCAGCTTTGACAGCGAATTATGGGAAAGCCTGCTCTACCTGATTTTTGTGGGGTCGTTGCTGAGTTATTCTGCCTATGTATTTGTGTTAAATAATTTGCCGCCCTCACTGGCAAGCGTATACGCTTATATTAATCCGATCGTGGCGGTACTGTTAGGCTGGTTGTTATTGAGAGAAGGATTGACATGGTTGATGGGACTGGGTAGTTTGGTGACACTGGGTGGTGTATATCTTGTAAATAATGCAGTGGCAAAAAATAAGAAACTGGCATCCCAACAGTAATAGCTATACGAAAGGATGTATTTTTTTTTAAGGTAGAAGTATAGTCAGATGCCGCGCCGGTATCTACCGGATCAGGCATCTGGGCTATTACTTTGGCGCCTTCGGCGCTTTTGTTTGTCGCAAAGCAGCAAAAGGAGCAAAGCAGCAAAGGAATATGTTATGTTGTTTTAGCAGAAAATCATTTTCTCTTAAAGGACAACACAACGCAGGTCTTTGCTGCTTTGCTCCTTTTGCTGCTTTGCGTGAAAATCGCCGCAGGCGTATCTTACATGTTGCGCGAAAATCCCCTGAACTATTTCTCCTGAAAAGGAGTTAATTTGAGACTGAAAAATCTTAATAAAATATATCTTATGGAAGTAGTACGTGCCACAGAGCTTCACACCAATGAAGTAGCCGTTTTATTTGATGCATATCGCAGCTATTATGATCAGGCTCCTGATTTCAACGGCGCCCTGAAGTATATCAACGAAAGGATAGAGAAGCAGGACAGCATCATTTATGTGGCGATGGATTTGGATGAAATTGTGGGTTTTGTGCAGTTATACCCAATTTTTAGTTCGGTGTCTATGAAAAAAGCCTGGTTGCTGAACGACCTTTTTGTATTGGAAGAGCATCGTAGTAAAGGTGCGGGCTCCATCTTGCTGGATGCCGCACAGGCGCTTGCTAAGAAAACCGATGCGGCGTGGCTGATGTTGCAGACATATGTGTCTAACACCAACGCGCAGTCACTGTATGAAAAAAAAGGATATAAAAAAGATTCAAATTCTTTCTATTATTATCTGTCCGTATAATTTATCATCATCTATTTTCATTTTATTTGCAGGATGGATATGCACAAAAATCCCTGGAAAATTCATTCCAGTGAAACGAAATATGAGAACAACTGGATCAGCATTACGCATCACGAAGGGCTGAACCCTGCTGGTAATGCCGGCATTTACGGGGTAGTGCACTTCAAGAATATTGCGGTGGGCGTCATTGCCCTGGATGAAGAAATGAATACTTATCTGGTGGGACAGTATCGTTTTCCGCTGGGGCGTTTTAGCTGGGAGATACCGGAAGGTGGCGGCGCATTGGATGAAGATCCGCTGGATGCCGCCAGGAGAGAGCTGCTGGAAGAAACCGGCCTGATAGCAAAAGAATATGAACTGCTGGTAAAGCTGGATACGTCTAACTCTGTTACAGATGAAATTGCGGTGATTTACCTGGCCAGGGGACTGGAGCAGGGCGAATCTACGCCGGAAGAAACCGAGCAGTTGACAGTAAAAAAAGTACCTTTTGAGGAAGCATACAGGATGGTAAGGGATTTCGAAATTACCGACTCATTGTCTGTAGCGGCTATACAGCGACTCAAACTGAAGCTGTTAGGGTATTAATCGCTATGTCAGCAAGGAAGAGTATCTTTGCGGCAATGGAAAGAAAATTTAATAAGAAACCAGGGGGGCTTCATAACAAGAAATATGCAACTCCCCGCCCGAAACAGTCGTCGCTGATTATCGGCCGCCAGCCAGTAATAGAAGCCATCAACAGTGGCAAACCTATTGAACGCATCTTCATGTTGCGTACTGCTACCGGAGATATTATTCCTCAGATCAAAGAACAAGCACAAAATTTTAATATACCCGTTAACCTGGTACCGGTGGAAAAGCTGAATGGGCTTACCCAGGCTAATCACCAGGGTGTTATTGCCCTTGCCGGTAACGTTACTTACCTGGACCTTCAGGATGTGATTTCGCATGTAACAGAGCAAGGACAAACGCCTTTATTCCTGATCCTCGATGGCATTACTGATGTAAGGAACATTGGGGCTATTGCCCGCAGTGCCGTTTGCTGTGGTGCCCAGGCCATTATCATCCCTGATAAAGGCGTGGCTTCCCTCAATGAAGAAGCAATGAAATCTTCTGCCGGCGCGCTGGAAAAAATTGCTATCTGCCGCGTGAATAGTTTGCTGAAAGCTATTGATACCCTTCACCTGAATGGTATTAAAGTGCTGACCAGCGAAATGGAAACTGAAACCAAATTATTCGACTGTGACTTTACAGAACCAGTAGCGGTTATCATGGGCTCTGAGGATAATGGTGTTTATCCGGCCTTACAAAAGGCCTCAGATGTATTATTCCGTATACCCATGGCCGGTAATTTTGAGTCGTTCAACGTTTCTGTGGCCGCAGGTATTATCCTGTACGAAGCCATGAAACAGCGACTCTAAACCGCCTGTTTACTCACTGCCAATTCCAAACATCGCATATGCTTAAACTGATAGAATGCCCAAGAGACGCCATGCAAGGCTGGCACCGGTTGATCAGCACGGATGAAAAGGTGCAGTACCTCAATGCACTGTTGAAAGTAGGATTTGATACCCTTGATTTCGGCAGTTTCGTATCTCCTAAAGCTATCCCGCAGATGGCCGATACCGCGCAGGTATTGCCCCGTTTGCAGCTGGATGGCAGCAAAAGTAAGCTGCTGGCTATAGTGGCTAATGTTCGTGGAGCGGAAGAGGCAGTGACATTTGATGAAATACGTTACCTGGGATTTCCTTTCTCTGTATCAGAAACATTTCAGCTTCGCAATACGAACAAAACGATTGCGGAATCGCTGGAGCAGGTACATACCATGCAGGAACTCTGTCTGAAAAATAATAAAGAACTGGTGGTATATATTTCCATGGGCTTTGGTAATCCTTACGGAGATGCCTATAGCCCGGAGATAGTATTACGTTGGGTAGAAGAAATGGTGAAGATGGAGATCAATACGATTTCCCTGGCAGATACTGTAGGTGTTGCAGATCCAGCAACGATTTCCAATTTATTCAGTCATCTTATACCTGCATATCCCAAAGTGGAATTTGGTGCGCATTTTCATGCCGCGCCACACAACTGGGAGGAGAAAGTACAGGCGGCCTGGGAGCATGGCTGTCGTAGGTTCGATAGCGCCCTTAAAGGCATTGGTGGCTGTCCTATGGCTAAAGATGAGCTGGTAGGCAACCTGGCCACCGAAAACCTGATTGCTTTCTGTGAACAAAAACAGGCGCCGCTAACGCTGGACCGTGAAGCACTGCTTCATGCACAGGCACTGGCGGATAAAGTTTTTAAAGATTAACAGCATTACATGCAATTTCACCTTAGCTTTCCTATAACGCCATTGGAACAGGCGGTGGAGTACAGTGATAAACTGCTGCTGATGGGCTCCTGCTTTGCAGAAGAAATAGGCGCACAGTTACAGTCACACCGTTTCGATGTCAATATCAACCCGCATGGGATACTCTTCAATCCGTTGAGCATAACACATGCGCTCACTTCCTATCTTGACGGGAAAGTATATACGAAAAATGATCTTTTCCTGCACAATGATCTTTGGCATAGCTGGGATCATCATAGCCGGTTTTCTGATGCTAATCCTGATGTAGTTCTGGCGCGAATTAACCAGCACCAACAGGAGGCGGCTGTTTTTCTGGAGCAGGCAGACTGGCTCGTTATCACGCTGGGGTCTGCACACGCTCATTTTCTCAAAGAAAATAATAAGCTGGTAGCCAATAATCACAAAGTGCCGGCTGGACATTTCTATAAAAAGCTGATATCTGCCGAAGAAATCATTACAGCATTGGATAACGTTATGCATCGGCTGTTTTTCCGTAACAAGAAAGCCAAGCTGCTGTTTACAGTGAGTCCGGTGAGGTATATACGAGATGGGGTGGTAGAAAATAATCTCAGCAAAGCGGTGCTGCTACAGGCAGTGCATCATCTTGTCAATAAATTCGACAGATTGTATTATTTCCCTGCCTATGAGCTGGTGATAGATGATTTACGCGATTATCGTTTTTATAAAGAAGATATGGTACATCCCAACGATCAGGCGATTGCCTATGTGTGGGAGAAAGTAGTGCAAAATTGTATTCATCCTGCATCCCAGGAGATATTGCATACCATTGCAGATATCAACAGGGCGGCGGCGCACAGGCCTTTTAATCCGGCTACATCGCAGCATCAACAGTTTCTGAAAACGTATATTGCTAAAATAAAAGAATTGCAGGCGGGACATCCTGATTTGCAACTGGCACCGTTGTTAGCGGTATTTCAGCAACAGTTATTATAATGGGGGTGCGGGGGGATTTTTTCTAGTCGTAGTCCAAAAAAATTCCCCGCACAAAAAAGCGCTGATGCCAAAGGCATCAGCGCTTTTTTGTAAATATGCCTAGCTGTCAGAGTGCAGCCCCTCTATTATCCTTGATTGTAAACAACCCCACCACAAAACAAATCAATGCGATAGCAATTGGATATACCAATCCCGCCAGATGATGCTTATAGTCTGTCACCAGGATGGTGGAGATGGTAGGCAGCAAGCCTCCGAATACACCATTGCCAATATGATACGGCAGCGACATAGAGGTATAGCGTATGCGCGTAGGGAACAGCTCTACAAGGAAAGCCGCTATAGGCGCATATACCATCGTTACAAAGAATACCTGTACAAAAACTAATAGTATCAGGAATATCATGTTGGTACGACTCACCGTGATTTCATTCTTCTCATTTTTCTCTTCTTTACTGCCAGTGGTTTTGAGTGTGGTGCCATCGGTAAACATATGTATTTTGGTGGTTACCAGTATGGTCTCTCCTTGATCGTTGGTATGTGAATTAGTTTCAATCCGATATTGGGAGACGTCTTCCGTTTTTTTGCTGACATTACCGATGTTGTCCATAGCGGAATAGATGGGGAAATATGCCAGTGCCGCTATGAGCATGCCGCTGAGCATGATCTTTTTACGACCTATCCTATCGGAGAGACTACCAAAATAGATGAAGAAAGGCGTACCTAAAAGCAGTGCTGCCGCTATAATGAGGTTCGACTGCACAAATTCTATGTTCATTGTTTTTTGGAGGAAAGACAACGCATAAAATTGCCCGGTATACCATACCACGCCTTGCCCCATGGCTGCGCCGAAAAGTGCGATGAGTACCAGTTTCAGGTTTTCTTTATTGCCAAAGCTTTCTTTGATTGGGTTAGCAGAAGTTTTACCTTCTTTTTTCATTTGTGCAAATAAAGGCGATTCGTGTAGTCGTATACGTATATAGTAAGACATGATCACCAGTAAAATGCTCAGGAGGAAAGGAATGCGCCATCCCCAGCTGTTGAAGGCATCTGACGACATGCTGGTGCGGGTGGCGAGGATAACGCCCAGCGATACAAAGAGTCCGAGGGTGGCGGTAGTTTGAATAAAGCTGGTATAATAGCCGCGTTTATCGGCAGGCGAGTGTTCCGCTACATAGGTAGCAGCGCCGCCGTATTCTCCGCCCAGTGCAAGGCCTTGAAGGAGCCGTAGTATCAATACCAGCGCCGGCGCTATGATGCCCGCCGTTTGATAGCTAGGAATGAGGCCTATGGCAAATGTAGATCCACCCATGATCAGCAGCGTAAGCAGGAAGGTGTATTTCCTGCCGGCGATGTCGCCCAGGCGGCCAAAAACGATAGCTCCGAAAGGCCTTACGATAAAGCCGGCGGCAAAAAAGGCCAGCGTCGCAATATAGGCCAGGTCAGGGTTGCTCGGGGGGAAGAACTTTTCCGAGATAATGGCAGACAAACTACCAAAAATGTAGAAGTCGTACCATTCTATCAGTGTACCTGCTGATGAAGCCAGGATTACCTGCCAGATGTTTTTCGTGGCAGAAATGGATTTAGATCTGGTTAGTGTTTCCATGAACGTGTAAAATGGATGGATGGAATAAATCTGTGGAATAATGATATCCCCATAAATTAATAAATATTTATCGAGTATCAAACAGGAAAAGGAGAAGTTCCGCATACAATCTTTCTTTATCTTTAGAATAGTGCAATCAGAACCATGAACCCAGGACGTTACCGAATCATTAGCAGCATCTTATTAGTCGTATTTCTAGGTATGTATACCGTTGCCAATGGGCAGCAGGAGGCTAAGCGCCCCAAACTGGGCCTCACCCTTAGTGGTGGCGGCGCCAGGGGATTAGCGCATATTGGCATACTGGAGGCGCTTGATAGTGCGGGCCTGAAAATAGACTATGTAACGGGAACGAGTATGGGAAGCATTATCGGAGGCCTGTACGCGTTAGGTTATAGTGGTGATTCCATTGAAGCGGTAGCCAGGAAGATGGACTGGAATTCCCTGTTCAGTAATCAACCTACGATCAGAGACATCGCTTATGAAGAAAAAGCGGAATACAACAAGTATATTATAGAAATTCCATTTGAATATGGCAGGCCAAAACTAGCATCCGGCGTGATTTCCGGGGAGGCGCTATGGCTGCAGCTCGCTAAATTATGCTGGCCTGCAAAAGATGAAAAAGACTTTACAAAATTTAATATTCCCTTTAAATGTATAGCCACTGACGTAGCCACCGGACAAATCGTGACACTGGATAGTGGCGAACTGGTAACGAGCCTGCGCGCCAGTATGGCCATCCCCTCTATCTTTACGGCGGTTACTATCGGCAAACATAAGCTGGTAGATGGCGGCGTAGTTCGTAACTTTCCGGTTGTCACCGCCAAAGATATGGGCGCTGATATTGTTATTGGCTCTAATGTAAGCGGTGGACTGAGAAAAGCTGATCAGCTGATAACGCCCATTGATATTATTTACCAGTTAGGTTTTTATAAAGATGCTTCCGATTTTGAAATGGAAAGGAAGTTATGCGACGTATATATTTCTTTGCAGAAAGAGCTGGAACCTTATTCTGCAGCGAGTTTTGGTAGTGTGGATTCTATCATTGAAGCCGGAAAACGTGTAGGTCGCGAAATGTATCCTTACTTCAGGCATCTGGCAGATTCGTTGAATGAGATTCAGCCAGCATCCTTTGTGGCTAATCGTTTACCATATTCTACAGATATTGAAATAAGTAGTATACATGTAAGCGGTTTAGTACATTCCGATGAGAAATTTTTTATTCAGCGTCTGCGACTCAAGCCTGGGGGCTGTTACAGCGCAGAGCAGCTGAAGAGTGCAGTGGATAATGTTTTTGGTACACGTTTCTATAAACTGATCACCTATAGTCTTTCTCCCGAAGGGTATGGTAAAAGCCGGATGGATATTACTGCGGAGGAGAACTCGCTGACAGCCGTGAAGTTTGCGTTGAACTATAATACGTTTACCAATGCTATGGCGATCATTAACCTAACCCAAAGAAATTTTATTATCAAAAACTCCCGCTCCTTTGTAACGCTGGGCATCAGTGAAAATCCGCGATTAAAGGCAGAGTATTTCAAGTACCTAGGACGCAGGCGGAACTTCGGTTTCGGCCTGAATACCTACTATGAAAATAATGGGATTAATTTCTATGATGAGCATTTTGATAAAATGCAGCAATACCGTAATAAATATGCGAATGTAGGGATGAACGTACAATTTGCATTTAATGGTATAATGGCTATGGGGGCTGGTACACGCTGGGAGTATATCAAATATAAACCTACTTTCAGTCCTTATCTGGAGTTAAGAGGAAGTACCAATCAGTTGAATTCATATGGATATTTTGGTATTAACTCGCTTGACAGAAAGATGTATCCTACCAGTGGTATGTTGCTGGATTTTCAGTCGGGATATATTTACAATCAGCATTCCGGTATCAGGGTGAGTGTGAATGGAACGCCGATAGATGTAGACAGCGTTGGTATTAGCTTTCAGAACTTCCAGTATGCAAATCTGAAGTTGAAATATTATATTCCGTTTAATGACAGGTCTGCATTGGAATTAGATGCTACAGGCATGGTAAATTTCGGAAGAGAAGTATCAGGTGTGAATACTTATTTTGTGGGTGGTATGAATGATGTGATGCATAATCAGGTGCCGTTTGTGGGATTGTATGAGGGGGAGGTGAATACCACTAGTATCAGTGCGGTGCAGGTGGCGTGGCAATGGGAGGTGTTAAGAAACGTATTTGCGATACCGAGGGTAGGTGCTGCCGTATATGATTTAAACGCCAGCACCACCGGTAAATATAAATATCTGAGTGGCTATGGACTTGGAGCTGGCTACAGTAGCCGGCTTGGGCCTATTGAGGCCACTATGATGTATAGTGATCAGAGTGGGAGGTTGAAGTTTTATGTCAACCTGGGCTTTAATTTCTAGTGCATTCTGTCTCCACGAACTTCAATCTCTTTAAGGATTTCAGCTTCCTGGCGCAGCCATTCCTGCCAGCGGTTTTTTACTTTATCTTCCTGGAAATATTCATTGGCCAGGTCGATGAAGAGGCGATAGTGGCCTGCTTCAGATACCATGAACTTACGATAGAATTCGCGGAGGTATTCATCTTCGAGGCCTTCGCTAAGTAGTCGGAAACGTTCGCAGCTACGTGCTTCGATGAGGGCGAAGATGAGGAGGTTGTCGAGGAGGGAGTCTTCCGCGCTGCCGCCTTTTACTTTAAAGTTCAGCAGGGCGTTAACATATTCGTCCTTTCTTTGTTTACCCAGAGGGAGGCCTCTTTTTTTCAGTTCGGCGAGTACCTGGCGGAAATGGCCCCATTCTTCCGTAACGATGGGAGCTAGTTCGGCTACCAGTCTTTCTCTGTCGGGATTGCGTTGGATGAGGGATATCGCTGAAGAAGCAGCCTTTTGTTCGCAATAGGCGTGGTCTGTCAGAATATCCTGTAAGGAAATAGCGGCGAGGTTTACCCAGCGGGGATCCGTTGGGAGTTTCAGGCCTAATATAGAAACTTTACTCATAATATCAGCAGTGAGATAATTTTTGCGAAGATACGCGTCATTCGGTTAATTTGCCAGGTTTGGCATAAGAATCAGTACCATGGAAGATATATTACGTAAGCAGTTACAGGAGCGCCGCGAAGCGCACTCCTTTCGTAGCCTGCGCCTGTCGGGCGCTTTGGTCGATTTCTGTTCCAACGATTACCTGGGACTTGCGCGCAGTGCGGCTATGCAGGAGGCTGTGCATAACCTTTTACAGGAAAGGCCTTACCTGGTGGGTAGTACAGGTTCCCGGTTGCTTGCAGGAAATTATCCCTGGATAGCTGAAGCAGAACAGGACCTGGCCGTTTTTCATCACGCGCCGGCAGCGCTGATTTTTAATTCGGGCTATGATGCAAACCTGGGACTCTTTTCGACGGTGCCGCAAAAAGGTGATACTATTATTTACGATCAATTGATACATGCCAGCATACGCGATGGTATCCGATTATCGAACGCACAGTCATGGGCGTTTAAGCACAATGATATGATCGACCTGCAACAGAAGATAGAGCGTGGGAGCGGGAATATATTTGTGGCCGTAGAATCGGTATATTCTATGGATGGTGATATGGCGCCGTTGGCGCTGATTGCGCCGATGTGTAAAGAGCTGAACTGCCAGCTGATAGTGGATGAAGCACATGCTACCGGCGTGATAGGCAGCAGGGGAGAAGGGCTGGTACAGCATTTAGGACTGGCAGATCAATGTTTTGCGAGAGTACATACTTTTGGAAAGGCGGTAGGTTGTCATGGTGCTGTGGTGTTGGGATCTGAGGTGTTGAGAGATTATCTGATCAACTTCTGCAGGGCATTTATTTATACAACAGCATTACCGCCAACGGCTATTGCTACTATTCAGGCGGCTTACAGTTTATTTCCCTATATGAAAGATGCGAGGGCATCTTTGCAAGCACTTATTGCTTATTTCAGAAAAAATGCCGGGCATCTCACATTAATCAATAGCGATACACCGATACAGGCTATTATTACTAAAGGTAACGCGTATACGAGAACGTTGGCAGCAGCATTGGAGGCAGCTGGTTTGGACGTAAGACCGATATTACATCCTACGGTGCCAAAGGGGGAAGAACGACTACGCGTTGTATTGCATAGCTTCAATACCACTGCGGAAATACAGCAGTTGTTAGATGTCTTAAAACAATGATTGTTTTCAAACAAATTTGATGTATTTTACATATTACATCCCATGAATTAATATGAGAATAATCCCCGCAGTGATAACCGGCGCCATCACTTTATCGTTGACCTGGGCGTTGAACACTAAAATAGGTTCCGTTCCTCCATTAGGAAAATTGTTAAGTCCCCAGCAGGGCTTTTGGGTAAATGCCGAACCCATTGATGAGAAAAAAGAGCAAATCAAGCTACCAGGTTTCAAGGGTAGTGCGGAAGTATGGTTTGATGACCGTATGGTGCCGCATATCTTCGCTTCCAATGCGGCAGATGCTTATTATGTGCAAGGATATGTCACCGCGCGTGACAGGCTTTGGCAGATGGAGTTGCAGACATTTGCATCTGCAGGCCGTTTGTCAGAAATCCTCGGACCTCAGATGATCAATTATGATCGGGAAGCCCGGAGGAGAGGAATGGGATATGCCGCTGAGCAGGCATTGAAGATGATGATGGAAAATCCTGACACCAAAGAAGCGCTGGAATCTTATACTGCAGGTGTAAATGCTTATATCTCTACCTTAACAGATGCTACATTGCCTGTTGAATACAAGCTGCTGGACTACAAACCACAGAAGTGGGAGTTAATCAATGCTGCATACCTGTTAAAATATATGGCGCATGATTTATCAGGGTTTGCTAACGACCTTGGCTATACGAAAGCGCGTCAGTATTATGACATCAGAGATTTTAATTTAATGTACCCGGATTTCCTGGATAGTACGGATCCTATCATTCCTAAGGGAACGATGTATTCGCCTGCTACCGTGAAAGCGGTGCCGCCACCTGATAGTATACTGGAGATGGATGCCGCTTATATGAAATATAAGATGAACAATCCCGATCCTGCAAACGGTAGTAATAACTGGGCGGTAGCAGGAAGTAAAACAAGATTGGGCGCGCCTATTCTTTGTAGCGATCCGCATCTTGGATTGAGCTTGCCTAGTCTTTGGTACGAAGTACAGATACACACGCCAGCCATGAACGTATATGGCGCCAGTTTACCAGGTGCGCCAGGCGTGATTATTGGCTTCAATGATCATATAGCCTGGGGCGTTACGAATGGAGAAGAAGATGTAAAAGATTTTTACCGTATGGATTTCCGTAATGGTAAAACAGAATATATGTTTAATGGCAGCTATCGCAAAGCTGACCTTCGTATTGAAAATATTAAAGTGCGCGGTGGTGCCACTGTACTAGATACCGTGGCTTATACTGTTTGGGGCCCGGTAATGTTTGATAATACTTTCCCTGAACAGATTACAGGGCAGCATTTCCTGGCGATGCACTGGAAAGCGCTGGACCCTTCCAATGAGTTTCTGACCTTCCTGAAACTGAACAGGGCTAAGAATTACGACGACTACCTTGATGCATTGAGTACATACCAGTGTCCGGCGCAGAACTTCGTATTTGCAGATAAAGACGGCGACATAGCCATTTGGCATAACGGACAGTTTCCGACACGTTGGAAAGACCAGGGAAAACTGGTGATGCCAGGAGGTGATAGCACCTATGCATGGCAGGGATATATTCCACATGAAGAGCTGCCGCATATCAAGAATCCGGCAAGGGGTTTTGTTAGCTCAGCCAACCAGCGTGCAACAGATGAAACCTATCCGTATAATTTGTATGGTCAGTTTGATTTGTATCGTGGAAAGCGTATCAATGAAAGGTTAGCGGAGATGAATGGTATTACGCCTCAGGATATGATGGGCTTGCAAAATGATAACAAGAACCTCTTTGCTGCTACAGCAATCAAGTTGTTTAAGCAGCATATGGATACGGCCGCATTAAGTGCGCAGCAGCGTGGGTACTGGAAGGAGCTGAGCGACTGGGATGCAGTACAATCTGCTGATAGTCGTGCTGGTACTATCTTCAACGTGATGTGGACTCATTTCGAAGATACGTTGTGGTTGGATAATGTGAAGCCGGCAGACAGTGTATGGTTGCCATTCCCGCAAACGGTGGCAACGTTGATGATGTTGTTGAAAGATACGAGTGTACATTTCATTGATAATATTCACACCCCACAGAAAGAGACGTTATCAGATCTGGTATATGCATCTTTTGTAGCTACAGTGAATGATTTAGCGCCGGTAGATAAGTCAGGCAAGCTTGCTTGGGGTAAATACCGTGGTACGGATATCCGTCATTTAACGAGAGCATTACCAGCATTCAGTGCGATGAACCTGAATACAGGTGGCGGCGCCAATGTGGTGAATGCTACGAAGAAAACGCATGGTCCTTCCTGGAGGATGATCGTACAGTTGACAGGCAAAACGGAGGCTTATGGCATCTATCCTGGAGGGCAGAGTGGTAATCCAGGTTCACCGTATTATGATAATGCAGTAGCGGATTGGGTAGCGGGTAAGTATAACCAGTTACATATCCTGGACCCATCGCAGAAGGATGATCCGGTGATTCGCTATAAAGCGATTTTTACGGGTAAATAAACTACTCATTTTCAGAGGTTTAAATATTTTTTCAAAAAAATTTGGTGGGAATCAGATAATTCCTATCTTTGCACTCCCGTTACAAACGAGGGGTGATTGATTCCGTAGCTCAGTTGGTAGAGCAATACACTTTTAATGTATGGGCCCTGGGTTCGAGTCCCAGCGGGATCACAGAATAAAACCTGTCTCAATTAAGAGACAGGTTTTTTGTTTATAATCCATTTTCTTATCTTAGAAATCTTATTTAAAACTCCAGAATAAACCTGCTGTAATGAAAGTAAGAAGCATTACAATTCCTAATCTACATCATTTTAAAGATTTACATATTGATCTCACTTATCCTAAAGGACATCCCAAAGCAGGAAGGGCTTTGGACAAGGTGTGTATTATTGGTCAAAGTGGTACAGGAAAGACGACGTTGCTGAAGTTGATATCTTTATTATCACATGACGCCGAAAAGTTTAAAGAACTTGGAGAATTGGATGAAATATTTGATGTTAGGTTGGAGTTTGAATTTGAGGACATTATTGTGGTCAGGAGTGTAGGTTATAATGATGATGATGATAATGATAATCAGCTTTATGACTACGATATCTATTTAAGTCAAGAAAGAGAAGAGTTGTTGTTTGCAGAATTAACAATGAAGGCAAAAGAGTATTTTAGTGCTTTTAAACCTCATTCTATCTACTTCCCTGCGGATCTGGATTATAAATTGGAAGTAGATCAAACAGATAGGCAGAATCTTCAATCAAAAAATATTATTGATTTTTCTACATACTCAGCCGCAAATGCATGGAATATCATTCTTAGTGACATTCAGAAGTATCAGGAAGAGGAAATAAAGATAAGGCAGGAAATATCTCATGTTGCTGAAAGAACAACTAATATTAAAGAGATACAGAAAGCGGTAAAGAACCTTGAAAAATGGCGTAAAGAAGCGCCTAGTCCAGTACAGGATATTGCAGATAAATGTCTTGATCCATTATTGAAAAATTTTGGTTTGCGTGTTAAAACCATATTGGAATTTCATGGGAAAGACGATATTGGTTTTCTTAAAGTAGAGGATTTTAATGGAAAGGAAGTTCCTAATGGTTTACTAAGTACCGGAACGAAACAAGTGATGTTATCAGCGTTACCACTATACCTGCTGAAACCTGATAAGTGCCAGATTTTATATGATGAACCTGAAAGGTCGTTGTATCCTGATTTGCAGCGAACAATTATTGATTATTACATTAGCCTTACTACTAACAGTCAATTCTTTTTCTCTACGCATTCCCCTATAATCGCTTCATCTTTTGAACCCTGGGAGATTGTAGAGTTGAAGTTTGATAAGAATTGGAATGTCTATCGTGATAAATATTATGAAGGGGAAAACCATGTAGATAATTATTTCGTAGATCCCCGTTATCTTGATTATGATTTGATTCTAAAAAAGGTATTCGATATAGATGATACTAACACAGAAACGCGTGCAAATGCTATTGTGGAGCTGTCGATGCTAAAAAATCAAATAGATAAGTTTAAAGAGGATGGAAAGTTGAAAACTGCTGAAGCACGTGAAAAACTAATACGCTATAAGACCCTGGCCGAAAAGCTGGCCTGGAAAACTGAATGATCAATACATGCGAAAGATTGATAAAAGTTTGATACTGGCTACACAATACAAAGCGTGGCTGGATACCCTGAAAACCAAAAATAAAAAGCATACTATTTATAGTTCTTCCAATGGGAAATACTATTATGATATTGTAGCAAATCTGATTTGGGTACAGTCCGGAATTTGTGCCTATACAGAAAAACTATTGCATGACCACTCAGGGTTTGCCCCGGAATATTGGGTGTTGGGTGCCTTTCCCAAAACACCTAAATATGCTTTCTGTGGTGAGCTTGATCATTATGATCCATCATTGAAAGATCAATTTGGCTGGGACTGGGCCAACTTTTTTATTGTAGACGCTGACGTTAATAAAAAAGTAAAAAGAAGCAATATGCCCATGGGTTTACTTAAACCCGATTTGCCTCAGTATAATCCGAAAATCTATTTAGAGTATGACCGGGAAAATCATCTTTTTATCCCGAATAAGCTGCTGAAAAATGCTATCCAAGATCAGGTACGGAAAGATCTTGAATTCCTCGGTGTTAACTTTCCTCCCATAATTTATTCCCGTAAAAAATACCTTGAACCATTACTCTTCGATGTTGAGTATCAGTTAGAGTCCAGAGTTATAGTGGAGAGCAAGCTGTATCAGTTCTTTACGGCTTTTGATATGGTGGCAGATACACTTTAGAGGTACTTTACTAATTAAACCTAAATGTAATTAGCTTATCATCATCAACCGTTGCATCAATCCTGGCCGCTGCTGCCGGGTATTCTGAAAGGATGCCAGTTTCCACTCTCCATCCGTTTTTATAAATACATTGGTATTAATTGATAACCTGTTTTGCGTTACTGATTTTTGCCACCTGAATTTAATCGCACCTTCTGTAATTACAACTGCTACATCTTCACTCATAAATTTAATTTGTTTGATCTCACTTACTAACTCGGCACCTCTGAAAAGCCAGGTGCTCGCCAGCTTGCGGTGTGCGGCGAGGTTTTGATTTATTCCTTTAAAATGCTGCCCCATGAAAGTAACATAGTCGCAGTCTTTTGTAAACAGCGTTTCAAATAACTCGCGGCTGGGCTCCTGAAACATCAATTTCATGGCAGCTGTTTTTGCGTATATCTGTTGTTCGTCTGTCATGGTTAATCTTTTCCATAAAACTACCGCGAACTATGCCAGCGGTCAACACTATATAGGCGAATGCCAAACAAATGGGCGGCAAATGGCAGGAATTTGCCGGTAAGTTTTGACGCCGTTTTACATAAAGCAGTAAGCCCGTCGATCGACGGGCTTACTGCTTTATATCTGCTTTTTGCTCTTTGCAAATTTATGCTGCTGGTACTCTTTCAGGCGGCGGTCCAGTATGGGGACTACCATATCATAATGTTCCCGGTCGAAGGGGATCGCATTCAATGTTGTCATGGAAGCGGCTCCCAGGTAATTATTCCGCTGCGCGGGATCTTTTAAAAATGTAAAAGCGAGATCGTGGTGGTAGTGTACATCATGTCCGCTTAGGTTCAGCGTGTACGTGTTGATGAATACCTGTTCAGCAGCAAAGTTGTGTTTCGTAACATATCCCCTGTTGATGCTGCGCACCCAGTCCAGTACGGAGGTATAGCCATCGCCGGCAATCAGCTCTCTATCCAATGCCCACTGCAGGAACATAAGGGTGGAGATTTTGGAAAAGCTTTGCTCTTTTTCAAATTGCGTAAGCGTCTCGTAATTTATTTCGTTGTACAGGTGGAAAAGAGGACTGCTGTAATCCAGCGCCAGCACTATATCTTTCACGCGTTGTTCATCTGTAAATTCCGGTCCCCAGCTAATGCGTTTTTCTTTATTCAGTGTCACTCGCCAGCGGTAAAAGCTTTCGCTGCCATCTTCGTTGAGCCATATAGGTGATATATCACTGCTTTTAATGGAAGGCGTGCCCAAGGCTGCAATCAGGTCACTGAATGTGGCATTAAAATCAATCGGGCCGGGAAATACAGCCGCTGATTTGTTGTTGTACCACCTGGCGGATACCAGGCGTGGTATAAACACGCCTTTTTTATCGCCCTGTACCAGCGGATATTCCGGCAGGTATGGTTGGGCATCAAATAGTAAATCCAATCCCAGCTTTTTATTTTCCAGCCAATAGGATGTTTCCGCGCTACGGTTAGAAATAAACGGCTTTTTGGGATATTTAAATCCTTGCTGCTCCAGGAACGCAATGATGTTGGCTGCATCAATGGTGGTACCCAGGAGACTGGTTAGTGTGTTGAACATTCGGGTGACAACTATTTTGGGTTATAATTGCTACTTATGTAGGGTCGCACTAAGATAGGAAATTTTTAGCATCACTTCTTTACCCGATAATTTTGCTACGCGGCGTTTTCAACCGGATACAGTATTACAAAATCTTTTTTTTATCTAAATAATAGAATAGATTTAATCCAGCTGTTTTATTTCCCGGAGATATAATCTGCACAACAACTTCAAAAACTGATTATAGCTAACTTCTCTGTATTAACCCCGAATGTCCATCCCCGAAAACGAAAAAACTATTATTAATATTGAAAGGAATTTATTTCCTTTACAAAAAGGGGTACCTGAACGCTGAAAGATAATCTGACCATTTAGTGGCTTCATGCTGTTAAATGGTTTATTTGGCAGTAATTTAATAATTGTCCAAATGACTATTAATATTATGCGGCTCATCACCCTGCAAATATTGACCACGTTTTGAAATGAAATGCTGCTTTTTATAGTAGATAAACGGAGAGTAGTTTTTTATATAGACCTTATTGTGTTATTCACCATAGAAATAATGGCTCGCTTTTTATCTTAAAATAAATTATGTTTTATTTTAATAAATGTCATTTTGACCAATAACGCCTACTGATAGCACATAGCGGATCAAAGTGCTGTTGCTACAGGCTTTTGGTGGATAACTGCCATGCATAAACGCTGTGGACAGTAAAAAAGGATAGAAATGATGATCAGATATGAAGTCAATCGTACTATTTCGAATACCATTCATAAAGTATATTGAAAACATCTTGAAATTTTCTTTGTATCATTTTTGTTTTTATGAAAAAACAACTATTTTAGTTTTTAGTATAGCTGTTGTGACGTGTTAGATATGTTCTTTCTTGTTGATTACCAGTAACTGTTAACCGGTATATAATAAAATGTTCCTGGATTCCCTAACGAGTGCAATGAAAGATATTCTTTTGATCCTGTAGTTCACAGCTTTTTGCGATTGATACCCTGGCAGGCGAGATTCATACTATGGTATAATGTTAATCCGAGTCTTACTGATTCATTTGCCAATTTTTACTGTTAAATAATATTGCAATTGGGATAGATACAACTCATTGTGCAGTAATGATTTATGTGACCCGAAAGTAATAGCGCAATTTATATAGATCCTATGCAGACATTAAATGAGATTAACCCTTTCCTGGATAATATAGGAGATGATGTAATGGGCTTTTTGAATGAAGTACAACTTCAATATACTGATGCAATTTCATTTGCTTCAGGAAGGCCAGAGGAACGTCATTTTGGGATAGAAAATTTTTCTGAGTATATAGCGGCGTTTGTTGATTTTATGGCTGCTGCCCTCCACAAAAAGCCGCATGAAATTATGCAGCATCTTGGGCAATACAACAGGGCCAAAGGTATCATTAATGAACAAATTTCAGCTTATCTCCGCACTGATGAAAACATTCATGTAACGCCTGAAGATATCACTATTACGGTAGGTAGCCAGGAAGCCATGACGCTTGCTGTTACAACCCTGGTAGATCGGGAGAAGGATATAATCATAGTGGAAGACCCTACCTATGTTGGGTTAACGCACTTCTCCATTATCGGTGGTTATCAGGTTTCACCTGTCCCAGTGAGTGAAGAAGGTATTTCACTGCATGTACTTGAAGAGAAATTGATCGAGCATAGCAAAGAGGGAAAAAAAGTTAAGCTGGTATATGTTATCCCCGACTTCCAGAATCCTACCGGTACATCTATGCCACTTGCAAACAGATACAAGTTATTAGAGCTGGCAGAAACCTATGATTTCCTGATTCTGGAAGATAATGCCTATGGCGAATTCGTATATGGAAGGGATCCTGTGCCGTCAATAAAGGCATTGGACAAGTATAAGCGTGTTATTTATATGCGATCATTTTCTAAAACGCTGTATCCTTCCCTACGATTAAGTGCCATGGTCACAGATCGTAGCGTTGTCAGAAATGGCGTTGCTGTAAAATTGAATGATTTATTAGCCAAAACAAAGGGCTACACCACAGTCAATACTTCAACGCTTACACAGGCAATCCTGGGTGGAATTCTGATAAAAAATAATTGCTCGCTCAAAGAAATTAATCGGGAAAAGGTCGCTTCTATGCAACAGAAAAGAGACCAGGTACTGAACGCGCTTTGTAGTCATATAAACACTGAAGAAAATAGTTGGGCAGAAAATATCAGTTGGAACGTTCCTGATGGTGGATTTTTTGCCACTATCAAAGTGCCTTTTGCTGTATGTAAAACAGATGTAGAAAAGTGTGCCGCCACATTCAAAGTAATTTTTACCCCTATGTCTTTCTTTTTCCTTGCTGATGGAGGAAATAAAGAAATCAGAATAGCTTTTAGTAACCTCTCCCCAGAACAGATTCATACCGGTATCGGAAGACTGGTGGATTATTTTAAATACAGGCTTTCAAATTAAACCTCAATAACTATGCACAACAAGAATGTAATTATTGAATCAGATTTTCTGAAAATGGAATACGACTACATTGAGTATTATGTAGGAATGGCAAAAATGGTAGTTTACTGGCATGTAAGAGCGCTGGGTTTTAAAGTGGTGGCCTATTGTGGCCCCGAAACCGGTACGCCTGACAGATGCTCTTATTATATTGTTAAAAACAATATCAAACTTGTTATTACCTCTGCGTCCCAACCTAGTTCCTACAAAATAGTTTCATTCGTTGATCTGCATGGCAATGGGATTAAAAGAATGGCGGTAAGGGTAAACGATGTATCATTGGCATTTCATAAAGCCTTACGAAACGGCGCTATCCCTATGCAATCCCCGCATGTATTATCTGATGATCAGGGCGAAGTGGAAATGGCTTCCCTGAAGTTGTTTGATGATAATGAAATTGTATTGATCAATTATGATAATTATATCGGCGACTTTATGCCTGGTTATAGAAATGTGGAGAAGGACTGGAATATCCCTACGGAAGACTCTCAACTGGAAAAGATAGACCATGTTGCATGTGCGTTGAGATTAAATGAAATCAACCTCTGGGAAGGATATTTCAATCATATTTTTCAGTCGAAGACAGTCACCAAATTTGATGAAAGAAAAGTATCGGATGAAAAGAAGATTGGTATGCTGCTAAAGGTTTTGCAGTCAGAAGATAAACAAATGAACAATGTGTTGGTAGAACCAGATGCGGCCACAAAATCACAGGTACAATTATTTATTGACCAGAATTATGGTGCAGGGATACAACATATCGCGTTTGAGTCTGGAAATATTTTTAAGTCTGTTGATTTGTTAAAGGCCAATGGTGTGAAATTTACTAAAACACCTGATTCCTATTACGACAAATTAGGCGAGAAATATCCTGATCTGGATATCGAAGCGCTCAGAGAACGTGGCGTACTGTGTGACGTACTGGATGGCGCCTTGTTGTTCCAGGTGTTTACAGGCCCTATTGGCGACCGTGCTACTTTATTTTATGAAATAGTACAGCGTGTAAATAATTATGAAGGATTTGGCCTGGATAATATCACTGCTTTATTTGAGGCGATGGAATTAGAACTGATGAACAGATAACCGGGATTTTATGGATGAGCAGCTGATGCTATTGAATAAACTGCGTGTCATTGTAGGAGAAGGTAATATCATTACTGACCTGGATGCCATGCAGCATTATGCCCTGGAATGTACCTTAAATAAGCTCCATATGCCGGCGGCGGTAGTGATTCCTGCTACTACGGAAGAAATATCTGCAATAGCGGCATTATGTAATGAAAACCGTGTGCCGCTAACAGTAAGAGGAGGTGGTACCGGCGTTAGTGGTGGCACATTGTCTCCGGCAAAGGGAATTATTTTGTCACTGGAACGATTGAACAGGATCATTGAAATCAACAAGATTGATATGATTGCGGTGGTGGAAGCAGGCGTGGTCACGAAAGTATTACAAGAAGCAGTATTGGAGGAAGGGCTCTGCTTTCCACAGAATATCAGCAGTGCTGCTGCTTGTTTTATAGGTGGTAATGTAGCAGTGGCAAGTGGAAGTCCTAAGTCGTTGAAATATGGTCCCACCAGGAACTATGTGTTAAACCTCGAAGTAGTATTGCCTAATGGAAATATTATCTGGACAGGAAAAAACATTACGAAGAATGCTACTGGTTATAACTTTACACAATTATTTGCCGGTAGCGAAGGTTCTTTGGGAATCATTACGAAAGTTGTATTAAAGCTCGTTCCTCCAACAGAAGAAATACTTGTATTAATACCATTTAATGATATTAACCGATTGTTTGACTGTGTACATCATCTTTTCCTGCATCATTTCAGTGCTTCCAGTATTGAGTTTGTTGACAAGCCAGGATATGAGTTGGTTGCTGATTTCCTTCAAACGAAACTACCTGCTGCCAGTACATTGGACGGCCTGTTATGGATTGAGCTGGAAGGAAAAAATACGGATTTACTGATGATGGAACTGGAAATGTTGAGCGGGCTTATCAGCAGCTTTACAACAGAAGAAATGCTGGTGGCTCAATCTGAATCAGAAATCCGTCGTCTTTGGTCGTTGAGAAGTCGTATAGGCGACGCTGTTATTAATCGTTCCACATTCAGGGACGTTGATATCGTAGTGCCAAGGTCTTGTATTCATCAGATGTATACTGCCATCAAAGCCATTGCCGGTGCTCATCATATCAATTATACTGCGTTTGGTCATATTGGTAATGGAAATTTTCATATTAATATTCTCCGTGAAAATATTGCAGATGAAGAGCAATGGGAGATATTGCTGAATGATGTTATCAGTCGCATTTTTGACGCCGCTATTGCACTGGGAGGCACCTTATCCGGTGAGCATGGAACTGGCAAATATCAGTTACCGTATTTAGAGAAAGCAATCTCTGCATCGCAACTGGATCTGATGAAACAGATCAAGCTGGTTTTTGATCCTAATTCGATACTCAATTCATAATGATATATCATTTCGATTTAGAATGCTTGTGAGTATTGCTTGCTGGCAGATAATTTACCAGCCGGTGGATGTATTGGAATGAAGCAAAAGAACATTTGTATAATCATTAACAGGCATTTTTACAGATAATGTTCAGATTAACATGATAAGTATAGCGTACATGGCTATCAATGTGTTCCTGTTTTTCTAATAACTGTTTTGTTAGATGGTTTTATGTTTGGATGCTAGAAATAGAATTATTATCTTTCGTTAATGATCTGGCCAGCTTATTGATTTGTTAATCAGTCTTCCTGTATTGTGAGTGCGCGGCTTGTAGACTAGTCAGATGGCATCAAATTACCTGTAGTTCATGAATACCCGGCATTTCAGTTTTGCTTTTATAGTTGATAATTATATTAGTCATTTCTATGCATTGTCTGGCGTTGCTTTGCGATTGCAGCAGGCAGGCCATCGTGTAATATTTTATTGTCCGGACAAAATTCAGCATGTAATTATTGCAGCGGGATTTCCGTGTATGGCCTTACCAATTTTTATGAATGGGGGAGCGCCGTCTGTTTCAATGAGTAGGAAGCAATGTCGTGCATACTTCCGGCAAAAAGCAGCAGAAATATTAACAGGCGCCAGGCTGTTTAGGAATACTTCAGACCATGACTACCTGATAATGGACCCTTTCATGCTGATGTATTGGCCAGCACTGCATGCCGCAGGTTTTAAAGGCGCAGCAGTAAGCACAAAGCCTTTGCTGTCCAGAGATCGATGGGCGCCGCCTTATACGTCCGCTTATGTGCCTTCAAAGGCATTTGGGAGCAGCTGGAGAGTAGCGGTGGCATGGTGGCGGCAACAATGGAACTATTATCTGGGTTACCGTTTTCCCTGTAAGGTCAGCGAATGGCTTAAAGGATATTCGCACCGTACACTCACCCTGTACGTTGCAAAGCAGTCAGGATTTGACCTGAAAAGAGAATGGGCAACCAGGCCATTAAGTTATGATCTGCGTTTTAAGTCGGTACCTGAGTTGGTGCTACATGCGAGAGAAATGGATTTTCCGAGGAAGCGTTCACTACGTGCGAATGTTGCCTATCTCGGACCATGTACCAACTTGCCAGAAAGCAGTACTGACATAGAATTGCCGGCCGGAAACGGCCCCCTGATATGGGTTAATCTTGGTACTGTTGCCAAACAACGAAAAGAGTTACTGCAAGGTGCATATGTGGCCATCGCAGATGCCATAAAATTGTTACCGTCGTTTCGTGCTGTTATTGCTACTGCGGATATACAGCTTACTGCCCAACTAAAATCGCAATTGCAGGGACAGGAGCATAGGGTAATAGTGGCTACCTGGATAGAAAGAGGTAGTGTATTGCAGGCCGCTGATATCGTTGTGACGCATGGTGGTAGTAATTCTGTGAAAGAAGCAATATTTGCCGGAAAGCCAATATTAGCTATTCCACATAGTGCAGATCAACCTGGTATGGCAGCGCGGTTGGTATATCATAAACTGGGAATGATGTGTACATCACCTCAGCCACTTACACTCAGCAAAATGATCCTTGAATTAACCAATAATAAAGAATATCAAAAAAATAGCTGTGCCATGAGTGAAATTTTTCTACGATACGATGAAAACACCACCTGTGTAAATATCCTGGAGCAGTTGGTAACTGATGATTTGCATTTAGCGCAGTCTAAAAAAATATAGTTCCCCGAATATCCTATTGATCCAATTGTCATAATAACCAAAAACCCTGATCAATGTTAGCTTTTCCTTCATATAGCAGTTTTAAGACAAAGATGAAATTATTCTGGAATACAGGTTTCAGATATAAATGCCCTTTTTGTGGATATACTTCCCGCAACTTTGACCTGATGGGGTCCAACAGTAAAGTATTAATTGAGAAGGAGGTAGTAGGTGGCCAACGCCGCCGGGCGCGCTGTTATAAATGTGGTTCTTCTGACAGGGAACGTTTACTGTATGCCTTCTTTCAATATGAACGTGATTATTTAAGTAAGAATAACAAGAAGAGAATATTGCATATCGCTCCTGAGAAGAACCTGAGTAGAGAATTTCTCAGCGCTGATCTGGATGGCTATATCTGTGGCGATAAATTTACTTTTGGCTACAACTATCCCGCCCATGTCAGATATGTGGACGTATTAGAGCTGGATTTTCCAGAGAATCATTTTGACCTGGTAATATGTAACCATGTATTGGAACATATCCCCGACGATAGTACTGCCATGAAGCAGATTTATCGGGTACTTAAACCTGGAGGAGAGGCGGTGCTGCAAGTGCCTATATCTGCAAATAGCGCTAGCACGTTGGAGGACTTTGCTGTAGTAAGCGATGAAGGCCGTAAGGAATTGTTTGGACAGGAAGATCATGTGAGGATCTATGGGCAGGATTATGTACAAAAACTTTCTGCAGTGCGCTTTAATGTAAAGCGGATCAATATTTATGAAAAGCATACCAGGTTTGGCATCAATCCCCTGGAAGATCTTTTTATTGCACAAAAAATTGTTTAACCAATATCAACCTATATTTATTTAGAGCCAATATGCATGCTAGCTTAAGAACCGGACCGAAATTCATTGTGGCTACTGTTGCCATGATGCTCGTATCATTTTTACAACCACTTTTTGCACAGTCTAATGCTAATATTTCCGGATACATCAAGAATGAGAAAGGAGCAGGATTGCCATTTATTAGTGTGGCACTCTTCAGACTCAATGATTCTTCTTTTGTAAAAGCTGCTGTAACTGCCGAAAATGGAAAGTTCCAAATAGAGAAAGTAGCCCCAGGGGTTTACTATCTGCTTGCACGATCTATGGGCTACAAAACGGCTTACAGCAATAATGTGAATGTAGGCACGGAACAATTGATTTCAGTTGAAATTCAAATGCAGCAGGAAGAGCATATGATACAGGAAGTGGTCGTTTCCAGCAGAAAGCCCTCTATAGAGATGAGAGCCGATCGTACCATTCTGAATGTGGCTGCAAGTATTAATGCTACTGGTACAAATGCGTTGGAAATACTGCGAAAATCTCCGGGGGTACGCGTATTAGGTGATGATGATATTCTCATTAATGGAAAACGTGGACTCAGCGTTTATCTTGATGGTAATCGAATAAACCTGGGAGGGAAAGAACTGGCTGACCTCTTAAAGAATATGCAGTCTTCAGATATTGAAGCAATTGAAGTGATCACTAATCCATCGGCCAGATATGATGCTGCCGGCCAGGCTGGTGTCATTAATATACGTACAAAAAGAAATGACAAAAAAGGATTTAACGGCAATGTGGCACTCACGGCTGCTACATCCAGGTACTATCCAAAGTATGATGGAGGCATCGGGCTAAACTACCGAAATAAGGCTATCAGCTTATTCGGAAACTACAACTATGCGAATGGACAAACACTCAATAAAACAGAGTATTTCCGCAAGCAGGTTACGCCTGACAACCTATTAACCAACTTCGACCAGTATTTTTCCAATAAGTCGCACAATACTGGGCATACTTTTAAAGCTGGTGTAAACATTACAGCTTCCCCTACCAGCAATTTTCAGGTAATGGTAGATGGTAGTATTCCCACCAAAGATGGTATGAGTAATAGTAACACCCTCATCTATCACACACCAGGAAATATAGATTCTGTGCTGAAGGCCAGCAATGATCAATACCGTAAAAGTAATATGCTGAACTATAATGCCAGCTACCGATACGCCGACTCTTTTAGCCGTGAATTAACGATTAATGCGAATTACCTCGATTTTAATCTGCATGCTGATAGTTATCAACCTAACTATTACTATGATAGTAAAGATGTTTTTCTGAGAAGTAATATCTATTCAAATAAGTCTGTTTCGGGTATCAGTGTTAAGTCCCTGAAGGCTGACTATTCGCAGAAGCTGCTGGGGGGCAGGTTTTCCACCGGATTAAAATATACTGATACAAAATCTGATAACGATTTTGTGTTTTATAATGTATTGAATAACTCCAATATACCTGATACGGGCAAAACTAACCAGTTCATTTATAACGAGAAAATAGTAGCTGGCTATATCGATTATAATATGAATTGGAAGGCATGGGAAGTGCAGCTGGGCCTTAGAGGAGAGTATACCACTTCTTCCGGTATTCTCAAAGATCTTATAAAAGAAGAACTGGATGCAGTTAAGAATAACTACATGAGCTATTTTCCTAATGCAGTAATAACTTATAAGTGGAATAAGAACAATGCTACCAGCATCGTGTATAATAAACGTATCGACCGTCCGGCATACCAGGATTTAAATCCATTTGTATATGTGCAGGATGAATATTCTTTTACAAAAGGTAATCCTTTCCTTTTGCCTGAGTATACTTCTACCTTTAAGTTATCGAATAACTATAAGCAAATGCTGACCACCAGTTTTAGCTATGCTGACACAAAAAATTATATTGTAAGATACCGCGATAGTATTATGGGAGGCAGAACATTCCAGACAAATGTCAATATCGCTCACCAAAAGAATTATACGTTGGCGGTATTTTTTCAGCTGTCGCCTAAAAAATGGTGGGACTTTAACTATGGCTTAAATGCATTCCATCAGGAGGTGAAAGGTATGGCCGGTGCATCGCCGGTAAACATGTCTCAGAATGCCTGGAGTTTTACAGGTAGCAATACTTTCATGATACCTGATGGCTGGAGTGCAGAGCTTTCTTTTTACTATAATTCAAAATACCTGGATGTACCTGCAATAGTAGATCCTCAGTGGTCTGTGGATGTTGGTTTACAAAAGAAGATATTGCATAACGCAGGTACCCTAAGGTTTGCTGTCTCTGATATTTTCAATACCCTGGACCTCAGTCTGACAAGGGATTTTGGCGGACTATATTATACAAATAGAATTAAATGGGAATCTCAGCAATTCAAAATTTCCTTTAACTATCGTTTTGGTAACACAAAATTGAAATCTGCCGGAACTAATGAAGGTGGAATGAAAGAAGAGAAAAAACGAATGCGCTAAAAAATAACCAATAAAAACCCTACATCATGACAAATGCCATTAACATTAAAGACGACGAGCACGTTGACCCATTTGTAGAATATTATGTGGTGAAGAATATCCACCAGCAATATTCTGTTTTGCCTACTGCTAAGGAAATCCCTGCTGGCTGGGAAACCAATGGCGTAATAGGAGAGTTGAAAGCCTGCCTGGAATGGATAGAAACTAACTGGGCCGGACCGTCGCTGTAGCCATTATCTTGGATGATACCAGTGATCCCAAACAATTTTTGCTGCCTGTCCGATGGCATCTTCACGTTGGAACATCGTTGCACGCGAATCGGAAATAAAAACGCCAATGGCTATATGCCTGCCATTTGGAAGCGTAAGTATACCGATGTCGTTGGTGGCGCCTGTTATTCCATTTTTTCCGGTGGCAGCAGTACCGCTCTTATGAGCTGTAGGCGTGCCTGCAGGTAATTTACGGTTAATCCTGGCGAACGAAGGTGTAGACTGCCGCATCTGTTGTAGCAGCAAATTGCGGCTGGCGGCGGACAGGTATGTACCATTAAAAAGCGTATCTAATAGTTGAACGGCAGCAGCAGGTGATATCCAATTCTGGTACTGTAGTGTAGCATTTTCCTGTTGTGCCTTTTCTGTAGTAGCAATAGCAATGGCGCTAATACCCATCATATGTATCAGCGAATCTACGTGGGAGGGACCTTTCATGATGTCTAACAGTATATCGCAGGCAACACCATCACTTTCCACTACGTTATATCGCAGTAAATCCAATAATGTCAGCGATATGCCGCCATTAGGATATTTCCTGCGTATTTCGCTATGGCCTTTTTTAAAAACCTGGAATGGTTGAAGAGAGTACCGCTGGCTGAGACTAAGCTCCCGGCAATCTACCGCCTTCAAAACCACCATATTGATGGGGACTTTATAAACACTTTGCATAGGGAAATGCTTGTTGCCATTGAAACTGATAGTATCTCCCGTTTCAAGCAGACATGCAAACACACCTAAAGCGCCTCCACTGTGTTGTTGTACTGAATCGAATCTCTTATGTAATGGAGATTGCGCCACTGACAACCGACAACAAAACAGTAACAGAAATAACGTTGCGATAGTTAGATGCATCTTCGGTGAAATTCCCATGGTAGCTTGGATATGGTTATATAACTGGGCTTACACTTAAATTTAAACATTTTTATCCGAAGTAAGCGACAAGGAAAGTTGATGGACTAACTGGCTGACAGCTATCGCAAAATTTTCCTGATCACAGTTAAAAAGGTCTTCCAGCGCATTGCGTTTAGCCGCTATACGAAATGTATTATTTGCAGGATGATAGATGATGTTTACGCAGGCAATAGCAGCAGTTGTATTATATCCTTCATCGCTTATCGTTATAGATAATGGCAGATTGGACCTGTTGATTTTTCTTCTTACGAAAATATCGGCGCCATAAATTCCTCTTTTTTCGACCTTTTGGCAGACATTTTTTAAAAAATCCACTTGTTGATGGATGGAAGTAGCAACATAGCAGGGGACAACTACTGGCAAGCCTGCGTTGAAAAATGTTTCCATGCCCACTATGCGATTGTGCATTGTCTGGGTAGCGTATAGTACGGGTATCTCTTTACCATAAAGAGAAGATACGGCAAGCATGAATAACACAGGCACTAATGCTGTATCCACAAAACTAGTAATAGGAATCTCTGATGATGGCTGGGATTGAATGGGTTCATACTCGAGCTGGCTAATGGCAAATGCCTGTTTCCATTGTGCGATACAAAAGTTTTCATCTTTTGATACAGATTCACATGATGATTGCAACGCATCTCCAATAGCTGATGAAATCAATGGCAACAAGTTTCCGCGCTCGAGTTGATGTGCCTTGCACCAGGCCGCTGCTGTAAGCATTTCACCATCGTGGCCCTGGAGTTGTTGTATGGACAGTGCCGCATCCTGTACGGCAACGGTCATGCCATCAGCGTCAATATTCAGAATGGTTCCTGGCAAGGCACGGTGATCAGCAGTTAATGGATGAAGATGATGCACTGAAAAAACTTTATCGTTATATACTATGCGTGCGTGCTCAAAAGAATTGTCAATGTTACCTCTGGAAAGTGCGCGATAAAGTTTATACAGAAATGTTACTGGCATGTCCCATCGCAGTAATCCGCCATAAGGAGGTTTCCTGTAAAGGGTATAGTAAGATCTTTGTGATTCATCCTGAACGATTGGTTGGATATTATTTTTTTCCAGGTCGGGCACCAGTGATTCCCTGAACCCCTGCAAGGCAACCTCATAGCATCGTTGATTCAGTGCATACGCAGTATCTGTCGGGGAGATGTGAATATGTTGCTGGTTAAGGATTTCGCCAGTATCTATGGCCGGCCTTACGATATGCCAGGTAATACCATGACTGGTTTCATCGTTCAGTATCGCCCACGAAGTAGCAAAAACACCGCCGTATTTAGGTAGCAGCGCATTGTGGTAGTTGATGGCAAATTTTTCAGGTATGGCGAGTAATGCAGGACTCAAAATAAGATCATTGACAACACTGAAAATATAGTCTACCGTATCAGCAGCGTCTATAATTTCCTGCTGGGTGAAGTATTGGGTTATGTTATTACGTTGTGCCCATTCCGTAAGCATTTTTCCACGTGGTAGCACCCATTTAATGATATGTCCGCGGCTGAGCAAATAGTCACCGCATTGAACAGTAAGATGATTGCCGCCTATAAGCCCGCATGAAAACGTACTGGTGATTGATCCTGACATAACTCGATGTTTAAATTTTATTTGTTATCCAAGCAACATCTCTTTCCCGCGAATATTGACACTATTGGAAACCATGGCTGCTTCAGCAGAAGATATGATTCCATATTGTTGCATTTTATTTGTCATATACTGCATGTGCTTATGAAGATTCTGTTGTAGCTGTGCTGACGCATCTTCATATGCAGTTATGAAAAATTTTGGTCGGGGAATGATATAGGTAAGCAGGATCATTTCCTGTATAGTTAAATCCATTGGTTTTTTTGAGAAATAAAATTCACAAGCCTCCTGAATACCGAATATCCCAGGGCCGAATTCAATAATATTCAGATAAATTTCCAGTATCCTTTCTTTTGAAATCAGCAATACTTTTTCCAGCAGTATGGAGAGCGCGATTTCTTCCAGCTTTCTGAAAATTGATTTGCGATGATGTAGGAAGAGATTCCGGACAAGCTGCATGGTAATGGTGCTGCTGCCCCTGACAAACCTGCGTGCCAGCAGGTTTTGCACGATGCCATATCCAAATGCAATACTGTCGAACCCATGATGGTAATGAAAATGAGTGTCTTCAGACAAAATGAGTGTATGGATGAACGTTGCCGGAAGAATTTTCAAAGCAGTAAAATTGCTGGCATCGGGATGTAAAGTAATCGCCTTTAGACTGGTGGCGTTTTGACGGATATAATGAATGAAGGGAGCATTAATATACGTCCATTCGGGTAGTGGACCAGCTATGGAAAGTTTTTCGGTGTTCACGTCCAGGTGGAAATGATGTACCCAAGGGTTGTTCAGGTTCATGGTGAATTCCACCGCGGCGTTCATGGTGCCTGTGATAGGAAGTGCTGTCAGCTTACTTTCCTGTAAAAATGGAAATTTTCTTAATAGATCTCCGCCCAGGTTGCTGGCCCTGGCAGATAACTGCAACAGATGTTGAGCGAAGTTATGTTCACCTGAAAAATGTATCTGCACTGAATCAAAGGAAAAATGAGACGCGGGGCTCACGGTAAAGGCTCCCCGTGTAAGCAGACAATCCAGCTTGAAACTGATGCCAGTGATGGGAGATATTTCGTTTTGCTGCCCAACGATATAAGGTTTGATAAAATTACCATGCACTTGAAGGCTGTCCTGCTTTAGCGCTACATGCATCTCCTGATGTGGAATGCATAATGCATATTTGTGCAGGCCCTCATCCGTGTAGATGGGTAATGGAATGGGAGTAGCATGCTGCTGCTTATCCTGGTTGATCCTTAATACTTTTTCCTTTCTGTCAATGCTGCCATTCAACGGATATGGCTGTATCGCTGATGCGGCTTTTATATAACAAGTGAACTGGTCATTGTTTAACTGGATGGAAGGAAAAGATAGTTGTATGTTTTTTCTAGCAACGCAAATATTGATAGTGCAATTATTGATTTGCAGATAAGGTGGTAATACTTTAAAGATCCGGTGAAAATATCGGAATAAGGCGCGGTAATGATGGTAGCTGATTTTAGGTAACGGGGCTGAGGCCTGCCCTGTATGTGCTTTACTGCTGTTAAGGCCTTCAGCGGCTGTAGCTTTTCCCAGATCTACTGAAATATCACTCAGGATGAAAGCTTTCAGGGGATTTTGTTTTTTTAATAAAGCAAACAAATTCAGTTTGAGTATAGCTTTATAGATATTAATTTCAGCTTTGTTTTTTTTATGAAGAGAGATATTGGTAAATGAGAATTGGCATGGTAGCCTGAATTGAATTGCGGCTACTGAAAATTCTAATCCCAGCATGTTACTGATGTGATCGCATCTCCTGGTAATGGCGGTATTATTTTTTTTACCGAAAGTAGAAATGATTGTAATCATGAACAGTTCTTTTGCAAGAACCAGTTTGGGATTTCTAAATAACATGATATAACGGGTTAATGGTAAATGGTTAACAGAGGCGCCTAAAATGGCTATTTGCTAAATACAGTGCAATACCAGCTACCACGTTCGTTGCTGGTGATTATTTCATCTACTATGTCAAACGATTCATGAATCTGTTTTATTATTTTCAGATTATTACCAGTACTGAAGATAGAAGTCATCATCACGCCATTGTCACGAAGGAAGGGCATATACCGACGCAGCAGATCCAATGGATTTTTTGCGTAGTAAATAGATTCATTGAATAGAATCAGGTCGATTAAATGAGGCGGCGTATATACTTCCATATCTGCTACTATGTAAGAAGTTTTATGATCATTCAAAGCTGCTGCTCTGTTAATAGCGATGGCTGAAAAGTCGACGCCGGTAAAAAACGTATAGGCGTCGGGGTTTAAGTGTTGCTGCAGCAGTCCTTCTCCACAGCCTACTTCAAGTAGGGTGCCATTAAAAGCATATTTGTAGATTAATTGTCTTGCTGTTTCCTGTCGTGCATTTTCTTTTTCAGATTTCAATACATCCCAGGATCCTTGACTGTATTGCTGATCCCATATGTTAGAAGATTCCATAGGCGGCTATTGTGAGTGGTTGACAATGAGAGAGGAAGATAGTGTTTAAAAAAAATTAAATCTCATCAAAAAATTGTGATTTTTAAAATTAATTTTTTAATATTGTTAAAGTGACAAGTTACCCGATCTAACCTATTAAACATTGGAGTGTTAGGTGCCAATTTGCGAGGAGAAATAAAGACCTGTGCCGTAAACCCTTAATAATTTTAATCTCAAAAATATCGGTTATTCTGGATATGTTGTGAGCCCGATTTATTAGTTGTGGAATGATATGATTCATCCATATAGCCTTTGTTTGCAAACCTGTATATGTTATGGAAATTCCCTCATTGATGCCATCATGTGAACTGTTGCCTATGCAGGAAGCTATCTTATTCGATTGCGCGCTGAATGGTTCACATGAAATTTACACCATAGAAGTTCCGATGCGATGGGAAGAGCGAAATGCTGATCCAGAGCGAATTTACCAGGCATTTAAAAGAGCAGTCCTTCGTCATGATACCTTTCGTGTGTCTATAAAAGAATCAATGAGTGAAAGTTTTGCCTGGAAACAAACTATTCTTCCTGTTGCTCATTTTTCTGAGAATATTTTATTCGCAGCAGATGAAAGAGCTCCTATTGATCCTTCAGTTAAGAATGAAGTAAGCCTGTTGATAACAGAAAGAAAGGAAGACCATATTTCTTTTATTCTTCGTTTTCATCACGTCATCGCAGACCGAAAAAGTATTGAGTTGCTGGTCTATGATATCGTAGCGTTTTATACAGGTAATATTCCTCCTTCAGCTGGTAACTATCATGATGCAATACATCGTTTGCTGACCTCCGTTCAGCAGCTGGAAATCCAGCAAAATGAGCATATGCCGGCAACTGCTGTTGCGCAGTCTCCTGCGCGGATTACCAACGATAAGTCCTTACGTGTACAACGTTGCGATGCCATGTTGAATATAACGGTATGGAATCAATTGGAAAATATCGCAAGGGAAGCTGCTCTAACGCCACAGGCTTTGATTATGGCCGCATTCTATATAGCGTTGTCTCGATTGGAAGGACGTTGTGAAACTACTGTTGGTATACCTTTTTCTTTGCACGATTTATTACCGGAAGCACATACTGCCGGATGTTTTATTAACGTACTACCGTTAACGTTATCATATAATCCTGCTTTATCATTTATACAATTTGCAGACTCATTACAGCAACAGTTATCTGAACTATTGCCCTACAGACTACAATCATTATTACGTCGTTCTTCGAATTCTGGCACTCCTAATAATATATATGATGCAGTTTTTGCCTGGCATGATGCGCTGATAATAAATCAGAAGAATGTCCAGGTAGAATTAGGTATTCCGAATGCTTATCCATCCAGACTTGCCTGCTCACTGCTGGTGCAGCCGGTAAAAGAAGGGTTGCAGATGATGATGGATTATGATCCGGATAAGATAGCACCACTTGCGGCAACATCTTTGTTAAACAGTGTTTGGAAGATGCTGGAAGTAGTTGCATTACATCGTGAAATTAAATTGACTAATATAGCGCTTGCAGATGCACCACTATATTCAACTGCTGTTACAAGCTCATTTTCTGTTATACATGAGATAAGTAAGCAGATGGATCGGAATCCTTCAGCTGTAGCTGTTATTGATGCAACTCAACGTCAATATACCTACGCAGATCTGCAGCATTCGGCTGATGCTATTACCGCATGGGCATTAGCACTGCCACTTACTGGAAAAGAAGTAATTGCATTATGTATTCCACGATCATTTGAATTTATTGCAGCGCTGGTAGGCATGATAAGCACTGGTAAACCATTTGCGTTACTTGATCCCGATGCCAATGAAAATATACTCGCTGCATGTATCCAGTCAGGAAGTATTACGCACGTTTTGACTGATAATACAACACGAAATTTTACTGTAAAAACAACCAGGGTAGATTATCTTATTAATAATCCGGTCGAACAAAAAAATCGTCCGGATATCACTCCTGGAAATATTATGCTGTTTACTTCCGGCACCACCGGAATGCCCAAGCCTATTTGGCTGCCGCTTACTAAAATTAGTGATCATGCGCGCTGGGCAATAAAAGCATTTAGTTTACAGTCGTCCGATCGCATGTTGCAATTTTGTGCAGTATCATTTGATGCGATGCTGGAAGAAGTACTTCCCGCGTTGGCAGTAGGTGCCGCGCTGGTATTACGTGATCAGATGATGGCCGCTTCTGTGACCTCTTTTATTACTTTTTGTGAACAACATAAAGTTAGCGTCATCGATCTTCCTACAGGTTTTTTTAATCTGGCAGGTGTATCTCTTGCTGCTAATGATGATCAGCTGCCTGTGTCTTTGCGCCTGGTCGTGATTGGAGGGGAAGGATATAACAAGGCTGCTGCTGAAGCATGGCTATATAAACTTAAGCAATCGAATTCATCTGCAAGATTACTAACTACATATGGGCCTGCAGAAGCTTCCATCGTAGTTACTTCAGCAGCGCTACATGCGCCCATTGAAGAGGGATTGCCATTGTTGGGAAGCCCCAGGGAAGGAGTGACCATGTATGTGTTGGATAAAGACCTGCAACCAATGCCTAAAGGTTTTGCAGGAGATCTGTTTATTGGTGGTGAAGTCCTTGCGCATGGATATTTTCAACGACCTGTGGAAACTGCTTTTAATTTTATTCCTGATCCTTTTAGTACTGTTCCTGGCGCCAGTATGTATCGTACAGGCGATCGCGTTATTATCAATGAGAAAGGTGAGCTTGTATTCGCAGGCAGGGCCGACAGGCAGCTGAAACGAAGAGGAATGCGTATTGCAATTGATGAAATTGAAAATGTGTTCAGCAAGGCTTTCCATGGAGCCAGATGTGCGGCTTTGCCATATGGTAATAACCAGGAACATCTGGGCGTATTCATTCAACATGAAGCAGTATCGAATAAAGATCAAAGCGTTGCAGCAGCCCTGGCGATGCTGCCGGCGATTGCACAACCAACAGTAATGCGCTTTCAGCCATTACCGCTTACAGAAAGAGGTAAGGTGGATTATAAGGTCTTGTTGAATGAATTGGAAGCACTCACGGTTACGCATACGGAAATACACCAACATAATGATCCTGCATGGCAGCTGATCATGGAAGTCTTGGGCAGAACAACACTGCAGCCACAAGATGATTTTTTTCTTGAAGGAGGCCATTCGCTGGCTGTACTGCGTTTGATCGGCTTGGCAGATTCCCGCCTGAATAAACGTGTGCATGTGCGGGACATCTATCAGGCAAGGTCCATAGAAAGCATCGCGCAAATAATTCATGGCGCTGCGGTCACAGACCACCCCAAGCCAACTACACTTGATCCATGGGATCTGACACCGATGGAATGGGCCATACTGGCTGATGAGCAGCTAAGCGGCGATGCCGCCTATTGGATAGAAGATGCCTGGACAATAAATCAACAACTGTGCGGACATCGCTTTAAGAAAGCCATGACGACCTTACTCGCTGCGCATCCTATGCTAAGAGCCAGACTTGTATCCAATGATGCTGGCTACCAATGGCAGGATAGTCCATTGAAAGAGGCCGTAGATCGCGCACTGGGTATTACCAACACAGATAGATCGTTCTTAAATATTCGTCTGGATAATTCACAACCACATTTAACTACTATACGCTTACGTGCCCATCATAGTTTGCTAGATGGTAAAGGTATAGCAGCTTTTATGACGGCTTTAGCAGATACCTATTCCCGTAATGAGCCATGTATACCTTTTATTGAAAAGTATCCACCACTACTTCCGGAAGCAAGTAGTAAGGATATCTGGGAAAATTATTTATCTGCACTGGAAAATATTCCATCATTACCTGGCGACAGGCACGGCGATAGATTCCTTGCAAATGCAGTGTCAGCAGACTTTGACACCGGATTGAATATAAAGGATTTTTCTGGTCTGCAATCTGATGGAAGAAGCCATTTCCCGCTGTTTGCTGCTATGACTACTGCCTGGTTGCATCGCATGACCTCCAAGGCGCAAGTAGCGATGAGCATTGCAACCAGTATTGGCCAGCACATTGCCGGTATCAGGTTATCGACCGTGGTAGTTCCTTTATTTGCAAGTATTACCCCGACAACTACTTTGTACAAGGTATATGATCATAGTAAAGAGCAGCTAGACTGGTTGCTGGATAACCTTCCGGCTGATCCGATGCACTTGGCCGCACTGCTGCGCAATAAAGGCGTAGAACATATGATGCCAGTACTGTTCAGCTTTCAGGATGACACTGAACAACAACCAATATTACGCTTTGATGGTGGTGCAGCCTATTCATTGGTGCAACAGGTAAATACAGTAAGAGCTGATGTGGAAATATCTGTTAAGGTTAGTAAAGATGGCCATATTTCCTGCAATTTACGTGGAAGAGAAAGTTTGTACAGCCAACAACTGCTGGCTCATTGGGTAGCATCTCTTGGCAATTATATTGTAGGCTTACTACAACATCCTACCGAACTACTGGCAGCAGTGCCATTGATACCATTTAATCATAGCGCGGCAGCGATGCTGGAAAATAAGCCAGACGATGCAGTCATTCATTATCAACATATCCCTTCGCTGCTGCGAGATATTTTTAAGCAACAGGGAGATATAGCTGTGGTGAAGAATGGAACTGTTTCGTTTACAGGCTTGGCGCTGATTAATCATACGGATAAGTTTTTAACTGAATTTACAAATGCAGGAGTGGAGCCGGGCGATTGTATTGCGGTGATACTTCCGCGTACTGTCTGGTATGTGCCTGTGTTAATGGCCATATGGGAGGCAGGTGCGGTACCGGTGCTAATTAATCCTGAACAACCGCATGACCGCCAGCAGTCCATGATCCGTCAAACGCAACCATCGGCAAAAGTTATGCTGGAAAGAGGGAGTGTGGTTATAACGGCAATGGATACACGGTCATTGAAATCGACGCAACAGGTTAATACAGCTTATATATCTTTTACATCCGGTTCCACCGGAGAACCCAAGCCTGTCATCTGTGGATGGAAAGGAATAGCATATTTACTTGGTTGGTCAGTGGAGACATTTGGGTTATCCCAGGAAGATGTCTTCCTGCATACAGCATCAACGGGATTTGATATTTCTATCTGGGAGATGCTTTTCCCCTTGTTATGCAAAGCCAGGTTACTGGTGGCAGAAGCAGTAGGTGTACAGAATTTACCAGAAATGGTACGGTTGATAGAAAAGGAACAGGTAACACATGTACACTTCATTCCGGGGATTTTAGAGAGTTTACTGAATGCGATGAGTCCAAATGAAGGAAGATCGATTAGGATGGTGTTCTGTGGAGGAGAAGCCGTTCCTCCGGCGTTATTGAAACGTTTACTGGAAGAAAGGAATATTCCATTGCAGCATTGTTATGGTCCTACGGAAGCCTCCATTTTTATGCTCAGCTGGAAAGGTAATCAGCCTTCACCATGGCCACATGCATTGCCACTTGGTAGTCCGGTGAATGGCGCTGGTGTTGTTATTCTGGATGATGCATTAAACCCTGTGGTGCGTGGTGTCGCCGGGCAGATCGGTATCTATGGATTTGCTGTCACGGAGGGCTATCTCGGCAGACCTTTTGAAACAGCAAAGGTATTCCGGCCCTGGTCAGGGTTAGGAGGAAGAATTTATTTGACAGGAGACCATGCTAAGATGCATGCGAATGGAGACATAGAATATATAGGACGAGATGACCGGCAGGTAAAGATTGCAGGTGTTCGTATAGAACTGGGAGAAATAGAACATATCCTTTCTACCGTTAAAGGAGTGCAAAGGGCAATGGTATTTTACAAAAGCTTGCCAAACAAAACGAAAGCACTGGTAGCATATATCAGGTATGAAGCTGGCGCCGAGCTTACCACACTGCTGGAATCATTGCAGGGTGCTGCTTTGCAGGGACTGCCGGCAGCAGTAGTGCCTAAATACTATGTATTGTTAGCTGAGTTTCCATTGAATATAAATGGAAAAATTGACGTTAAACAATTACCTGAACCAGCAATATTATCATCAGAAAATAAGGCATCTGCCGAGCTATTAAATCAGGAAGAAGCGATATTGAAAGACTTATGGTCAGCTGTACTGAAACAGTCACATATTTCAGCGGATGATAATTTTTTCAGGATAGGTGGAGATTCTATGAACGCCATACAGATTACTGCGCTGGCGAGGAAATCAGGTATAGTGATAAGCCTGGCAGATTTCTTCCGTTATCCCAGCATTCGACAAATGGCGAGTGTGCTCAAATCCAGAATGCAGCAACAAACGGTGGCGGCTATTGCCCCTGGAACAGTTCTTGTGCCAGGTGAAGCCGCACAGCATTTTCTTTGCACTGTTGCCAATCCAGCGAAAGCTGGTGTTCAAACCGTCCTGCTAACGTTTACTTCACCTGTAGCAGAAGAAAGACTTTTATATGCCTGGAACCAGCTATTGAGCAGACATGATGCTTTTTCAATGCTGTTGAAAGAGACCGGAAATGGTTGGCGCTTGGTAACCGGCATACCATCACATCTTACGGAAATTGCGCTAGCAAGTGATTTGGAGGCAGCAAAAAATTCAATATCCGAACAAATATCTCCCCAAAATGGCAAAATGGTGGGAGTGGTACGATTGCAGAACAATCCTGCTACCATCGTGATAGGCGCACATCACCTCGCAATAGATATCCATTCTTGGTACCAGGTGATTCGTGAGTTACAATTGTATTATCAGGAGGGCGAAAAGACTCATTTGCCCGCTATCCCTGCATCCTATGCCCAATGGTCATTAAACAATGAACAGGTGATTACTCAATATGCCATTGGCAGAGAAAGAATGCACCATAAGACAATATTACCCCAACGGGTATACGATAATATCAAACAGGCTGGCGCACAACGTACCAGCTTAATGTTGGGTATTACTGCGCAGGCGTTGGCAACACATTTTGGATTAAAATCGATTTCTATCGCCCTGGAACAGGATGGGCGACATCATGTGAAGGATGGAGCTGATTATGGACAAACGGTGGGCTGGATGACCACATTCAAGCATGCGACGGTATCAGTAAACGAGCCCTCTACGGCAGCCTGGCAGGCTGCTGCTACAGCGGCATTGAAAGAGGCAGTTATTGGTTCTTCTGCCGAATATGTGCTGAATATTGTTACGGGCTTCGACAACGAAGCTGATAGCGCGGGGATGATTGATTTTTTGGATGCTGATACAACCCCCTCTCACACTATCGCCATAGAGTTTTTGCTGGAAGAAAATAATGCCATCGTTGTAGTAGACTGCGATGCCGCATTACCTGCTACCACTGCTGCCGCTATTTCAACAGCTTTAGCGCAGTCTTGGTCGGTTGTTGACGGAAATTATTTATCGCATATTCCACTTACAACATTCCAGGAATCTATATTAAGTGCCTGCCTCAGGTATCCTGATGCTGGTTTGTACCATACACAGATTTTATTTGAGTTACAGGGAGATATCGATACACAGCTGTTGAAAAAAGCCTGGCAACATACGGCTACTATGCATGATGTATTTGCATATAGCGTAAACATAGATCAAACGCCCGACCCTGTTTTTACAATTGTAAATGGTAAAGAAATCTGTTGGAATGAAATAACGGCTTTGGATACTGATATTGAATCTCTTTGCAACAAGACATTAGAGTATGATATTCATCAGCCGTTTAATCTGCTGACAGGAGATATGTCACGATTATATCTTTTGCGTGCAAAAGATGGGCAAAGGCTACTCTGGTCGCACCACCACTTGTTTTTTGACGGATGGAGCCTGAATCTGGTAATTAGCGATGTAGGTAAATCCTATCAGGCGCTTAATGACAATAGCAGATTGCCTGCCCCTGCTCCTGTACTAGCAACGTATAACAACTGGTGGTGCCAGCAAAGCCAGGAAGATATACTAAGCCGCTGGTTCGGAAAATACAGAAAGTTCAAGCTGCCAAACAGTATGAAATTGCCCGTGGTCACTGATCAAAAACAGTATGTCAGTGATTTTCTCCGCCTCAGCACCGAAGATACTGTAGCATTAAACCAACTCGCCAGACAGCATCATGCAAGTATGTTTGAAATTATTCTGGCAGCATGGTCGCTGGTAATGGTCTACCAATTGCGGCAACGGGAAATTCTGTTTGGCGTAGTACTAACTATCAGACCTCCGGAGATACAAGAGGTAAGCTCACTCGCCGGATGTTGTATGAATACCCTTCCTTTCTATGTTACAGTACCCGACGCGCTGTCAGCACTGATGGATGCCGTTCGTTCCAGCTTTGGTGAAATACTCGAAGATATTACCATGCCTACAGGCAGACTATTTACCGCACTTAGGCAGGATGGTTGGGACACTAAACTGGAAACACTGGTAGTATTTGAAAATTATCCCGGCGATCGCACAGGAACAGCACTGGGACAAGCTGGTCGATTAAAAGTATTAGGCTCCAGGGAGCGAAATGAAATTCCTTTCACCCTGGTAGCATTGGGAGGTGACGAGTGTGAGTTTGAACTGCTTTTTCAAGATAACTCCATTCATCGCGCTACCGCTAAAAGACTGTTACTACAGCTCGAAAGAACGTTAAAAACATTTGTCAGTATAATCCAAAAACAGTAAACCGTGATTGATAATTTGTTAGGCCTCCTTGGGTTAAGTCCGGAAGAATTAAATGAAATAAATTCATTCAATGATACCGACCACCCTTTTAACAGTAATCAACTGTTAGATGATCTGATTTTTGATGAAGCTCTTGACCAGGAAGCAATAGCTTGTATTTATGAAGATAACCGCATTAGCAGGCATGATTTTATGCAGCAAACGATGCGTTATGCCGCCGCCTTGCAACAACGTGGGGTAGGCCGGCATGATGTGGTAGCTGTAGCCATTCCTCCTTGCGCGGAAAGGTTGATGTTAGTACTGGCAATCATGCGATGCGGCGCCATCTTCTTACCACTTGATCCAAGTCAGCCGTTGGACAGACTTAAATTTCAGGTGACGGATAGCAGGGTTAAATTGTTACTGATCAACGATAGTGTGCCCCAGCTCCTTGCTGCTGACATGCCGGTTACCCTTTGTAATGTAGATGTATTGGTTCCTGACACAACCTATACGTTTGTAAAGGATATCACCAGAGTTGTTACAGATGTAGCCTATATTATTTATACAAGTGGTTCTACCGGAAAACCCAAAGCCACACTTAATAATCATAGGTCTATTGTAAACAGGTTACAATGGAAAGCCCGCTATTTGTCGGTGACGCCTGCGGATATTATTTGTCATAAAACAGCTTTTAGCTTTGACGTTTCTGTTTGGGAACAGTTCTTACCCCTGCTCACCGGTGCTGCTGTTGTAATTGCACCGGAAGGCCACCGTGGAGATCCTGCGGCACTGATAAATCTGATCACCAGAGAAAAAATCAGCATCATACATTTTATACCCACTATGCTCGCTGCATTCCTCGAATATGAACAGGTGACAGCATGCAAAGCATCATTGCGCGCAATAGTATGCAGTGGCGAGGAATTGGGTAAAAGGACCGCATTGGCTTGCCATACTATACTGCAGGTGCCTGTGTATAACCTCTATGGACCTACGGAGGCAGCGATTGACGTTACTGCCTGGGCCTTTGATCCTGCAGATCAATACACCTATGTGCCTATTGGTAAGCCCATACAAAATGTCCAGATCCACATCCTGGACGAATCGCTGAATCCCGTTCCTATTAATACTATCGGCAATCTTTATATTGGCGGCGTAGCTGTTGGCGATGGTTACCTGTATCGTCCTTCACTTACTGCCGAAAAGTTTATTCCAGATCCATTCTCCAATATACCGGGCAGCCGCATGTATAAAACCGGTGACCTCGCCCGTTGGCAGGAAGATGGCGCAGTAGCGTTTTTGGGAAGATCAGATCACCAGGTGAAAATAAGAGGATTCAGAATAGAAACAGGAGAGATCGAAAGCCAGATATGTAGCTACCCTGGTGTGGCTAATGCTATTGTATTAGCAGCATCAGGTGTTAACAATACACAACAACTCTTAGCCTACCTGGTGCCTAAAAGTGATGAAACCATTGACATCACTGGATTGCAGGCTTTCCTGAAGGCGACATTGCCATCCTATATGTTGCCAGCTGCAATACTTACGGTACCAGCATTCCCATTGACAGGAAATGGTAAACTAGACCGCAAGGCCTTGCCCAAACCTGATTTTAGCAGCATGGATACCACTACTGCCGAGCCGCTTCAAACGAAGAAAGAAATGGTATTGGCTGCTATTTGGAGCGAATTACTAAAAACTGATGTGCAGAACAGACACGCTAATTTCTTTTCACTGGGTGGAGATAGCATATTAGCAATTCGGGTAGTCATTGCAGCCAGAAAGAATGAACTCAGTATAGAAGTGAAAGATATTTTCGACTATCCAGTTTTAAGTGCACTGGCTGCAAATGCAGCAGAAGTGACGGAGAAGAGAAATGTCGCTTCACCGCTGATTACAGCAATAGCCGCAGCCAATCCTGCCGCAAGAGCTATCATGACTCCAATGTATGCACTTCGTATAACCGATGACGTTGTACCTACTATTGAAAAAGGATTGCTGCACCTGAGTCGCCTGCTGTCAGACAAGCCACGGGATAAAAGCTCCCTGAAGCTATTGCAAGGAGGCGTCGATTATACTGCCATCGCCCAACAGCTCACCGATGCTATCACAATTGATCCTGCCATCACAGTGGCAGCGGCCTTTTGCCGGAACAATCAGGAAACAGTACTGGTAATGGCATTGAACCCGATTAACGCAGATAAATATAGCCTGCAGCATTTACCTTACCTGCTGCTTCATCATCCTGAGAAGCCATGGTTTATGGAACAGCAGGACTTATGCGACTGGCAAACTTCTGCAGCTGTTGCTATCCCTGCTGTAAATATCCTTCCTGCGCAACGTATGGGCCGTGCGAGATCTTCTATGGAGCAATTGCACTTAAACGATGGAAATACTTTAAGAAGAGAGCGTAGGATAGAGGCATTCATGGCATTTGCTGCCAACGCTATTGCTACTGCCTCAGCAGCAGGAGCCGTTCAGCTACTACTGCCTGAAAGCCGCTCCTATATTAACAGCCATGGATTTAGCCTGAAGAAATTATTTGGCAGGCTGGCAGCAAGTTTCTCCTATACTGTTTCCAAAGAAATGTTGCTGGATACCCAACAGATAGCAACCAACCTGGCTGCTGCAAGAGCAGGGAGGTTACAGTCCAGAGAATATGATGCAGCCGTACGTTTTCGTATAGTCGTGGCAGGTGAAAAATTCGATAATGAAGTACTAAGCACCGCTATAGACCTGGAAGCTGCCATTACCGCAGATATCTCGGCCGCCGAAAATGAACTGTTATTGGTAATAGGGCATACGACCCTGGAGTGGCGCTTTGATCAGCAATTAGGGACATGGCCGGAAAAAGTAATTGCTCAGTTATCCCAGGATAGTACCTTAAATGCATTCCTCGATGAACATGCAGCCTTGCGCTATGCCAGCGATTTCCCTGTTACCGGCATAGGGGTACAACAGATGAAAAGTATCAGCGATTTTCTGCCTGTAGCTGAAGACCTTTATCCGCTATCACCTATACAGGAAGGCCTGTTGCTCCGTGCTGTTTACTGGCCTGAGTCAGATGCTTATCTGAACCAGAACGTCATAGAACTAAAAGGACCTGTAAACACTACCTGGCTTGCGAATGCCTGGAACGATACCGTAGAGAAATATGAAATTCTCCGCTCAGGATTCCTTTGGGAAGGACTTAAAGAGCCCCTGCAGTATGTAAGTCATAAACCAGTGCGACAGCTGGAAATACAAGACTGGCGTGATATTGCCACTACGCCTGCCGCCGTAGAAACAAAATTGCAGGAATATTTAGCGACAGATAGAAGACAACTGTTCAACATGGATGATGCCGGGCTTTTCCGCCTGATGCTGGCACGGGTGAGTGAGGATACCTACCTGTTAATATGGACGCACCATCATATTTTACTCGACGGTTGGTGCCTCGCATTAATATGGGGAGATGTATTCCGCTTCTATGAAACATACCTGAATGGTAAACCTGTTGTGAAATCTTTCACCAGGGAATACCACGATTACATTGCCTGGCTTAAACAACATCCGGCAGAAGAAAAAGACCGTGAGTTTTGGCGGAATAACCTGAAAGGTTTTGGAGAAGCAACTTTATTCTCCCCGCATCCGGCTCATCTGGAAGGTGATTTCGAAACAGACCGCATTACTATAGCTGATCAAAAACTTGACCAGCTAAAAAAAGCAGCAGCACATACAGGCATTACCGTTAATGCCTATGTACAGGCTGCCTGGGCTTTGCTGCTTGGCCTTCGTACCGGTAAGCAAGATGTAATACACGGTATCGCAGTATCCGGACGACCACCATTGTTGGCAGACGCAGAACATATTGTTGGATTGTTTATCAATACCATACCACTACGTACCGATCTTTCTCCAAGAATAAAGTTGTCAGAACTTTTACTTCATACCCAGGAAAGTTTTGCCAGCGCCAATAACCACTCGTTTTTACCATTGGCCGCCATACTGAGTGAATGGGAAGGACGAACCAATAATGACAAAAGATTATTTGATAACCTAATAGCTTTTGAGAATTATCCGGATGAACACCTGCCCGGTAGTACTGTGGGGAATATTGAAGTAAAAGATAGGTTTTGCAATGAGAAAACGGAATATCCTATTGGATTGATCGTATTGCCCGGCCCTCCGATGGAATTCCACTTCAACTATGATAGCAGGCATTTCAGCAAAGAGGAGATTGATTTATTTGAAAAAGATTTCTTCTACCTGATGGATGCATTAGTAGATAATGCGGAAGGGAGGATCGCATCATTGATATTGCCCTCTCTAAATGCATCGCTGGCAAATCAGGACGCAGCGTTTGATAATATAGCTATGGATAGTGCAGCGCTGACAACTGATGTTTTGCGGCATGCATCAACTAAAAGTGGCGAGGCCGCGGTGATTGCTAAAACCTCACAGCTGACCTGGGCGCAGCTCCATACTGCCGTATTAAATACTGCCAGCCAGCTAACAAACAAAGCAAAGGATGGTAAAGTAGCCATCTGCGCGGAAAGGTCTATTGCTTTTGTGGTAACGGTATTAGCTGCCTGGGAAGCAGGGTTGATACCCGTTATCATTAACCCTGCTATGCCAGATGAGGTGGTCGCGGGCGTTTTACAAAATACAGGAGATCCTTTATTGGCTTATACGCCAGCACAAGTTGCCCGCGCTCAGTTTGCAGGGCAGTCATGGGAAATTGATATTTACCAGAACAACAATATAACAGTAACGCCCGTACGTTCCATGCAACCTATTGCCGCGATATTATTAACGTCTGGTACAACGGGAATGCCTAAACGTGTGTTGCTGACAGTACAAGGACTGGCAAACAGGGTGACCTCAACCATAGAGAGCTATAACATCCCTGCGCCAAGGATGCTGGCAAATGCCGCTCCGGGCTTTGATATTGGCCTATGGGAGATTTTATTTACCCTGCAACAGGGAGGTACATTGATCCTGGCGGATGATGCCGATATGAAGGATGCCGTAAATATATCTGAGATCATCGCTACGCACGATATAGATAGCCTGCATCTTGTTCCAAGTTTCGGAGAAATATTACTGACGGCCGCCGGTGATGATGTTTATGCTGGTATTAAACTGCTGATCACAGGTGGTGAAGTAGTACATCCATCCTATGTAGGAAGGCTGATGGCGAAAATGCCGGCTGCAAACATATGGCAAGGCTATGGCCCAACGGAAGCAAGTGTAAGCGTGCTGGATCACTTATGTACAGTAGAAGACCTTAAAGAAACAAAAGTGCCGTTGGGCACTCCAATGAAAGGCTGTCGCGTTTACTTACTCGATGAAGGCCTGCGCCCCGTTACCCCAGGGGTTGCAGGGATGATATATATCGGTGGTGTTCCTTTGGCCGAAGGGTATTACCAGGACCCAGTAAAAACAGCCACTTCATTTATACCTGACCCTTACGGTAATCCAGGCTCCAGAATGTACTGTACCGGCGACCTGGGGATCTTGCGTAAAGATGGTAAAATACAATTTGCCGGACGCAAAGACAGGCAGGTAAAAATACGCGGCTACAGAGTTGAGTTGACAGTTGTAGAAAACCAACTGGCAGCTCATCCACTGGTGCTGCAAGCCATAGCCATGGCGAGCGATGATAAGGAAGAGGAAATGTCGCTGGTAGCATTTGTGAGATTGATCAACGGATTGGATATGGACGAACAAGCTGTACTGGCACAATTGAAAACATGGCAATCAGAACATTTGCCAGCATGGGCATGCCCTAATCGTATATTCATTACCGATAGTTTTCCATTGAATGCCAATGGGAAAATTGACACGCAAAAGCTATTGGCAGCTATGCCGCAGCAGCGTAATTTATCTTCCGAGGAAATATTGGATTTATCACCCCGGGAGAAAATAGTGTGGGAGGTATGGACAGAAATTCTCAAAACACCTCCTGCTAACAGACAACAGAATTTCTTTGCTGCCGGAGGACATTCATTGTCAGCGATGAGGTTCTGTATGCTGCTGCAACAGCGACTCGGAAATACTGCAAAAGTGCCGGTTTCTTTATTGTTTAAATATGGTACGCCAGCAGCGCTCGCAGAGGCCATCCTTTCTGAAGATAACAGTGGCGGCGATAAGTTTATTCATACCATCGGAGATGGTGATGGAATCCCACTGGTGTTAATACATCCGGTAGAAGGTATCTCCCTCGCCTATGGCCAATTGCCCGCATTAATGCCTGGTCGCAAAATTATTGTGATAGATGATCCTCGTTTTCATAAACGTGAAGGATTCTCTTCCCTGAAAGAAATGGCTGCCTTATATACTGAATGGATAAGACTTCACACAGATGATGGCGCTGTAATACTGGCAGGCTGGTCATTTGGAGGAGTAGTAGCATTGGAAGTCGCAAGAATTATGTCTGACCATGGAACAATACCTGATAATGTAATACTGATCGATAGTTATAATCTTTCCGGCAGAGTAGACCTGCTGAACAACATTATTAAAAACAGACCTGCTGTAGTACTGGACGAAAACATGCAAAGAGATCTGGAAAGAGAAATCCGTAGAAATGAATTACTGGCGATTGCATCACCGATGTATACATATGCAGGTAATGTAACCTTGCTGAAAGCTGAAGATCGGCCACCGGAGCTGGATGCCGATCTTGGAGTGAATAATGGATGGTCGTCAGAACAATTACCATCATTGGAAATAAGCTACATAAAAGGTGAACACCATGCATTGTTTGCCATGCCCAATGTCGTATCACTTGCAGCAACACTCAGCAATTTAATTGACATAACAGAGAAAACAGCACTACCATGAAAGAAATAAATGAAACTACAGTAAACGAGCACACTGCTATACAGCGCCTGGTAGTAGGCTTTTCTGAAAAGCCATTCGATATCTTCCTGATCAATACAGGAGATATTAGTTTGGTTGGACAGAAATCTCCTGCAAGGATAAACATGGAAAGTGAGCAACTACGTAAATGTTGCCTGGTGGAACCTCATATGATAAAAGGTGCGTTACACAGTATCGAAATGTTGCAGGAGGGGTATGAGGTGAAATATAAAATTATGCAGCCAGCAGAAATAGCCGCTGTTTTCAGTAATATGTCGCCACTGGATGAACTTTCTTATCCTTTGCGAAGATTGGTAAATGGTGGTGAAACCGCCCAGCCAATGGAGTATTGGGAGAATTGTGCCGGTAATCCTTCCACGTTGGATGGTGATGAACAGGTAGTTCGTGAGGCCATGAATACATTACTAAACGGATCGCTCCAGGCAGGGATGACGGTTTATGATCCAGCCTGCTCCACCGGTGCCTTCCTGGCTTACCTCAAAACAATAGCTCCTGGAATAAAAACAGTAGGCCAGGATATTAATCCTGCCATGGTGGAAATAGCAAAGGGAAAAGTCGATGAAGTGCATTTAGGAGATAGTTCAGCGCCGGCATGTATGGATAATACTGCGGATATCGTGATCTGCAGGCACCTGAACCTGGATGTTGTTACGTCAGACGTGGCAAAGGAACTATTTCTGTCTGCATCCCGCACCTTAAAAACAAATGGCCTGATGATAGTACTGGGGCATACGCCTATACTGCTAACCAGCGCCTGGATGGAGTTACAAGGATATACTGCCCTTAACCGTAGTATGTTAACCACTTCTGGACATGCAGCTTTTCAATTGTATCTCTTTAAAAAGAAGTAAACCAGCACCTGTATTCATGAAGCATATTAGTTTGTTCAACCAGGAGTCGCCAATGGAAGAGTTGCCGCAAACGGCATCAATGCTGGGTTTGGGGAAGTTGTTCGTCAAGCGTGATGATATGCTTACGCCTGAATTTGGCGGCTGTAAGGTACGTAACCTTAACCGGCAGTTTACACATGCCCTGGAAAATGGTGCAGATACTCTGCTGATGGCTGCCCGCGTTGGCTCCAACGCAGTTGCTGCTGCTAGTCTTTTCGCAAAGAAATATGGTCTGCGGGTAAGTGCTATTCTTAAACCACAGGTTGTAAGTTATACCTGTCGTTTCAACCTGGAAATTATAGCCGCTGCTGGTACAGAAATTATTCCGGTACCAGCAGGCACGTTGTTACACAGCAAATCTCCTACTGTAACAAGGGAGATGACCCGGCTTACCAGTGAAGGCCGGCGGCCTCAGTTTGTAGGCTTTGGCGGTGGCGATATTCAGGCTGCCCTCGCACAAGCATCGGCAGTAAAAGAAATGTGGATGCAAATAAAAAGTAACGGAATAGAAGAACTGGAAAAAATTTATGTAGCCGGCGCTTCTTTTTCTACCGCTGCTGGCATGGCGGCAGGACTTTCGCTGCTGGGAATAAAATCGAAATTAGTGATCGTAGGACTAGCTCATGAAGATGCGCCCGACGACCACTTTTTTAATAAAGCAAACGAAGCTGCAAAGCTTGCAAACGTTGAGTGGGGAAATACTACTGATCACAATATGCCCATTGATGCACCACAATTTCATTGTGCTTTCAAAGAGGCTTTTGGAGAAATTACGGAGCCACTGCAAATAGAAAGCCTCGATGAAGTAAAAGCATTGCAACTCGACCCCGTTTATACCCGAAAAGCATTTAGCTATATGATGCAGGATGCAGGACAACATGCGGGTAAAAACTGTTTGTTCTGGCACACAGGTAATTCCCGTCCATGGCCGGAATATTTGATTCGTCCTGAATTGGAAGCTACACTATCTGCATTACTGATTTAAATAAAAACAAGATTTAAAAAATTTATTCTCTCTTACTTAAAACACTGATATGAAACAGCCGACAATTGACAGGATTCACCGTCCTACCCAGGAGGAGTTCAGGAAAAAGTACCTGGATCTCGGAAAACCCGTACTGATAACAGGTGTAAACGAGGAGCTGGAACAGTTTAAATGGAATTTCGACTATCTCTCCGGCAATCTTGGTGAAAAAAAGATCAATGTTTATGACTGGGGTGGAAATGGCCCTACCATCGAAGATGAGTTTCTGATCAAAAAAATGGAGCTTGCAAAGGCTTTATCTTTATGTCGTAGTGTAGATAAAACAGAAAATCAACGTTTTTCTATCTGTCAGCTTGCACTCGATTTTTTACCAGAACTCTATAATATTTATCAGACACCTGACTTCCTGAAAGACTCTGATAGATTGGATCATCTGCCATGGTTGTGGCGCGAACGTCGCCGTATCGCTATGTTTATCAGCTTCTTCAGAGGTATGCACTGGCATAACGGCCGTCATGCAATTGCACAGCAGATAACCGGTAGCAAACGATTCATACTTTATGATCCAAAGGATACCAAATACCTGTACCCTAAAACCTTTATGGAAGAACCTCTGTCCTGGTTTGATGAAAGAGAATCTGTATTCTGTAGCCAAATGCCTTTTGAACAAGGAATTGAAAATATTGACCTCAGCAAATTCCCGCGCTTCAAAAATGCAACACCTTATGAAATTGAATTGAAAGCAGGAGAGATTCTGTTTATTCCTTCTCACTGGTGGCACTATACACATGCCTGTGAACCATGTGTGCTTATCACCGAATTCTGGGATGCTTCTTTAAAAGACTGGGGATATCCTATTGCGTACAGAAGTTTGTTTATGAAACCTTACCGCAAATTCCTCTTTAATAAGGTCGTTAAATTGAAGAAATTCAGTCGTAAAGAGGCGCAGCCTGATGTGTATTAATCCTGGGAGTGTAAATGCATAATCAGATGTCTACAGTATTTATTACAGGCGCTGGTCAAGGTTTGGGCCACGCCTTTATAGAGGTATATTTCTCTGCAGGATGGCATGTCATTGCTACCTGCAGAGATCCTTTGCAGGTAACAGCACTGAAATCAACATATCCCGGAATTGATGTATACCCTTTGGATGTTACCGATAGTAATCAGCTGACTGATATAGCGGCATCATTAAAAGGACAACCAATAGAGCTGTTAATCAATAATGCTGCCTGGGTAATAAAAGAAAGCAAACTTGCTGATATCACTTACCAGGTCTGGGAAAGGGCCATGCATACAAATGCTTTTGCCTGGCTGAAAGTAACTACTGCGCTACTCGAAAGCCTGCAACTGGCAACAGATAGCAAAGTGATTTGTATCTCCAGTCAAATGGGAAGCATCACTGAAAATGTAACCGGTGGAAAATATATCTACAGAGCCACAAAGGCTGCTGCTAATATGATTGCAAAAAATCTCGCGATAGAGTTGAAGCCAATACGCATTTTAGTGACGGCGATCCACCCTGGATGGCTGCAAACCCGACTAGGTGGGCCACAGGCTCCAACAACCACTATTGCAGGCGCCGCGCAAATAAAACAGCTGGTAGAGAAACTTACCCTGGAAGATACCGGGAAATTCCTGGACACTACTGGTGAAATTATTGAATGGTAATAAAGAACTTAAATATGAACACAGTATACAACAAGCCAATGAAAGTCCTTTCTGAAGAAGATGTAAAGTGTTTTATTGAAAAGGGTTATGTTATCATCAGGAATGCCTTCGAAAAAACTACCGCTACGGCGCTGGCAAACGAAGTATGGAATATTATACCTGAAGATCAGCATGATCGTAGCACCTGGACGCGCCCAGCAGTGGAAATACAAGACCTCCTTACATCCGGGCCCATATCCGATCTTTTTACAACAAGATATGTACAGGCAATAGATGACCTGTTAGGAGAAGGTAAATGGTATACCAACAGAGATAGTTTTGGCTGGGTGCCACTGCGTTTTCCAAGACCCGCCGGCGAACAATGGCAACCGCCACTTAAAGGCTGGCATGTAGACGGTATAAAATTTCAACATCATCTCAGCTCACCAGAACAAGGACTGGCAGGAATGGAAATGTTGTCAGATATACTGCCTGGTGGTGGTGGTACTGCATTGAGAATAGGCTCTCATAAACATATTGCAAGGATACTTCATGAAAGAGGAGATGCAGGTATTTCCTACCGCGACCTATGCGATGTAGCAGAATCTTCTACAGATTTTCCGGTAGAGGAAGCCACCGGAAATGCCGGAGATGTATTATGGATGCACCCTTTTCTGATTCATGCACGTAGCCCTAATGTAACCAATAATGTAAGAGTAGCCTCCAATCGCACCATTTCTCTCTATGAGCATATCAGGCCATTGGAAGCTACTGAAAGTGAAATGTCTCTTTTAGAATTGAGTATAAAAAAGGCATTGATATAAATGACCGTTTTAAATAAATTTTAACCCGGAAAGCAATTCTTGTAATCCATTCATCTGGAAATATTCACTTAGCGTTACGGATTGTAATGGACCATTTTGCGCCGCCTGCTGTAACCATTGCAAGGCTTTATATTGGCTATCAGGCTCGCCTGTGCCATCATGGAACAGCAATACTTTATTGCACATGCCACCAACGGCAACATTGGTAATAATTTGATGCGCTGTTACTCCTTTTGCCCAGTCCATAGCATTGGTATTCCACCCTGCCGTAAAGATCTGGTTTTCCCGAAGTGCATTTACCAGCTGTGAAGAAATGCGGCCATAAGGAGGGCGAAACAGATGAATGGCGGTTCCAGTTAGCTGCTGTAATACCTCCCGGCTCTTAAGAATATCCCGCAGCATTTCACCATAACTGTATTGGTCCAATGCCCGATGGTGCCAGTTATGTATTCCCAGCTCATGTCCTTCCTGAAGAATGCGCTGCAATAAGGCACTATTGCGCAAGCTCCTCGCTCCTAAAACGAAGAAAGTTCCTTTCAGTGAAAGTGCTTGTAGCCGGTCGAGCAGTACATGAGTACTATATTCATGAGGGCCGTCATCGAAGGTGAGTGCATAAATATTTTGTGGCGCCAATGCGGCTTTGGTAACTGGAGGAGCCGCAGTTGGGGCACTGTTAGGAAAAGCTAACGGCACAATATTTTTGAGATAGACAGAACCCTCCAGTGCTTCAATGACACCTGGATGTACTGACTTGATATACTGCGTGGCATGATGGTTATCCATGCTGCGCTGGTTGGGGTTTTTTGGATGAATGATATGGAACGGTTCCGCATAGGGTGCAGCCATAATCGAATATCCAGCTTTCTGTGCACGTATCCCAAACTCCCAGTCTTCCATAGAAGATAACGATTCATTAAAACAGCCAATTTTTATAATATTTTCTCTGGATATAGACATATTCCCAGTTGCACATTGTATCCAGGAGTGATGGAAGTCTTTCAGCTCAAAATCATGTTTACAGTAGATCTCGCCCCATTCACGTTTCCATTGATCAGAGAAACTATAATCAAAGCAAGATGCAAAGATATTTTCGGTTGAATTTAACAGCATATAATCTTTTCCACCGGCGATAGCAGTTGCTGCTTGTTCAAATTCCTGGCGGTACCAAAGTGTACGTAATATAGTATGCTTTACATTCGGCTCCAGATCGGGGTGCAGGTTATAAGCTACACGGCGTCCCCAAACATTGCCCACCACTATACGTTGCGAATCCTGGCAATGCAAGGTATCATGTTGCGCCAGCACATCTGGTGGTACGATATGGTCTTCATCAGAAAAAAACAGTAGATCATGCTGACTGCTGCTGATACCGAGATTTCGGGTATATGCCGGCCCTTTATTACCGCCCGTATTGAAAATCCGTAAAAAAGGGAATATGTGCAGCAGTTCGTCCAGGTTTTCTTCCGGATGATCATTGACACAAATCACTTCGGTAGGCGTTTCACTTTTTGCAATGGCTTCCTGCCATGATTGTAGGGCAAGTTGCAGATGTTGTTTGCTTCTGGAAAAAGGAATAATGACACTCCAGCTTTTAGTGGTGGCTGTGACAGGTCTTGGTAATAATGCTGCCTTTAAGATATTGTAGGGTGATAATTGTTTCTGGACATACATTTTCCTTTTATTCGCTTCGTTTACCAGGATAGAAAGCTTTGCTGATGCGGTTTCTAAGGGCCTTATGCGGGAGAGTGATTTCCCATGTACAGATACATAATAAATTTGTTTATTTAAAAATCCCACCGGATGTTTTTCCGCAATTTTGCTAAGCATAAGGCGATCTTCATAATACCTGCCGGTATATGGATCGTCTACCGCCCATCCGCCAGCGGCTTTCAACGCAGTGGTCTTATATATTCTTGGTGCTTGTATACCACCATAAGAAAAGAAATCTACCGGATTGCTAACAACATCTCCGTCTTTTACAACGATGTTTTCATCCATTACAATATATGGATTGCCATAGATGGCTGAAAATTCTTGTTGTTCATTAAACTGAAATACAACTTCAAGGGCATCTTCTGTGATCCAGTCATCCGCATCAAGCTGAAAAATGTATTTACCGGAAGCATGCTGCAAGCCTATGTTCATCGATACTGACTGACCCACATTGGATATATTGTCGATCAGCTTAATACCAGGATAGGCAAGGATTTTGTTGAGTAAGGAGAGATCTGCATCATCCGAATGATCATTGATAAGAATGATTTCAAAGGATTGCCAGGTTTGTTTTAATACACTCTTAACTGCTTTATGGAGTAATGGGATACTATTCCGGAATGGGATGATCACACTAAACTCCGGTGAAAGACCTGTACGCGGAATAATAAGCCCGTACTTGGTATTCCCTTCTATAAAAGTCCATTCATAGCGGTTACTGGTAGCGTTTTCATATTTATTCCAGCTTAGTCCTGATAATAGTTGTTCTGGCCTGATCTGGAGCTTATCTGCGTGTACTATAATCGTATTGTCAACAAGATGAATATTTTCATATCCCAGCTGCGATATAATTTTCTGAAAGGCTATTGGATAAGCAATATGATGTGGGTCGTTGTCCCGTAATGAGATAATTCCTGTTGTATCTTCAGGTTTTTGAATCTGCAAATCGCTGATGCCTATATGCATGACTGGCTCTCCCAGCGGTACTTCCGTCCATTCATTGTAGGTGGGGGTATTGCCTTTTACCGTACCATATAGCTGGCGTCCGCCAGTGCAGATAGCAAAATATTCAAAAGAAAAAGATACGACATTCTCCGTGGTGACTGCATATTTAAAGCCTTTCAGGGCCGGCGTAATTTGGATATTCAAAACATGTGTTTTTGAGGGTTTAAAAATGTATGGGATTAGCGGAATTAGTTTATAGTGGTGAGTTAGTAATGATCCAGCGTATCAAAAATAACTTGCTGTTCTTTTAGTTGACATATTAGTTGCTGCAGGGCCTTTGCCGCGGGGTTGCTATTTATGTCTGTGAAATGCTGTGGTAATTTTGTAGTCCGAAAAGCTCTGTCGTGCATAAGTAATATCATTTTATCCTTATTCTGATGTTGAGAGATTTTATCGAGCATAGTGGCTGCATCCCATAGCAGACGGTCATTGCCGATATTTTCGGTTGCATACATATCCCAGTTGGGATTTGTTTTACACAGCGCAGTATAATCCATGGTTCCATCCATGATCGCCTGCTGATGGTACTGCCTTGTTTGCGCGGAAAAATCAAATTGCATTTCCCAGGAGCTGTGCCAGCCATAAACTTTATTCCCTTTATTGTACAAGGCAGTAGCCGCTTGCCATGCATCAGCTCTGTCGATGGCAGCGCCTTCCCATCCATGGAGTGCTGTTTCTGGAGCATGATACCAGACATTCCTGCCAGGCAGCCTTGCCAGGAATAGCTCCTGTTGCTCGCTTCTTAGTCCTCTCTGCATAACCTGGTCACCGTATATGCGTGAGAGTAATCCGAGTAAAAATTTTTCATTTTGCTCGAAATCCTCGGTGATACTTCTCCTGTTGCCATCATTATCTATTAAAAGACCTTTGCTGTAGTAAGTACTGTAGTATTCATTCGCGTGTGAATAGCTATGATTTCCTATAACATGGTTCTTGTAAATATCATGAAGCATGTTCAGGCAGCAGCGCTCATCTTTTTGAAATTGATACTGTGTATGAATGCCAGTTAAAAAAAAAGTGGCCGGAATACCGGCTTCTTTCAGCACATGCAATACATCTCCGGTTCCAGGCTGTATTCCATCATCAAAAGTCAGATAGATATACATAAATTATATAGGTGATTTCGGGTTTTAAATTGTCGGGTTCACGGGTTACATCTGAAGTTGCTATGCTCTAAAATAACATTTAAATTTTTTTAAAAAAAAGTATTTTGTTTAATTCTAAGCATTTTTCTAGCCATTGATTTACAAAATTTGGGTATCTTAGAGAGAACGACTATGCCATTTTTTTAGACCCAAATTAACCCATGAAAACACTATTAAAGTACCTGGCCCCGTATAAATGGAAAGCTTTATTGGCATTGATGTTAGCCGCAACTTACCAGATCTTCATGTTAATAGAACCAATTATCACCGGAAAAATTGTAGACCAATTAATTGAAAGGCATGAAGTGATGAAAAGAAGCGACTATATCTCGTTGTTGGTATTCTGGTTGGGAGTAGGGATAGGCGTAGCAATGGTAAGCAGGATTGCAAAAAATCTGCAAGATTATATTACCAGTATGATCGTACAAAAGACAAGTGCCAGCATGTATGCAGATGGGTTGAAACACGTACTGGAGATGCCTTTCCGAGATTTTGAAGATCGCAGGAGTGGAGAAACATTAGGGATATTACAAAAGGTAAAAACTGATACGGAGAAATTTATCACCTCCTTCATGAATACGGCGTTCATCGCCATAGTAGGACTGGTTTTTGTTACATTCTATTCCTTTTCCATAAGTTTAAAAGTTACACTGATATATTTGGTTGCACTACCATTGATTGCTGCCGTTAGCTGGATGATCAGCTTTCAGATAAAGCGGGTACAACGGTTGATCATTAATAATGTAAAGCATCTCGCTGGTTCGGCAACGGAGTCATTACGAAATATTGAGTTGGTAAAAGGACTGGGCTTATCCAGCCAGGAGATAACCCGATTGAATAATACCAATAAAGAAATTCTAAAACTTGAATTACGCAAGGTACGATACCTCAGAAGCATGAGCTTTATCCAAGGTACAACTGTTAACCTGGTCAGAAGCTTTATGGTAATGATTATGTTGATTATGATTTTCGATAAGGAAATAACTGCGGGAAAATATTTTACCTTCCTTTTATTTTCTTTCACATTATTTAATCCGCTTACAGAACTCGCCAATGTTATCGTTTGCTGGCGAGAGGTACAGGTATCGCTGGCCGATTTTCAAGCTATCCTGAATACGCCTCCAGAGCCGAAGCAGGACAAGCATGTCACCGTTGGTGAGCTGGAGCAACTGGAATTCCAAAAGGTTTGCTTCAGCCATAAATCGGGTCATTACGCTGCGTTGGATAATGTGTCATTCCGGGTGAAGTCAGGAGAAACAATTGCATTTGTAGGGCCTTCAGGTGCGGGAAAAACCACTATGGTCAAACTATTGATTGGCTTGTACCAACCAGGCAGTGGAACGATATTATACAACCATGCAAAAGGATCAGAGATTCACTTCGATGAATTCAGAAAAAAGATTGGCATGGTAAGTCAGGATATTCAATTATTTTCAGGTACCGTAAGGGATAACTTGCTGTTTGCCGCTCCGGGAGCTTCGGATGAAGCCTGTTTAGAAGCCCTTGACAAAGCTGCCTGCCATACAATACTCGACAGATATGCACATCCACTGGATAACAAGATAGGTGAAGGCGGCATGAAACTTTCAGGAGGTGAAAAACAACGCTTGTCCATTGCAAGGGCCTTGCTAAGAAGGCCGGAAATACTAATTTTTGACGAGGCCACTTCCTCCCTGGATTCTATTACAGAGCGTGAAATAACCAAGACTATACGTGAAATATCAGACGCGCGTAAACACATCACCATCCTTATCGCACACCGTCTAAGTACTGTCATGCATGCAGATAAAATATTCGTGCTAGAAAAAGGTATGATAGTAGAATCTGGTCCTCATGAAGAGCTGATAGCGAAGAAAGGTTTGTATCATTCTATGTGGCGGCAGCAAATCGGTGAACGGACTATTGATGACGAAAGTATCAATGTCAAGAAAACTGCCAGGTTATAAAAAAATCGTGTCCATCTCTTTTTAATAGTAAACGGCTAGTGTTCAATACAACATTGAACACTAGCCGTTTAGTGACATACTACTAGCGGTGCATCATCATTAGTGATGGTGGCCGTGGTGGTGATGTGACATATCCGCTTCACCGGCACTTTTCACCTCCAGTGTAAAACTGGCGGTATGTAAGGTGCCATGTGTCTGGAACTGTACCCACATACGGTAGGTATCTGCCTTTGGAAATACGGTATGACCTATGATCGGGAACTTGTTGTCGGACATAGGATGTATATGCAGGAATTCCTTATCCTGCTGACCAATCAGGATCATATGTGCCACTGCACCGAGATAAGGAGTGATATCTGCGGCTACGATGGCTGTACCGTCTTTTGTAACGCGAAGCGGAATCATAGTTTCTGCTCCAGCTACAAACGGAGCGGTAGCTTCAATCGTAAGCGATAACCCATCGGTGTTGTCAGTGAGCTTTTGAGCGGCGTTGGCTGCTGGCTGCTGCACATTACCTTTTACAATAACGTTAATCTTGTCTGTTTGTGGTGCAAAGCCTTCCGCCTGGAAGTCGGCAAACAGGATATATGGGCCTGACTGCTGAAATACTACATCCAGGAAATAGTTACCGTTGCCATCATATTCAGGATGTAGGTGTTCAAATGAATTCAGCTGATTGTTGACGATGATCAGGTGAAATTCAGCTTCGTGCTGTACGCCTAATTTAACAGGATGACCTGGATGGTGCTGGTCTTCCGGGCGAAACACCAGTCTTACTTTTTCTCCGGCTGCAAAATTAGTGGCATCGGATACTAATTTCATTGTTACCGTAGATGCGTGACCGTGATGTTCGTGTTGGTGCCCGTGTTGATGTCCGTGGTGTTCGTGGGTTGTCATTTCCATGTCTGTAATTTTTAAATTGTACTGTTCTTCAAACTCGGGCTGTTTTTCAAACTAATGACCACAATTTAAGGAAATTTTGTTTGCCCCAATTCCTAATGATATGTTTAGTAAGGAGTTGGGAGAATAAAAGTTATTTATAAAATTATCAAGTATTTGAATGTCGTATTTGTACTATAAAATAATAGGGTAGTAGCGTTATTATTGCAGTAATGCTTAACTCCGGAGGTCTAGCCTATATTTTGTATCTTTTTTGTTGCCTTATAATACTCATTATTTCTGTCTAAACCCGGCAGAGACAACATTCCAATTGATATCATTGATCTAAACACCCAAAAGTAAAATATGAAAAAACTATTTTTGTTAGCGCTGATCTTTTCAGCTGCTATCTACGCCTGCAATAAGCAATCGGAGACCTCGAAAGATAAACAGCAACCAGCATTAGACAATACGAACAGGATTGGCGCACTCCATAATACTGGTTTAAGCATCATATTGGACAAGGCTGAGAAAGAAGCACGCAAGAATGTACTCTCTAACAGCCGTGTCGGTGACAATTCAGTGGGCCCCATTACAGTACCAGGCAGCAATCCTTATGATGTTAGCACCGCTTCTATATTTGAAGACGCAAAAGCATTGGTATTAAAAGATCCGGCTTATCAAAATCTACAATTGACTATAGACGCGGCTACCCTTGCTTATACCGATCAGGTGCTGAATAGTTTTAGTCAAAATAGTATCAAAACTAAGTGGGCGGAGTCGGTAAATCAGCAAGCAATTGTGGACAAAGTTTCAACAAGGGAGAGAGGGATGGTTGGTGAGATTACTACCGTATTTAACACAGCAATTGCCTCTAATGCAGGTATACAAGCCAACTATCTGTCGGTTAAAAGCCAACTTGCCGCTATTCGCCAGAAGTATAAGAACACTGTTTTGCTCCCCAATGAAGGAGAGCTTTTCTGGGGTGTGCTATCTATTGCGGAATCTTCCAATGAATACTGGAGTACGGAAGGAGCCTCATATGTCAATGCTGTCATTAAATATGATAGTATGAACTATAAAGCTGGTAATCCATATTCCCTGGTTACTGATCCGCTGCGCTCGCAAGCGCCATTTCTTACTGCTGATTGCCTTGGATATCTGATAGGATGGACTAAGGCCGTTGTTGATGAGAACTCTGCAAACGGTGGGCTAAGCATAAAAAATGAAGATAAACGTATAGGTGCAGGTTTGGGTTTGGCGCTTACATTCAGTGGCGGCTCTTTGTTAAGAACAATGAAAAGGATGGTTTTATCTCCTGTCAATATTTCAAAGGATTCTCTACTGATTCATATGGATACCATTATTAACCACCCAACATTTCCCAAACCATAATTAACTTACACCACTGCTGCCCCTCCTGGTATATACTTGCTACACTGAATCTCAGCAGGTAAGGGTTTTATGCCATGAGGTGTCGCGGAAACGCCCCGAGACCTGCACGTACGGCAGATCTTGGGGCGTTGATTTTAAATACTTTACACCCCTGAAATTTCCCCTCATCCTCCACTTATGTAATTTTCATCATTACTGGATCTGCGCTCCTTACATTTGTTCCCTAAGTTTATTCACCGTCGTTATGAGAAAAATTTCAGGGAGCCCGAGGGCATCCTATAATATGCACGTACTGATAATATCAGCCAACAGTTGCACACTGGCCTTAAAGCCACACACAGACAACGATCCAGCAAGCGCTATTCCAAACCAAACAGCCATCTGAAACAATTAAAAATTACCACGAACAATATATGAAGAACCTACTATTAGTGCTGCTAGGCGGCATATTCTCCGTCAACTGTGCTGCACAGCAGACCAGATGGAAGATCAGCGGCAACGAGGAAATTACCTGGAAAATTAAGCATACAGATACGGCCCATACCGATCAGATAGAAATGAGCGGTAAACAGGTATCTGCTATTATTACCTATGGTACAGGGTCTGCCCAGGTGGCTTCCATTAAGAAGCGTATCATCTTTCCCATGCTACGCACCATCCCCAATAATACCCATGCCAGTCTGAAATGGGCCGTGGATGAACAATACACGCCAGTGATCAGCATCAACCAGAAAGCTGCCGTAGAAACAGTAGATGCTATCAGCTTCAACGGCGTACTCACGATGCGCGCCACGCTTGGAAAAGATATCTCTTTTGAACGAAATCTCTTTCCATCGGTAGATAAAGCTGCGCTGATAGAAGAATGCAGCATCAGCAATCATACAAATGCCACCATCCAGGTAAATATCCCGAATACCAGCAGAACAGACAGCACACCGGTAGAGAAAGGTGTTTACGGTGTTTATCTGCTGCATACTGCTGTATATGGTGCAGGCGCTTACGAAATGAAACCCGGTGATGTATTAAAATATGCCATCGTATACGCAGGCCGCAGAACCTGCGACCAGCCTTATTTCTATGCCGCTGCCTATGAACATAATAAGCGACTGGAATTAGTGGATGGTATTGCGGAAAAATTGGTATTAGAGACACCAGATCCTGTTATCAATAAGATGTTTGCCTTCGCCAAATTGCGGGTAACAGAAAGTATTTATGATACAAAGGGTGGCCTTATGCACGGCCCTGGCGGCGGCGCCTACTATGCGGCGATATGGGCCAATGACCAGGCGGAATACGCCAACCCTTTCTTTCCCTTCCTCGGCAATATTGAAGGCAACGAATCAGCGCTGAATAGCTTCCGCATGTTTGCCTCTTTTATGAACCCGGCATATAAGCCACTTCCCAGCTCCATCATTGCAGAAGGTACCGGCACCTGGGCAGGCGCCGGCGACAGGGGAGATCAGGCCATGATCGCTTATGGCGCTTCCAGGTTTGCACTGGCCTATGGCGATAAATATACTGCCCAGCAACTCTGGCCACTGATTGAATGGTGCCTCGAGTTTTTACGCAAGAAAACCACCAGCGAAGGAGTTATACTTTCTGATGCAGATGAACTGGAAGGCCGTTTCCCAGCAGGGAAAATTAACCTCTCCACCAATACTCTCGCCTATGGCGCTTTGGTAAGTGCCTCCGATCTGGCCGCCGCTTTAGGTAACGCCACTACTGCTAAGCAACTGGCAGCGGAAGCCGCCGCGCTGAAAATAAATATCGATAAATATTTCGGTGCTAACGTACAAGGATACACGACCTATCGCTATTTCGATGGCAACGATAAATTACGCGCCTGGATAGGCATTCCATTAACCATGGGTATCTTCGACAGAAAAGAAGGAACCCTCAAAGCCATGTACTCGCCTTACCTCTGGACCTCCAACGGTATGCTCACAGAAGCCGGCTCCAAAACTTTCTGGGACAGAGCCCTGCTCTATGGACTGAGAGGCACCTTCTATGCAGGGGCTACGGATAGCGCTACCAAATATCTACAAGAATACTCACAGAAGCGTTTATTAGGAGAGCACGTACCCTATGCTATTGAGGCATGGCCGGAAGGAGATCAACGCCACCTCGCCGCAGAAAGTGGACTGTATTGCCGCATCATCACCGAAGGACTCTTTGGCATCCGCGTAACCGGCTTCCATCAGTTTCAATGCCAGCCTTACCTGCCACAGGGATGGCAAAAAATGACGCTCAGGCATATACGCGCACTTAATGACGACTTTGATATCGTAGTAGAAAGAAAAAGCAAAACGTATGTCATCAACATAAAACAAAAAAATGGCGCTGTACAACAGCTCAACTGGGATGGCAAACAACCACTGAATGTAACACTGCAATAATTTGTAAACAAGTAGAAAAATTCAATAGCTGCAAACCTTTATTCGGAAAAGGTTTGCAGCTATTTTTATAATCGTGGCCAAGCCTAGTTGTTACATAGTGTGAAATCGACAATATGAAAGCTTAGATGTCAATACTAAATTTTATGATATGGGATTTTTAAATGGAATATATTTTCGTTTATGTATTAACGTTATTGACTGCGTTTATTTGTCAGTATGACTTTTGTGCGTTCTGAAAGAAGAATATTATAGTGGAATTATTAGCTTATATTTATAGTGTTGAAATAGTAAAATACATTTTTTCTAACATCCTCAAAATTATCACCCATGCAAGCAGGTTTCATTGTTACCGGCATTGTTGTGCTTATAGTTATCATGTACAGGTTGATAGGTAGTAAAAAAGCGAGTTAGCACCTCGTTATTATTTACCAAAATTTCCACCAGGGTTTGGCAACTGGCCTTTCCGGCAGGTAACGATAGCCTTTGAACGGGGTCGCATATAATGGCGATGCCTCATTGTCCAGTGGTTCACCAATATACCGCTCCGCCACTGCGGCTACAAACGTATGGCCTACATGGTCTTCCTCATAAAAAATACCATCCCTGAGATATACCTTGTTGCCTTCCCCGTCGACCGTACAGTTACCGAATAATGGGCGCTCTTCGTCCAATGGAATACCCATCTCCAGGAAAGTTCCAACTGTAGCAGCTCCGGCTCTGGCCCTTATTTTCTCTCCATTTTTGACAATGGAATACCCCCATAAATTTACAGGTGGATACAGCAACAATGAACAGATTTCGGCGTCAGGGAATGCCGCTGACAGTATGCGTTCTATTTCAGATAGCTCAGCTGACATACAACCTTCTGGCCAGGCAAAATCAGTAATAATAAGACAGTCGTTATAATAGCCAATATAAGCATTGCCAAATACTGGGTACAAGGCTTGCTCAAAAGGCTGGTCCGCAATAGGACTTGAGGCTCGCTTCTCTAGCTTAGTCAGCAGGTCGGGCATGTTGAGCTCCTGCCGCGGCGAAATAATGATCGCAGAAATATTCCTGGTCATAGGGGATTTGATTCCGGCAATTTTAATGAAAAATGCTGGAATGTTTACCCCAACTAACGGTGATGGTTATAGGAATTAAACTCCCTGTAGCTCAATTTATCACTGAGCATCCGTTTCTGGCAAAAAAAATTGTAAAACTACATTTCCGGTAATGGGCTATAACAAATGGCTTCGGAAGAATTTTCTTCCTGCTGTTTACTATTATAAATATTTACCGGTGATACGATGGCGTCTCTGTGGCATTCTCCTACCTTCCCGAACAAAGTTTATAATTACAGTTATCATCAGATGCGCGCAATATAGGTCGTGTGTTTCTTTGTTTAACTGGCAATAAGCCTGGGGCTCAACTGGCACGTAGCTGCCCGTAGTGAACTGCCTGGTTGTTCGCAGGCTTCTCTTCCGTAAACTTTACAAACATGATATACTGAACAAATTCCAGAAACTCGTATTCTTCTACGAGGGAGGCCGAAGTGATGCCTTCGGGACAAGCTGTTTTAGCAGCAAGGGCCTTCTCAAATAAGTTAAGCTTCCCTTCAAAAACTTTGGTCAGCGACTTCACTAAAAAGGGTAAAGTAGCCAATGGCTCCTGCGTAATACGCTGGCCCTTAGTAGTTTCTTTTAATTCCTGTACGCGTTGATGCGTCAAAGAAGGCAATGATGCGCCGGGCGGATTAATTGATTGTTGTTCGCTCATGTTACTCGTTTGTGCTTTTCGGTCATCAGGTTAGTATTCAGGCTTTTACAAGCTCCTTATATTTGATTAGAGTAGGGGTTTTAAAAAAGGTTACAAAATCTTAGAACTTTTTGTAACTTATTTTCTACTTAACCATTTAATACCTGATTGAATGACGATTTTAACGCCTATTGAAACACTAACCGACAATGAACTCATCGCCAGGGTGCTGGCAGGGGAAAAGCGGCTCTATGAAACACTGATGCGCCGTCACAATACAAGCCTGTTCCGGCTCGGCATGACTTTCCTCAACAACGATATGGATGTGGAAGATGTAATGCAACTCACCTACATCAATGCCTATCAGCACCTGGACCAATTCCGGCAGGAAGCCGCCTTTGGGACCTGGCTCAAAAGAATCCTTATCAATGAGTGCCACCAGCACCTGAAAAAAGGGAAGAAAACAGCCAGTGAGGATATTTCCATTGTTGATGAACGTCAGGATAAAAGTAAAGCAACTCCTGTGGATGCGGTTATTAACAAGGAATTAGGAAAAGTCCTGGAGCAAGCACTGCTCAACATTCCGGAGAAATACCGTGCTGTTTTCGTGCTGCGCGAAATCGAACAACTCAATGTTGCTGAAACAAGTAAAGCACTCGACATCTCCCGCGTGAACGTAAAAGTTCGGCAGATACGAGCCAAACTTATGCTCCGCGAACATATCACCAAGTACTACCAGAACGATGTGGTATTTCCATTCCACCTGGTTCGTTGCGATAGGATCGTGTTCAGCGTGCTGGACAAACTGGATATTAAATAGATCAGTAACAATAACAAAAAGTGCCTGCACACCACCATGTGCAGGCCTTTTCATTAACATCAACTATTTCTCAACAGCTCCTATCGCCGGCGCCTGCGTTAATGCCACCAGCTGACCGAAGAAATCTTTACCGCCATTATTACTGATCACCATACCCGCGCCAATAACCGGAGAACCAGTCATCAGCTTATAACCATTCACGGTATTCATGCCACTGCCGCCAGTTCCGGCAGCAACCAACATAGGGTCCGTCGTATGGCCATTACTATCGCTGGCAGCCGCTGGCCCAGGATAATAGAAATTATGATCGTATACAATATTGGCCTGATCATCAAACTGGAAAGCGGGAGAATAGAAAATATTATTCCTGAACTCCAATCCCGGATGAACACCTGTGCCACCAGCCCTGTCCAGCACGCCCACCTTGATATCATTGTAAATAGTATTATTGTAAATATAGATAGGTACTACTTTCCCATTAGGATGCTCATGCAACTCAAAGACCCTGTTCTGAAAGCCATTGCCGTCATTCTGACTGATATTATATCTTATAATGCCATAAGTAAAGTCCGGCCCGGGATCGCCCATATGCAAAAAGAAGCCGCCCTCATTATCATGTGAGTAATTGTACTGGATCACCGTATAACCCGGCGTGCTCAAGTCTATATCAAAGGCTTCCGAATCCATAGAGGCATATGGAACCGGATTGGTTAATCGCGTATAGGCCACCTCGTTATGCTGTATGGTCATATTCTTGCCCCGGCCCCATAAGCCCGCCAGCACGATGTTCATGTTTACGCCCAGGTTGTTGGCGCCGGCATTCAATACCCGGTTGTTTTCTATCACTACATTTTTGCAGGTATATACGATGATTCCTTCCAGGGCGGTATTGTTCACCACATTCTGGCGGATGACAATATTATTGTTGTAGAAAACAGTGTCCTTGTTGCTGCCATCGCCCATGAGTATGCCCCTGGAGGAACAACGTTCCAGGTTGTTGCCTTCAATAGTCAGACTATCAAAATAAGCCTGTGCTGCATTAGAACGCACGAAGATGCCACCCTGCATATGCCGGTTGGTAATAGGCATCCCCTCTACATCATGAATATAGTTGTTTTTAATAGCGATGCCCGGATATACGCCGTTGGTAGCCAGGGCTACATAAATACCACAGAGAGAAATATCGGGTGGACGTACTGCCCGCGGATGGCTCACTTCAAAATTTTCGAAAGTAAGATACTTCGCGTCCTGTATCAGTACTGCTGATAAGGTGGTATTGTTACCGATGATCTGTGGATTATTGCCGCTGCTATATGCGCCGAAAGTAATCCTGGCATTGCTGGTGCCTGAACTTTTGATGACCAGCGTACCTGTCCAGCTGCCACCTCTTTTAAAGAGAATGGAGTCGCCAGGCTGGAACGTAGTGGCGTTCACTTTAGCCAGGGTTTTCCAGGCAGTGGCGGGCGTCTTGCCATCAAGCGAATCGACGCCGTTATTGTCTACATAATACCGTGTGGTAGTCACTACAGTGCCAGTGTCGCCATGGGGGAAAGGTGTGAGTACACGTGGCTTGTAACAGGAGGTTAATAATCCCGCTTGCAAAAGACAGGCAAACAGGAAAGGCGTCTTCATTGTTTTTTTCATATGTGGATATTTAATGTGGAATGCTGTCGCAGAGCAGGTTGGCTCCTTCAATAATTCCAAATCTATCCAGCGATATAGCAAGCAACAAACTGAAACGCCTATAAAGTGCAGACAAACATCGACCAAAATTGAACTAAAATATAAGTCTTTCAGGCTCAATAAAAAACGGTCTCTATCCAATAGAGACCGTCCCAAAGTATTATTAGTTTATGGTGTTTATTCTTTTGTAAATGGAAATTCATGACCACCTTGTTTGACAATCATCTGCTTCTTTGCTACATCAAACTCTAATATGATCCCTGCAGGATCAAATGAAAAAGTGGTGGCGGTGATAGTCTCCATTGTTAATGGCGCCTGCCCCGTACCTTGGGAAACTAACTTATTACCCGTTCTGGTAATTTTAATTTTTATAGGTATCTGCGCATTACCATAAGTACCAGTAAATTGATCCAGCGCTTCATTGCTAAGCTTTATATTACTGAGTACGGGCAGGGGGAAGTCATGATCGAAATAACAGCTCAGGGCAAAGAGCAATATGCTGTTGTTCGGATAGCCGATACCGTTACCAGTGATCGCCACACAAAGTTGCTCCTCCGGGAAGTAGACAACCATCGACTGAAATCCGTCGATACCGCCTGTATGTCCGTAGCTCCATTTTTCGTAGTAAGGGAAGTTAAGCATTCCTATGCCGAATTTATCGCGGATTACTTTCATGGTATCCAACGTGGCGCTAGACACGATTTTTCCGGTAAATAGCTTTTCGATGAAAACGGTCAGGTCGGTAGGTGTAGCCACAATAGCGCCGGCGCCCTGCGGAATCGACAGATCCGTTTCCGTGGCTTTCTCCCAGCCGGTAGTATCAGTATAGGAGTAGCACTCGTTGGCGCTGAGATTTATTTTCCCGCCAAAATAAGTATTGGTGAGGCCCAGCGGCTGCGTGATCTTCGTTTTCAGTAACTCGGCATAAGGCTTACCATAAATCTTTTGGAGGATATATGTTAGTAGCACATAATTGGAATTACTATACTCCGCTTTGGTATCTGGTTCAAAATCGCTTTTGGTGGCTGCAATAATGGCCAGCATTTCTTTCTCTGTTTTAGGCTGACTATAGTACGTAAGGTAACTGGAATCATTTGTGAAGTTATGAATGCCACTACGATGCGTCAGCATCTCCCGGATGGTGATCTTGCTGGCATTTTCCACTTGTGGGAAATACTTATCCAGTGTTTGCGTGAGCGTTATTTTCTTTTCTTCGACAGCCCGCATCATCAGAGAAGCCGTAAACATTTTAGAGATAGAACCAATCCTGTATTTGGTGTTGGTATCTGCTTTCTTTCCGGTGGCGATATCGCTATAGCCGATGGCCCTGGCATAAAGCAGCTGGCCGTGCTGTGATACGGCTATACTACCCATGTATTTATCTTTTTGTTCCAGGAGGTTTAACAGACTATCTAAACGCTGGCGCTTAAATGTTTGGGCAAATGAGGTAGTGGCTACAGTAGTCAACAGGCTGATACTGAGAAATGTCTTCATCATAGTTTAGTATAGATTGAGGTATTTGATATTATCAATGGTATAGCAGCCGGGATAAGTGCAAATAGAGTACCAGAAACAGGTGAAATAGATGGAATCTCTGTTGTGATTTTTGATTTGAGTTATAAGTTACTGCTACCCATTGTAGACTTTTTGACAGAAGCAGAGGACGTAGATAATGCTTCACCATTTTGGCAGAAGATTTACTGCCATAATTTGGGGAGTGTATGTTGGGATTATGGTAGTTGTTCAACAACAACTGAGCCACCGGATTGCATTATAATAACTGGGTGAATAGTTATTCACAGGGTGTGAATAAGCGAGTAGGTGATTGGCATACTTTTTATGATATAACGCCCACGTGTACACGCAAGCAAATCTTTAATTTTAACCAGTCCCCCAAAAACCGAATTGTTCAAAACCTTATAATCTGGTTCATTATGTTCAAGCGCACTGACTCTTCGCGGGAAAATTGATTTTCTCCATTCAAGAATACCTGGCAACGGGTGACTTCTGTTCTGTATGCTGCTATACCAGCATATCTTCATTTACCACAACATTACAACACACACTGTAATCACACCACCATGAAATGGCAAATTCTGGGAATCGGTACCCTGATTTCCTTGCAGGCATTTACTGCTAACGCTCAAACCATTGCAACAGATAGCAAGGGCAAAGATGTTTTTAATTTCCGTAAAACAGGACAATTATCGTTACCGCTTAATTATGCGGATAAATCCATGAAGCTCAGCTATGAAGCTCCTGCGCCATGGAGGAGATTGGGTACGCAATATTATGTTGAGCATCCCAAAACTGATAGTGTATTTAAAGCAGGAGGGAGGGCATTAGACTCAACCAGATCGCTGAATCATTTAACTAAAAATCCAACAGATACCACCAACTGGCTATCCACTGATTCCGCATTTCTGACAATAGCTGAAGGAACAAGTATTGCCATCTCTGGAACACTTAACGACTTCCCTTCTAACATCTTTGATGCGGGTAAAGCAGACCTGGGCTACACGCTGGACCTGGGAGTAGGATGGAATATTGATGCATTCAACAATATGGCGAATATCTCGTCTGTGGATGGAAATATTGGATTGTTACATACTTTTTATGCCGGCGTCTATTATTCTCATCAACGCACCAATATCATTGATACAGTGCGTCAGACATCTTCTAAAAAGCCATTGGGAAAGATTGGAGCTAAAGGCGAGGCGAGCATATTTTTCCGACCTACCTCAAGACTCTTCTGGGGTGCCACGGTGATAAGTTCGATAGAATATGGCAAATCAGCTGAAGATCTCGATGATTACCAATTATTAGACTCAACATTGGTGACCGGGAAAGTAATTAACAGCAAAGATCTTGGTAAAATAGAATATCCTGCGAAGCTAACTACCTGGAGAACTAGTATCGCTTTTCCGATAATGCCAGCTGCTGTTCCTTTTTGGTATGGAACTACCACCTTGCAATTTACATGCGTGCCTTACTATGTTTTTGAACGCCAGTTTAGTGATAAGTCCATTCATAAAATTGGGGCTTATATCAATATGGCAGAGGGAGAAAATATTTTTGAAAAAAATTCAGCCATTGTAGCTGGTTTTGGAGTGGGGTCTGATTATACCTTGAATGACGGTACTTTCAGATTATTTATTTCTGGTTCCTTTAATTTAGCCAGAATGCTGAGGTATAAGGATCGGAAATCTGCATTGAAACAGAAATCATAAAAGAGTGAGTAACTTTTATCGCTAATCTTACATCTGGCGGCATTATTACCGTGCCGCCAGATGTTAAAATCATTATTCCTTCTCCCCAGATCTGTTATGCAATCCATCTCTGATCATCAGATTAAGTTTGCCATCATCTCCTTTTTCAAAGTGTAATTTTAAATTATCATCTTCCACCAAAAAGGAGTTCGTTGTAATCGCATACAAGTGGATTGCGGGCTGGTCGTTTATTTTCAGTTGCAGTACATGATCAGCAAGTGAGATGTTTACTTTATAATCATCTGAAAAAATATATCTCCCTGCATATTGTTGCAAAACACTATCCGCAACGCCTATCGCTACTGGCTTTTTCGCCAGCTGATAAGGCTTGTTGCATAGGATCGCGAGTACGTTGCTGTTGATACGCTCCAGGGTAGTAGAGGTGATATTATTCAACGCAATTATGCAGATATCTTTTCCCGGGACCATAAAAAAGCTGCTGGTGCCGCCTTCCAGATTGCCGCCATGGTTAATCACTGTCTCACCCTGCATCTTGTCTATAAACCATCCATAGCCATAGTAAAGGTCAGACGCCGTATCCTGCGCCTGGACGTTGGTGGCCTGCGCAAACAACTCCCTGGAAAACAGCTGATAGTTTTTCAGTCCTTCATAATATTTATACAGGTCGCCGATGGTGCTGTATATGCCGCCTGCAGCATTCGTATAGGCAATGTTTTCCACCGACGCAATCCGTGGCTTGGTGGTAGAAAAATAAGCATAAGGCACCGTCTTGTTTTTGCTTTTCAATGCCTGGAAATTCAGGCCTGTATGCTGCATCTTCAAAGGCTGCGTAATATACTTTTTCAACGCCTGCTCATATGTTAGTCCTGTCACTTTTTCTATCACCTGACCCAGCAACAGATAATTCGAATTCGAATAATTGAATTTTTCCCCTGGCGCAAACATCGGCTTTGCCGCTGCTATCGCTGATTCAATATAAGCGGCATTTAGATCTTCCTTGTCGTCAAATTTCTGCCTGATGGCCGGAATGTCCAGCTCATCAGGGATGCCGGAAGATTGCGCTAATAGATGTTTTATTAAAATGCCATTGTCCGGATAAGGGAGATAGTGGGAGAGCGGATCCTGTAGGTTAATCATGCCCTGTTCTATCAACTTTAGAATAATGGCGGAAGTGAAAGTTTTAGTGAGCGAAGCAATCTGAAAAACAGACTCGCTGCTGATTGGAAGCCGCTGCTGGTAATCCTGGTAGCCATAAGATTTTTGATAATGATAGCGGCCCTGCTGTACCAATATGGTGCCGTTGAACTGGTGAACATCCACATACGAAGCAATCAGGCTATCGATCTTCGCGGATTGGGCATACACGTTGCCAAGGCCTAACCCCAATACTTGTATGCAAATAATGCTGAGAATTTTTTTCATAAATAAAGGGAAATGCATTCCTGCAACAAATTAAGTTATCCAAACTATAAAGTGAAACCTTTCGACAAATGATCAGCAGGCATTCAAAGTACGGCCATCAATTGTTCATGTATCCACTGTCCCAGCTGCCTGTCCAGTTTATGAAATTCATTGAGTACAGATACTTTCAGTATGCTGCAACCGTGCCTGGCCGGCTGCCCACCCTGCTCGCTGAAGCTGCCGGCATGATACTCCATGCCAGCGCTATGGTCCGGCTGCGGATAAATGAGAATCGCCATTTTGCTTTGCCAGTAATCATTATATACATACATCTGCTTCAGGTCTGCATCCGCAGGGCCATGACCCGGTATCAACTTCCATTTGGTATCCAGGATAAAGGAACGGTCCTGGTCATCGGTGATAACAATATCGGGTTCAATTTTCCGGGAAACGGGATGTTTTTCGGACTCCCAGAATTTCCGGGAACTATAGCTGATAACCGTATAGCCGTCGGGTTTATGCTTTTGTAACTGCCGGAAAATATATTCTTCCCAGAGCGTATTCATATCAAAAAGTATAGCCAGCAGATGATGATGGCCGCCGCATATATCCGGGCGATAATTGAGCAACAACATAGCGGCTATTTCCATGGCCGGCTTATAATCGCTGGTTTTCCGGTCATACGTCAGGTGCTGGAATGTAGCCGCGGTAATCTTCAGCGGCGACAACTCCGGAAACAGCAGCAACAAATCCGCCACACGATCTTTCAGCATGCGCTGATCACTTAATGCAGGTATCAGTAGCAAGGCCTGGTGTAAAATCTGATTGAAAACATTATCCCTGTCGAAATGTTGGTACTGCGTAAAAAATCTTTCCTGGTGTATCAGGTTTTTTTGCAGCTGTTTCGGGAAGAGCAGCTTGCCTTTTAAGCTGGTACAGTTTTGTTGAACCGTCCTGTATTTCTTTACCAGTCCTTTCCTGGCAATGGCCTCGCATTCCTGTAGAAACAGCTCCAGGTAAGTATCCAGTATGCTATTGTTTTTTATTTTGACGGCAGCTTTATCATGACTATCAATCTTCAGGCGGTGGCATACCCGCAGCATATCTATTAGCACCTGCTGCCATTGGCGTTTGCTGTCATCGCCGGTATCCCTGTTTACTTTAGGTAATATCTCAATCACCAGGTTGCCTACCTGAATTACGCCTACATATTGCTGAAACTTAATGCCTTTTGGCGTAAGCGTAAAGTATTTGCCTTCATGGCGGTTGTTATACCAGCCCAGTTTCTCCCAGTGCTGCCGGGTGAAGCCCTGGTCGCCGATGTTGAGCTGCGTATGTTCAAATACAAGTATGCGCTGCTTGGGTTTCATATAGGCGGTTTCGTTATTGGTAGATAGATTGGAAATCGGCTACAGTCAATAACTCCGCCGGCTTCAGCACATAGCTCATGGCTTCACTGTATTCCTGCGCCAGTTCGGTGCCACTGTCGAAGCGCGCAAAGATGCGTGCAGATACCTGTTGCTGTTTCAGGAAGAAGTTATTGCCCAGGACCAGGCCCAGCTGCTGGTAATCGTTGAAGAAAAACTCTTGCAGTAAGGGCAGCACTTTACCGGCAAAAACTTTTTTCAGTCCTTCCAGGTTATCCACCTCCCAGAACCAGGCATGGCCGATGGTATGATCGTTATCTTTCAGTACGCGCAGCCTGTCGTTGATAGCCGTGAGCATGGTGCTTAGCTCTACGCCGTCTATGTTGATGTCCAGCTCCTTTTCATCCGGGAGGTAAGGCACGAAGGTAAAACGTCTTCTGAGGGCCGTATCCAACGTTTCTACGCTTCTATCGGCGGTGTTCATGGTGCCGATCACATAGAGGTTGGGTGGCACGCCGAAAGGCTTTTTGGAATAGGGCAGGGTTACCGTCAGTGCAGTGGATTGCCCCAGCCTTTTATCATCTTCCAGTAAGGTGATCAGCTCCCCGAAAATCTGTGCCATGTTACCACGGTTGATTTCATCAATGATCATCACATAACGTGGCGGCATGCCTTTGGAATATTCCGCAGGGTCGGTTTGTTGTATTAGTTCCTGTTTGGCGGTGTAGGTATATTTTTCTTTGGTCAGATGCTGGCTGCTACCAGGCTTCAGCTCCTTGATCTTTTTGAGCACGGCCCAGTAGGCGGAAGAGTTATGACCGCCTATTTCTGCAGTAAATGCCTTGGATATATTAGGGATCTGGTCCAGATCATCAAAAGCCATATCCAGTTTACTCAGGCGGTTTCTGGATACGATGTAGGTCTTATTACTGTTCTGGTGTCTAATCCAGATATTTTCCTGTTCTGATATCTTCACGATGGTGAGTACCTCGTTGTATTTCGTTTTTAGCGTCACCTGCTCGCCTGCAGCCATGCGTTCTTCTGCATAGGCGGTGAATTCATTATAGGCATGTTCAAAGGCCCGGAAATGGCGTTGCGCTGGCGTCGTGATATTATCTGCAATGGAGAAGGCGGCTTCTGTACACAATTGTTTGAAGATACCATCTTCTACCTGGTAACGGATAGGGCCTCCTTCTTTTTCTGTTACCGGCTTGATGCCCTCGATGAAGTCTTCATAGCTCATGCTCTGGTGAAAGGTAGTAAAAACAATACGGCCTGTTTTTACATAGTTATCAAAGCGGGCTTTGATCAGCTGCCATCCTTGATCCATCACGGTTTCTATGGGCGTATTTTCGAGTATGGAGAGGGCATGATAGATGCTGTTGTATGTTTTGCCTGTTCCCGGAGGGCCATAGAGTATCTGGTTTTTGGGAATATGCGTGGATACGATATGCCTGATATCGGGTGTGGTAGTTTCGGGTGTAGCGGTTTTCAGACGCAGGAAGCTGAAGGCAAAAGCATCCAGCAGGCCGAAATCTTCTATGTTCAGTTTATTTTTTAACTCGCCAAAGTCCCTGATACAGGCAGGGTAATCATCGGGGATGCTTAACCATTGCTTGAAGGAAACATGCGAGTTGTTGATGATAGGAAAAAGCTTTGGGTTGATATAGTATAACCAGGGCGAATACACACCTTTTTTAACTTCGGGAATATCCATCCGGTCGAACTCCTGACAAAGCTGAGCAGCGCTGTCTACTGTATTTACCTGGAAGGCGTCCAGTAGGAATTTTTTGATGATGGCCAGCTGTTCTGCGCTAGGGTCTTGGATGGTACGCAGTCCGGAGCCGGTCAAGCCTTGTAAGCCTACGTTGGCGTATTTACTAAACAGCGGCTGACTTATCTCTATATCCGGAATATTGCCTTGCAGGTATTTGGAGAAGGTACCTGGCCTGCAATCGGATTTGAACATCTGAATAAGCCCGCTCAGATGCAGGTTGGTAATAGGTTTGTTATGCAGTGTTTCCCGGATGATATCTTTGAATATAGGCGCCAGGAATAGCTGTTGCTGGCGTTGTACGTAGAAGTCGTCTGAGAGGAACTGCGTATATAATGCACTGAGTTGAGGGAGTAAGGTTGTATTCATGTTGCGCGTGGATGAAATGCTGGTGAAGTATAAATATCAGCATTTTAGAGAAACCTGCAAGGTAGGAATTGTTCTAAACTTATCTTGTAAAAATGAAGGGAGTGCCACCCCCGGAAGAGGGAGCACGCTGTTTGATAAAATTGAGGGAATCAGAGAAATGATGAGGTATATATGAGCTGAGGGAGCAGAAAAAGTTACAGCAATGGCGTTGTTGATCTACCACCACTGCTGTATTTTTAAACGATTCAAACGATAATCGTGAGTGCAAAAATAGCTGGCGCCGCAAAAGTTTTTGTTAGGCAGTAGTTAATTTTTGGTTAATCTGCCATTGGTGACGTACGGGCGCTAAAATGTATATTTTCCGAAGAAATGATTTCGTTTGCTTTAAGTTTAAAAGGTGTTATTCCAGGTTACTGTTAGAGGACTTAATAGCGGATGTTAGTAAATGTTGCGTAGAACTCTTTTGTGCCTGGAGAGGCGCCTTGTGGTGTCAGGCTGGCACTAACAGTTCCAGAGACTGTTCTCGTAGTGGTATTCAAAGCAGTAACGTGAACAGTGCCGCTACCGCCGCTTTGTGAACTCCAATACCACGCATCATTAGCGTTGATGGAGGCGTAATAAAACAAAGAAACATAGTAGGGGCTGTTATATAAGTCAAAGGAACCGGTATCACTTACATTTGGAAGAGATATATCCAGGTAATAATAATTTGGATGAGGGGAAGTGCTGCCTGTTAGTCGGAACGCTGGCGACAGATAGCTTAAAAATAATGCATCGTAGAAAATGGAATAAGGTGATCCATTAACAATAAAATCGATCTTTCCTGTCTGCAGTGATGCGTTATATTTTAATACAATCGACTGCTGAGTAACATTCTGACCACCAGCAATTGTTACTCTTTGGGGAGAAGGGGGCGTATAGAGTGGTGTCGTATTCATCCTGATATTATACTCTCCTGCTATTACATCTGTGAATTGAAATTTCCCATCTGTACCAACTTTCCTGTTATAGCGTTCGCCTCCATTGATCGTATCTAACGACACAGAGGTTATTCCTTCCAAGGGTGCTACGCTTCCATTAAGTATGCCTGTGGCAGGCGGTGGAGGCTGACTCGGAGTTGCTGAATCGCCATGGCCTGTATCACACGCACTAATAGAGAAAAGTATAAATAGAAACGGTAAAATACTGGGGCGTAAAAAATTGAGCTTCATCATTTGAGGTTGTTTTTCAAGGGGTATAAATAAAAGTAGAATATATAGGTTGATGTTGTATGGTGGTTGATTACAGATAGTATAGTGCTGTGATGTTTATTGTTAATGTGCCTTAAAACAACAATGGTGATGAATACTCACCACCATTATTGCTTTGTAGATAGATGTACGATTCAAAAAAACCTCTTGCCTTACAAATATAGGAGGCCTTGCCAATTAAATTTGTTAGCCGCTCGTTATTCAGTTGCTAATCTTGCAGGACTGGAACTATAAAAAAAGCAAAGCATATCGTTAGTGGTAGTACTGCGACAAATGTGGGATGAATAACTGTTGATAGTAGGAAATGATGAGAAAAAATTAGGGTGGTGACTTCTCCCTTGAGGGCGGGGAATGTAGAGCAAAATTGATACTCAAAAGTTGGGCATAGATGCCCTCAAGAAAAATCTTTATCTACCTTTCGGTATGTCAAGGCCTTGGGGCGGTGACACTAAAATTTTAAAAAGAGGCCCATCTTTAGACAAAGAGGCCAATGCAATTAAGTTTGTTAACCCGCATCTAAAGTAAGATAGCTTTTTCATGTACGGCGTTAACCTTTTGTTATTCAGTCAGATTTGTATTTTAACTTACAATTGGCCATGTGAGCGGGTTTGGTTAATTTTTTATAAGTGGTTGTAAGCCAGTATAGTAAAACTCATCACAAGGAAAGATGGGCAGAGAAGGAATTGAAAAAAAATGTAGTGATAAGAAAATTTGAAATAGCGTATGCCCCTTAGCGATAGCCAGCATGAAGTAAGTAGATAAAATGATGTTGCACACCAGGATACCCTAAAAAGAAAAAAGGACCTGTCACAGTCCTTTTTATTAGAGCCCTTTCCATAGAGATGGTGGGCAATACTGGTTAACCCAGTTCAAATGTAAGGCGTCACGTTTATATGAAATGTTAGGCAGTTGTTATTCTGCCAGATTAGTAAATTGATTTACAATTGGACATGCCCGTCCCTGACCAACTTAACTGGTAGTATTGCTGGAACATTAACGCCTGCTAGCTTTACAGACTGCCGTAAATATGGACAAAGGGGAAGGGCTGAAGAAAGAAAGTAGAATAGTTGGTAGTAGCTATACAAACGTTTTTTTGATACCCATGGATTTAATACATGGAAGGTTTAAGGTAGAATCTCACAACAACAGGTATAATGATTAGAGCCCACTATTGTGGAAGTGCCTTACAGGAAAGTAATAGTTAGTAAAAGGTAGTGATACGATTGAGAGTAGAAGTGAGTAGCGAATGCCTGAAGAAAACTCTAAGTTGGCATAGGCCGACTAATAAGACTGATTTTATTGTAGAGCATAATGGTCCATCTTTATAAAAAGAAACCAAGTTTTATTTGACTCGGACGCAAATATACATTTGGGTAATGATAGTAATTGTTAGGCAGTTGTTATTCACGCAGTTTTTTTGAATAATAACAGGATGAGGAATAATGATGAAGATTGTTGTCTGTGCTAGATTTTAGACTGATTGTGATAATTGGAAAAGTAAAGTGAAATGATCAGGTCGGTATAAAAAAAGAAAAAGGACCACTGCAGATCCTTTTTCATATTCAAGCAAAATCCCTGGACAGGGACACTTCGATGGCGTTTGTTAACTGCAATAAAAATACAGCAGCTCATCCATTCAAAATGTTAGGCAGTTGTTATTCCGGCGAATTTTTTCAAAATGAAGCCAGGCATGGGGCAATGCATCGTGTATGCGAGGAGGTAATAACCCGTAAGGTATAGGCGTATGCATAAAAAGAAAGGCCGCGGCTTTTACACCACGGCCTTACATCGTAAATCATGTTGCTATCCCTGGAAAAGGATGGCGTGAAAATTTGTTATCATTTCAAATTAGTGGAACAATAGCGAAGTAAACGTTATGCAGTTGTTATGCATTCGTTATTCAAGAAGAAAGTGATAGAACGCAGTAGTGAATGCGTAGTCGCTGAAATGCTCTGCTATACTATGTTTGGAGGGGATGTTTTAAGAAAGAGTTCACCAGGTCGGCTAAAAATAGAAAAGGACTGATTTGGCTACAGTCCTTTCCAATCTATGATAAGATAATGGGTATCATCCCTGAAGAGGGAAACCCAGTAATAGTTAAACCCGGAACAAATGTAAATAAGAGAATGCTTAGTTGTTGTTAGGCAGTTGTTAAGCTGGAGGGGATTTTAGAGAATAGCATGGCTGCCCTAAAAGAGGCAGCCATTAACAAACTTCTGATCAATAAATCTGTGGCGGATCATAATGTGATGTAAATAGTTTGCGTAGGGCAGGAAATGGTGATGCGAATAATGGTAACTTGCATGATGGTGAGAACTCTTCCATTATTTATCGTTGTGCCAGCAATAGTGGTTGGAACACTACAGGCTCCCCCTGGTATAGCAGCCTTATAGAAGGTAACCAGGATTTTTGATTTGGTTGCAAATGCGGCGGATCCTACCGCCAAGAGTGCTGCTATTGCAACTAATAGTTTGGCTTTCTTCATAATGAGGGATGCTTTTGGTTCAAAAGCTAACTTTAGGTAATCATCTCCACTTGATATTCACTTTCTTTGAGTGGGAGATATTGACACAAAGAACTATATCTGGAATTACATTGGTTAATCTGAATGATACTAACTTAAATTATTTGTACATTGAATATATGTAAAATAGGATGATATAAGTGATTAGCTCATTTTTCGTAGCTACGTATCTTGATCCATATTTTAAAGTGCCTTATACAACCTTATTGTCGGACAACTTAAATTAGTCGAAATTGTGGTGCAATGCGTATATGTTACAAGGCTCAAATTTGGGAGTGTCCATGCAGTAATATTCGTTGGAATGGTGCACCAATTTGTGGGCTGAGCTGCACAGTAGAAGTGAAAAGATTGTTTTGATATAGTAGCAGTAGCCATTGCAGCTACACCAACTAACAAACTGATACCGGCAAGTATTTTTGCTTTTCTCATATTTGTTTTGCTTTTAATTCAAAAGCTAATTTTAGTTTGTTGATCTCCACTTGATCTTTAATTTCTTTGAGTGGGAGATATTGACACAAAGAAAAAGATCTGGATTATCTTTAAATCAGATGGGGCCGGGAACGTCCTTTCATATTTGACAATAATTCTGTACAGTGGGCATTTAAACCCATACTCATCCTAATTTCCGCGAAATGAATAACTACTAGTGAAATAGTTGATAAGAGGTATGGCTTCAGGCCTACAACCATCTGTAAAGGACTACTGCTCTGCAACTACTGGTGGTAGCATTACCAGATAAGTTAGTTGAGCTTGTAATTATACCTAATCCAACATCTACAAAGGTTCCAGTAATAGTAGTGAGAATATTACATGCGGCATTAGGCGAAGCTGCCTTGTAAAAAAACTGTCGAATCTTTCCTTTTGAAGCCATAGTTGTGGCACCTATAATTAGTGGCACGCACATAGCTAATAGAATTCTTGCCTTTTTCATATGATTGAAATAAAAGTTTAATGCGGAAAAGCGTTGAAAGTATGTGTAAGATAAGTGTATTGTCTGCGATGATAAATCCTTTTGTTTTATTGCTGATAGAGGAGATATATCCACTTTTGCCGATCATTAAATGATCGTATTTATAATACTTCTAAATAAAAAATGTTTATCATTTAAAGACAGCCAACTAATAATGAAATTTACCATTAACATTACCATTTGTTGAATATAACGCCTGAGAGACTACTGTAGGGATAATCTACATTAGATAGTATATACTGTATATACTACTGGCTAAAGAATGTACCAAATATTTGCGCAGCTATATATTTTTTAATGGAATATCTCTTAAGCTCTTTGTGACGGATCAAATCAAAGTGCGTGATATAGGGTTATGCCAGGACAGGTTGTTCGAAGGCTCATGTCACTACAATAAGCTGTATCTTTTGCTATACCAAATCCTTGATCAACAAATGTGGCTGTTAAAATAGTAGGTACTGCACACAAAGAAAACTGTTTAGGTGCACAGTAAAATCGGCGTTGCAATTTTGCTTTTGAGGCGAATGCTACAACTGTTAGAGATGCTAATACACCTATAGCAAGTAAAACTTTGGCTTTTTTCATATGATTATCAGTTTTATGAGTGAATAAATAAATTCAAATTATCATTTCGATTTTCATATGATATTTGTGGTCAAGGAATAGCTGATTTTAACATAGATATGTGTATAACTTTAAGGAAAAGTCAAGAATGGGAATGTAATTACTTCATTTTACAATAAAAAAACAGGTACTCCCAAAAGATGTGAGAAGGTACGTGATTTGAATACGCCACGGAATTACATCAAAATATATTTGGACTGTGGTGTGAAATATTGGCCGATTTTTTATCTAATTTAGTAAGTTATCCTGCAATTAGTTTTACACTGATAATATTTATTGAAAGCATGTCTAATAAATTATTTTTCATTGTATAAATTGCCACATAAGCCAAGTCAGATTTTCTCGCCCATATTAATAAATAATCGAAATACTCCTTCATTCTCTTCTAAAAGTCCCTTCCATCATTGCCATAAATGCCGTGACTCTCATTATACTGTAGCATCCATAATTTTTTACAATTGCATTTTTAAGCATTAAAAAATAGTTCACGGCATAGTAAAAAGACAAGACCGATGCCCAGTTGTATGCATCCGAAGCGAAGGGGCGTTACCTTGTCAGTATAGAGGATAGCTGCGTTATTTATATACCCTTGTTTATTCTCCCATAGATTTCCCATTCTCGCCTCACCGCCAACATAAATATCGATATTTGGAACATTTCGTACACTCATAAAACAGATAGCAATTTTCTATATCTGAAAACCTGAAATCCAAGGATTCCCCGATAAACAAGTGTTGAAAGCTATTTAAATGCATCAAATGAAGAATTGATCTGTTATAGGTTTTGGCGACACAAGAAGTATGCTCATTTATCCTGGAGTCATGAAATGAGCCATTGAATTCTACCATTTGAACAGCAGAAAAAATATTTGCTTCGTTGTGCCAGGACATATAAACCAGTCACCTGTCATTTAACTGAATTATAGCAAATTTATTAGTGGTTTAGGTACTGAATTTAGTATCGGAAGTTAAAAAATCGAAAGGTTCTAGTATTTATTTAATTTGACTAAAGACCACTATATAGAGTTACTCCAGGACAAGAGGTCGTTAGTTTAACATTGGTTATAGGAAAGTTTGTCGCAAGTATACCTAATCCTTGGTTTTCAAGTGTTCCCGTAACTATAATAGGATAACTACAAGGGCCATTGTTCGTGGTCATTAAATAGAAAGTATGCTTGATTTTTGATTTAGAGGCTAAAACAGTTGCTGCAATAGTAACTAATATGCTTATAGAGAATAAAATTTTTCCTGTTTTCATGGTATAATAGTTTTAGATGGACAGCTTAGGATGGTATGTTAGCTTTATTACTATCTTAAAAACAGTCAAGATTGATTATCGAATAACTCCAGATGCATCTGTGAATTTGTGATTGTCGATAATCCAAGTCCCAAGGTTACAAATGTGGCTGACAAATATGTGTGGGCAGTACAATCTGAAAATACTCCAGGTGCATAGGAGAGTCTTTGAACTTTTGATTTTGGTCCAAAAATTCAGGACCGACTGTCATTATTAAATCGAATGTAAATATGGTTTTTCCATTTTCATGATTTTAATATTGCTATTGAGGTATGAATGATCAATCGAGACAATAATGCTCCTTAAGTATTAAAACCCTTATTATATCAGGAACGAATAGTTGTCCAATAAGGGTAATCTTACCTTAATGCAAAGTAGAAATATTTCCTGCGATACTATTTCCATTTGAAACGAGAGACCTTTATTGATTCTTTTTATTTAGAGGTTAGCTTTTCAACTTTCGATCACACATGGCGACATAGAGTAGCATAGACGCTTAGCAAGAATCATTTGTAAATTGGCTCAGTTATCCATCGAGGCTCACCTTTATCTTTCAAGAAATAATCAAAGAAGTCCCTCATTCTTGTAGCAAAGTCTTCCCCATCACTGCCATAAATTCCATGGCTACCATTATATTGCAACATCCAGACTTTTTTATTATTGTATTTTAAGGCATTAAAATATTGCACAGCATCGTATAATGGACAAGACCGATCCCCAGTTGTATGCATCAGGAGTAAAGGGGTTGTTACCTTGTCAGCATAGAGGATAGCAGTATTATTTATGTATCCTTGTTTATTCTCCCATAGATTTCCCATTCTCACCTGGCCGCCAATAAAGAAATCGATATTTGGAACATCTCGTCCATCCATTGCATTGCTGACACTGATTGGGTTAGCTATACCAGAAGCCGCGCAGGCAGCCTTAAACAGTTCAGTTTGTGTTACTACAAAATCGGTAACCAGGCCTCCAAAACTACATCCTTGGATACCAATCCTGGTACTATCAATATAGCTCAAGAATCGCAGTTTTTCTACACCGGTTTTAATGGATAGTGCGGCCCCTGCTAATGTGTTTCCTTTGGGCATGTAGAGGTCAGGACAGAACACAATGTATCCATTACTTACATAGGTGGGGATATTAATAACACATCCAGATACCAGGTCTTGAGGAGGAATATATCCATTTAATCCATCCGACATCAGTTCATAGCAATAAACTAATACAGGGTATTTTTTAATAGCATCAAAATTCTCAGGCAGGTATAGTACACCCTGCATTTTTTTATCGGGTGTCATATTCCACTCGAATAATTGGGTGGTCAGCCAATTGTAATCCTTTTCAGGATGATTGTCGGTTACCCTTTTAAAATTGATAAAATCCTGTGTGACAAAATAATTCCTGGATTCGGTGGCGGATTCCGCGCTAACCACATACATATCTGAGTTCATTGCTTTGGAGGGTCTTATTTGGGGCGCCTCTCCTCGAACTGCTAATTGAGGAATTGTTCTTTCCGAATAGAACAATTTGGAGTGCATGCTAAGTAAGCTAGGGGCACTATTTGCCTGCAATTTGTAGAACCCGTTCTCTTTGGTATTTATATCAAAAGCAATTAAAAACGTATCCCTTTTCAGATCAATTATTTTCGACTCGCTCAGGAAATTGAATTTTATATTATGTAATTGCCCGTAACCATTGGTAATATTGACCCCAGGAAATTCTCCTTTTGTGCTTGCCATCCAAATATCTCTCCTGGAGTATAGGTAAACGGTATCATTATCTGGGGACCAACCAGCTACTCTACTTATAAATGAATGTTCTCGCTCCATTTCTGCCAAATCAAGATCACTTGGACATTTTAGATCAATGACTCTTCCTGTAGGAAAATCAACGACATAATAGGTGTTTGCATCATAGCTATAGTAAATGGATTTAGTTGAGTTAGGTGATAATTCATTTCTGATTCCAAATAAATCATAGTTTCCCTTCCTGGAGATGGGGATATCAATGCGCTTCCCGTCTATCAATGAATAACCATATCTCCGAATATCCCGACCATCATAACCTTGATTATAAGTACTGGATCTAATTTCAGGATGTGTGCCAAACATTATCCAATTACCGGTACTATTAGCAAGCAGCATCGTGGAGTCATTTTCCAATATTTGTAATGCATTGCTTTCAAGATCATAAATAGATAAGTAAGAATAGGTTTGGTCTTTATTTAAATTGGAGGGTGCATCCTTGTCTAAATAACTCCAGATTGTAGCTGGGCTATTATTGGTCATTAATATTCTTTTTTTGGAAGATGCTAAATGAAACAAGATCTTTTTATTATCGGGTGTAATCTGGTAATAGTCATCTGCCAGGTTGTTTCCGGGGTAACGTGCACGAAGTAGTGCTGATGAAAATATTTTTTTTATTGACTTTGATTTTGGATTTATTCTATATAGATAAAACTCATTGTTATCTTGACTGGAGGAAGGGTTAAATAAATAGTAAAATTGCCCCGTTTTAGTAATTAAATTTAATTGCTGTATTTTTTCATCAAGTGAGATATTTATTGATGAACCAAGTTGATTTATGTTAATTACTTGCAAATGCGCCGATTTTGACGCTACCGTATCATTTTGCAAGAGTGCAAATAGAAAGTTTCCATCTTCTGTAAATCTGAAATCCAGCACTTTTCCAATCGAAAATGATTTCATATTGGAAAGGTCAAGTATTTTAAGATTGGAAAATTTATCGGTATAAGCTAAACAACTAGCATTGTCATTTTTTCTGTAATTTAAAAAAGCGCCGTTAGACTCTATTTTTTTTGTAATGGAGAAGTTAATTTTCTCGTGATTATTTAGATTTAAGAGATACGAGGAGTCGTTATTTTGAATTATTGCATATTCATTCGAGCGATAAGTTACAAATTGAATGGATCCTTTATCTACTAAGTAGGTCCAATCATTATGAGTGGAGGCTATTATACTAGTGCTTGATAAACCTTTAGTTAGATTGTAAAGAACAAAATTTCCACTTGAAGATAAAGGATATTGTGAAGGTTCAATGGAGGGCCAATTGTTGTATGAATGGATATCAACGATTTTTTTTTGAGCATTGGTTGAAAAAGTAAATGATTGTAAAATAGTAAAGCAGATGAATATTTTATGAAAGGGTGAACTAATAATTATTTTTTGCATTACGTTAGATTTGGTACTAGTAAATTTTAGATAGGATAATAGCAATTTTTTTAAAGAGCAATAGGACACTAGGATTTGTTGGGTGTTTTGAGGATTTTTGTGAATTTTTTTTCATTTTACCTGCGTGAACAATGCTAATGGTAATTTAAGTTGACAAACTGCAGGCACTTATTTTTTATTGAGGTAGGATAGTTGATCTAGTGGGAAAATTTTTAGATATTTTTTGAGTATTTGATGACATTGTCTCTATCAAAGGTATTTATAAATTGTTACAGTTGCACAGCTTGCAGTTAAACTGCGATTGGTAATATGAGTGTCTGCAACTATTACACCATAACCGGCATTAAAAAATGCTCCTGTCATTGTGGTTGGGATATTGCAAAAACCTGAAGGACTCAAAGCTTTGTAGAATACAAAACGAATTTTAGCTTTCCTGGCCAATGATATGGCACCTATTAGTAAAAGGACAAAAAAAAGGAATAATATTTTAGCTTTTTTCCTATGCATGAAATTTGATTAAAAAGTATATGAAAGAAAAATTCACTAGGGGGAATTTGTTTATTATATCTTTGTCTATTCTACCATACTTATAGTTGTTGGTAAAGCATATATTGTTTATCAAAGTCAACTGTATCGATACTATTTAAGGCTGCACTAAAAATTAAACGTTTTCTTAATCTCATTTGGCAATTTATAGACCTCTAAACATTGTTGTAGGAGGACAAGTTGTGAATTGATTAATTGTTGTTATATAGCTAGAAGCTGTAATTGTGCCAATACCTTGATTTACAAATGTTCCTGTTAAGGTTGTTGGAATAGTGCAAACTGCGGTTGAGGAGGTGGCTTTATAAAATACAAACCTTAATCTTGCTTTGGAAGCAGCAGCACTTGCAGCTACGGCTAAAAGGAAAGCTATAGGCAGTAAAATTTTCGCTTTTCTCATATTGAATTATTTTATAGAATCTGTTTATTAATATTCGCACCACAAGCTGTGTATCTGTGTCAGAGAATAATGTAGAAAATATCTGATCACTTAGGCTATAAATAAGTATAAAAATTTTCAACGCAGAGGAATGCTTTTATTTGGATTTCTGATAGCAAGTTAAGATTATTCCCTGCAATGGGCACGTAGGTGAAATTGTTTAAAGAATGTAGTTCGAACTAGTACTACAGAGGTTATAAAAAATATCAAGAATGGGAAGAATAAGTAAATTCAAATATTAAAAACGTTGTACGCATAAATGATGGGAATAAGCGGATATTATCAGTGAAATTAACTGCAGTAGATTAGTAAAGATTAAGTTTAGACGTATTGGAGGAATTATCTAGTGTCGAATATTTATTTTTAATCTTGAGTAGTTATCCACTTAGGATTTCCTTTGTCTTTTAAAAAATAATCAAAGTAGTCTTTCATCCTATTCGAAAAGTCTGTGGCATCCGCGCCATCAACCCCGTGGCTTCCGTGGTATTGCAAAAGCCATACTTTTTTTTCATTGTATTTTAATGCATTATAATATTGCATCGCATCATATAATGGACAGGACTTATCTCCAGTGGTATGCATTATCAATAACGGAGTAGTCACTTTGTCTGCATGTAATATAGCAGTATTATTAAGATATCCTTGTTGATTTTGCCATAAAATTCCCATCCTTACTTGCCCATTTTCGTACATTGAGATGTTGCTTACATTTCTGCCATCAAAATCATTACTTACACTGATTAGGTTTGCAACCCCTGAGGCGGCACAAGCAGCTCTAAATAGATTTGTTTGAGTGATTACAAAGTCTGTTATAAGACCTCCAAAACTGCACCCTTGGATACCGATCTTCATACTATCTATGTATGTCATTGTTCGAAGCTTTTCCACTGATGATTTGATAGAGGATGCCGCACCAACAAAGGTGTTGCCTTTGGGAAGGTAAAGATCTGGGCATAGGACTATATATCCATTACTTACATATGATGGAATATTCATTGCACATCCAGATAAAAGATCGGTGGGGGGAATGTATCCATTTAATCCATCAGACATTTGCTCGTAGCAATAAACAATCACTGGGTATTTTTTTGCAGAATCAAAGTTTTCAGGAAGATACAGTACACCTTGCATTTTTTTCTGACTATCGAAATTCCACTCGTAAAGATGAGATGTAAGCCAATTATATTTTCTTTCTGGATAGTTAAATGTGATTTGCTTGAAATGTACGAAATCGCGAGTTATATAATAGTTGAGTGATTCGCTTGCAGACTCTGAGCTAACAGCATACAAATTTGATTCAGAGGCTTTTTGTGGCCTGACTTGACTGCGAGAGCCACGAACCGCCAATGGGGCACTAGCTCGATCTGCAAAGAATAATTTAGGCTGCATTGTAAGGAGCAACGGGTCAGTGTTGGATTGTAACTTATAAAATCCGTTTTCCTTTGTATTGATATTAAGTGCTAGTAATATTGTATCCTTTCTGGGATCTATTATATTTGATTCGGTAAGAAAATCGAATTTTACATTACTTTTATTGCCTAATCCATTCGTAATATTCTTTCCAGGGAATTTCCCCTGTGTACTTGCCATCCAAATATCTCTCCTTGCATATAAGTATACTGTGTCATTGTCTTTTGACCATCCTGCTACTCTATGTATAAAGGAATGATTACTTTCCATTTCAGCCTTGTTTAGGTCACTAGGGCATTTTAAATCTATAACTTTTCCACTAGGTAGGTCATGGATATAATAGGTGTTGTCGTCATAACTAAAGACTATGTATTTCGTTGAATTTGGAGATAATTCATCTCTGAGTCCATATAGATCATAGTCTTTATTGTTAGAAATTTGAATGGGGATTTTTTTTCCTGTTATTAAATTATACCCAAACCGTTTAATATCCCGTTCGTCGTAGTATCGGGTATGATTCACGTCTCTAATATTATGATGACTGCCAAGCACAATCCAATCCCCATTTTTATTTGCCAAAACACTGGTAGTGTCATCTTCAAGAATTTCTATTCTATGAGTTTGTAAATCATATGTAGACAGTCTTGTATAATTAATAACTTTTTGCTTGTCTGCGTAGATGTGAGAGTCCCGGTAGCTTAGGATTGATAAAGATATGTTAGTTTCTCTTTCATAAGTGTTTGTGGTTTGGTTAGGAGATAGGTAAAAGAGGATTTTTCTGTCATCTGATGTGACATTGAAAAAATAATCTTCCATTTTACTGCCTGGCATCAGTGAATCTAATAATTTAGAGGAGAAGATATTTGCAATTAAATTTGATCCGGGATGGATTTTATATAATATATTGTTTGTTTGAATTCCATTTTGGCTGTTTGCCATTAAATAATAGTTGTTTGCAATTTTAGATATGGGATTTAATTGACTGACCTTTTCATCGAGTTTTAGCTGGGAAAGCTTCTCGTATCTATTTACATTATATACATCAATTTGATTGGTCGTCAGTTCATTTTCTTTTTCAGGTGAAATAACTAATAGCATCTTTCCATCCTCTGAAAACCTGAAGTCGATTACTTTTCCAACTGTGATTGATTTTAAACTGCTCAAGTACAGTATATGCAAAATGAATGCTGTATCTGTATAGGCGATGCACGTTGCATTTTCGGTTTTTCTATATTGGAGGATGGATCCGTTGAAATCAATTTTTTGACATAAGGGGATATTTTTTTTTTCCTTAGTGCTAAGATTTAACAAGTAGGTAGAATCATTGCTTCTTATTAGGGCATATTCTGTAGAGTTATGAGTGATAAATTGTATTGATCCATCATTAATTTGATACATCCACTGATCGTTGGTAGATGCTATATAATTAGTTCTAGAACGACCATCATCCTTTGTTAAACGGTATGTAATATAATTTCCTGTTGAAGAAAGGGGAAATTGTGGTGCATCAATAAAAGACCAGGTGTGATATGCAGAAGTGTCGATGATTAATTTTTGGGATGTAGCCGAATTGTATTGAAGAGTGATTATTAATGTAAATAACAAAAACCTTACTAAACAGGAAATACCTATAATTGACCTTTTATTAAGCATATTCTTAATTTGGAATGAGGAATAATTGAATATTGACACCGCGGTTCTTTGCGCAATATTGTATTTAGTTTTATGATCTATAGTAACATGGATTAGCTGATATAAAAGTACAAATACCCAGTTGTTATATTAACTTTTTCCGTGTTATTCATTAGTTAATCAAATATTGAACTTAACTTTATATTATTTCTCAATGCTTGTACACTTCTGTATGGTTGTTTATTATAATGTTTTTCTCGTTGTAATTAATACGACTCTGTGTTGCTTTGTAAAGCTAATATTAGAAACATATAAATAGAATGGCTGTCCTATATAGGACAGCCACTATGATAATGCATAAAGCCTTATCAATCTCTCATATTAGAGACCTTTGTACAGAGTAACTGTAGGGCAAGTAGTAGTTAACTGCAGAGAAGACACGTGAGTGCTTGCAGAAATAGTACCAGCACCTTGGTTCACGAATGTACCAGTTACTGTAGTAGGAATGCTACAAGGCTGATTAGAAGCAGCTGCTTTGTAGAAAGTCAGTCTGATTTTAGCTGTAGAAGCTAATGCTGCTGCGCCTACTGCTACTAATGCAGCTACTGCTACTAAGATTTTTGCTTTTTTCATAATTGTTTTTGCTTTTTAATTCAAAAGCTAACTTTATGGTTATAATCTCCACTTATTATTATATTTCCTGGGAGGGAGACGATTCCCAAAGAAATATATCCGGATATTTTTAATTATGTTTTATTGGAGTAAATGAAATCCTTTTGAATGTTGAATATTATTAAATCGGTTATAGAAGGATATAATGCCTCCAATACCATAGAAAAAATCAAAGCTAACGTTTTGAGCTATATCGCTATACCAATAAGCTGAAGAGTCAGGATGGTGAATAAGTAATTTGTCAAAATATGATTTTATTGATTTTGCAATTTGAAACCATTTTTCATCCGATGTGGCATGAAATGTATCCAGTAAACAATGGCCCAGACCAGCTATTCCATTTGCGTATCCTAAATCATTTTTTGAAAAATTATTTATCGTTTCATTGAGTATCTTTATTCCTGCTTTTAAGTGCCGATTATCATTTAATATATTATATCCATTTAGAAATAGAATTGATAAGCCAAGATTCCCATTTGTGAGCGACCTGTTTCCCGGAAAATGCATAGGATGGCTATTTAACCATTCTAACTTTTCTTGGCAGAATAATTGAACAAAAGAATCTTTATAGGTATTGGAATATTTCAATAAGTAAAATATTACTCCTATTCCTCCTTGGCCCAAATCATTAGCATTAAAATGTAGAAAAAAGTCTCTGTGTGATTTATTTATTTTTTCACAGTTAGATAATATTTCGGCATTTATTTTTTGTGCCGACTTGTCAGGAACACAACCAGGAAGAAAAGAGTTACTTAACAACATAGATAATCCTAGTCCAGAAAGTCCATCCGCCAGTGTTAAATTTTTCCTTTCTAAATCAATCATTGAATCAAAGATGCTATTTATTTTCTCCGGTGTAATATCTAAAAGATGGTTGCTCACCGCATATGAAAGAGCTGTAGGGATTCCATAAACACCTGTAAATAAACCCTTAAGGACTTTTTCATGGGATGCGACCGTATTAAAAAGGACATCGGCGTTTACCTGCATTACATTTTGCAATTTGCTTCGCAATGTATCTTGTACTATGCTGTCTGATAAACAAAGCATAATGCCTGATATGCCAGTTTGTAACCAAGGTGAGACTTGCCTATCTGTTTTAGAGGTTATTACTCCTGATGCTGTAGAGTTGAACACTGAAGTCCATCGACCTTTTTCATCTAGGTAGTCAGGTGATGTAGAGAAGCGAATAAGTTTCTCCAGGTTTTCCAAAGTTTTATCCTTTTCATAAAATTCCTGTTTTCCTCTGCTATCACCATGCAGGCTCACAGAAATTTTTTTCATTTCTTCTGCTATTTCTAATATAGTTGGTCGATTATGACTATCTCCAATACATCTATTGATTATATTTAAGATGGTGGGGTTATTGATATGTTGACTGAGGTCGGAAAGTAGCCTGTCGTTATTTCCGGTTAGTAAAGAAGGATAAATTCCTGTCAAGATATAGATCATCAGACATCCCAAAGAATATATATCTTCTGCTTTATCTGGGGTTTCCAGTTGGGCCTCTGTTTTATTTCTCTCACTAAAGCCCATGGTTCGGCCCCAGAAAGATGATTTAGACCCATCTGGATCGGTTTGATCATAACTTAAACTAAAATCGATTATTTTTACATTTTCTTTCTTTACTAAGAAATTGTTAGAAGAAATATCTCTATGAATTATATTGTGATGATGCAGTGTTGCAATAATATCAATGCACTGTAACAACAGCTTAAATAACTTATTCTTATTTTCCGATGTTAATTCTTCCCAGGATTTGATTGAATAGATCTTTGTAATTGTGTAATTAATTTCCTCACCTCTTAAGTAACTTGTAATGATATACGAAACATCATTGTCATGGATAAGATCAAATGGAATGTTTGTTATTTTTTCTGTTTTTAGTTTGGAAATGATTTTATAATGCCATTCTATGTTGTCTCTGGCATCTTTATTATGAGCATTAACAAAGTAATTCGACTTTCCTTCTTTAATAAGGCACCATATAGGTTTAAATAGATTCTTAAAGTATAGACCTTTGTATACATTTCCTTTGAATGCCTCACGGATTTTTTTGGTCACAATTACTTTATCCTTTATGATTTTTGGATTACTGATTCTAACTGGCTTTTCTTTCAGAAAACCTGTGAATGGCCAATCTTTGGTGTCACCATCATAATGTTCGAGATTTTGCGGGCTGATTGAATTGTCTATATTAATGACAAGCCATAAGGGAGTGCCATCTTGAGATTGAGCCTCGATTGCATTAAATTCTGCTTTCCTAACAAAGATATTATTTATGATATGGATGCTTTTTGGAATTGTTGTGTAGTTACATGATGTAGTTCGACCTTGTATTGAATTTATGATTTCTATAGCTTGTTCGTCATTTTCTGGAAATATAGTTACCACTGTACCCATTCTTTCCAGCCCATAATCTCCATTGATAAATTTTTTGGAAGTTAATGGCGACAATGGTATTTCAAATGCCCATTCTTTTTCAAGTAAAAATGGCAATATAGAAGGTAGAAATCCACTGACCTCATGTTGTACTGAACTTAATAATATTACCCAGCCACTGAATTGTTTTTTTTTACCTACAGATATTAGGTGCCCTGATGTATTATATGTCCTGCCTGATTGCTCAATAATAACTGTATACTGGTCATTCTGTATTGAAGATGGGAAACTTACTTCTCCATTCATGCTTGATAATTTATTGCTGTTTTTATTGTTTTCCTGTTTGTTGTACCAAATTATTGATAGGTTCTGCAATTACACTGCAGCTTTACACTTTTACGAAAAAAAGTTTAGTGAAAATCCTTTGTGATTTGGTAAAAATTACAATTGTCATTGTTTTAGTTGGATGCAATGTGATTATATATTTGCGTTATGCAAATGTTAATTCACGGTTAAAAAAAAAGCAAGTCAAGTATTGAAAGTAATAGCTAAAATCCTGATGTCTAGTGTTGAGTGTTATTTCGGAGTAATTATATGAAAATTGCAAAGCATCAAATTAATCCATATGCAACGATTGTTACCAGCATTTGTCCTTCTGACCTTTATCTATTTTAAGAGCAATGCAACTGATAATTGCAAATCTATATCAGTCAAAGAAAAGGCAGATTCAGTTATATATCCCAAAATATCTGGTCGGATTGTCGGAGAGGATGGCCAAGGATTGGCTGGTGTCGGTGTTATTCTCAAAGGCAGTAATAGAGGAACGGCCACGGATAGTTTGGGCGTTTTTCATCTGAGTAATATAAAGCAAAATGGAATATTGGTATTAAGCTATTTGGGCTTTGACAAAAAAGAAATTTCAATCGTTTCAAATAAGTATATCAATGCCAGATTAGTTAAAAGTGAAAATAGGTTGGATGAAACTGTTGTTATCGCATACGGAAGAACCACGAGGAAATATAATACTGGAAATATTGTTTCTGTGAATGCAGTTGACATAGCAAAGCAACCAGTAAATAATCCCCTATTAGCATTGCAAGGTAGGGTGCCTGGATTAATGATTACTCCTACTACAGGAAGCGCTGGTTCTGGTATTCGTGTAAATATACAGGGAACAACCAGTTTATTCAGTAATCTTTCTATGAATGATCCACTTTATGTAATTGATGGCATTCCTTATACCTCGCAATTGTTGCCTAATAATGGTGAAATTTTAGGGAGATCAGGTGGTCAGTTTACTCCTGGTGAAAGTGGTAGTCCGCTTTCCTTTATCAATCCTTCTGATATTGAAAGGATTGATATCCTTAAAGACGCGGATGCCACTGCTATTTATGGATCAAGAGCGGCTAACGGTGCAATTTTAATAACAACAAAAAAGGGGAAGCCTGGAGCACTTAAAACAAATGTTAACCTTCAGACTGGCTGGTCTAAAATGGCGAGAAGAATGAAGGTAATGAATACAGAGGAGTATCTTACTATTAGGAATGAAGCATTTGCTAATCAAGGAGTAAAACCTAGCGCCGACCCTGGTAGCCCTCAATATGCCCCTGATCTTATGCTTTGGGATACCACAAGATCTGTCAACTGGCAAAAAGAATTACTCGGAAAATCTCAAAATTACACAAAAGCAGAGGTTTCATTAAGTGGAGGTGCTGGAAATACTAGTTTTTTGGCTTCTTTAAACTATAACACACGAAATAGTATTTTCCCATCTTCTTATGGAGGAGAAAATGTTGATCGGACGGCAAGCGGACACCTAACAGTTAGTAATTCATCCAAAGATTCAAAATTTCGATCGACTATTGCTATCTCTTATTTGTTTGACAATAATAAGCTTCCTCAATTTGATTTTACTCCTCAGGCAATTCTTACTCCACCCAATGCCCCCAACTTTAAAAATCCTGATGGAACACTTAGTTGGGGAGATATTAATGGGAATTTAACTTTACTTGGCTATAATCCGCTTTTAGGTAGTTATAGTGTGTACAAAGTGAAAACATCCAATTTCTTATCCAGCTTAAATATGGATTATGATTTTGCTCGTTTTTTCACATTTAAAGTTACCATGGGATACAACGTAATGCAAGCTAATGATAAAGCTTATCTTCCCAATCTTCCTTTTCCTCCATTTATTGCACAGTATAATCCTCGATCCGCTACCTTTTCAAGTAATCAGATAAATAATTGGAGCATTGAGCCGCAACTTAAGTTTAGCAAAAATATATTTGGCGGAGCACTTGAAGCATTATTAGGAGCCAGTATTCAGCAAATGAATAAAGATGGATTAAAGCAAGTCGGAAATGGATTCGGAAGTGACATGGCTATGGATGATATTGCACAAGCATCTACCGTAAACATTCAATCCCATACTGTATCTCAGTACAAGTATGCCGCTGTATTCGCTCGTTTGAATTATATTTTCAGAGATCGATATATTTTTAATTTAACTGGAAGAAGAGATGGTAGTTCCAGATTTGGAAGAAATAATAGATATCATAGTTTCGGATCTGCAGCATTCGCTTGGCTATTGTCTGATGAAAATTGGTTTAAGGAGAATATAGGCGTTATTAATTATGCTAAAATAAGGGCAAGTTATGGCACTACTGGTAATGATCAAATTGGAGATTATACTTACCTGGCTTCATACGCCCCATATGGGGTTGGAAGCCTTTATCAAGGTATAATATCTTATTTTACAGGTCAGCTTTCTAACCCTTATTTGCAATGGGAAGAAACAAAGAAATTGTCTATTGGTTTAGAATGGGGATTGTTGAATAATCAATTGCTTTTTAATTTAAGTTATAATAGAAATAGGACAACTAATCAATTGACGAATTATAATTTGCCTAGCACAGCTGGATTTTCAGGTATCGTGAGGAATTTTCCGGGACTTGTACAGAATTCATCTTTTGAAGGCTCTATTACAAGCGTAAACATCAGGCAACGGAATTTCAGATGGAATACTAGTTTGAATTTTACAGTTGCAAGGAATAAATTAGTGAAGTTCGATAATATAGAAAACTCATCATATGCAAACCAATTTATAGTAGGACAGCCAATTACATCAGTAAAAGTATACAGGTTTGCAGGTGTTAATCCACAAACGGGACTATACCAAGTATATGACAAGAATGGAAATATAACAACCAATCCACAAGTTCAGGATCAAACCCAACTGATTAATACAGCCCCTACTTTGTTTGGTGGAATACAAAATACTTTTACCTTTAAAAACTTTCAACTCGATTTCTTCTTCCAATATACAGAGCAAACCTCGTTGAATAATGCAGTAGTGGGATATACTTTGCCAGGAACCCAAATCAATAATACAGTTGCTGCATTAAGTCGCTGGAGAGAGAAAGGGGATATTGCGCCAGTGCAAATGGTTACCTATAATGGGGTAAATACTAGTGATCCTTACAATTGGGTACAAGCATCAAATTATGTATATAGATCAGCTAATTTCTTGAGGTTTAAAAATGCAAGCTTATCCTATACTTTCCATTTTGCTGAAAATAAGGGATCAGACCCAAAATCTTTGAGAGCTTATATATTGGGACAGAACCTTTGGACAATAACAAAATATACAGGATTGGATCCTGAAATTCCCAACTCAGTGAATGCACCTAATCTGTTATCAATTGTTTTTGGTGCCCAGCTTACCTTATAGTAAAACAGATCTTATGAGCTTATTCAGAAAAATATACTTAATCGCCATCTCCTGTTTTTTTGCTTCATGTGAGGGCCTCGTCAACGTAAACCCTCCCGTAACAATGATTACTAATGAGAATGTATTTAGTACGGATGGTACGGCAATTATGGCAACAACAGGTATTTATGCACAAATAAGTGATGGTGATATAACAAACGGATTTCGATCGCTTAATTTAAACCCATCCTTGTATGTGGATGAACTGAATTTACGGCTTGATGCCACAAGCTCAATGAATTCCTATTTCATCAATAACCTTTCCGCGACAGTTTATGGTGGAGAGTACTGGAGTAATTATTATTACTGGATCTATCGTTGTAATGATATTATTTCTGAAATAAATACTGCTAAGTCATTAAGTGCTAATGTTAAAAAGGAACTATTAGGAGAAGCAACTTTCATGCGAGCACTCTTTTATTATTATCTAGTTAACTTCTATGGAAATACTTGTTTTGTAACATCCACCGACTATACAATTAATAATACTATTCCCAGAATAGATGCAACGACTTTGTTGCAAGGCTTAGTGAATGATCTTCTAAATGCCCAAAATAATTTGTCCGATACATTTCTCGATGGATCACTCGCAACCACAACTCAAAATAGATATAGGCCTAATAAGTATGCAGCGAGTATGTTATTGACTAAAATTTATTTGCAGATTGGTAAATGGGATTTGGCAGAAACCCAGGCAACAACAATAATAAATAATAACTCATTATTTCAAATGAGTAATGTTAATAATACATTCTCTGTAAATAATCAAGAGGCAATTTGGCAACTGCAAAGTGTAAGTTCTACGGTGACAACGGCAGAAGGATTGTTTTATAGTTGGCCAGATTCTACTTATTCATCGGCCCATCCTTGCACTATTTCAAAATATCTGTTATCCGCATTTGAGCCAAAAGATTTGCGTAGATCCAATTGGGTTAATACAATATCGAATGGAAATGACACTTTTTATATACCATTTAAATATAAAGTTTTTCAGCCTGAAGGATCTCCTTCGGAAGCGTTAACTATTTTTCGCTTAGCTGATGCCTATTTGTGCAGAGCCGAAGCTCGGGCGCAGTTGAGTAAATTGACTGATGCTATCAGTGACATAAATGTCATTAGAACCAGAGCCGGTTTGGATAGTTTAGTTGGTCTGAATCAGCAGCAATGCCTGGATGCGATACTCCATGAAAGACAGGTAGAATTTTTTACCGAATTTGGATCAAGGTTCATTGATCTGAAACGGTTTAACAAACTAAATGAGGTAATGACTGTAGTAGCGCCTGCCAAAGGTGGGGTTTGGAAGCCTGAAAAGGCATTGTTTCCGCTGCCAGCGCAGGATTTGAGCAGGAATGTTAAACTAACACAAAATACAGGCTATTAGTTTATACTCCGTTTCAGCATATGGGTGTCCGTTCTATCATGACACGCTCTATTCAGTAAAATGACTTTTGCTCTAATTATTCTTGATCAGGGTACTCAACAAGTCTAGAGAGCCTCCTTCAGGGGGCTCTTTTTATTTTTAACTGTAATAATCATCATAGCCTTAGATGATAGCATAAATGGCGCTAGATTTTTCCCTTGCTACATGCTGAAGTTATATTGCATGGATAGTCTTTACATTGAGAGGAATAAGCTAGTGTAATGATTAACTGGAAATTAAAGACGTTATTATCCATTCTATTAGTAATAGCTATATCTGGCAACCTTTTAGGCCAGGTGAAAGTTTCCAGACAAGTTGTTGATTCTGCTACACATGCGCCTATTGCCTATGCAGATATCAGTGTAAGAGGAAAAACAATAAATACAATTCTTTCTACAGATGCGTCAGGGAGGTTTGAGACCATTACCAGAGATTCCGCATTGATGGTTGTAATTTCTGCATCCGGTTATGGCTTTTTTAATTATAGAATTAACCCTTATTCAGATACGAATACTATCATATTAATCCCCAAGAAATTGGTCAACCTGAGAGAGGTAACGGTTTCCGCTAATTTTAATGGCATAAGATTTCGCAAAGATACCACCGAGTTTACTGCGGATTCTATACCACAACGTTATAGTGCGGATGTACTGGAGTTGCTCTCCTTAATTCCTGGACTCAGCTTTGCCAATGGAACCATGGTTTATAATGGAGAACCGATTGAGTACATACAGGTGGAGGGAAATGAATATAATGCTACTACTATCATTCCTTTCCTCAAATCTATCCAGGCAAAAAATATAGAGAAAATTCAAATCATTGATAGGGCCCGGCAACAGTTAACTGTAGGGCCAGTCAAGCCTGGCAATGGTACCAGAGAAAATATCCTGAATATTACATTGAAAACAGAGGCCAAATCGAAAATTTTAGGAGATGCCATGGTCGGTGTTGGCACAGATAGCCGATTAACAGGGAAGTTTTCAGCGAATAAATTTCAGGAAAAAGAACAGTTTATGCTGGCCGGAAAGTATGATAATACAAATGGGGTTGTTGATGGGAATACGCCTGGAGCAGGGGAGAATAAGCAAGGTGAGTTTAACGGCAACTATTCCCGAAATTTGGATAAGAACAATAAATTAGGTATCAATATCAAATATAATCAGACTAGCCAGCAACAACAACGCGACGTCTTACGAAACCAGGTGCTACCAACAGGGTTGCTAACCAGCCAATCTAGTGATAGTACTAAGATTGATAATAAGAAATTCTCCTTAAACTTACAATCAGACAATAGGATCAGTAAAGCAATTTTATCCAGAACTTTTGGAGGGTTCAGCACTGCTGATGGTACATCCTCCCAACTTAACCAGTTCCAATATTTAAATGCGGGTGCTATAACTTCTTCAGGCCGCACGAGCCAATATGATAGACCAAAAGAAAGGTCTGCCTCCATCACAAATAATCTCTTCATAGATCTGCCTGGCAAGGGCGGATCTTTAATATTTGCCTTAAATTATGAAGGCAAAAACGCAAATCATAACAACGAGTATTTTTCCGATATTATCTCCAACATAAGCGATAGCTTACCTCCCAAGGAAGACATCGTCCGGAGGAGAAATCCAGTTTCTCAACAAGAACGGTCCTTCAATTGGGCAATCATATATAACGTAAACCTTTCGTCCAAAATCGCGCTGAGTTACTCCCAGACAGGTGCTATTGGCAAAGAAACACAGACTTTTAATACATTCGATAACCTGGAACCAGGCGGTGATTCCTGGAAATTGAATGATTCATTAAGTGCTGATATCGTATCTCGTGATGTGTCTAGTATTAGCTACTTATCTGCGGCACTCAAGCTGAAAAATGCAGACATCTCGGCCGGTTCTGGCTTTATTTACAGGCATCTCACTGGCCATACTTTACAAGATACTGCTACCAATAACATGGCTAACTTCCTGCCGTTTATTAGCTTCAATCTCAGGCCCAATAAAGAGAGTGCCTTTAAACTGGATATTCAGACATCCTTCGCTCCGCTTAGTGCTAGCCAGCTTCTAGCCGTTACTGATTACAGTAACCCGCTACAAGTAACTGCCAGTAATAAAAATCTACGAAACGAAACCGGCGTCAAATACACGCTTTCCTATAATTATCTATTCCGTAAAAGCCTGGCTAATCTCTTCGCCAGGTTCGAGATGTATAATGGCAAAAACAAGATTACGACAGATATGAGTTATGACTCTCTCGGCCGCCAGTACTCTCATCCTATAAATATGGATGGATATAATACATACAACTTCAATCTGGATTACTCCCGCTTTCTCTTCAACAAAAAGCTGAACATAGGTATCAGCAGCAACATGCTCTGGAGCCAGACGCCCATCCGACTGAATGGTGTGGAAACTAACGTCAAAGCCACCACTATCAATGGAAGCTTGCGGCTGAATTATCTGCCGGCTAAGTCACTGAAGATAGGCGCCAACGTTGGCGGTAATATCAACAAGAGCATCTACGGCGGCACAGACAATACCACCAATATGAAGTCTATGAACTTCCAGGGCCTGGTGCAGTTCGAATCCAAATCAGGCTTTACTGCCAATGCCACCTACACACAGATTATCAACTTCGGCCTGCCGCCAGGATTAAACGCTTCTCCGGAAATACTCAATATGTCTGTGGGTAAGAAGATCATCAAAGGCAAAGCAGAAGTCAACCTGCATGTATTTGATCTCCTGAATAAATACAATACCAATACCCGCACTACCGGTATCGGCTATATCGAAGATTCCCGTACCAACTCCATACAGCGCTTTGTGATGGGTAGCTTCACCTGGTACTTCGGCAACTAATAAGGGCCAGCTCTTGCGAAGCAGGCCCCTAACATGGTTTCCAACGGAGATATAGTGCTGATATGTCGTTTTATATTATATAGCTGGTAATTACTCGTATCATCACATATGCTAGTAACATCACTTAACTGTTCCTGGTCTTTGCACTTAGCAGGTACAAGGCAGAACCGAATACTAACAGTCCTATCTTGATGCCCCAGGCTACCGCATCTCCCCAATTATAGATCCAGATCAGTATTTTGGGTACGTAGTTAAAAAAACCGGCTACAATGGACAAAAGGCCAATGATAACGAAGAATGATCCTATCTTTTGCATATTTGGAAAGTCGACTACGGGTTAAGCATTAACGTTCAGGAAAGCAAACTTATCTTCAAACATTCCGCCAATCACAGGTACAGGTTTTTTCTCTTCTTTGGCGGCATTGATAATGCCCAGTATCCACAATACCATTACAGCAAAGTTGGCATAGGCTACTACAGATAATGCAGGGATAATGCTGATCACCACACTGGTAGCCGCTCCCAGCAACAGGCCTATGATAGCCAGTCCCAGTGATTGCTTCAGGTGATAAATCACAAACGGGTCACGTTCTTTATCTTTATACTGAAAATAGGCAATTACCCATCCAATGATTGTGATATAGGAAATAATAGCGAGTGTTTTCTTATCCATTGCTGTTTGTTTTTAGCGTGTTATAATCTTGTTTTGTTATCACAAAGCTACAACCGCCAACAAGGGATTTTTATCCCTGGAAACAGCTAATTTTATCCCTGGCTATATCAATCCATATTGCGTTGCGAGCTTGATCACCGCCGTCATCGTGCTTACATCAAACTTTTCAATCAGGTTCTTACGATGGCTTTCCACCGTATGCGGACTAATAAACAACTGCTCCGCAATCTGCGTGGTAGTAAGACCTTTGCTCACCAAACCCATGATCTCTTTTTCGCGTCGCGTAATCTTTGGTATCTCTGTTAGTTCTCCTTCCTGCACCTGGCTCACGATATCCCTGGCGGCATTACAGAGATAGGTGGTGCCACTTAAAGCGGTATTAATAGCCGTAATGATTTCGTCGCCCACAGAGTTCTTCAACACATAACCATTGGCGCCGCTGTTGAGCACATTCTTGATAACAGGTCTTTCATTATGTACACTCAGCGCAATAATGCGTACGTCTTTATCCTGCTTTCTTACCTGCTGACATAAATCAATACCGCTGATATCCGGCAGATTAATGTCCAGCAATACCACGTCGGGCTGTAATGCTGCAATGCCTTCCAGTCCTGCCTTACCATTGCTGAAACAACCCGCTACTTCCAGGTCCTCATGGCGGGAGAGGAGGTTCTTTAAGCCTTCCATTACTATCGGATGATCATCTATCAATACTACTTTTATCATAATCATTTATCAGTTTACAGCACATTCAATGGTAAAGGTAGATCCTGTGCCGGAAGAATCTACTTCGAGTATGCCATGCAGCATTTCTACGCGCGACTGTATATTAGCCAGTCCTGCACCTTTCAGCGCCTGGAACTGCGATTTATCAAATCCCTTGCCATCATCTTCAACGATCAGGAAGATACGATCATCCCGTTGTTGCAACTGCACCAGTATTTCCGATGCGCCGGCATGCTTCACTGCATTGTTTACCAGCTCCTGCATGATGCGATATAACGTTACCTGACGGCTATGGCTCATATCATTTTTATAGTTGTATACCTGACAAGAAACAGGTACTCCTGATTTTTTCAGGCCATTGCAGTATTCGCGGATAGCCTCACCCAGACCGTATTTCAGCAATACTTCCGGCATCATACTGCGCGCAATGCGGCGCAGTTCATCTACGGCGCTGTCCAGGTGCAGTAATGTTTTATGTACCACCGTTTGTTGTGGAGATATCGATTCCGGCGCGTTGATAGCCGAGAGCTCTATTTTGACGCCGGAGAGTAATCCGCCTAGTCCATCGTGCAGGTCGCGGGCAAGGCGGGTACGCTCTTGTTCCTGGCCTTCCAGCATGGCGGAGAGTACGGTCATGCGGTGTTCCTGGTTGATTTTGTCCAGCTCCAGGTCGTGGAGCTTTTGCTTCTGCTTCAGGGCATTGGAGCGCTGTTTGAAGGCGTAGTAGAGCATCAGCGCGAGGAGGAACAAGGCAATGGTAAGTACAGAATAAATCTTATTCAGCTTGCGGTTATAGGTGAAGCGCTCACTCATGGCGTTCAGTTCCTGTTCGCGCTTGGAGGTCTTGAAATTGGCGGCAGACAAGGCTTTCTGCTGTATCTCTGCAGCATATTTGGCATCTAGCAGGGCATTGTCTTTTACTATGGCAGCATAACGAGCGGCGAGTAAGGCCTGGTCTTTCTGGCCGGAGAGGAATCGGGCATGTATCAGTTCCCGGTTGCGCTGTTCGGCCAGCAGCTTTATTTCCAGTAGGTTCTTTTCTTTTTTTGCCATCTCATAGCGCGCTTCCAGGTCCTTGGCTTTATTCATCTTTTCTATATCAAACAGCTCTTTATAGGTGTTCATATATAGTTTGTAGTTAGATAAAGCCCTGGTGGTATCTTTCCTTTTCTCGTAGGCTTCTGCCAGTCCGAGGTACGACTGTGAGAGGTTGAACTTATCGTATAGCGGGTCTGCCAGGCTGGTTACAACCGCATTGGTATAGAGGTCTATGGCGTTGCTGATATCGCCATTGCTGAAGGCCACATTGGCGAGGGTGTTGTATACACCTGCTTCAACGGCGTATTGTTTGGTCAGGCGTCCTTCCTCCAGGGCTATTTTGTTGTAATAGTCTATACTATCCTGGTTGGCCGGTGTTTTGGGCATATTTTCCTGGAAGATGTTGGCAATGCCGATGGCCGAGAAGGGAATATCGCTGGGGGTGATGAGTCTTTGTCTGTTGCTGCGGGCGATGTTGAGAGAATATCGCATGTAATACAATGCGGAGTCGAGGGCGCTGCTGTATTCCTTGTTATCGGTGCGGTATAGGTTCAGGAAGTAGGCGCCTCTTTCCTGGCTGGCGCTGATCAGCTTTTCGAGCATGCCTAGCTTCATGGCAGCGTTGAGGGAGAGGCGGGTGTATTTATCTACGTTGCCGAGGTCGTACCATTTGAAGTAGATGCCGGCCAGTTCGGAGTAGATGGTCTGGCAATATTTGAGGCCGTTGGGCTGCGACTCCATGATGTCCAGGGCTTTCTGGAGGGTGTTGATGGCTTCAGTTTCTTTACGGGCGCGTGTTTCCAGCCATCCTTTCATGTACATTACGTATCCTTTGGTGATGATACTGTTAGAACGCCTGATATAATAGTTGGCGCTGTCCATGCAACGTTTGGTGGCTTCTTCGTCGCCCATGATATAGTAAGAGGCGGCCAGCATGCCGTAGGTATGGGCTCTGTACATGCCGTCTTTCATGGGGGCGGCCAGGGCAATGGATTTATAGAGGATATCCAGTCCATCGTCCTGGTTGGAGTTAAAGAACACCACCTGGCCCAGTCTATCCATGGCGTCTATACGTTTTTCCAGGGGTAGCTGGTGGTTATAGGCAATATTCCGCAGGGAATCGGCTATGTACTGGGCTGCGGCCCGTTCTGCCGTTAATGGCAGCAGGAAGCAGCATAAGCATATGGTTAGGTAAAATCGGCTCATCATATAATACTGCAAAATTACTATAGAATAGGAATTAAAAATGGCTGATTTCAGGGATATCGTCAGGGAGCCCCTGCCTGTACTTTTGCTATGTCAAAACGAAAAACTAAAGAAATGAAAAGAGTAAAAGTTATTCCCGCCTTTTTATTTGCTGCGATAGTGGCGGTATGTCTTGCCAGCTGCGGCGCTGTCCAAAACCCGGTAGAGTACAACAACAAGCTGATGACGGTAGTGAATGATAATGAAAAAAGCATGAATGAGATGAATACAGCAATGGCTGGGCAAGACTATACGAAAGCGGAAACGGTGCGTAAGTCATGGACAGAAAAGCTGGATAAAGCCATCGGTGAGGTAGATAAAATGGATGCCCTGAAAGAAGACGAAGGACTGAAAACTGCGGTGGTAAATGGTTTGAAGGCCTATAAAAAGATTGCAGATAATGATTATAAAACCCTGATAGATCTGCGCAACAAAGAAAAAAGTGGTGATGCTACGGTGCAGTTGCAGATCCAGGCATCGCTGACGAAGATCAACAATGGGTTTGATTCTATAGCAGGACAAATCAATCATGCATCAACAGCATTTGAAAAGAAATACAACAAGTAAGCATGTCCGGTGGACATAGGGTTAGAATCGGGGTTTCCATTTTTTGGAGACCCTTTTGTTTTTATAGCACTGGGGTTTGGGGGTTCTCTCCCCGCCTACGGCAGGGAGAGAGCCCCCATCCTTAGGTCGCAATGCCTTCGGCATTGCGACCTAAGCAGAACAAATCACCAGCGAAAACAAATGCCCGCCTCACTTGTAATACTATTAAAACATTACAACTTTATGAAAGTGATATGTCATATGATCTCTTCCGTAGATGGCAAGATTAAAGTGAGCGACTGGGGCGAGGCCTTATATAACAAATCTTTTTCTTCGCTATACGAAAAGTGCCATGCCGCTTACAAGCCAGAGGCCTGGCTTTGCGGCCGTGTCACCATGAGTGAGTTTGCCAATGCTGAAACGCCGGTACCGCAGGCAACCACGCAAAAGGTAGAGCGTATCACCTTTATTGCCGACCCTGGCGCCAGCTCCTTCGCTATAGCGGCGGATTCGCATGGTAAGCTAGGATGGAAAACCAATGATATTGGCGGAGATCATATTATCCAGTTGCTGAGTGAGTCTGTCAGTGATGGGTATCTCTTATATCTCCAGAAACGAAGGATATCGTATGTTTTTGCTGGCAAAGACAAGCTGGACCTGTCTTTGGGTCTAAAGAAATTACAAGACCATTTTCCTATAGATACATTAATGGTAGAAGGTGGCGGTACTACAAACGGGACCATGCTACAGGCGGGCCTTATCGATGAGTTGAGTTTACTCATTGCGCCGGTGGCGGATGGCACTACAGGTGGTAACACTATTTTTGATATACCAGGAGTGCTCACTGCTGCGCCGGGGCGGCATCTGAAATTAATATCTTGTGAGCAACTGGAAGAAGAAGTTATATGGCTGAAATATAAGTGTAAATAAATATTCTTATCGTAGGAAGTTAGGAAGCGTCTGTCTCTTTCAATAAGGATGGGCGTTTTCCTTTTTAAAACAATAAGTAATATTTGTAACACGTTTTATCTGTCTATGAAATATATTTTGCTGGCACTGGTCATGCTATCCCTATATGCCTGTAATACGCTGCCACAAAGGAAAGTGGTTGCCCTTCCTCCTCATACAAGAAAAGTTGAACTACAGTTAAAAGATAGTTTGGGTACTTTGGAATTAGCCATTCCGGAAAGGTATGATACTGCCTTTGAATGGATCTGGTATTCGGACTGTAAGCCCTGTGATCACCAGGAATATAGGTTTCAGCCTAAAGGCTTGCCTATAGATCAGGAGAGTGGCTGGATTTGGAGCCATCATCGTGAAGATTCAGTGGATAGATTAACGATTTCGCATGGTAGGGTGGTAGATCCACCATTTGATGGCGCTGGGGATATTGTGGGATATCATCGCAATCATAAAGAAGGTATCATAGCGTCGGGCAAGACGCTGCTGCTGGATACCATTCAACGCATACAGGACCGGGAGATTTCCATATTTGTATATAAGCCCTGGATATATAATGCATGTACCTTTAATAAAATCGTGGCCTATACAATGGTCAGGCATTATGAAGTGGAGTTGAATTTTGAGTTAACAACTAAAATGACGGATACACTGCACCAACATTTTATAGATAGAACGATGGCATTGATTCAGCATATTCATATGAAGAAGTAGGCTGGTAAATATTTTGCGTTAGCATCTACATTAGAAGATGCTAACGCAAAAGTCTAACAATGATTTATAAAACTTGCTTATTTTTTAACAAAAGCATCTGCCCCATACACAGGTTTACCATTTTTATAAGTAGATAATACCTTGATTTTGTTCAGTGTTTCTTTGGCGACAGTGAGTGGGTTGTCGGAGAGAATCACGATATCTGCGATGCCGTCTGCCACCAGTTTTCCTTTGCCTGATTTCTCTTCTCCCCATTGGATAGCGCCATTGACGGTGATTGCTTTCATGGCTTCCCATGGAGAGATGCACTGCTCAGGGCCCAGCACTGTTTTGCTGAAGAGCGTTCTTCTGTTCACGGCTGCATATACGGCAGTGAGCAAATCTGGCGGTGTTACCGGTGCATCGGTATGAATAGTGAAAAGAATATTTTTATCTAAGCCTGCTTTCAGCGGGCTGATATGACTGGCTCTCTCCAGGCCGAGGGTAGTGTCGCGGTGCCAATCGCCCCAGATATAAGTATGCGTAGGAAACCAGCTAGGCATGAGATAAGATTTGGCCGCGGCGAGTTTATCTACCTGGTCCGGACGACATACCTGCGTATGTACCATCACGTTAATAGCTCCTTTAGGAATCTTGCCCAGTTTATATAAGCTGTCTAGCAGTTCCAGACCTTCATCGATGGCTGCATCGCCATTGCAGTGAATATGTACCTGCATACCTTTTGAAAATACTTCCGCGAGGTATTGACCTGCTTTATCTCTTGGGTAGATTAGCTCTCCTTTGTAAGTCGCATCCTGGCCTATAGGATGATGCAGATAAGGTTTGGTCAGCGCTGCAGAGCGGCCTTGCGGGGAGCCATCGAACGTGAATTTGACAGCGCCGATTTTGAAATGATGCTGATAATTTCCATAATACTGTTTCAGTGAATCCAGCAATTTTTCATTTTGATCAAAGTCGGGGAGTACGATATAATCGCCTTTCACGAGGTCTTTATCACAGGCTGATTTGATAAGTTCAATAGTTTCAGGAGATGCGCGGCCTTCGCAGATGGTGGTAATGCCATAAGAGAACCAAAGTTTTTCTGAGGCGATGAGGCTTTTCATCATTTCTTCCGCGGTGATGCCGAAATGAGGCATCATAAACATCAATGCGTTGATGTTAGCATTTTCCATGAGCAGGCCGGTTACTTTACCGTTTTCCTTTACGATGATACCACCGGGAGGATTGCTGGTAGTATCTGTGATGCCCATGGCTTTCAGCAGTGCGCTGTTGGCAACACCCATATGGCCGCTGGAGTGGAATAAATAGATAGGATGCGTGGTGGAAATAGCATCGAGGTCTTCTTTGGTAGGCTGTTTATGTCCTTCCAGCGTGGCATCATCATAGCCATTTCCTAGTATGTAAGAGGTGTCGTCATGATAGTTGCGGCTGATATAGGCGCGCATGGTGTCCTGTATGGCTTTGATGGTATTAACATCGCCATAGGGAGAGCCTTCCAGCTTGGCGGCAAAGCTAAGGCTCGCATTCAAACCGATATGCGCATGAGCGTCAATGAATCCGGGCATGATAGTTTTGCCCTGACAGTCGATTTCTTTGGTGCCGGTTTGGGTTAGCTTTCTGATACTGTCATTGCTGCCTAATTGCAGGATTTTTCCATCTTTAATAGCGATGGCCTGATAGGTAGTACCGGAATCGGTCATGGGCACTACCACTGCATTATAAAGGACGTAGTCAGGGCCAGCGCCAGCGCCTGCATTTTTACAGGCATACAATAATAACAGGCTACAAATGAGGGGTAGTAACGTGCGAATAATTTTCATAATGATTTAAATCTGGTTTGCACACCTAACAGCTACAAAAGAAAATGGTTCATATGGTCTTCACAGTTTATACCCGGAACCGATCAATGCAAAGGCATCGACCGGTTCCGGGTGAATAATTACATGAAAGAAATCGCACAAAAAATCAATCTTCCGCACTACCGTCATCCGCCATACGCACCATTTTCGGAGTAAACTGCGCCACGGTATCTACGAGTGCTTGCTGCGCTTCCATGACGGTGAAGATATCTTTATAAGCAAACGGTGCTTCATCGGTACCGCCGCCGATTAATGTTACGCCTTCTAGTGCCAGCTTGGCTTTCATCTCTTCGTGGGAGATGGTTTTGTTGGCCTGGGTACGGCTCATTTGTCGGCCGGCGCCATGAGAAGCAGAATTGACGGATGCTGCAGCGCCTTTACCGCGTACCAGGAATCCTGGTGTGGCCATAGAGCCAGGGATGATTCCCATTACACCTTCACCTGCCGGTGTCGCGCCTTTACGGTGTACGATCACTTCTTCACCATTCAGCTGTTCTTTCCAGGCGAAGTTATGGTGGTTCTCAATTTTGGCCAGTACCTGTGCGCCAAGTGCCGCCGCTATTTTTTGATGTATCACTTCATGACAGGCAGCTGCGTAATCACCAGCCAGCTGCATGGCTTGCCAGTAATCGTTTCCTTCGGTGCTGTTCAGATCAAGGTAAGCGAGGTTTTTAGCCTCTTCTGGCAGCTTACAGATACTTTTAGCCAGGTGCGTATAATGTGCCGCCAAAATACCTCCAAAACCGCGGGAACCGGAATGTGTCAACAGTGCCAGGTATTTCCCTTTATGGATACCTAATGGCAGGTCATCTTCTACGAATTCTATAAAGCCATATTCCACAAAGTGGTTACCGCCACCAGAGCTTCCCAGTTGCGCCCAGGCTTTATCTTTCAGATTTTTGATGATCTGGTTTTCGGTAAACAGTTTATCCTCCAGCACCGCATGATCGGAACGCTGGTTGGTTTTAAAGCCAGGACCTGCGCCAAAAAGTGTGTTGCTGATCAGTATAGCCTGGTACAGGTCACGATTGTTCTCGAAATGTGTTACGGGAATATCCAGTACAGATAAGGCCATTCGGCATCCAATATCATTACCTACGCCATATGGGATCACCACACCACGGGTGGCTAATACGCCACCAATAGGAAGGGCATAGCCCTGGTGCGCATCAGGCATTAATGCTCCTGCTACAGCTACAGGTAATTTCATTGCGATGTTCATTTGTTTAAGGGCGCCATCAGCAATGTTATCACGGCCAAACACCGTATAGGCGGCAGGGTGGTCTTTCAATGGGATGACAGCATTCGAAGCTGCTCTTTCAGCTTCCTGCTGCAATGCTGCTGCCAGTGGAGCAAACACCGGATGCGCACCAAACGAGGATGGATCTTTTAATATGGCTGCGTACTGACGTAACAGTTCATCGCGGGTATAATCCAGTGAAGTGGTATCTATATGTAAAGCTACGCCTATTGCAGGGTTAGCGATGTATCCAAGTGCTAATAAATCTTTACCGTTAATAGTTGTCATGATATTTTATTTTGGGTTATTATTTGATGACAGTACAAAGATGATACTACAAGTGCGCAGTGTTATTGCGCAGTTGTTTTTTTATTTTTTCTTGAGAAGATGATTAACAGGATAACTTTTTATGTAAAGTTTTCTCCTTGTTTTTTATACATTTGAGAAGATCGGAAATTGGCTATACTTGCTGGTTTTTATTTGAATCTATGCTAAACGAAAGAGATGAAAAAGATAATGAAGTGGACGCTGATAATAGGCAGCACAGCGCTGGTAGCGTATATTGGCTTTTTATTGTATGTATATGTTTCTTTATCCTCGGCTTTTAGTGCGCTTCCTGCTGGAGGGTAGAATAATGAAAAGCAGCTATGTCTACATCTACTAAATCCCGCTCTTTCGTCTGGTACATTATTTTTATCCTTTTGCTTTTATCCGGAGCTGGTGCCATCAAAGGCATAGGAATGCTGGCACTTTGTGCAACGCTTCCCAACGGTGTATTTAGTGATGCCATGTTGCAACTGGGGCTGATATTACTGTTTGCATCATCCATAATATTCATTTGCTGTATTAGGTATTTGACTAGATATGCTGCAACAGAAAAAGATATATCTCACTAACTATCCTATGAACCGCATTATCCGATTTTTCTCCAGGCCTCCTGTGATCCTGTTTGCTTTCATCCTGTTAGCAGGTGTTGTTCTTTGCGCTATCGCTGCGCCTATGAACTATTACACAGATATGAGGAAATTTGAGGCTATGCAAAGCATGGATGTAGAAGTCCTGGAGCCGCATGATTATTGGCTGCAAGCCGATGCTATGCGCACGCGTAAAGCCATGTTGGAAGATTTGGGTAGTGGATTAATAGTTTTTGCACTAACTCTTTTTTTCTTCTGTTATAAAAAACAAATTCGTGCTTTTGCAGATCTTAAGTATCTACAGGCAAAGCAGCATAATAAATTATTGCTGTATGCCAACCTAGCATGGTTAGCATTGATACCTGCCATGATTTGTTATGGTGTTATCAGAAGTGAACGAGGCGATTATTCTCCTTATGAGGATATCGGTACTAGCGCTGATGCATTTATTATCATGATCGCTGTAGTATTACTGTTATTGCCCATTAATATTTTTCTGTTGACAGAGCAGCATCGTTTGCGCTTCCCTGCTGCTTTATTCTATCTCCCAAAATCGTATTCGTTCAGACAAGTTTTCCAGGAAATAAAATATGCTGTTATTCTCTTGCTGAACCTAGCTTGCCTGGTATTTTTTATTATTGATGGTAATCATCTGAGTATCCCCATCTGTCTGTATTTTACCTATATTTTACTTCAATACAGAGCCGGAAGATTAAATATGATCGCTTCCTAATATAAGCCCATACGCTTTCTTACTGTTTTTATTGCCTGAACCTTTCCATGATGCCCGTTGTTTCCTTTTTTGAAACAATACGGAAACCTACTGCATAATAAATCTATCAAAAACACAAACGATATGTATTACAGTAATGGAAACTATGAGGCTTTTGCAAAACCTGTTAAACCCGACAACGTAGATAATAAATCTGCCTGGCTGATAGGCTGTGGGCTGGCATCCATGGCAGCAGCCGTTTTCCTTATCCGCGACGGACAAATGAAAGGTGATCGTATCACCATCTTCGAAGAACTGAAACTGCCAGGAGGTAGCCTGGACGGGATACTCCAGCCTACTAACGGCTTCATCATCCGTGGCGGCCGTGAAATGGAAAATCACTTCGAATGCCTCTGGGATTGCTTCCGCTCCGTACCTTCCCTGGAAATAGAAGGCGCCTCCGTACTCGATGAGTTCTACTGGCTCAATAAAAAAGATCCTAACTTCTCCCATATGCGCGCCACCATGAAACGTGGTGAAAGCGCCCATACGGATGGTAAGTTTACCCTCAGCAACAAAGCCATTGAAGAAATTGTCAAGCTATTCCTCATCGCTGAAGATCAGCTCAACGATAAACGTATCAATGAAGTATTTTCAGAAGAATTCTTTAAGTCTAATTTCTGGCTGTATTGGCGGACTATGTTCGCTTTTGAAGAGTGGCACAGCGCCATGGAAATGCGTCGTTATATCAATCGCTTCATCCACCATATCGGAGGATTACCAGACCTTTCTGCGCTTAAATTTACCAAGTATAACCAATACGAGTCCCTGGTATTGCCGCTGATAGAATTCCTGAAAAGCAAAGGTGTGAAGTTTCTCTACGAAACACAGGTCCAAAACGTGATCGTAGAAACAGTAGGTAGCAGAAAGGTAGCGAAGAAAATTTTGTATGAACAGGCAGGAGAGAAGAAAGAAGCCAACCTCGCTGAAACAGACCTGGTGTTTGTTACCAACGGCAGTATTACGGAAAGCTCCACTTATGGCGATCAGGACAACCCTGCTGTGATGGACCCTTCTCCTGGTGGTAGCTGGACACTCTGGAAAAATCTTGCCGCACAAGATAAATCTTTCGGAAAGCCAGAGAAGTTCTGTGGCAACATCGCTGAAACAAATTTTGTGAGTGCTACCGTTACCACGTTGGACGACAGGATCCCGCCCTACATCGAAAAAATCTGTAAGCGTGATCCTTTTGCCGGTAAAGTAGTAACAGGTGGAATCGTGTCTGTGAAGGATTCAAACTGGTTGCTCAGCTGGACCTTCAACCGGCAGCCGCATTTCAAGGCGCAAACAGATAAACAGCTGGTAGGCTGGATCTATGGCCTTTTTTCAGACAGACCAGGGAATTATGTGAAGAAAACCATGAAAGATTGTTCAGGCATAGAAATCTGCGAAGAATGGCTCTACCACATGGGGGTGCCGGAAACAGAAATCCATAATATGGCTGTTAATTCCGCCAATACGATTCCTTGTATGATGCCATATGTGATGTCGTACTTTATGCCACGCGCCGCCGGCGACAGACCAGCCGTAGTGCCCGCAGGATGTGTGAACCTGGCATTTATTGGTAACTTCGCGGAAACAGAAAGAGATACCGTTTTTACCACGGAGTATTCTGTAAGAACCGCTATGGAAGCCGTTTATAGATTACTTAATGTAGATCGTGGCGTGCCTGAAGTATTTGCCTCCTGCTTTGATATAAGGGTACTGTTGAGCTCCTCTGCAAAGATGATGGATGGAAAAAAATTGCGTGATTTGAAATTACCATGGGTGGTAAAATATATCGAGAAAAAAGTGATCGATAAAAGTAAAGGCACCATCGTTTATGAAATGCTGAAAAAAGCAGGTTTGATCTGATCTGCTGAAATCCTTACCAGGTCATCATCTACATAAAAATAAATACCTGGCAGGGCAGATGTAAACTTATCATCAGCCCTGCCCATAACGATAGGGATACTGTAGCAGCAAAGAAAAAATATTTTTCTTCTTTGCTAAATCTGACAAAAAAAGGTTGCGATTTCATTTTTTTGATGCAGCCAACTGTTATAAATTGCAGGCTTCAGCCCAGTCTTAGATTTTGCTGTTTAGTTATAACCCGATTTATTTCTACCTTGAAGCTGTATGAGTAAGAGTTATATTAATTATTTCCAGGAAGTTTTAAAGACGGCAGGACACGAAGCTGCTGCCATTCATACGCCTGCCTACTTTATGCATACCTGGAACGACTTTGTGACTTCCTGTATGGGGGAGTACAAAGGCTCCATTTTTGATTTTGATACTGGCGTACTCTTACGTACAACCATACACGAAATTCTTGGTGAGATTTCACTCAGCGCATATCCTGAGTTCGATAATTTCTGTAGTCACATCAGTATCACCGACCAGCGCTTTCGACTGCTGGTGCAGGATGGCCGTCCTGGCGAGTTTTGGTGGGAGCGGGCTTTGCTCCTCAAAGCCGGGCAGCTCTATAAAGAGCAGGCGAAATTATACTATGGATTTAATTATTGACTACATCAGGTTGGCCCCTTTCAGTGAACTGATGACCTGTTGCGTAATAGCATGCACCGTTTTAGGATACGCTTCAGGTATCTGACTATCTACCCAACAAGTAACTGCTACCAACATTTTTCCTGTGGCCACGTCCATTCCAGTAAACCATACTGTTTTAGGCTTGTCAGGATGAACGCCAGGTAATGCCCTTACAATATTGTCTATAATGCTTTCCACTTGATCAGTTTGTTGGGTGGCAGGTATCCCGAAAGTTAGTACTATCCTGCGTAGTGGCGTAAGTGAATGGTTGATGATAGGTTTCTGGAAAACATCTTTATTAGGAATAATCACACGGAGCCCATCGTCTGTAACCATTGTGGTAGAACGTAATTCTATCTCTTCCACTGTGCCGGTGAAGCCATTGGTTTCAATCACCTGTCCTACTTCAAATGGTTTCTTAAACGTGATAAACAAACCTGAAATAAAATTCGCTGTAAGATCCTGGAACGCGAAGCCCAGTGCTAGTCCTATAATACCGGCGCCTGCCAGTAAAGAAGTAACTGCTTTATCGAGATTAAGAATATTCAGTGAGATAAATAAACCCATCATCAGGAAGATGATGAACATGATGCTGGCAATGAGGTTGCTGACAGCCACCGCGCTGGACAATCTATGAGAGAATTTATAGGTAATGCCTCTTACAAACCGCGCCAGTAAATAAAATAACGTGAATACAATAATGGCTACTACCATATTTGGCAACATCTCCACCATGGCAGTTACCCAATGATGAAGCTTTGTAAATACTAATGTACCGTAGTTAGTGATCTGTTGTTCATTCATATTGCGGAAGATTTGTTTTCGATAATGGGAAGGTTACTGGCATAAAATGGATAGCATAGTTTATACCAGTTATAACAGCGTATAGGCGAAAGGGTTGTAAATAGTAGAGATTTCCTGCCGGCAGATTATTCTTTTTTACCTGTTGCTGATACTAAATTCTGATTTGATAAAAGAATTCGGGTATTATGATTTTCTGTTATTAGATTTATTTCATTCGATTGCAATAAATCAGCGTTATGAAAAAAATTATCTTGTCGGCCTTTATGGTGGCCGGTTTTATCAACGTATATGCGCAACAGTGGGTATCTCCTGGGAAAAACGGGAAACTGGTCTACAATACCACCGATCGTGGGGATAAGATTATGGATTTTTCTTATGCAGGTTATGGTGGTGGTGGGCAACCGATTCCGCAGGTGCCGGTAAAAATCACGTTACAGCCTATACCTGGCGATAATGCGGCTGCTATACAGGCGGCCATAGACCAGGTATCCGCGATGCCGCTGGTAGCGGGCTTCCGGGGAGCGGTGCTGTTGCGTCCAGGAAATTACACTTGTAGTAAAACGATTAGCATTGCAGCCAGCGGAGTAGTACTCACGGGAGGTGGCAACCGCGAAAACGGTACAACATTGCAGCTGAGCGGCGAAGCACATAATGCGGTGGTTATCCGTGGAAATATTCGTACAGTCGTGACCGGTACTTCCGTAAGGATTACTGATAAATATGTTCCTTCAGGTAGCATGCAGGTATATGTGGATAATGCGGCGACTTTCAGCAAGGGGGATACTATTCGTATAACCAAGCCCGTTACCCCGGAATGGGTGCATTTCATGGGCATGGACGATCTGGTGAGAGATGGGAAACCACAGACATGGATCAGCGGAGATATTACTACCGACAGAGTAATCAGCGCTGTAAAAGGCAATACGCTCTTTTTGGATGTTCCGCTGACAGACAGCTATGATGCAGCTTTCACGGGAGCGCAAGGCACCACGGTGCAAAAAATAAGTATTCAGGGAGAGCTGCGTAACTGTGGTATCAGCAACTTTAGCATCGTGTCGCCCACGCAAACAGGTACAATTAATGAGCGGCATCATCAGGCATTTTATGTAGCCGGCGCTTGTGATGTATGGGCAACAAACATCACGGTGTATAATACCATTAATAGTGTCACCATTGCGGGGCGCCGTGTAACGCTGGATAGTATCAGTATCTACCACGACAGCGCTACTATTGGCGCTGCCAAGCCTGCGGATTTCAGTACCAATGGCTCGCAGATATTGGTAAACAGATGTTATGTGAGTGGCAGGAACGTGTTTTATATAGCTACGGGCGCTAAGGTAACCGGCCCTATTGTAATAAAGGATTGTTTGTTTGAGGGCGGCGGATGGATACAGCCGCATCAACGTTGGGCCACTGGCTTGCTGGTGGATAACTGTCGGGTGCCGGGTGGTGGCATTGATTTTATGAACAGGGGAGAGATGGGTTCTGGTCATGGATGGTCTATAGGCTGGGCGGTAGCCTGGAATTCCAGTGCAAAATCATTTTTAAATCAGCAGCCGCCGGGTAGTATGAATTGGGTGATAGGCTGTGTAGGAGATCGCCGGCAGGATGCACGACCATTTGATAAGTCGCCACTCTTACCCGAAGGGATATACGTTTCTCATGGTAAGCCGGTGTTGCCGGGGAGTTTGTATGAGCAGCAGCTGAAGGAACGGTTGGGGAGCCGTTAGGTAGAACATTTCTGGGAAAATAGGGGCCACCTATGTCCTGTCTTTTTTCAGTTCATACCTTTAGCGTTAAAGAACAAAATTAAAAGTCAAAAAAGGAATATTTCTTTCATTTTAATCGAGGATGGAACTCATCTTAACCAAGCTGCACATAATTTGCAGCTGCATTCCATATTATGTAAAGATTATCCAGATCAGTTTTTTGATTGGAAAATAACGGTATTATTTTATGTTGCTATTTACTATCTGAAGGCGCTGGCAGCCTATTAGGGTATTGATATAGGAGTGTTACATGCTGAAATTGAAGAAAATTGCCCGCATGTTACGGTGGAATGCATGATAAGGAATTGTTCGATAAGCTTATGAAAAATGATCATGAATTTTCCTGTCAAATTGTTGAATTCATAAGAAAATATGTAAATGGTCGTGGCCTAAATATTGAGACAACCTGAATGTAATAGATGCCGCTCTACCATGTAGAGGCAGCATCTATTCCGCTTTATTGCTGTATCAGCAACAACAACTCTCTTTGCAAGCTCACGCCTTTATCATCATTATACCATTGTTGCAACGCAATCTTTGTTCTTTCAAAATCTGCTTTCTCTTTATGTAACTGATCATACAAGATTTGGCATTCTGCAGGTCTTGGGCCCCATACAGCAATATCGTGTCCTTGTTTATCACGCATGATGAGTTTAGGAATAGATTTGCTGGTGCCATTGGTCAGGTATTGCTGGATCAGATGTGGTGGCGAATCACGCAGCTGGTAATCAGTTTTGATCAGCGGGTTGAGTGTTGCTAGCATCTGAATGAAGGGTACACTATGTGATGCATCGCCGCACCATGGTTCGGTGATAATGATCCAGTGTTGTTCTTCTTTGATGTTTTTTATAGCGGTGGCGAGATCTTCGTTGAGTTTGCCGGTTTTCAGCCAGCGTGATTGTCTGGACCAGTTCAGTTTTGTATAGTTCAGATAATCGGGGTTGTTATACGGTGCAGCAGGGGAAGGGTTATGTAATATCTCCTGAAACACTGCCTCATATGCATTAAAATCCATGATATGCTCCTTTTGTATCCGGTCAGAAATTTAAAATCCCTGCAAAGATACTAAGTTCTGCGCGGACCCTGCTATTTGCTGGTGTCGGTGCAAAGCCACCATGTATTACCAAATGGATCTTTGACGCCACCAGAGCGGCCGTAGGGCTGGTCCATCACCTCCATTACTGCTTCGCAGCCGGCTGCTAATGCTTTCTTAAAGGTATCATCTGCATCTTCCACATAAATAAACAGGCCGGCAGGTTGTGGGGGCCAGTTACTATTGTTGGCACTAAACATAATACAGCAGGAGCCGATCATGATTTCGCCGTGTTTAAACTCGTCATCAACGAAGCTGCGTTGCTTTTCTGTGGCTCCAAATACTTTGGCGGTGAAGTCAAAGAATTTTTCTCCATCGGGGAGTATAAGATAGGGCATTACCTGGTTGTATCCTTCTGGAATTTTCATGTGCAGAAAATTAATGGTGAGGAAATTGGTCAAACAATTTGATTACCAAATTACAATAATAGCTGCATTAAAACAGCAGCCTGAGAAAATCGGCACTGTATAGAAAACGCCGGTGGAATCTATTATCTTGTCAGGGATTTTTGAACTGGATAAAATTATCGTGACAATGACTACTTCATTCCATATAGCGCCGTTGGTATACGAGCCAGAGATCATTACTGCGTTGTCGGACCTGTTGATTGAAACTGTTGAACATGGAGGTTCAGTAAGTTTTATGCATCCGTTGCAGGAGCAGGTGGCCACTTCTTTTTGGAAATCCGCTATTAACAGTGCTATTGCGGGTGAGCGTCTTGTGCTGGGAGCATTTGAAGGCGCTTATCTCGTAGGTACGGTAACGTTAATGTTGAATTGTCCGCCTAACCAGCCTCACCGTGCCGAGATCGCCAAGATGATGGTGCGGGTAACCCATCGTGGGCAGGGGATAGGGCGTGCCCTGTTGAAAGCTGCTGAGCAACAGGCTTTGCAGCGTGATAAGTGGTTGCTCACCCTGGATACGGCAGAAGAAGATGGGGGGGCGGAACTCTATGAGAAGTTTGGTTTTCAGAAGGTAGGGGTGATTCCCGATTTTGCGTTGAAACCTCATGGTGGCCTGACGGCTACCGTCATATACTACAAAAAACTAGGGTCTGGGGAATAGTAGTGCGCTATTAGCGCACTACTATTCCCCAGGATTCCAATCGGGCTGCCGAAGGCGGCTCGACTGGAATCCTGAAAATATTCGCTTCGGTCAATCATAATCGTTTATAATTGTCCGATAACAAAAAAGGGATGCTGCGGCATCCCTTTTTTGTTATCGGTGATGCGCACCACTCAGGGTGGCGTGCATCACCAACCCCCTTTAAAGTATGGTAAGTTCTTTCGCTTTATAAGCTTGCAGCTCCTTACTATCCGCTGGCAACTCCGTAATGAGATAATGAATATCAGAGAGGTCGGCAATCTTCATCTTCATAGAGCTATTCAGCTTTTCAGAAATTGCAAGAATTGCAACTTTATCAGCGGCTTTGATCATGGCTTTTTTCACCTGTATCGTTTCCCAGTCAGCATCTGTGAGGCCGTTGACAGGGTCTATGGCGTTGGTGCCTATTATACAGAGATCTGCTTTTATATTAGAGAGATATTCGAATACTTCCCCACTCACCGTCATCTGGCTATATGCCGAAATCTGACCACCTATTACGATGGTTTTAATCATCGGTTTATCTAGTAGCTCCACTGCACTGAGTACATTGACCGTAATAAAGGTAGCCTTGAGGTTATTGGGTATTTTTTTGATGAACTCTCTGATGGTGGTACCACCTCCTATTAAGACGATCATGTCGTCCCGCAGTAATTGCAAAGTTTTCTCCGCAATCACCAGTTTATTTTGCTGTGCATACGTCTCGGATTCATGGCCATAATGATAGGCGATAGACATTGCTCCGCCTTTGATCTTTACCACTTCACCGTCGTCGGCCAGCTCATTTACATCGCGGCGGATGGTGTCTTCAGATACGTTGATAAGGTTTACCAGTTCGGTATACGTAATACGGGTGTGGATATTCACCTGTTGAATAATTAATTGCTTCCTCGCTTTTTTAGTGAGGGTAACAGGAGGTAGCTGTTCGTGGGTATTTGCACTATCCATAGTTTGGTTCGACAGTTCAAAATGTTAGATGAAAGTATTATAGTCCATTTCCGTGGAATATGAGATTTGCATCTAATATAATACTTACCACAAAAATAATTCTTACTCTGTTATTTTTCGCATTTTTATTAATGCTAAATTGATTTGCTGCAATAATTGAAATTAAGTTAATGATTAATTATCAATTATTTAATAAGGATATTGGTTTGGTTAGAAAAAATATTTGCGCAGATGTTGCAATATTTTTTGCAAAATATTTGCAGATTTCGCAAGAATCCCTATTTTTAGACCTGTATTTCCGCAATATTTGAAGAACATCAACCAAACCACAAGATGAAAAATGTCATAAACCTGGCAACTTTCCCGAAACTATTCCTGTTTTTCCTCTGCCTGATCGGCTTTAACGCAGCCTTCGCTCAAACAAAACCGGCACGCATCACCGGCACTGTAAGTGGCACAGACGGACAGAAAATTATCGGCGCCAACGTCATCCTGCTCAATGCCAAAGGCATCGGCGCAGTATCTGATGCTGATGGAAAATTTGCCATCAACATCCCTACCAACTACTCAGCTGCCAACATCAGCCTCCTCGTCACCTTTATCGGCTACGATAAAAAAGAAGTGACACTCGCCAACAACCAATCAGAGATCGCGATTCAATTGGAACAAAATTCCAAAGCACTTAATGAACTGGTAGTAACGGCACTCGGTATCAAAAAAGAAAAGAAAGCAACCGCCTTCGCCATCACTGAAGTAAAAGGTAGCGAATTCACCAAAGCACGCGCCAACAACATCGGCGATGCTCTCACTGGTAAAGTAGCAGGCCTCAACGCTTCCTCTCTGGCATCTGGCCCCGGTGGCTCCAGCCGCGTAAGCATCCGTGGTACTGGCTCCCTCTCAGGCGAAACACAACCACTGTACGTTATCAACGGTATGCCCATTGATAACACCGCAAACAGCAGCCCTTCCAGCGGCAATGGATCTATTGGTCTCAATCAGGACCGTGGCGATGGTATCGGTGGTATCAACCCTGACGATATCGAAACCATTACCGTACTTAAAGGTGGCCCCGCAGCCGCTTTATACGGCTCCCGTGCATCCAATGGCGTCATCCTCATCACCACTAAAAAAGGAGTTAAACAGAAAGGTATCGGCGTAGATTACAATGGCACCTTTACCATGGAAACACCGTCCGTAACACCTGACTGGCAGTATGAATACGGCGCTGGTACCAACGGCAACAAACCACAGACCGCACAAGATGCTATCAACGCAGGCCGCCTTTCCTGGGGTCCTAAAATGGATGGCTCCAACGTGATGCAATTCGACGGCGTTGCCCGCCCTTATTCTCCACAAAAGAATAATATCAAGAACTTCTACAAAGTAGGTAACACCTTTACCAACAACGTAGCTTTCTCCGGTGGCAACGAAAACACCAGCTTCCGTGCCTCGCTCTCCGATATGAACAACCACGGCCTGGTACCTAACCAGCATCTCAATAAAAAAATATTTACACTCGGCGTAAACAGTAACCTGAGCAAACGCCTCAGCGCTGAAGGTTACGCACAATACAACGTTGAGAAATCTGAAAACCGCGCCGGCCTCGGCGATGCTACCGGTAACCCTAACTGGGGTACCTACATGCTCGCTAACAGCGTGGATATTCGTAATCTCAAACCTGGCTATGATGCCAACGGAAACGAGGTGAAATGGAATCCTTCGGAATTCGCTACCAACCCGTATTTCGCAGTAAATAAATTCCAGAACCACGATGATCGTAACCGCTTTATCGGCAACATCGGACTGAAATATAATATCCTCGACAACTTCTTCGTTCGTGGCCGCGTTACGCATGATTACCTCAACACCAACTATGTAGGTATCGTTCCTTCAGGAACTGCGTATATGCCTGACGGTTATTATATCGGTCATAACAGCGTGATCAAAGAAACCAACGCTGAACTGACCTTCAACTACCAGGGCAAAATTGCCCGCGACCTGTCATTCACCGCATTAGCAGGGGGTAACAGACGTAAGTCCACCAGCGATGTCACGGCTATGCAAGGCCCTAAATTCTTCCAGCCTGGCTTCTATGATCCAAGTAATGTGGTGAGCCTGACTACCTCCGTAACCAACGCACACCTGGCTACCAACTCCGTATTTGCTTCGTTGGACCTTAACTTCAAAGACCTGCTCTATATCAGTGCTACCGGCCGTAACGACTGGTTTTCCACACTGGCGATGAACAGCAACAATATCTTCTATCCTTCTGTAGGTGCCAGCTTCCTGTTGTCACAAGCAGTACAGCTGCCTACCTGGGTGAACTATGCAAAAATCAGAAGTTCCTGGGCACAGGTAGGTGGTGGTGCACCACAACCTTATGCGCTGAACCAAACATATAGCATGGTGCCTGGTGGCGGTCACCTGAACCAGCCACTGCAAACACCTACGCAAACAGGTAATAGCACTACTTCCGGCATGCTGCAAGCTCCTAACCCAGGCCTGAAACCTTATACCTCTACTACCGCGGAAATTGGTCTGGAAGGCCGCTTCCTCAATAGCAGACTGGGTTTTGACCTGACGCTCTACCAACGCAAGACTTCCAACGATATCATGCAGGTAGCTGTTTCTCCTGCCAGTGGCTATAACTACGCTTATCTCAACGTAGGTGCCATGAGCAACAAAGGCCTGGAAATCCTCATCACCGCTACGCCTTATGCCAATAAAAATTTCTCCTGGGATGTAAGCTTCAACGCTGCGTATAACCGTAACCGTGTAGAAGCCCTCAACGGCCTCAACAACCTCGTACTGGATGCCAGCGTAAACAACTACGCATACCTCTACGCTGAAGTAGGTAAGCCATATAGCTCCATCATGGGCTACAAAGCGAAGAAAGACGCACAAGGCAATACCATCTATAACAGCGCTACCGGTTATGAAATGCAGTCGGCCCTCACCGACCTCGGTACAGGTATCTCTCCATATACCGGTGGTATCACCAACACCTTCCACTACAAACGCTTCGACATGAGCTTCCTGGTAGATGGTAAATTTGGCGGCCACGTATATTCTGCTACTAACCTCTATGGTACACGCTTTGGCCTGACCAAACTCACCCTGCCTGGCCGTGATAACGGTTTGACAGTTACAGGTGTTGATCAGGATGGTAAACCATTTACCAAAACGTTTACCTATGCTACCGGTCTGCAACAGTACTATGATAACTATAAAAATCTCTCTGAGAAATTCGTATATGATGCCAGCTTCATTAAGCTGAGACAAGTAGTGCTGACATACAATATCCCTGCTCAGCTGCTGTCTTTCGCTAAAGTGCAAAATGCCAGCGTATCATTTGTTGCAAGAAACCTGTTCATCCTCTACAAGAATGCACCGAATATCGATCCTGAATCTACATTCACCAATAGCAGTGCGCAAGGATTTGAAATGTTTGGCGTTCCGCCAACAAGAAGCTATGGCCTTAACCTGAATGTTAAATTCTAATCATCTCTAAAAAAAATACTCATGCAACTTTTTGCCAGATATAAGTACATCGCATTGCTGGGAGCCGCGCTGGGACTCGCTTCCTGCGATAAAGGCTTTGAGAATCTCAACAAAAATCCGAATGCATCTACTGATCCTAACGTTAATTATCTCTTCTCACAAAGTCTGTTAAAAGGAAACCTGGTTTATGACAGGGCTTACTATTATACCTCTTATCTGCACTGTGGTACCTATATCCAACACTATGCTGTTGCAAAAGATATAGGCGTTTCCGGTAGTGGGGATAAATATGGCGTGAGTGATTTCTACCAGGGTTTTTATTTCCGCTATGTTTATCCCAACTCCATCCTGACCGTTCAGGAAATTATCAATGCCTGCAAAGATCCGAAGATCGCAGCCACCTCTGTAAACAAACTCGCAGCAGCTCGTATATGGAAAGTATTACTGATGCAGCGTATTACGGACCTCTATGGCGACGTTCCTTACAGCGATGCGATGAAAGGCCGCGAAGGTTCCTTTATGCCTAAATATGATGCACAGGCAGATATTTATGCAGATTTCTTAAAAGAACTGGATGAAGCGATCAAAGCCTTCGATCCTGCTCAGCCTACATTTGGCAGCGCCGATTTTCTCTTCAACGGTGATATCGCCAAATGGAAAAAATTCGGTTACTCTGTGATGCTCCGTGTAGCCATGCGACTGACCAAAGTAACAGATGGCAAGATTCAGGTGAAAGACTGGGTACAGAAAGCAGCAACAGGCGGGGTTATCCTCGATGGTGCGGATAATGCAGTGATCAACTATGTTTCAGGCCCACAGACCTACAACCAGAACCCAGTGGCACTGGAGCTGATCGGACAAGATTATTCTACCAGTTCTAAAGGCGCCAACAATATTGAATGGTCTAAGTTCAGCAGAACTTTCATCGATTACCTGAAAAGCAATAACGACCCACGACTCCCGGTACTGGCAGTAGTTTGGAACAATGGCGCGCCTGATACTACCTCCACTATTCAGAAAGGTATGCCTAATGGCCTGGACAACAAACCAGCGGATTTTGTTACTTATTCTGAGCCGAATCCGAATACCATTTTGAAATACGCCGCTCCTTTGTTATTATTAACAAACGCAGAAACAAACCTGCTGTTAAGCGAGGCTGCTGCACGTGGATGGGTAAGCGGAGACCCTGCTCAGTACTATAAAAACGGTGTTACTGCCGCTATGCGTAACATGGCACTGTTTGGCACTGGTGGCTTAATTACCCAGGACAAGATAGATGCTTACCTGACTGCACATGCCTTTAATGCTGGTGGTTCTTTTGCCCAGCAGATGGATCAGATCCATTCCCAGTTCTGGGTGGCATTGCTCCTCGATGAACAGGAAGCTTATGCTAACTGGCGTCGTACAGGATATCCTAACCTTGTTCCGGTAAATTACCGCAGTAATGCTACCAACGGTACTATTCCACGGCGCCTGCCTTACTCAGCAGCAGAACAGGGTAATAATGCAGTTAGCTACAAAGCTGCTATTACCCGCCAAGGACCAGATCTTTTAACAACAAGAATGTGGTGGGATAAACAATAATGAAAAAATCAGTTTTAATAGTTTTACTGACAGGTATTGGCTTTTACGCCACCGCTCAAAGGAATCAGGCTGCTCCGGCAGCGCTGATTCCTTTGCCTGTACAGGTGCAATGGAACAGCAGTTCCTTTGTAGTAGACCGTAACACCGCCCTGGTGGCGGATGCGCAAACTACCGATGCTGCGGCACTCCTGAATACCTATATCCAGCAAAAGACAGGCTTCTCTCTGACATCAAAAGGAGAAAAACGTATAGTCCTGACCGTAGACAACACCCAACAACTGCCGGCAGAAGGTTATCGCCTGCATACCGATGGCAATGAAGTGCGCATCACCGCGTACGATACGGATGGTATCGTACATGGTATTGCCACCTTACGTCAGCTATGGCAACAGGATAATGGTAAGTTGCTGGTGCCAGGCGCCGATATCACAGACTATCCACGCTTTCATTACAGAGGTATGCACCTCGACGTGAGCCGACATTTCTTTACCATAGATTTTATTAAACAGCTCATAGATCAGCTGGCACTATATAAGATAAATAATTTTCACTGGCATCTTACCGATGACCAGGGCTGGAGAATAGAAATAAAAAAATATCCTAAACTACAAAGTATCGCAGCATGGCGCGACCAGACGATGATTGGCCACAAAAAAGAACTACCGCATCAGTTCGATGGCCAGCGCTACGGCGGTTACTATACGCAGGAACAAGTGAAAGAAGTAGTGGCCTATGCCGCTGCACGTCATATCAATGTGATTCCTGAAATAGAAATGCCTGGTCACGCTCTCGCTGCCTTAAATGCTTATCCTGAACTGGGCTGTACAAAAGGACCATATAAAACCGCTGAGTTCTGGGGGGTCTTCGATGATGTATTCTGCGCTGGCAACGACAGCACTTACACTTTCCTGCAGGATGTTTTCGATGAGGTAATGGCATTATTCCCATCTACGTATATTCATTTGGGTGGTGATGAGTGTCCAAAGGTACGTTGGGAGAAATGTCCGGCCTGTCAGCAAAGAATGAAGGATGAACACCTGAAAGACGAACATGCTTTGCAGAGCTATTTCGTAAAACGTATCAGCAATTATATTCAGTCTAAAGGACGCAAGGTGATTGGCTGGGACGAAATCCTGGAAGGCGGGCTGGCGCCGGGTGCTACGGTGATGAGCTGGCGTGGTGTAGACGGTGCGGTGGCCGCCGCCAAACAGCAGCACCATGTGATCATGACGCCTGAAGATGAACTCTACTTCGATCATTATCAATCTTTATATCCACAGGAACCAGTAGCCGCAGGCGGTTACACCCCTTTGGAAGAAGTTTACCACTATGATCCGCTGCATGCAGCAGGAGATACAGCTTTGCTGCCTTATATCTCAGGCATACAGGGGCAGATGTGGAGCGAATACCTGCCTACCACGGCAAAGGCACAATACATGATTTATCCACGTATGCTGGCGATGGCAGAAAGAGCATGGTCGCCACAGACAGTACGTGACTATAATGGTTTCCTTACCCGCCTGCGTGGGCAGCAGTCCTTACTGGCTGCTAATGATATCCATCCTTCGGATGTCTATAACGAAATCAATTACAAATTAGATAGCGTCAGCAAAGGCGCTTTGCATATATCCCTGCATGCTGATGCCGCGCAGGCGCAAATCCGCTATACGATGGATGGCACTGCACCAACTGCTGCCAGTAAGCTATACGACGGGCCTTTCACAGTTACTCAAACTACTACCGTAAGAGCTGCTTTGTATGAAGGTAGTAAGCAGGTATACCGCGCGTTCAGCAAGCCACTGATGCTGAATAAATCTACCGGTGCAGCCATTACCTTAAAAGAGCCGGCAAATACCAAATATAACGCTGACGCATCTACGCTGGTGAATGGTATTGCAGGTACGCATCGCTTCAACGATGGACAGTGGCTTGGATTCAGCAAAAGGAACCTGGAGGCGGTCGTCGATCTGGGCAGTGCACAACCAATCAGGGTGGTGGCTACCAATGTGTTGAATTACCATTGGCAGAAGATGTGGGCGCCTTCTTCACTGGAGTTCCAGTATTCTATTGACGGCGTACATTATCTGCCGCTGGTAAAAACAAAAACTTTTTTGGTAAATGGTATCAACAACGTGCGTTTGCAAGTGAAACCGGTGAAGGCGCGCTATATACGTGTGCTGGCGGTAAACAAGGGAATTATCCCTGTTGGTGAATACGGTGCTGGCGGTAATAGCATGATGCTGTTGGATGAAATCATTGTAAACTGATTACATATAACCTATGTCGTTTTTAATTGTTGCGGCCTGTATGGCGGTGCTCATTTTACTGTTGACCTGGGGGAAGATGAATGCCTTTGTTGCCTTCATGCTGGTGTCGATATTGGCTGGATTATCGCTGGGGATTTCCCCCGAGAAGATACCTGCTTCTTTACAAAAAGGAATAGGCGATACCATTGGCGGTCTGCTGGGCATCATTGTTTTAGGTGCTATGCTGGGTAAACTGGTGGCGGAAAGCGGTGCAGCGAGACAAATTGCGAATACGCTGATGCAACTGCTGGGTGCAAAGAACGTACAATGGGCGTTGATGATCGCTGGTTTTATCATCGGAGTACCACTTTATTATGGTGTTGGCTTCGTTCTGATGGTACCATTGATCTTCTCAGTCGTCTACCAATATAAACTTCCGGCGGTATATATCGGCTTACCAACGCTGGCGGCATTATCCATTACACATGGTTTTCTGCCGCCGCATCCATCGCCGGCGGCCCTGGTGACACAGTTCCATGCGGATATGGGTTTGACGCTGTTTTACGGCCTGATAGTGGCCATTCCTGCCTTATTATTGGCAGGACCCCTATTTTCACGGCTGCTAGTCAATATGCCCTCGGATTCCAATAAACTGTTTGCGCAAAGCAGTAATGAAGAAAAACCCTTACCAGGTAAGTTTAACAGCTTCCTGACCGCATTGCTCCCGGTAATATTGCTGGTGGCTACTACGGCGGCTACCCATATGCCTGCCTTTCAGGGAAATCGTTGGGTATTGTTTTTGGGAGATGCTCCCGTAGTGATGCTCCTTGCAGCAGTAGTAGCGGCCTTCAGCTTGGGTACGATGCAAGGTACGCCCATGAAACAGGTGATGAACACTTATGCGGAAGCAGTAAAAGATATAGCCATGATCGTACTGATCATCGCCGGCTCGGGGGCTTTGAAGCAGGTGTTGGCAGATAGTGGGGTAAGCAACAGCATAGCCACAGCGATGCAGTCCTGGCATATTCCAGTACTGGTATTAGGCTGGCTGGCAGCGGCATTGATCAGGGCATGTGTAGGATCAGCTACCATCGCCGGCCTCACCGCTGCTGGCATGATAGGCCCATTGATGATACAATCCGGAGCCAATCCTAATTTGATGGTATTATCCATAGGCGCCGGCAGCCTGATGTTCTCTCATGTGAACGATGCCGGCTTCTGGATGTTTAAAGAATATTTTAACCTCAGTATTAAAAACACCTTGCTGTCGTGGTCTGTGATGGAAACGATCGTGGGGATAACAGGCCTGGCGGGAGTGTTGATACTGAACTGTTTTTTCTAAAAAAATAAACTAAAACAACTAAATAGTAAAAGAAGCAATTATGGAACACAATCAAGCAGAAGAGCGGTTTGCAGCATTAGGATTATCATTGCCTCCGGCGCCAGCGCCACTGGGCGTGTATAAGCCTTATCTGGTAGATGGTAAATACCTTTATCTCAGCGGCCATGGCCCTGTACAAGACGATAAATCTCTGATTATCGGCCGTATCGGTGCTGCACTGGATATGGAGCAAGGTAAGCTGGCTGCCCGTCAGGTAGGCCTCACCATGCTGTCTACCATCAAAACGCATATCGGAAGCCTCAATAAAGTGAAACGTGTAATCAAAGTATTGGGTATGGTAAACTGTACGCCAGAATTTGAACGTCATCCATATATCATCAATGGTTGCAGTGAACTGTTTGCTGCCGTATGGGGTGAAGAAAATGGTATCGGGGTAAGGTCCGCAGTGGGCTTTGGTTCGCTGCCTGATAATATCCCGGTGGAAATTGAAGCATTATTTGAATTGTATTAGTAATAAGACTACCGTTTACCCTGGTTATTCGCCTGGAAATCCGCATCAATTGTATTTCCTAACGGAGGCGGGTGTCGGGGTAAACGGTAGATTAGTCAAGAAGAAAAATACAGCGATATGTTTACAATAGATGCTCACCTGGACCTGAGCATGAATGCGATGGAATGGAACAGGGACCTGCGTCAACCGGTAACGGCTATACGTAAAAGAGAAGAAGGTCTGAACGATAAACCTGACCGTGCAAAAGGAGTAGTAGCTTTTCCTGAACTGAGGAAAGGTAACATTGGCCTCGTAGTGGCCACTCAGATCGCGCGTTATGTAGCGCCAGACAATCCATTGCCTGGCTGGCATTCGCCAGAGCAGGCCTGGGCACAGACGCAGGGACAGCTGACCTGGTACAAAGCCATGGAAGCTGCCGGGGAGATGATCATGATAAAAGACCTCGCCGGCCTGGATGCACATGTTAAGCTTTGGAACGATGGCACACCTAATGATAAAAAGCCAATCGGTTATATCCTCAGCCTGGAAGGTGCGGATTCTATTGTCAGCATAGACTACCTGGACCGCGCCTACGAAAATGGGCTGCGTGCCATAGGACCTGCGCATTACGGCCCGGGGAGATATGCCAACGGCACCGATGCCACCGGACGTCTCCACGACCAGGGAAAAGCACTCATACGCCGTATGGAAGAACTTAACATCATCCTCGATGCCACCCACTTATGTGATGATGCTTTCTGGGATGCAATGGACATCTTCAACGGTACTGTATGGGCCAGCCATAATAACTGCAGGGAGCTGGTTAATCACAATCGTCAGTTCAGTGATGAGATGATCAAAACACTGGTGCAGAAAGATGCTGTCATCGGCGCTGCACTCGATGCCTGGATGATGGTACCGGGATGGGTAAGAGGTACTTCTACGCCTAAAGGCATGAACTGTGACCTGGAGAAAATGATCGATCATATGGACCATATCTGTCAGATTGCCGGCAACGCCCATCACGTAGCCATCGGCACTGACCTCGATGGTGCTTTCGGTAAAGAGCAATGTCCATACGATCTGGAAACCATCGCCGATTTACAGCTGCTGCCTGATATGCTTGCTAAGCGCGGCTATGCAGCTGCTGATATTGAAAATATTATGCATGGTAATTGGCTGCGCCTTTTGCGGAAAGCGTGGGCCTAGCATTCCACAATTCTTTTTGGTACTTTTTAAATCCTCCGGCCTTTGGCCGGGGGATTTAAAAAGTACTCTTTTTTTGGAGAGGCCGAGGCCTCTCCAAAAAAAGAGAGAAAAATCGCTTATTTACTTCGCCTTGGCGAAAGACTTGATATTATACGCTACCATCAACAAAAAAGTATTCCCCTGAAATCTGTTCACCGCTGCCATTTCTGCTAACCACCGCAGGTTAAACTGCATACGTATCTGTGGTACAAAAAGCCCCCCTTCTGCACCGACGGCATATAAATGATCTTTCTTAGGATCTAACAGGTAAGTGCCGATAGGAATTTTATCTTCCGTGGTTTTAAACTGCATATAATACACTGCGCCGAAATTTACGATCTTGGGAATAGGACCCTTCGCAGGTTTGAGATACCATGTTTTTCCGAGGCCGCCTTCTATACTGAAGTTATTACCGGTGCGTAACTCTGTATCTTTCTTTTTTCCATTGAAAGCATAAGAAAACAAGGCAGAGAAATTCCATTCTTTTTTCTTGTCAAAGAAGACCGTGCTGCCAGCAGCAAACTCATTGACAAGTTGCCCGAGACCACTGTTGTCATCCGCCCCTAATGCATATCTCCCGGAGGGAAAATATAAAGAATAACTAAACAGAAAATCTGCTTGTTTAATATGCCAGCCCAATTGGACCGGCTGGAAATAAATATCAGAGAAATTAAATGGTGACTTGCTGGTGCTGGTAGCCTCCAAACGATTGCTGGCAAAAGGAATCAGCACCGAACCTCCATAGTTGGCGCCTAATATTTTCAGATTGGTGACCCAGGCAGCGCCAATACCTGTGACAAACATATTCAGGTGTATGTCGCGCTGGATAACATCTCCATTTGCATTTTTTAATTTATTGGTATTGTAAAAATATACCGGAACAAATACAGAGAAGCTTGCAGGTGCCTGTGTACCTGATTGCAAACCCACATCACCAAGCAGATGATCGCCTTTTAACTGGGCTGTAGCAAGAAATGGAGAGGAGAATAACGCGATCGCGCAAACGAAAAGAAGCAGATATTTTTTCATCGTCGATGTTTTTTATAAAGAATCGATGACGAAAGATGTTTATGCCTGGAGAGCAAGAATGCAGGTAACTGCTGATGTCAACGAAGTTAATGGGAATTTGTCAAATGAAAAATCTTTTAAATAGCACAAACCTTTAACCTTTTTCCCGCGGGGATTGTTATCTAATCATCAATATCTTCCCGAGCATAAACCCACACATTGGCATCATCTCCCCAAGCCCTGTTACAACCAGGCATCAATCAATATTCATTAGGTCATTAACCTGTTATATGAACCAAGGGAGAAGACTGCATATTCACCTCATACTCACGGTAGTGGTTATACTGATTAGCGGGCATGTCTGCGGACAAGCTGGCGCCGGTATGAAAATAGGGCAGGGCGACCAGGCTTATAAAGACAGTCTCCGTAAAGCAGGTTACCCTTATCATTTTCCCATCTGGGGAAAAAAGGCTGTACAAAAAGGTATTAATCTTCAATATCCTGTAGGGGCTATGCTGAATCTCAACTATGGCACACAGGACGTAAATATCACTGATCTGCAGGTAGGATTCAATGATCATGATCCGGTGCCTATGGATTTTATAAAGTTTGGGGCAGTCCAGGCAAAAATGCAGAGTGTAACAAGTAGGGTCGACCTGTGGCTGCTCCCATTCATTGACGTATATGCGATAGGGGGATATGTACAGGCAACTACGGCTGTAAATATTGTGGCGCCGTTTAATTTTTCCAGCGAAACGAAATTCAAAGGTAGCACCTTCGGACTGGGAACCACGCTGGCCGGCGGTTATCACGGGATCATCACCATTACAGATATCAATCATACCTGGACGAATCTGGACAAACTAGACCAGCTGGTAAAAACATGGATGATCACTCCTCGACTAGGTTATAATTTCATTTTCAAAAATAATCCTGACCGCTCTTTTGCTGTATGGTTAGGCACTACCGGCTTTTTTGTAAATAGAAATACCGTTGGCTCAATAGATCTGAGTGATTTAAATCCACAGATGAATAAAGATCAATTAGAAAAGATAGTAGCCGAAACAGAACAATGGTACCAAGGATTGACGAAGCCGCAGCAGGTAGTGGTGAAGGGTCTTGCACAAGGTATCCTCAATAAAATGAATAACCTGCCGGATGATATCACAGTGCATTATTCACTGAAAAAGCGGCCCACTTCGCAGTGGAGTATGCTGGCCGGCGGACAATTCCAGTTTACCAAACGCTGGCAGGTGCGTACAGAGATTGGATTTTTAGGTGGTCGTTCTTCTGTATTATTATCAGGCAACTACCGATGGCGTTGGTAAAATATATACACGCAGGACTCTTTGCTGCAGCTATCCTTTTCTCCTGGAAAACGGCGGCACAGCAGCTTACACCCGGTATTTCAGATGAAATACAACTCTTTAACGGCGATCATCTGACAGGAAAGGTTAAACAAATTCAGCGAGGCGAGCTCACCTTCGATCCTGACAAACTGAACGATAACGCAGTAATCAAGCTGAGAGACATCGATTATATCGTAGCCAGGCGTAAACAATATCTGATCGAGGATGTAAATAATATACGCCATGTAGGCATCTTAAGCAAAGGAAAAGCGCCAGGATGGGTGAAGATCATCCGGGAACACGATACGATAGATTTATTCATTCAAGACCTTGACCATATAGAAAATCTAGATAAAAAATTCTGGACCCGGCTGGATGGAAATGCAAGTTTAGGTTACTCTTATTCCCGTTCCAGTAATATAGGTCGTATCAATGAAAGCCATACTGCGACCTACAGCACGCGACGCTGGTTATTCCAGACCAATGGTGACCTGATGTATACTATGGATTCAGAATTTAAAGGCATTGAGAAAGCGGACATGGGATTGAATGCATATATAGAATTCTGGAAGAAGTTCTTTGCAGTTAGTACCCTTCAGTTTCAACGCAGCACAGAGTTAGGCTTAAATGCCCGTTACCAGGCTGCACAAGGGGCCGGGCCTATCATACTTAAAAACAGAAAACATGACCTAAGAATGGCTACAGGTATATCCGTACAAAAAGAATACAGCACGGATTCTGTAAACAACGGCAGGTCGGTTTCTACAGAAATACCATTATATGTAAACTATTACTTGTATAAACTGGGAAAGCCGGAGCTTAAGTTACAATGTACCAATGCCATTTTTTATGGCATTTCAGACCAGGGCAGATGGCGTATAGACCAGAACGTTATACTGTATTGGAAAATTATTTCTCACCTGACAGCCAATGTGCAGGTGTATTTCGATTTCGATAGCAGACCACCTAATGTAGATGCACAGAAGGTGGACTATGGCACAGTGTTCAGCATAGGATATTCCTGGTAATCATACATCTCTACCAATAAACTATAGTATATGAAACGACTACTTCTTTTTGCTTTTTCGGTGCTGGCGATAGGAGCCTGCGGCCCTACCCTAAAAGTATCGCATGATGTTAGCAGTCATGCTGATTTCTCCCGTTACCAGACATACGCCATATATCACCCGGCAGGTTCAAAGAGTCCGTTGAGCCAGTTGAATGTAAACCGTATCGATAATGCAATTATCAGTCAGATGAATGCCAAAGGCTATACAATGACAGCCGACACCGGCTCTGCTGATTTGCTGGTGAACCCCGTTACCATTGCCAAACAGGGTCAGAACGTTACAGCTAATACGGATTACTATGGTTATGGTGGTTTTTACAGGCCTTATTACTGGGGTGGTGGTATGGGTATGATGTCTAGTACAACCAGTTATTCTGTTGATAAATACGTAGATGGATCTTTGATCATTGATGTGATAGACAGAAATAAACGTGAACTATTATGGCAAGGTATCGGCAACTCTCAGATCGATGGTCCGGTGAAAGACCCTGATACCAAAATTCCTGAAGCTGTTGCCAAGATAATGGCGTCTCTTCCAAGAAAAATGTAAGCATATTGCTATAACGTCACAGACTTTTTTTCATGATGGTTTTGTTTGGGAAGGCTGAGGAGCCTTCCCTTTTTTTATCTCAGGGATTCAGGGAATTGGCCTGGAGCCTAAACATAAAAAGGCCGTCTCTTGGAAAAGAGACGGCCGTTCCTAAGCATAAACAAATTAGCAATCATCAAAACTTAAATATCTTCAGCACATCATCCCCGGTATTCGCGGTAGCAATAGCATCGATATTAAAGTTGGCGGAGATAATGCAATTGCCAGCAGTTATCTGCTCAGGAAAAAACCTATATTAAATGCTACGCTTTTTAGTCCGTTGCTATTGGTGAAGTCATTTTTATTACTGCCATACTGATAGTTGGCACCCGCCAGGATGCCCCATCCACCGCCGTTAGGGCGTATGAGTACACCTACTTCTGGTCTTACTACAAAGCCCCAGTTATACTGGTTTGCTACAAAAATATTATAGTAGATATCCTGTTCTGCATACTGTGCACCGATACCAACGCCTACATATGGCATAACGTTGCGGCCATTGTTGAAGTAGTAATGTGCTAAAGCGGTGATAGGAACGGTATAGATAATTTTATCCATATCCGTGGTGATAGCAGAATTGCCGTTTTTATAGGTAAATGTTTGTGTAGGAGAATACTGCTCATAAGAGTTCCAGCTGATACCTACACCAAATGATACTGGTGCGTTGGCAAGGAAGTGCCGATATTCTGCGCGGCCCCCTGCCAGACTGGTTTTGGAGATAAGATCATTGCTCGAAGGAATGCTTATTTCCCATGATAAACCAAAAAGATTACTGATTTTATTGGTGGTGGTGTAAGTATTGATTTCCTGGGCAAAGCTGCAACTGCTGATAGCAAACAGTAAAGCGCCCGTTAGAATATATTTTTTCATAAAATGCGTTTTGGGTGAAATACTACTGGGCTTTTACATAAGGGGATTGTACGAAAGCCTGGTTGATACCATTGATAGCCAGTGTGGTGTTGGTGGCGGCGGAACCCAATGCCCCATTGAGGTTTACCGTCCAGATAACATCCAGCTTCTGGTTTGCCTGCGCATTTTTTACATCTACCAGTTCAATGATAAAGCTCCCTGTAGTGATTGCATAAGTGGTCGTCCATGGATAATAGTAAGGATAATACCAGCCCCAGTCCCATGGATCCCAATAGCCTGGAAATCCCCACCAATAGCCAGGATACACAACACCGACAGTAATATCTTTAATAGCGACAGTGTTGATACCCAGGTCTGGACTAGCATTTCTGGCTACGAAGGTATAACCTCTCGACTCCATATTCTGTCTGATGGCAGCTACCAGTTGTTTGGCGTTGTTGTCTACCAGGATGGTGTCGTTCTTGTTGCTGGAGAGATATGCGATAGTATCCGAAATGTAGAACGTCTTGTAGGTATTGAACTGGGCGTTGGGATCACGGTCCGTTTGCACTACAAAATTGGACGACAATTTAGACAGGTCAGGTTCTTTCCGGCATGCAGAAAGCAAGACCAATGTTAAGGACAAGAGTAGGGTAAATCTTTTCATGGATTCAGTATTAATATCGGGTGAATACGCTATTCCAGCAGATAGCAGGTGGTTTACAACTCGGAAGCATCAGATAGTAACAGATGGGATTTATTACCAGCATTACAATTACTAATACATACCAGGTGACCCTGTTGCTACATGAAGATGATGATAATGCTGTTATGCCAGGAGGTAGGTTGATAGATAGTTTCAGGTCTTCCGTGGTGTCGTCTTCTTACGTAACGGAAAAAGAACACTGAATGCTGATCTCATTAATTCAACACACCAATAAAGAAAATGTTTAAACAGGAATATCCAGAAAATTCGTGACGCTGGTGAAAACTATTTATAATATGCATGTGTTTAACGGTAAGTAACCCCTAAGTATAAACGCCCCGCATCATCAACCCAAATAATAACTGCTTGTCTGTATGTAAAAAGCGGGTCATGCTTCTTTTAGCAGAAAAAAATAGCTGGATTTTTTTTATAAAACCTTTGGTGGCAGTAGGTTTGGTGATACTATTGCTGTGCTCGTGTCTATTGGTGCAGGCCCAGGACAGTATCAAACAGAAACCAGCTAAATGGAAATTTACACTCCACGATTCACTAGACCATGCTATAGACCTCAGCGATTGGATTATCAATGCGAATGGTTTTGTGCCAGTACCGGATATCATCACGGAACCTGCTGTAGGCTTTGGTGGCGCTATTGCGCCCATCCTGATGCATAAGCATCATCAACCTGTACAAACATTAAACAGGTATAAGAAATTAGCGCCGATACCACCGGATATTACCGGCGGATTCGCTTTTTATACGGCCAGCAAAAGCTGGGGCGCAGGACTTTTTAGAAGTGGTACCATCGTGCCCTGGCATCTTAGCTATAAAGTATTTGCAGGGTATATGAACATGAACCTCAATTTTTATAAAACGCTGCCCAGTCTCGGAGAAGTAAAGTTTAAAACAAATATCAAAAGCATACCTGCTTTTCTAAGATTACAGAAACAGCTGGGATATTCTAACTGGTCGGCAGGCATACAATATGTTTTTGTGAAAACCACTGCCAAACAAATCAGTCATATACTGCCGGATTCATTATTTAAACCCAAAGAACTGGATAATATCAGCAGTATCCCTGGCGTGTTGGTGGAGTTTGATAACAGGGATAATATATTCACGCCCAACAAGGGTTCGAAGATCCATGTGGATGCAAATTTTTCTTACGAAGCCTTTGGAAGTGATTTCAATTATACCCATATGAATGGTTTTTTCTACAAATATTTTCCTATTGGTCATAAGAAGAAATGGGTGTCTGGTTTCCGGGGAGATTATCAGCAGGTGATAGGAGATATTCCATTTTATTTCAAACCCTCACTGGATCTGAGAGGTATACCCAGAGGGCGTTACCAGGGAAATGTAAATATGCTGGCAGAAACAGAACAACGCTGGAATGTATTCAGGCGATGGAGCGCCGTCTTCTTTACCGGTGTAGGTAAGGTATTCGATGAGTATGCGGATTTTGGTTCTTCCGGTTGGGAATACAATTACGGCACCGGGTTTCGGTATATGCTTGCCCGTAAGTTTGGTTTGTATATGGGGGCTGACGTAGCCCGTGGGCCAGAACAATGGGGGTTTTATATACAATTTGGAAGTGCATGGTTAAAATGATACGATCAAAATGATGATGTTTTTAAGGAAGATATCCGCATTGTTTTTATTGCTGTTGCTGAGTTGTCAGGAAGGGAAGGCGCAGGCATTGATAGCGTTGGTATTCGGTAAAAAGATTACCACTACACGATTGCATGTTGGCATTATGGTTGGTTTGGCAGGCAGCTATCTGGAAGACGCCACGGGGCAGCAGCCGCGTTATGGTTTTGCCATTGGAGCTTATACCACGTTTGACCTGAAAAATAACTGGCAGCTGGCGATGGATATAATTATGCGTAGCCCTAAGGGAGCCAGGCAGCTGAGATATGAGAATAGTTTTCAGCCACCGGATGATAATCAGCTCGTAGGACAGGACTTCAACCGGCTGATCACCTATATGTCTTTTGCACCTATGATCAGGTATAGGATCACGCCATCTTTTGGTGTGGCCGTAGGGCCATACGGCGCTATCCGGACTAACGCCAAAGATGTATATGTCAAGGATACCGATAATGGTGAGCTCTCTTATATATTTAAAACAAAACATGATATACATCGTATAGATGGAGGAGCAACTTTTGATATTCAGTATGTGTTGATGAAAGGAAAAGGACTGCGATTTAACGCACAATACAACCTCGGGCTGGGAAATATCTATAAGAATGATTTGCAGGGAAAAAACAGGCAATTTCTGGTAGCAGTGGGGATTCCCATCGGCGCCAGGTAAAAGCAATAACCTATATACGTAAATATTCTATCACCCTAAAAATCCTACTTGTATGAAAATGGTAAAATCCGGACTTTTCATGCTGCTCCTGCTAATGATAGGCCTGGCACCTACCTTGCGTGCACAAAGCGTGACCGATGATCAGGAAGTATTACTTGATGCAAAACGTATTAAGAAATCACAACTTCCGCCGGAAGTACTGGCGGCATATCAGAAACAATTTCCTAAAGCTAACCTGAAGGATATCATGAAGCTCCCTACTTCTGTTTATAAAAAGAACTGGGAAATAGAGGAGCAGAACAAACCTGAAGGTGGCGAGGAATATTATTCACTGAACCTCACCGGCACCAATATGAACCTGGAAGCGTTGTACGACAGGCATGGAAACCTTATCAGGGCAAATGAAGTGGCCAAAGATGTAGCATTGCCTAAAACGATATCCACCTATATCGTAACACATTATAAAGGTTATGGCATTACCAAAGACAAAGTAAAAAGATTTATTGAACCTACTAAAACAACAGCTACCTAGGAAGTAACCATCAATAAAGCTAACGCTCCTTCTCATCGTTTGTTGTTTGATAAAAACGGCAATTTCATAAAAGAGAAATAAAGTACAAAGCAGGTTGGCTGGATGTTAGGCCAGCCTGTTTTTCTCTTCAAACCTCCCCCTAAAAACAATATATATGAAAACTCGATTTGTAATACGATGGATGTTACCTGCGGTGTTATGCATTTTTTCTCTCAACATAAATGCACAGGAAACCAGTAGTAACGAGACGATCGTTCAGCAGTCGCCCACTTATGAATTACCACAGGCACCCTGGTGGGTGAGTCGCTTCAAAGTATCTGCAGGCTTGTTTTTTGTCGTAAATAATACAAACGTTGCCATCAACGGTACTGCGGGAAGAATAGGTACCGATATTGATTTGGAAAGTGATCTCGGCTTTAAAAAGAATACGGTAAATTTCCTGGGAGATTTTCAATGGCGTATATCCAGAAGATCGCGATTAGATCTTTCCTGGGTGAGTTTAAGAAGGACTTCTGATCATACTATACAGCGAGAAATCACTTTTGGAGATAATACCTATAATATCAATAGTCATGTAGATGCCTATTTTAACACAGACATTTATCGTATTTCCTATGGTTATGCATTTCTTTCTCAGCCTAAATATGAGGCTGGTGTGCTGATAGGGGCGCACCTGGTAGGTTTGGGCACAGGTATTAGTCTGGCCGGCGCCAATATTAATACGCAGGCAGAACGCTTTTCTATTACAGCGCCATTGCCTGATGTAGGCTTATGGGGTGGCTATGCATTTTCTCCACGCTGGGCTATCCAGGGAGAGATCAGCTGGTTGCAGTTAACCATTGATGATATCAAAGGTCGTATCTGGAGCGGCACCTTGCAGGTGAGCTATCATATCATTGCCGGCCTCGATGCTTCGCTGGGATATACGGGGCTAAACTTCAAAGTAGATGCTACCAGACCACATTTTAATGGAAACCTCAAATGGGGCTATAATGGACCATCGTTAGGCGCTTCTTATTCCTTTGGCCGTAAACGTTGGCGTTAATGATTAATATACTGCGCTGAAGTAAACCCATGCAATAAATAGTACCTGCAAAGGAATACGGAACCATAAGTATTTTGGGCCGTTACCATCGCTGCTGCCTTTTTGGTAATCTACCTGGTGCAGTGATGCATATATGTTTGCGGGTAATACCGCCAGAAAGAAAATTATCAGGCATATACCTGCCATTTTTTGTGTGGATACCAACAGCAATCCAATTCCCCCGGCGATTTCCAGGATGCCTGTGAAGGCAACTAAAAATTTCTTATAAGGTATAGCAGCAGGCATCATCATCTCCATACCTTTTGAAAATGCAAAATGTGCAGACGCAGTAAAAAACAACATAACGGCCATGGATATACGCCCAGCCAACGCCCATGCATACTCGTTGCGGATGAATTTTATGATCAGCAGACTTAAGATAAATGTGCCCAGCAATACCAACAGTGGTTTCATATAGGAAACTTTTTTATTTGTCTGTAAATATAATATAATTGAAAAAACGCTGGTGTTAACATTGCAGTCATTCATCGTAACTTTTAGGGGTAACTATAGCACGTTTCAACTATTCTGAAAATTAAGCCCCACATTATGCCATTGTCAAGATTAGAACGCACGATTCGTGGATTAGAGTTGCTGTTGGCGAAATCCCATGCAGCTCCATTGCTGGAGGTGGATGCTGAAAGTGTCAGGATATGCCCCAGGGGCGACTCCAGGATATTTGTTCTGTTTTCCTGGGCGGGCTTTCTGCTATTGCCTGTCTGGTATTTCGTATATATCAGCAAACATGGGGTGGACTCCTGGCTAGCGCCAGGTATCTTCCTGCTGCTATATCTTATCTATCTCCGAGATCTGCTGTTACTAACAGATTCGCAGCAGTATGTAACTATCGACCTACGCAAAAAAATATTTGTATTTGAACATATACATATCATTCACCCGTTTAGTCCACAGCAGTTTAGTGTTAATTTTGCAGATGTAGACCAGGTGACATATGAACACCTGCAAATTACCTGGCGTATTACCATGCACCGGCTCACCTTCTGGGATAAAGATGGTAACAGGCTGGCCCGGCTTGATCTGCGGCCAGATCTCTATAGTCCATGGTTGATAAGAAAACTTCGTTTACTCTTCACCGTGGCTAGTCGCAGCCAGCAATCCACCACCGACCTACGTATACGTATGTATGCAAACTGATAACAGTGCCCTGTGCTATTTTGAAGTTTTTCAACCAGATATGAAAGTTTATACTACCCTCAAAATAGGGGAGCATCATGCTAATCACTGCGAAGATTATCTGCTGACAGCAGATATCGGCGCGGGAAAATTTATTTGCGCCGTCTTGGATGGATGTTCCATGGGCGCAGAAAGTTTCTTTGCAGCAGCCCTAACGGGTAAGCTGCTACGAAAAATCGCCAGAGAACATTACTACCGCGAGTTCCTGGACAACAGACCATCTTCCTCTGCTACTATTCTCCAATCGGTACTACGACAATTATTCTGGGAGCTGGGCACCTTACAAAAAATGCTGCACCTGGATATTTATGAGCTATTGAATACACTGGTGCTGGCGATAGGTGAATCTTCCGGTAAGGAAATGGAGTTTATCTGTATAGGAGATGGATTGATCGTGGTAGATGGGGCATTATATGAATTTGATCAGAACAATATGCCGGATTATATAGGATATAATTTACAGGAAGATTTTGATAAATGGTTTGCGTTGCAGCAACAACGTATATCTGTCAGCGATATACAACAATTTTCAATTTGTACAGATGGCGTGCTTACTTTTCGAAGGTTTGATACCCGCGATTATGCAGAGCTGGCAGATATCCTGAGCTTTTTACTGATGGATGATCATGGCGCGGAAAATTGTCATATGTTGGATAGGAAGATGATAGCCATGGAGCATATTTATGGGTTGAAGCCAGTAGATGATGTGGCGATTGTAAGAGTTTGTTTTGATAAATAAATATCCAGCAGTATATTTTTGGTTTCATGGAGATGCTTAGGGCATCTCTATGAAACCAAAAAATCCCAATACTGATGCAATGCACCAGGGCTTTACTTAGCCACCTCCTGCGCATGGGCCCACTGCATAACATCTTGCTTCGATAGTGCCGTAGCCATTAGGTCGGGAAATTTATCGGGTGTACATGCAAATACAGGAACGCCCATGTCAGCAAGGAATTGCGCATTTTCATGATCATATCCTGGCGTACCGTCATCATTGAGCGCTAAGAGTACGATCAGCTGTACGCCAGCGCTTACCAGTTCAGCCGCACGTTTACGCATATTCGCAGGATTACCCCCTTCATAAAGATCGGTGATAAGTACCATAACAGTATCTGCTGGGCGCGTAATCACTTGCTGACAATAGGAAAGGGCCAGTTGTATATCCGTGCCACCGCCAAGTTGCACGCCAAAGAGCAAGTCTACAGGATCCTGTAGTTGTTCTGTAAGATCGGCCACGGTAGTATCAAATACAACCATGCGTGTTTGCAGCGCCGGCATAGAAGCCATCACCGCGCCGAAGATGCCAGCGTATACGACGGAGGCGCCCATGGAGCCACTCTGATCAAGACATAAAATAACATCCTTTAGCGCTGTGCGTTTGCGGCCGTAACCAATTTTAGTTTCAGGAATAATTGTTTGAAACTCCGGTTGGTAATGCTTCAGATTTTTCTGAATAGTCAGCGACCAGTTTATTTCATTATGACGTGGACGACGATTGCGCGCACTGCGATTGAGTGCGCCGGTCACTGCCTGCTGCATGGGCTGCGATAATTTACGCATCAACTCATCAGTGACTTTTCTTACTACCTGCCTGGCTGTGTCTTTTGTTTTAGCCGGGATCACATTGCTGAGTGATAGCAGCGTGGCTACCAGGTGCACATCGGCATCCGTGTTTTCCAGTATTTCCTTTTCCAGCAGCAGTTGGGTTAGGTTGAGTCGCTTCAGGGCATCCTGCTGCATAATTTTCACTACAGAAGAGGGAAAGAAGGAGCGTATATCTCCCAGCCACCTGTTGACATTGGGAGAAGAAGGCCCCAGGCCGCCTTTCCTGTCATTATCGTACAATGCTTCGAGGGTATTATCAATTTTCTGGTCGGCGGTGTTGAGCGTATAGCCGGTACCGTCGTGTTGATCACCGCCGAGTATCAGGCGCCATTTGCGCAGTGCTGTATCGTTGCTCATGATGCAATGGTTTGTGCAGGACTATGGCCCAGCAGTTGAAGAATAACAGGTATACCGGCCACGGCGCGGGTGTCGTCTATATCGGAGGCTACTGTGCTAACAGGCATAGTGCCTGCTGCGTTGTTTTTGATCTTGTCGCCGATCTGCCTTCTTTCAGGTGCGCTGAAAGTGGCGAAGGTCCTTCTCAATAACGGTAATAGCTGTATGAAAATATCATCATCCAGGCTATCTACCCAGTTACGTAACAAAGAAAATAGTGTATCGTCTATGAGTAGGAGCGTGCCGCTGCCACGGAGGAAACCTTCCAGCCAGGCGGCAGCGTCGGCAGGTGGATTACCTACGGACATGGCTACACTAAATCTGCTGATCAGCGCTTCCTTGTCGATATGTTGTGCATCACTAAGTAGTCGGGTGGCATATCCTGCCAGTGCTTTAGCGCTGTTGTTGCCAGTAGCAATTTTGTGCAATGCCTGTGTCCAGCTATCTGCAAATACAGATTGCTGCAGTGTAAGGATGGCGTCATTCATCTGATAATACAACTCCAGCAATGCATTGACCGCATCATCTGTAATGTTGGTGCTGGCAGCAGGGAGGTTGATACATATCCTGGTGACGATACTTTCTATGATTGCTAGTACCATGGAAGCATCTGTTTTCCTTACGTTGCCATATCGGGTAATGCTTACTAGTGGCGGCAATACTTCCATGAGTTGTATAACATCGCTGCTGGTGGCGGCCATATTGCTGACCTGTTGTATCAACATGTTTGTGGCTGCTGGCAGTTCGGCGGGGATACAGGATTCCAGCATACGGCATACCGCTTTCAATTCCTGGCTACGTTTAGCCATGTCTGTTACATAGCTGGATGCCGCACTTTCTACAGTGTTGCCCCAGCAGCTTTTATCGATGATGTCTACTGCCAGTGCGGGCTCCCATTGCAGGCGCCATTGTTCTTTAAAAGTTCCTTTACCACCGGTATATTTTTGTTCGCCCCAGTTGATGTCTAGCAGCTGGAGGCGATGAAGGAATATACTGCGTTGCAGGTCGTTGGGCTGACGTAAGTCCAGCTGATAATCTTTAAAGTCAGCGGTTACGGACAGGCGCAGCTTTTTCTGTTGTCGCTCTATGTCCGCCTGCAGCGGCGCTTTCGGGATATCTTCAGGAACGCTGCCAATAGTATTGCTGATGATCAGTTGTTCGTTGATCAGCTGCATGGGCAGGTCGTTTCCATTACACAGTACGGTGACAACCGCTTCATTGAGTTCTTCCAAACCCGGTGTAGGCAAGTCTCGCAGTGATGCCAGTGCATTGCTGAGTCTAACGGCTTCCATCACATGTGCGGTGGAGATATCCATTTGATGTTCCCTGAAAAGCTTGGCTACTAGCGTTAACCAGCGGGTGCCATCATCATCAGGATGCCGCCATTTATGCTGGTACCATCCAGGAGATGCGATGCCGGCGCCGTAGCCACTACGTGTGCTCAGGCGGTTATAGGTCCAGGGTGTCCAGCTGCAGGCGACTTTCACTTTTGGTAATCCTTTCAGGAGCTCATTATCATCCTTCGCTGGCGGCATATCTTTCAATGCAGGGGCATGCCATGCGCCGCAGATAACGGCTATTTCTGGATACATTTCTTTTTCTGCCTGACGTATCATTTTACGCATCCATGCTTCCCGCAATGCATTCATACTATCTGTGGCAGCGGGTATTTCCTGACGGAGTACTGTCATGGCTTCCATGACGGCTTCAAATATATTATCGTTGCGGCGTCTGAATTCGAACATATGTTCCCACCATTGTTCTCCATCGCTGAAGCCATCGGCTACTGCCAGGAGTGCGATAGGATCATAGGTGTGTTGCTGTTCAGCAGCGGCGGTGGGCACGCTATTCTGACTTTCGGCAGCAGGAGTAATATCGGTAGTAGTGTCAGCAGCTGCATTTTTTTCATTTTCTATCCCATACACATAAGTCAGCGGAAGGTCCATAAAGCGTACAGGGATGTTACGTTTACGGGCATACGTAATCGCCTGCCATTCGGGCGAGAAAGTAGCGAATGGATAGAAGCTGCTATGGTTGGGCCTTTCGGGTTCATAAGCTAATATGGCCACTGGAGGCTGTAATTGTTCATGGCTGGCCCATTGCAACAGCTCATCTGCTTCTGGTGGCCCTTCCACCAGGATGATATCGGGTTGTAAGGCTTCCAGGTATTCCATTACGTTTCTGGCGGAGCCTGGGCCGTGATGTCGTATACCCAGTATATGTACAGGCATAAGGAATTTTTTTAGATTAAGCGCCGAGGTCTCTGCAGGCACGATAGATGTCTTTCCATTCTTCACGAGGTTTCAGTACTGTTTCCAGGTATTCCTGCCAAACCAGTTTATCCTGCACCGGGTCTTTTACTACTGCGCCAATGATACCTGCGGCTACATCTGCGGCTTTCAGCTGACCATCGCCAAAGTATGCTGCCAGTGCGAGGCCGTTGTTTACCACGCTGATGGCCTCTGCTGTGCTGAGTGTACTTGTTGGTGATTTTACTTTTGTCTTACCGTCTGTGGTAATGCCGCTGCGCAGCTCCCGGAAGATGGTGACGATGCGGCGTATTTCCTGAAGGGCAGGCTTTTCTGCTGGTAGCTCCATTACTTTCTCAAAGCTTTCTACTCTACGTTGTACGATGTCTATCTCTTCTTCCATAGAATCAGGTACAGGAAGTATAACGGTGTTGAACCTACGTTTTAAAGCGCTGGATAACTCATTTACGCCTTTGTCTCTGTTGTTGGCGGTAGCGATAACGTTAAAGCCTCTGCTGGCCTGTACTTCGGTATTAAGCTCTGGTATAGGCAATGCTTTCTCTGACAGTATGGTGATGAGCGTATCCTGAACATCCGCGCCTATACGCGTTAGTTCTTCTATGCGGGCGATCTTGCCATCGCGCATGGCACGCATCACGGGCGTTTCAACGATAGCATTTTTGCTAGGGCCTTCAGATAATAGTTTGGCGTAGTTCCAGCCATAGCGGATACTTTCTTCACTGGTGCCCGCAGTTCCTTGTACGATCATGGTAGAATCGCCGCTGATGGCTGCTGCCAGGTGTTCGCTCACCCAGCTTTTAGCTGTGCCTGGGAGGCCATAGAGGAGAAGGGCGCGATCTGTTGCCAGCGTGGCTACCGCGATTTCCATCAGACGGCGGTTACCAATATATTTAGGGCTTATTTCAAAACCATTGGAAAGCTTGCCGCCAATCAGGTAAGTAACAACTGCTTGTGGCGTCATAATCCAGTTATGCGGACGCTTGCCGCTATCATACTTCTTCAGTTCTTCGAGTTCAGTAGCATACAGGATTTCGGCATGCTGGCGTAATATGTTAGACATAGTTAAATATTTTATGCAGATGATTGTTTAGAATTGAAATTGATGAAGGATGGCACTTTTGCAGGCAAGCAGCTGGGAAAGATTTTCCCGCAGACTTTTCCATGCTGCCTGGTTATAGAGTATATCTCCGAAGATGTTTTTATCATCAACTTTTAATACCGCTGTTGGTAGCAGGTGAGCCAGTTCGAGAAAATAATTCCTGTTATAGCTGTATGGGTGCATGGCAATGAACTTAAATATCTGTTCTGTCAGCGGAACGCTCCATTCTACGCTGCTTTCGCCCATTTTCAGAATGACGGCGCTGCCTTCTTTTTCTACGAAACGCATGGCATAGGCTTGCAGGTCGGCCGCTGGCGCCAGATGGAAGACATCCGGATAGAATGCCGATGTTTGTTGTAGCAGTGCGGTGAGCCATTCCGTTTCTTTGAACTGTATGGCTGCTTTTAGTAGCGGGGTCTCAAAACCTGCGGCAGATAATAGTTTCACGCAGGTGCTAATATCTTCTTGTAGCAGTCCGGAAAAGAAGGAACAAGGCACCGCGGCTACTAATTGTTGCAGCTGGTACATTTCATCGCTTAGTTTCATGGATGATGCCGGAAGTTTGTCGATGCCGGATTTGTATATCTCCGGCGCCAGCGGCAGTTCCAGGTCGGTGATGCCGATATGGTTATTTTGAAGTGTAATAGCTGAAGCTACCAGCTCCCAGTATTGCTGCACGATATCACTTGCTGGTAGTTGTCTTAATAACTCCCAGGACTTCTCTTTTACTTTTATACTTTTTTCGGCAGTAAGTTGTTGCAACCATGGGATGTCATTGTCGTTGAGTCCTGTTTCCAGGCATTCTAGCAAAGCAGCTCTGGTGGCGGCATTCTCTTGCTTCCAGGTTTCGATCAGCATGCTGAGTCCTGCGTCCGGATCATCTTTTCTGCTGGCGTTTAGTACGGCGCAACGCTGGCCAATACTGCCCGTTTCCCAGGTATCTGTGGATAGTTCCATTTCATTGCCGGGGATCAACAGTTCCCAGTCGGGATTCAGAAGTGCCAGCCATTCCCCACGTTTGCCATAACAGGCCATCAACGGCGCTCTCAGTTGTTTGCTGGCTACGGCTTTATCCATTAACATAGGCAATAATGCCGGAGGAAGGATGTAACCTGCTTTGCTACAGCATTCCAGCCAATATTTGGTGAGCGCATTGGAACCGAGTGCTATGGCTTCGAGCAGACTACTGACTGCATCCTGACTACAGTAGCGCTTTTCCTCTTCAGGACAAACATGTGTGATCGCATCTTCTATGTGCAGTGTTTTGCATCCTGCCTGGCGGTAATTCATGAGCAGGGCACCGGAATGGAGGAGGAGATCTTCTCTGTCCAGCCCTGCATTGCTGATGGTTTGCAGTGCCTCTTCGAGGGCGCCTGTTGCTTTTATAGTGGGCAGTGCCTGGCGATTGGTGCCAAGTAATGCGGTGTTGAGTAATTGTTGCCAGCTTTCCATCAGAGTAGTTTGTAATGATGATGTTGGTCCCAGATGCCGATGGGCTCATAGGTTTGTTGAGATCCGGTAACAGCCATGGGTAAAGGTTTTCCTCCACTGATAGCGAGTAGTTTCCAGATTTTCGTATAGCCTTCTTTGATACGCATGAGTTGCCGTTGCTTGTCTTGCAGGTACCAGGCGCCGTTATGCATAACCAGTTGCAGTTGCTGTAAGATGTAGAGTTGATCGTAATACACTGGTAACGCGCTGCTGGCGGTAGTTTGGGCATTCAATACTTCTTCCCATTGCTGCATGCCCAGGCATTGCACGGGGGTGTGACTATTCTTGTAATCTTTCAAGACAGCGCGCAGTGGCCATGCTGAAGGGAAGTATACCAGTTCTCCTGTAACACAGCTACCTGGTGTTAGGGAGAATTGTGGTGTGGATACGTGCCGGGTGTAAAATTGAAGGACTACAGCGTTGCGTTGCGTATTTTCTCCGTATAGCCAGTAACGTTCGGTGACGAGTCTGTCTTGTTCGCTGACTTGTTTTCCCAGCACCTGCCAGGTGTCGCTGATGCCCGGTAAGGAACGCAGGTAGTCCTGGTTGACGGTGAAACCGCAAAGCTGGCGTATGTCTTCCTGCAATGCTTCCGGCAGTTGTTCCAGGTGTTTATATCCTTGAATGACTGCGTATAGCCGTAATAGTTGTTGCATAAAATCCTGCTGCCAGTTTTGTTTGAAGAAGGGCGTATCGCCGAGGTTGCGCACCATAGCGGCCAGGCCAGGGGCCTGCGCATCTATGAGTCTTCTGCTGGTATTTTCCCAGTATTGGCGATTTTTTTCTGGTAGATGTATGATGCCGTTTCGTATCATGTCTTTGAGCCATACCTGGAGTTCTTCAATTCCCTGGCTGACCTTTTCATCACGGGCATGCAGGCGTTGTTTATTGTTGGCTGGACTACCTTTTTCCGCCTGTTCCTGTTGTTTTTCTGCCTTTTTTTCGGCGGATACGGCGCGGCGATCTATCCATGCTGATACCCAGTCAGGAAGGCTGTCAGCAGGGATTTGCTGTGGTTGTCGGGCATATAGTAGCAATAGTCCGATGCCATGTTTGCAAGGGAATTTGCGGCTGGGGCAACTGCATTTGAAGGCAAGCTGCTGCAGGTCTACCTGGGTTTGGTAAGGTTTAGCACCGCTGCCTTTGCAGGCGCCCCAGAGAGCAGCTTCGCTCTGGCCAGTGCTGACCCACTTTTGCATACTGCCAAGTTCTTTCCCCGCTTTGCGGGAAGCATCATCGGGCGCAGATGCAAGTACTTGTTCTTCAGTTAACATCATGGGTTATGAATTATAATTGTTGAATGTTCGAAGTCAAAGATCTAACTTCACTACGCAGTGTATATGTGCGCAGCGATTTAACAGAAAAATTTTCTTTAACATTCAGATATTGAGATTGTTATTTTAAACTTTGTGTCACATAACGTGGTCATATCTACTTATCTAATAAAATTTAATTAATGTTGAAATTAAAGGTAATCAGTTCTACCAGCCGCCCTGGCCGAAAAGGTCCCATCATCGCTAAATGGATCAGCGCTTTAGCACAGGCCAATCCTGCGTTTGAAGTGGAATTACTAGACCTGGGCGATATTCATTTACCCCTGATGGATGAACCTTTTCATCCGCGCTTAAAAAAATATCAGCACGAGCATACGAAGAAATGGAGCGCTAAGATTGATGACGCAGATGCATTCATTTTTGTAACAGCAGAATATAACGCCTGTTTCCCGGCACCTTTAAAAAATGCGCTGGATTATTTGTTTACCGAATGGACCAACAAACCTGCAGGTATTGTTAGTTATGGCGGCGTTTCCGGTGGTACCAGAGCTTCACAGCTACTGAAGCCCGTACTGACGGCTTTCAAGATGATGCCTTTGCCAGAAGGCGTGGTGATTTCCATGTTCGACAGATTCATTAATGACCAGGAAGAATTCATCGCGGATGAGATGCTGAATAAATCTGCTGGTTTTATGCTGACAGAATTGGAGAAATGGGGAAATGCGCTGAAGCCTTTACGCTCGTAGGTTTGAGTAGATAGTATACAACTGTGATGTTATCAAGTATGAAAAAATATTTGCAGATGTTAAATACTATCATCATCTTTGCATCGTAAAATTTTTAAAACAAATAAAAACCTGTAACATGATCCGTTTATCAAACACACATATAAGCTATCTCGAAATGGAGATATCCTTATGCGGAGCATGTTATAAGCTGAATTAGTTTACGATAACTGAATTATAACAATGAGCCTCCGCTTCAAAAAGCGGGGGCTTTTTTTATGGTCTCACAGTCATGAATATACGATTTATCAGCACATACGAAACCGGTTTTACGTATTGGCAAAGCCTTGCCACACGGGAGCGGTATGTGTATTTATTAATAAAGGAACGGAGTAAGTAAGTACTATTCGTAATGAGTAATACAAGCCCTCCTGTTAACGGAGGGCTTTTTTATTGCCCGCTGGCCTGTTAACCCAAATTGTTAGCCCGGATTGTTAACCCGGATTGTTGCCCCGAAAGATGCGTACAAATGAGGTAGTATCACAGGTTCGAAGCCTGTTGTACGCACGGTAATTTTCACTTTACAATGCAAGCCTGGGTATCCGTAGCCCGGCAGTGCAGTGGCTGTAGCCGATTGTATACTGTTGTATCGCTGGAAACCCAACATTGGTCTTAAACACCAATTACACTTAGGTAGTGATTCTAAGAACAGTGGTTAAACGCCACAAACCCAACACGGTATAGTAGGTCGCCTCTACTAAAAAAAGGGCGTACAGGTCTGTGATGTCATGATGCTGTAACTGTTAGTTACAGTCATGGTAAAATTACCAGCAGCAATGCTTTCCTGTTGTATCAAACGCTGCATGCAGAACTTCCGCCCTGTATGTAAGCTGCGTACGAACAGCCGTCTTGCTCCGTAATGGCTCCTGTGTCAGACACACAGCCTGTTTTTCTATTAACCCCTAAACCTATACACTATGAAATTTATAACTATTGAAAAAAATAAGGTAGGATTACTAATTAAAAATGGATGTTTTAAACAGGTGCTGTTGCCAGGGAAATACTGGACATGGCAATCAAAAGAAATCCAGCTTTTTGATGTCAACCTGCCTTTCACGCCGCCGGTGCCTGTACAGGAACTGTTGGCAGATGCAACGTTTGCAAGCCTGGTGCAGGTAGTAGATGTACAACAAAACGAGGTGGCGCTGGTATTTGAAAACGGATTGCTGAAAATGCACCTCTTACCTGGGAAACATATCTTCCTGAAGAACAAAAACGAAATGGCATTTCAGCTCCTGAATATCAGCGCTACAGACCCTATCTCTGATTTGAGTAAGGATATTGTATTTAGTCCGCTATTGTATCAACTGTTCCTGAATCATAAAATCGAACCTTTTGAAAAAGCAGTGTTGCTGGTAGATGGGGAGTATCGCGCTGTATTGGGAGGAGGTATTCATTCTTTCTTTGCAAACAGGCGTCATATTGAGTTGAAGCGCATTGATATGCGTACGCAATCACTGGAAATCAGCGGACAGGAAATCCTGACGAAAGATAAAGCAGCCGTGCGTATCAATGCATTTGCACAATATGCTGTGGAAGATATTATAAAGGTAGTATTGGAAAATAAAGAAGCAGAAAAGCAATTGTATGTGCAGGTGCAGCTGATACTACGCGAATATGTAGGCACGCTTGGACTGGATGAATTACTGGAGAAGAAAGGACAGCTGGGGCAGTTCATGCTGGAGCAGGTGCATGCAGTAGCAAGCACTTTAGGTATGAAGGTTATGAGCTTTGGCGTACGTGATATTATTTTGCCGGGAGATGTAAAAGAAATCATGAATCAGGTATTGGTAGCGGAAAAGAAAGCGCAGGCCAATCTCATCATGAGAAGAGAAGAAACTGCCAGCACCCGGAGTCTGATGAATACTGCCAAGCTGATGGAAGAAAATCCTATGTTGTTCAAGCTGAAAGAAATGGAATATGTGGAAAGGATCGCAGAAAAGGTAGGCAGCATTACCGTAAATGGTGGTGGCTTGTTGGGCGATCAGCTACGACAGATTTTTACGTCTAAGTAATTATCTTTTTTGATAAAACAATTATGAAAAGACTGCTGTTGTTTTGTTTGATATAAACATCACATGGCAGTCTTTTTTATGTGTCGATAAAAACATGATTGATATCAGTTTATAGCGATTTTAAGATTCCTCTAACAGTAGTATTCGCTACATTTGTTATACCGGTAAAACAAGACGATTGTTACATGTGACCATCAATTTTTACACACTAAAAATGATTAGAAATGGAACAGTTATTTAAAGGCAAAGTGGCGTTGGTCACTGGTGCAGGATCTGGTATTGGTGAAGCGGTAGCGAAGCTGTATGCTGCGGGAGGTGCTAAAGTAATCGTGAGTGATGTAAACGAAGAACATGGCGCCAGTACGGTGGCCGATATCAAGAAAGCGGGTGGCGAAGCGTCCTTTGTAAAATGTGATGTAGGAAACCCTGAAGATTGTCGTAAGCTGGTAGATAAGACAATGGAACTATATGGCCGCCTGGATATTGCCTGCAACAATGCGGGTATCGGCGGTGAGTCGAAACCCATTGCCGACTACAGCATAGAAACATATCAGAAAGTCATTGCTATTAACCTCAATAGTGTTTTCTATGGCATGAAATACCAGCTGCCAGCTATGCTGAAAAGTGGCGGTGGCGCCATCGTGAATATTTCATCCATTCTGGGGCTTGTAGGTACGCCATATGCAGCTGCTTATGTTGCGGCAAAACATGGTGTGATCGGCCTTACAGAAACGGCGGCCGCTGAATACTCATCGCAGGGAGTGCGTGTAAATGCAGTGTGCCCGGGCTATATCACCACGCCTTTACTGGATATCATGGATGCTAAAGCTAAAGCAGCATTAGTAGGAATGCACCCAATGGGCCGATTAGGAACAGCTGCAGAAGTAGCAGAACTGGTGATCTGGTTAAGCAGTGATAAGGCATCCTTCGTAACCGGTGGCAAATACACCGTTGATGGTGCTTATACAGCCATATAATGATATGATATAAATTATTAAATTACCATATTTAAGGGACGATATGCGTAGAAATACGCATGCCGTCCCTTTTAAATTCCGTATTTACCCTAGCAATCGCCCCATTAATTCTGTCTACCTTTATTTCATCAAAAATCAACGCTAATTAAGTCATTTCACGGTAACCCAAAAGCTGAGGAATGCAAAATCTGAAACCCATGATCGAAAACAGGATTAAATTGTTTTTCTTCCCCGATCCTCAAAAGAAATTTGTGCAGATCACTTATTTCTCTATTTCATTACTCATATTACAAGTAATTGGAATCACGATCGCATGGTTACAATTACCTAATCATATTCCTATTCATTTTGGCTTTACTGGTAAAGAAACCCTGGGAGATAAAAATGGTCTCTGGGTTTTGGTATTAGTACCTATGATCAGCTTTCTTGTACTGACCGCCATTTTGCAAAGCACTTTAATAGAAAGCACTTTTAAGGGTAATTTTTACAATAGTAATAATTATGATCCGGCATCTGGTGAAGCCGGTAAATCAATGATATATTATTTGCGCGCAGGGGTAGTGCTTATATTCTCCTTCCTCGCCATTCTTACATATCTTCATTGCCTCTGATGCGGAGATAGTATATACGCTTAATTGCTTTCGAGAGTCTGGTATTGATGCAGGGCCGTCCGTTTTTTTTTCGCAGCTCCAATAATTGCAGGAATAATTATATATTTAGTGGAGTTATGAAGACGGCCATCAATACACTTGCCACTACTTTAGTATTATTATTCGCTGCATTTTATTCCACAAAAGGCCAGGAAAATTATGGCCTCACTTTCTATTCTTTCAACGCCCCACAAGAAAAAAGAACTTCGCTGGAACTCTTCCAGAAAGACTTCTGCTTCGATGACAGCATGGATCTGTCTTTCGACTTCTCCTTTATTCCCAACAGGTCTATCTATTTCGGCTACCTGTTTCGTATGATCAGTAATAATGGTCAGAATATCGACCTGGTATATAATCAGAAAGATGAAGTATTTAATACCATCGTAGGTGAATCCTTTTGTGGTATTGACTTTAAGCTGGATAAAACGACGCTGTACAACAAATGGACACGTATACGTTATCATCTCACAAAAACTTCCATTAGCTGTTATATCAACGGACAACTTTATAAAACCGCTCCTGTTACATTAAGGGATAACTGCTTCCATATTGTATTTGGTGCATTGCGACATAAAGATTTTATCACTACAGACGTACCGCCAATGATGCTCAGAAACGTTGGTGTTGCAGCAGGAGATAAACTACGCTACTACTGGCCACTGGGAAAACCCGGTACCAATCCATTAGAAGATTCTATCGCGCATAAAACTGCTTTTGTAACCTTCCCGTTATGGTCGGATGATCTGCACCGCAGCTGGCGCCTGCTCAAATCACTGAACGTGAAAGGTAATGCCAGCGTGACTTTCAATCAGGAAGCAGAAGAAATATATCTCGTATCTGAAGATACCGTATACCGCCTGCCCGCAAATGATGAAATGACAACGGAAGTTGCCAGACCTTCCCTGGGATATCATCTTTTCCAGGCTAATCAATCCTTATATAATTCGGTAGATAATAAACTCTATAATTTCTATATCGATCTCAAAAGCATTGCTACCTGGCAGGATAACTCATTTCGCTGGACACGTACCTACGATACCGTCGCCAATACCGAATACGGACATACGAGCAAAGTCTTTTCCCGTAAGGAAAATGCACTCTATATTTTTGGAGGTTACGGACAGCTGAAATATAAAAACCAGGTGCAGCGCTATGATTTCAATACGCAGCAATGGTTAGACCTGCAACCTTCGGGTGATTACTTTACGCCGCGGTATATGTCGGCGGCTGGTCAATGGAACGACAGCATCTACATCCTTGGCGGCTATGGCAGTCATACCGGCGACCAGGTACTGCGCCCCCAGCACCTCTATGATTTCATGCGTTTCGATACCCGCACCAAAACATTCAAAAAACGCTTTACCATCAAGAATAGCGGAACTCCTTTCGTTTTTGCTTCTTCCATTATAATAGATACGCTGGAACAGGCCTACTATGTGCTGTGCTACGATGAAAGTAGGTATGATACCCGGCTGAAGATGATCAAAGGTTCCCTGTTCTCACCCGAATACGAGTTTGTGGGAGATGAGATCCCATATGTGTTTCAGGATGTTATCTCCGATGCAGATTTGTTTTATTGTCCTCGCTCCCGGCAACTACTCGCAGTAACCCTGCTCACAGAATTAGGCAAGCAAACCAGCGTAAAGATTTACAGCATTGGTTTTCCGCCATTGCCTGCGCTGGCTGCTGACAAAGCCCATAGTCTGGCCTTCAGCTGGTGGTGGCTTATAGTGTTGCTTATACCGCTGGGTGGAATTGTTTGGTGGATACGAAAGCAACGCAACAGAACAGTTATTGCTACTACCACTGCACCACCACCAGCCGTACTGTCAGCAGAGGCGCCAGCAGTCCCTGCTGCCACCACGCCGGTTCAGCCAAGGCCAGTGGCAGAACCAATTCAGGAAAGGAATGTAACGGAAGAACCACCGTATGTGCTTAACCGTAGTAAAGGCATCCGGATTTACCTGTTTGGAAATTTTGAAATATTAGATGCCGACGGAACAACATATAATAACCAGTTTTCGCCTTTGTTGAAAGAACTCTTTCTGGTTATCTTATTATATACCATTAAAAATGCAAAAGGCATTTCTTCTGAAAAGCTAAATGATATTTTCTGGGGAGATAAAGCGGGGAAGAACGCGAAGAATAATCTTTCGGTGAATATCGTACGCCTGAAAGGCATCCTTGCGAAGATAGGGGAGATCTCCATTAAGAAGGACAATGAGCGTTGGATGCTGGACTATGATCCCGCATTGGTAAGCATTGACCTGATGGATTTCATGGCGGTGAAAGCCGTTTACCAGGGCCATGGTCGTCAGAAACTGGCCTGGCAGCTGTTTTTTGTGTCGAGAGGTTCATTTCTCAAACAAACAGAATACGCCTGGCTGGATGATCTGAAATCTGACTACACCAATAAAATCATAGATGAGCTGCTGGAAGAATCGAGTCATCTTCACCCGCAACAGGACGCGGATATCTTAGTGGAAACAGCCAGTTGTATTTTCAACTTCGACCCACTCAGTGAAGAGGCTTTACGTTTGAAATGTCATTCGCTGATTGCTATGGGCCGACACTCTCTGGCCAAAAATGCCTATGAGCGATTTATAAAAGATTACCATAAAGTTTATGGAGAAGAATATCCAATTGCTTTCTCTGAGATAGTTAAATAGATTTTTTTACCTTTTTTTGGCATTAATGCCTTCATTAATGGGATTTTATACGGTTTGTTAATGGGTGGACACTTCCTTTGTACTCCACGTTATGTCCATTAACCGTTATAATTCTTATATCAACGATGAAGGTGTTAAGACCGTTATTTATTATTTTATGCTATTCCACGTTTGCAACTGCTGTATCTGCGCAGCAGCTGCCATACAAAAATGCTAAGCTGCCGGTAGAAGCGAGGGTGAAAGACCTGGTTTCCAGGATGACCACTCTGGAGAAAATCAGGCAGCTGGATATGTACAGAGGTTGGAGCGTTGCTCCTATGTCCGAGCAGCAGCATGAGGCATTAATATTGGATGAAAAACTCATTAAGGCTGCATTTGCCAAAGGTTCCTTCGGTTCCCTCCACGATTTTTATCCCAACTCCACTACCTTATCCAATGAGGTACAGCGTTATGCCGTAGAAAATACGCGTTTAGGCATTCCCGTATTATTTATTGAAGAAGGCTTGCATGGTTATTCGCGTAAGGGCAGTACCAGTTTCCCGGTGCCGTTGCAGCTGGCCGCTACCTGGGATACCGCCCTGGTCCGCAAAGTGGGTCGTGCGATAGGAACAGAGAGTAGGGCTAATGGCACTGCCATGATCCTGGGGCCATTGCTGGACGTTAGCCGGGATCCGCGTTGGGGGCGTCAGGAGGAGACATTCGGGGAAGATACCTATCTGGTATCTGAAATAGGGCTAGCCATGGTCAAGGGATTGCAGAACGGAGATCCAAGCAGGCATGATGCCGTGGTGAGTGAGCCTAAACATTTTGTGGTACATCCCATTCCGGAGGCGGGTAGCAATACCGGTCCGGTAAATATTGGTGTGCGTGAAATCAGGAGTAGTCACCTGCCTGCCTTCGAGAAGGCAGTGAAACAAGGAGGTGCGCTGGGCATTATGGCGGCCTACCATGAAATCGACGGGCTGCCCATGGTGGCCAACCACTGGCTCCTAACGGACGTATTACGTAAAGAGTGGGGATTCAAAGGCTTTGTGTTGAGCGATCTCGGAGCGGTGCGCATGGCGCTGGAAGCGCATCATACAGCTGCTTCGCGTGCCGATGCGATGGCGCAGGCTATTAATGCGGGTCTTAACATGCAGTTCTATGATTTCGGCCACGAAGAGTTTGAACAGGCAATAGATTCCGCCTTGAAGCAGCATCAGTTATCGCAGGTAAAACTGGACAGCGCCGTAGCAGATGTATTGCGTGTGAAGTTTTTATTAGGACTATTTGACCATCCATATATAGATACTACCTTACTAGCCAATGTCACACATAGTGCAGCACATCAGCAGCTGGCACTGGAAGCGGCCAGCAGGGGCGTGGTGTTGCTAAAGAATGATCAGCGTGTACTACCGCTGACGGGTATACGAAACCTTACCTTGGTAGGGCCGCTGGCAAAAAGTAATTATCTCGGCGGATATTCCAATACTGCGGATACTGCCGTTTCAATTTTGACCGGACTGACCCAACGAGCCGGCGATCGCCTGCATATCAGGTATGTTGCCGGCTATGATCAGTCGGCCATAGAAAGTGCCGACGTTGTAGTAGTGGTATTGGGAGAAGACCTGGCAGTGGTGGGAGAAGGAAAGGACCGTGCAGGTTTGTCGCTGGACAGTGCCCAGCAGTCACTGGTACAGCAGGTAGTCGCTTCGGGCAAACCAGTAGTCGCCGTGTTGCTGAATGGCAGGGCCTTATGTATCGATTGGGTAGCGACGCATGTGCCGGCCATCGTAGAGGGATGGTTTGGCGGAGAAAAGAGCGGACAGGCGATTGCTGACGTTTTATTAGGTATTACCAATCCCGGAGGAAAGCTGCCGGTTACTTTTCCGCGCAGCACCGGCCAGCTACCATACTATTATAGTCATAAGCCAACCTCTTACCACCGCTATGTGGATGAACAGCCTACACCACTATTTCCCTTCGGTCATGGATTAAGTTATACCACGTTTACCTATGAGGCCTTGCAATTGCCAACGGCGCCAATTCATGCTGCCGAGAGTTTTGATATATACGTAACCGTTACCAACAGTGGAAAAGTAGCTGGAGAGGAAGTGGTACAGGTATATATCCGCGATGAGGTATCCAGCGTGACTACGCCTTCAAAAGCACTGAAAGCCTTCAGCAGGGTAGCCTTGCAACCGGGCGAGTCCAGGAAACTGCGATTCCGTATGAGCGCCGCAGAATCATTGGCACTCTGGAATCGAGATATGAAAAAAGTAACGGAGCCAGGGGCCTTCGAGGTAATGGTGGGTAGTTCTTCCCAGGATATCCGTTTGAATGGCATCTTCCACGTTAAATAATACACTGTAACTACATGAAACGCACGCTTATATTTTTGACCATTTGCATTTTATCATTCCACGCAAAAGCCCAGCATAGTCCGTTTCATTACCCATCTTACAAAGGATTGGTAATGGCGGGCTACCAAGGCTGGTTTAACACTCCCACCGACGGTGCCAACAGAGGCTGGCACCACTACGAGCACCGGGGCGTATTTGCGCCTGGCTCCTGCGAAGTAGATCTATGGCCTGATATGAGGGAGTACAAAAAACAGTACCCTTCCCCTTTCCGCTTTGCCGATAGCAGCGTAGCCAACGTATTCAGTCCATATGATCAATCCAGCGTAGATCTACATTTTAAATGGATGAAAGACTATGGCATAGACGGTGTGTTCATGCAGCGTTTTGTTGCGGAAGTCCGCAATCCCAGCGGTAAGCAGCATTTCAATACTGTATTGCATCATGCGATGACCGCGGCAAAACGCAACGACCGCGCTATCTGTATCATGTATGACCTCAGTGGAATGAATCCCGGTGAAGAGCTGTTTTTACTGCATGATCTCGACGAGCTGACAAAAGAATATGGTCTGTTGGAGAAATCGGGTAAAACATCTCCCACCTACCTGCATCACCATGGCAAGCCACTGATAACCATATGGGGGGTGGGTTTCAATGATCATAGAAAGTATGGCTTTAAAGAAGCCGAAACGATTATCGACGGACTGAAAGCCAGGGGCTTCAGTGTGATGCTGGGCGTACCTACCTATTGGCGCGAGTTCGGCGCAGATGCTTTGCATGATGAAGCCTTGCATGCCTTATTACGCAAGTGCGATATCGTAGCACCATGGTTTGTAGGAAGATATGACCAGGCGGCATATCCTGCTTTCCATGAAACAGTAGTAAAGGATATCGCATGGTGTAAAGAGAACCACGTGGACTATGTACCACTGGCATTTCCCGGATTCAGCTGGAGAAATATGAATGGTCCTGCTGCACATACGATAGCCCGCAACAAGGGCGCATTTTTCTGGCAGCAGGTGGCAGGTGCTAAGGAGGCAGGAGCAGAGATGTTATACATCGCAATGTTCGACGAGATGAACGAGGGCACCTCCATATTTAAATGTGCTACAGAGAGCAAGCTGCCTTTACATCCCGGCGGCGTTTTCGTGGGGATAGAAGATGAACTAGGCAGCGACCATTATTTATGGTTGGCCGGACAAGCAGCAAATTGGTTCCATGGAAAACCAGGATATGGCGAAAATCTACCAAAACGAAAGTAAGAACAGGAAATAATAAAAATTAATGCCCGATTAATCGCTGATTAATCTGTTTGTTAATGGCAGAATCGTTTTTTGCATTGACAAATTCCAGGGAATCGTAATCCAGTTATGAAGTTTCAATAGCAGTGAGCTCTGATGCAAAAGAGTTGCTGTACAAACCAAAATCAACAAATTAAATGAACGTTCCACGACAATTATCATGTCACCTTAAAAACACGTTATCAAATTCCACACATCCCCGCTGTTTGAATGCTTTTTAAACTATTTAAAACATGAAAAAATTCTATTATTTAATGTTATGCTGCCTGCTTCCCCTATACATGATGGCCCAGCAAGTGACCATCAAGGGCAGGGTAACAGATGAAAAAGGGGCGCCTGTAATACGAGCCAACGTTGTGTTGGAAAACGACAGCAAACGCCTCGCCGGTGCCTACACCAATGACAACGGTGAATATTCCGTTCTGTCTAACGTAACGCCAACTAAAATCTCAGTATCCTACGTAGGTTTAAGAACTGAAACGCAACTGATTAATGGCCGCAACACTATTAATATAGTGATGGCGGTATCCAACTCTTCACTGAATGATGTGGTAGTAGTTGGTTATGGCACGCAGAAAAAAGCAACTGTTACAGGGTCCGTGACTTCCATCAGTAACAAGGAACTGGTAACAACCAAAAATGAAAACGTTGTAAATATGCTGACCGGTAAAGTGGCCGGTATGCGTACAGTTCAGTTAAGTTCTGAGCCTGGTTCCTTTAATACCAGCTATGATATCAGAGGCATGGGTGGTACTCCACTCATCATTATCGATGGTATCCCTCGCAGCAGTGGTGATCTCAGTAGGATGAACCCTGATGAAGTAGAAAGTATCTCTGTGCTGAAAGATGCTTCTGCCGCTATCTATGGTGTGAAGGCAGCGAACGGTGTAATTCTGGTAACCACCAAGCGTGGTAGCAAGAGTGCCAGCGGAAAGTTTGACATCAATTATTCTATCAACCAGAGCTGGCAGCAGTTCCTGAACGTGCCTAAAGGCACCGACGCTGTTGGGTTTATGTTGCTGACCAATGAAAACACACTCAGCTCTTTTGATAACTTTTTTTCTCAGAAAGCGCCTGCTTTTTCTGACTCCAATATCCTCGTTTATAAAAATGGTAAGATGCCTTCATCCGATTGGATGGGCGCTATCACCCGTAAGTTTGCTCCTGAAACACAGCATAACCTGTCTATCAACGGTGGCAACGATAAAGTGAGATATTACTTCGGCCTGGGTTATTTCAAACAGGGAAGCATCTTCAAAACAAATGCTATCAATTACGATAAATATAACTTCCGTTCTAATGTAGATGTAAACATCACCAAGAGACTACGTGGTATGGTGAATGTTTCCGGATATGTAGATGAAAAAAATACACCCGGTGGCCGCAGTGTATGGGAAATTCTGAAATATGCAGAAAGCTATAAACCCATCACGCCTATTTATGCAAACAACAATACGGATTATCCGTACGCTACTGATGAAAACGGAAACCCCATTGCACTAATACAAAATAGTCTGGTGGGTAATTCTACTTATAAAAATAAAAACTTCCAGGGACAACTGAATCTGGAATACGATGTTCCTGGAGTAGAAGGTCTGACTGCAAGGGCTGCCTATACTTATATGATGGGCATGGCCGATAATAACAATGTAAGAAACGCGTACAACCTTTATCTATACGACGCGCAGAACGACCTGTACCTGCCTACTACCGTGAATCTGCCTTCTAAAGTACAACGCGCCTATTATAATACTACCACTACAGACATGCAGCTTTCACTGAATTATAAACGTCAGTTTGCAAAGGTGCATAATGTAAATGCGATGTTCCTGTATGAAGAGAATCATGTTAAAGGTGATGACTTCTGGGCACAACGTAACTTCTCGCTGGGTATCCCTTACCTGTTTGCCGGCGACAATGCCGACCAGCTTGGAAGCATGGACCCTGGCGGTTTATACGAAACAGTTATGAAAAGTTTGATCGGCAGGTTGGTGTATGACTATAAAGGAAGATATATCCTGGAAGGTACCATCCGTAATGATGGTAGCAGTCGATTCAGTCCTGTTGCAAGATGGGGCCTTTTTCCTGCAGCATTGGCGGCATGGCGCATCAGTGAAGAACCTTTTGTGCAACGCTTGATTGATCCCTCCGTTCTTTCTAACCTGAAGCTTCGCGGATCTTATGGTTTGATGGGAGATGATGCAAACGTAAACTACCAGTGGGTTGCAGGTTACAACTATCCTGGTACCGGCGCTATCCTGGGCGGTACTTATGTAAATGGTATTAACTCCCAGGGCGTTACCAATCAGAATTTTACCTGGCTGAAATCAAAAACTTTTGATGCCGGTATAGACCTGGATTTATGGAATGGATTGTTTAGCGGTTCTGTTGATTATTTTATCAGGAACAGGGCTGGTTTGCCAGCGGCCAAGAGCGCGCAGGTGCCAGGAACAGTAGGAGTTTCCTTACCACTGGAAAACCTGAACAGCGATCGTACTACCAGCATTGATATCGTAGTAGGTCATCGAAACCATATTGGTGAAGTAAGTTATAATATCTCAGGTAACATCAGCTTCAGTCGTATTAAAAATGTTTATGTAGAACAAACACGTGCAGGTAATTCTTACCTGAATTATAAAAATAATCAGAACAACAGGTATTCTAATATCTGGTGGGGACCTGAGTATGGTGGTCAGTTTAGCAGCTATGGCCAGATCTATGGTTATAATGTAAATACCGGCGGTGGTAACCAGGGCGTTTTACCAGGTGATTATTATTACCAGGATCTCAACCACGATGGTGTGATCGATGATAAAGATGCCGTACCTATTGCTACAAGAGATAAGCCACTGATAAACTTTGGTATGACGCTCAGCGCCAGCTGGAAAGGTATTGATCTGAGCGTATTGTTACAGGGTGCTGCTAATTTCCATGTGCAGTATGCAGAGCAGAACGCAATTCCGTTGATGTATGGCCGTAGTGCATTGGTGCAGTTCCTTGACAGATGGCATCCAGTAGATCCTAAAGCCAATATGTACGATCCTAAAACACAATGGGTAGGTGGTTCTTATCCTGTTACCGGTCATCCGGAAGCGCAGGGTACTAAAGCAGTACAGAATGCCAGTTACATGAGGGTGAAAACACTGGAGTTGGGATATACCTTACCACATGCTTTGTTGAAAAGAGCCGGTATCCAGAATCTTCGCGTGTATGCCAACAGTTACAACCTTGCCACACTTACAGGCCTGAAAAACATGGACCCTGAGCATCCGGGACAGGTGGCAGATGGTGCAGACTGGAACTATTCACAAGGTGGTTATCTGTATCCGCAGAACAGAACATTCAGTGTGGGCGCATCAATCTCTTTCTAAACTTTTTCAATATGAAAATAAAATATTTAGTACTGGTAGTGATAGGGCTTGCCTTCGGAGCTTGTAATAAGCTGGATGTAGCGCCTTTGAATATCATTAAAGACCAGGACATCTTCACAAATGAAACAGGTGTGACCGCATACCTGGCAAGCATATACGGCACTTTGCCGATAGAAGACTTCCAATATCAGCCTAACAATGGTTTCATGGTAAATGATGGCGGAAGATGGCAGTGTTTTTATCAACCTGGTGCTATCTGTGGTGAGTTGGCAGGTCCTTACGGGGGCACCGGCGATGCTGCACAGGGCTTCGGTTTCTGGCCCTACGATAAAATCCGTACGGTCAATTATATGCTGACGAATTTTCCAAAATATCAGAAAGCATTTGCTTCAGATAAATATAATCAGTGGCTGGGAGAAGCGTACTTCTGTCGCGCCTACCTGTATTTCTCGCTGGCAAAGCGTTATGGCGGAGTGCCAATTGTACGTACGCTGCAAAGCTACCCCGAGCAGAGCATCACTGAATTACAGGTGCCTCGTAATAAAGAGCAGGAAGTATATGACTTCATCGCCTCCGACCTGGATAGCGCCATCTTGCTGATGGGCCCTACCAGTCAAAGGTCCAGGGCTAATAAATATGTAGCGGCAGCGTATAAATCACGTGCTATGCTCTATGCTGGTACAATCGCTAAATATGGCGCGACAAACTTCGTTGATGGAGATGCCCGCCAGAAAGGCTTTGCTGGCATTGGCGCAGATCAGGCTAACCGTTATTTCCAGTCAGCCTTCGATGCTGCAAAAATGGTAGAAGGACATTATAGTCTTTATCGTAAATCAGACGATAAAGAACAGAACTATGCAGATCTTTTCCTTGACCAGAGCAGTACTGAAACTATATACGCAAAAGATTATTCAATTTCCAGTGGTACGCCTCATAGCTGGGATGCTACTATGACCTGTCGTTTGATGACGGCAGATGGTTTGTCAAGAGCTTATCCGACCCTTGATCTGGTAGAGCGTTTTACGGGCCCGTTAAATATTGTGAATGCTGACGGCACTCCTAAACGCTTTGCCGACAAGGCGGACCTGAAAAAAGGTCTGGAGCCTCGTTTGCTGGCTACCATCTACTTCCCGGGCGCCACACTGCGTGGGTATACCTTCGATGCACAACGCGGTATCTACAAGCAATTTGGTGGTAATGCAGCAGATGAAATGCCTAATAACATGACGACTTCCTGGGATCAACCTAATAACCTGCTGTTATCAGGAGATGTAAATCAACTTTACAACGGTCGCCGTATTATCGGTTTGACAGGTATCAAAACCGATGGTGATGAATTAACACGTACAGGCTTTTACGTTAGGAAGTATATCAACTATAAAGCGGATCAAGCTAGCTGTGGACTGTATCAAAGTACACAGAGCTGGATAGACATGCGCTATGCTGAAGTATTGCTTAATAGGGCAGAAGCAGCCATGGAGCTGGGAACTGGCGATATGCAGGCCGATGCAGTAAACGATATCAATCAGCTGCGCGACAGAGCCGGCGCCGCTTTGGCTACCAATAACATCACCATCGATTCCGTTCGTAACGAACGTTGCAAAGAGCTGGCCTTCGAACATCAATACTGGTATGACCTGAGAAGATGGCGTATAGCCGACAAGGTGTTAGACAACACCCGCTTCTATGGCCTGTTGCCATACTATGTCGAAAATGAAAACAAATACATCTTCCTGAAACAGATAGAAACATTTCAGCGTAGTTACAACTTCGAAAAGAAATGGTACTACGAGCCGCTGCCAGGAGGTGAATTAGGCAAGAATCCTAACCTGTTCCCTAATAACCCTGGTTACTAACAACTTTAAATTTTTAGGTTATGAAGAAAATGATATATAGTCTCCTGGTGGCAGCAGTGGTATGTGCGGGTTACTCCTGTAAAAAGGTGGATAATTATGCGGGGCCTGATGCTACTTTTAAAGGCAACCTGATAGATAATGTAACAGGCAAGAATCTCCTTACGGAAACCGGTGGTTTTAATGTGCAGCTGGATGAACTGAGCTGGAGCGCCAATCCTACGCCTTACTATATTCCCGCCAAACCAGATGGTACTTTTGAAGATACGCGCATTTTCAGTGGTCACTATCGTATCACGCCAACGCAGGGCGCTTTCTGGCCGCTTACAGATACTACCTTGTTAGATATTGGCGGTACTACTTCACATGATTTTAAAGTGACGCCATACCTGGAGATACAGAATTTTAGCTATAAACTTTCTGGTACCACCCTCCAGATGACGTTCAATATTTTCGCACCAATCACCGCAGGGCTGCCTAATATCATTGATATACAGCCTTTCGTAAACAATACACCTTTTGTGGGGAGTGGCGCTACTATCTATAACGTATATACGGGCCCGAATATCCAGACGATCAACGGCCCATATACCGACGTGATAGCTAAAACTACTTACACACTCACGGTGCCTAATCTGCTGAGTGGACGCACGTTCTATGCTCGTGTAGGCGTTCGCGTTAACGACAGCTATAAAAAGTTTAACTACTCAGAAATAGTCAAGGTGGATGTCCCTTGATGGTTCTTCATACCGGAGAGGGACGTCTGCCCCTCTCCAACTCTTTAAGATATTATTTAGCCCAATAAGATTAAAAGATAATGGAAATGCTTTTGATGAAAAATTATTTACGCTCGCTCATCGCTGTACCTTTGCTGACACTCGTTGCTGCCTTCACTCCCAACGATTGCCAGGCACAGAAAAACCCTTTTGTAACTGATATTTATACCGCTGATCCTTCTGCTCATGTTTGGGCAGATGGCAGATTATATGTTTATCCTTCTCATGATGTAGCGCCGCCTCGCGGCTGCGACCTGATGGACAGATACCATGTCTATTCTACCGATGACATGGTACATTGGAAAGATCATGGTGAAATACTGAACTCCAGCCAGGTGCCATGGGGCCGCAAAGAAGGCGGCTTTATGTGGGCGCCGGACTGTGCCTACAAGAATGGTGTTTACTATTACTACTTTCCGCATCCAAGCGGCACAGAATGGAACAAGACCTGGAAAATAGGCGTGGCTACCAGTACCAAGCCTGCCAGCGATTTCAAAGTACAAGGTTATATTGAAGGATTGGAATCACTCATCGATCCTTGCGTATTCGTAGATGATGACGGCCAGGCTTATTTCTATTATGGCGGTGGTGGCAAGTGTATGGGTGGTAAGCTCAAAGATAACATGATGGCCATCGACGGGCAGATGCAACCTATGCAAGGACTGGTAGATTTCCACGAAGCTTCGTGGGTGCATAAACGTAATGGCATTTATTATCTTTCTTATTCAGATAATAATGATAAAGACGGCAAACATAACCGCATGTGTTATGCGATGAGTAAAAGTCCACTCGGTCCATGGGAGTACAAAGGCATATATATGGAGTCTACCGATAGTTATACCAATCATGGCTCTATTGTGGAATACAAGGGCCAATGGTATGCATTCTATCATAATAGTTCATTATCGCACCACGATTGGCTCCGCTCTATCTGTGTAGATAAACTGTACTACAATCCTGATGGTACTATTCAGTTGGTAAAGCAGACCATAGGTAAGTAGTTTTTTCTATTACCATCTAAATAAAATATTGTGAGAATCTATATAACAGCACTATTATTGGTAGCTGCCTGTGGTGCGCTGTCCTGTTCTAAAGGAGGAAATAACGGTCCTTCCGGCGGATCAGGAACAGGGCCAGGTACTACCGATACGACTACGAAAGTGGTCTGGCCATCACCCGCAGGCGATGTGGTAGGTAAGGTAACTGTAGGTTATCAGGGATGGTTTGCCTGTGTAGGAGATGGTTCCCCCATTAATCTCTGGTGGCACTGGAGTACTGATTGGGGGAAGTCGCCTTCACCAGCTACCAGCGGGATTAAATCCTGGCCCGACGTAAACGACTATACGAATATCTTTCCTACCGCTTTCGCCAATTTAGGTAATGGCAAGCCGGCATCTTTGTTTTCTTCCTATAGTGAGCAGTCGGTAGACGTGCAGTTTTCCTGGATGCAGCAATATAGTATAGATGTGGCGGCATTGCAGCGTTTTAACCCCAGTGGTATCGAAGGTCCGGTGAGAGATTCGATGGCCGCAAAGGTACGTAGGGCCGCGGAAAAGTATAACCGGAAGTTCTACATCATGTATGATGTTAGCGGATGGACGAATATGCAGTCGGAGATAAAAGCTGACTGGACAAACAAGATGAAGACATATACCGGATCATCTGCCTATGCAAAACAAAATAATAAACCGGTGGTATGTATCTGGGGCTTTGGATTTAATGATGAAAACCATACCTGGACTTCCAGTGTATGCATAGACGTTATAAATTGGTTTAAGTCGCAGGGATGCTATGTAATTGGTGGTGTACCTACGCATTGGCGAGATCAGACCAGCGACAGCCGTTTCGGTTATCTGGATGTTTACAAGGCGTTTAATATGTTATCGCCCTGGATGGTAGGACGTATTGGTAAGGTGTCCGAATCAGATAATTTCCTGGTGCAGGTAAATCAGCCTGATCTTGCTTTCTGTAAGGCCAATGGTATAGATTACCAGCCTTGTATACTCCCGGGTGATTTACAGGAGCATCAGCGGGCGCATGGAGATTTTATGTGGCGGCAGTTTTATAATATGACGAAATTGGGTTGTCAGGGTTTATATATATCGATGTATGATGAATATAATGAGGGTAATCAGATTGCCAAGACCGCGGCCACCGCTGCGGACGTGCCGGCAGGAGCAGGATTTGTAACATTGGATGAAGATGGTACTGCCTGTTCTTCAGATTACTACCTGCGTTTGACAAGAGATGGTGGGAAGATGTTTAAGCAGCTATTAACGCTGACGGCTACACGACCCACTGCACCTATAGAATAGTCGTTTGATATTTTAGTTTATGAAGAAGAAAATATTTATTTCCTGTGCAGTGGCATTGATCAGCTACGGCGCCACTTATGCGCAACAGCAGGATGTTTTATCTTATGTACGGGCGGAGATAGGCGGTGTGGGCACTTTGCTGGAGCCTACGCGGCCCACCATGCAGTTGCCGAATGAGATGATGCGCATGACGCCGGTGCGTGCCGATTATCTGGACGATCAGATCAGCAGCTTTCCGCTGTTGCTGGTGTCGCATAGGCTGGGACAGGTGTTTGCCATGAAACCCAATACCGATGAACATTTGAGTGAGTCATCCTTTAATACCCGTTTGGCATATGACCAGGGAGCTGAGCAACGTGTTCCCTGGCATTACTATACCAACCTGATAGAAAAGGATATCACGGTTGATTATACTGTAGGAAAGAAAGTGGGATTTTTCCGGTTTACTTTTCCTGCGGAGAGTACAAAGCGATTACTATTTAACACGTATAACCATGGCCGTAACTGGTGGCGGTTCGATAATGACAGTACCATAACGGGTATGCAGATATATCAGGTAGAAGATGGGCATCAGCCGATACCCGTGTATGTGTACGGTCGTTTTAACAGGGCCGCTAAATCTGGGGGATTTATTAACGGGAACGCTACTACGCAGCAGAAAATAGAAGGAGAAAAAGCAAAGGCCTGGGTAGCTTTTGATGGCGCCAATAATGTAGTGGAAATGAAATATGCTGTTTCCTTTATTAGTGAGGAACAGGCAAAGCAAAATTTCCAGCATGAATTGGGGAAGGGACAAACATTTGAGCAGCTGGAATCCGACGCCAGAGCAGCCTGGCAGGATGTGATGGGGCAGATAGCAGTAGAAGGCGGAACACCTGATCAGCGCAGGAGCTTTTATACCGCATTGTATCGTTGTTATGAACGAATGGTAAATATCTCTGAAGATGGTAAATACTATAGCGGTTATGATAACAAAATACATACTGATAATCGTCCTTTTTATGTAGATGATTGGGTATGGGATACCTATCTGGCATTGCATCCACTGCGTACTATATTGCGCCCTGGACGGGAGGAAGATATGTTGCAGTCGTATGTACGTATGTATGAGCAAAGTGGCTGGCTGCCTACGTTTCCGGTGATCTTCGGAGATCATGCCTGTATGAATGGCTTCCATTCTTCTGTGATGATGCTGGATGCGTACAGGAAAGGTTTGAAAAATTTTGATGTAGCGAAGGCCTATGAAGGCATGAGAAAAAATGCGACGGCGGCAACAATGCTGCCATGGCGCAATGGGCCTAAAACAGTGCTGGACGATTGCTATCATGATCGGCATTATTTCCCCGCATTGAAGCCAGGGGAGAAAGAAACCGTGAAAGCGGTACATCCCTTTGAGAAGCGCCAGGCCGTAGCAGTGACACTGGGCGGCGCCTATGATGACTGGGCAGTAGGACAGCTGGCGAATGATTTAGGTAAGGATGCAGATGGGAAATCTTTTGAGGCACGCGGTAAAAATTATCAATACCTCTGGAATGCTGACCGTCAGTTTTTTCTGCCAAAAGACAGTGCTGGTCAATGGATTCAGATCGATCCGGTATTCGACGGCGGTATGGGTGGCCGCGACTACTATGATGAAAACAATGGCTGGACGTATATGTGGCAGGTACAGCAGGATATTCCTGGACTGATGAAGCTGATGAACGGTAAAGAAGGCTTCGAAAAACGACTGGATCAGCTATTCCGTGAGGGGTTGGGCCGCAGCAGGTATGAGTTCTGGGCTAAGTTCCCGGATGCTACTGGTTTGGTGGGACAATATTCTATGGGAAATGAACCTAGTTTTTTCATTCCTTACCTGTACAACTATACGAATTCGCCCTGGAAAACGCAGCAGCGTATACGACTGTTGTTGAAGACCTGGTTTGACGATAATATTTTTGGTATACCGGGAGATGAAGATGGAGGAGGGATGTCGGCTTTTGTTGTATTCTCTTCTATGGGTTTCTATCCGGTGACGCCAGGGCAGCCGCGGTATACGATCGGGAGCCCGGTGTTTTCGAAAGTAACCCTGCATCTGACCAATGGGAAAGATTTTACCGTGATAGCCAATGGTTGTTCTGATCTGAATAAATATATACAATCGGCCAAACTGAATGGAGTTATCATTAATACACCATGGTTTACCCATGAGCAGTTGATGAATGGAGGAACGTTGGAGCTGGAAATGGGCAGCAAGCCTAATAAGCAGTGGGGGTTGGAGTAATCATCAAATTTTTAATTGAAAAGAGCTGGCTTTAGGGCCGGCTCTTTTTGTGTCAGAGGGTAGGATAAAATACGTATAGGCTTGAAAAGGCAGTTTTTTTGCGCATTTTTTCGAAATACTTTTCGAGAAGCGGCAAAAAAGGTATATTTATCAGGTAAACCAGCAATCGATACACGGGACGACACCAACTGATGTAGCTATTCTATCGGATGAAACCTGAAATGCCTTAGATGCTGGAAACCATAATGGGATGAGATGCCAATCATCCAGATGTTAATCACAACTGATTATTCCGGACTATGAAGTTTAAAACTTATTTGCCTCACCCGGCTTTGCGGGAGTTTGTAAGCACGATAGCCATTTATGCCACCGATTTTACTGAAGACGGGGGCCTCTCCAATATGTATAGGTTTGTACCTACTTATCAGCGATATATCATGTTTTACCTGGAAGATCCTATTAAGGTACAGCGGGTGTATTCCAATGAGTTTATGACCAAATCCGTCAGTTTGACGGTGGGGCCGTTGGAGCGGTCGGTGATGCTGGATATGGGTCGCCGGCATTTGGGTATAGGCGTGGCCTTTAAGCCGGGAGGCTTATTTCGGTTGCTGAATATTCATATGACGGAGTTGCATGAGCAGGATTTTGATACCAAATTATTTTTGGGTAGTGAGATTGACGATATCAATGATAACCTGAAGGAGCATATCCATGACTGGGATGCGATGATAGGGATAATAGAAAACTATCTGTTGAAGAAATTACATAAGCTGAAGCCGCAGAACACGGTGGATCTGGTGATGGATAATCTCGTTAGTCATGCCGGTAATCTTACCATAGAGCAGTTGGCTTCAGATGCATGTATCAGTATGCGGCAGTTTGAGCGGAAATGTGTGGAGCGTACGGGGATGTCGCCGAAGCGTTATGCACGGTTGATTCGTTTTTGTAAGGCTTATCATTTAAAGGAGACGCATCCTGGCGCCACCTGGACGCGTATCGCGCATATGAGTGGTTATTATGATCAGATGCATTTCATTCGTGATTTTAAAGAGTTTGCCGGTATTACGCCTTCTATCCTCGATGAGGCTGAGTTGGTGAATACCATTCGTTTACATGGTATAATGGGCTAAAAAGCGAAAATGTCGTATTTGTACTATGTCAGCATTCGATTACATGATAACTTTGATTTTCTGTTTATCACTGCCTTTCCTTCCGCCATTCGGAGAGCAATGTTGACAAGCTTTTAGACCTTTGTTTGTTATCCTCAAATTTGTATCCGATATTTAACGGTATGGATATCAATGATCATATTGCAGAGAATCCCCAGATAGCGCATTTTTTTGCCGGAAAACCGGACATTCCCCGTGATTTATTCAATTTTTTTGTTTTCCGTTATCTCCAGCTGGGGCATATCTGCCTTGTGCCTACTAAAACAATGATTGCTATTACAGCGGGAACTGCGGAGAGCAGGCGTATAGCTTGGGTTACTCAATTCGGTAGGAATTTCATTCATATTGTATTTCCTTTTAAGGAGGAGTATGCAGATAATCTTTGTTTCACCAAGGTGGGGAAGGTGCCTGGTAGCGCTACACAATACAACCATCATTTCCGCATGTACTTCACGGATGATGTCAATAAGGAGGTGGAAGGTTATATGAAGAAGGCGTTGAAGGAAGATTGATTTTTTATTTTTTAGATGATAACCTGGATTTTTGCGCATTTTTATCTTCCAGCTGGATGTCTTATTGCATCCATCATGATTTTGAGATTTTCTTTCTCAGACTGATCATGTTCATTTTGTTCATTTTATTTTTCGCTGTGCATTTTCATTCGTGGATTTTTTAAGTGGGGTTAATTTTTACATTTGACCTGTTAACCCGATTTCGAATTTATACGTTAGTGAGATGACCTACGATTCTTTGTGCTGGGCATTATTGTCTGGAGCCATTGGCATATCTGTTGGACTGTCAGAGTTACTGAATAGGTATAGGACATTTCATTATATCCTGATCAACCGGTTTAGTTATGTGTATATGTTCATTAATTTTTGGGGAGCTGTGGTGGCGTATGTGATTATAAAGGCTTATCATTTGAATTTTGGTCCGATTAATCGACATGAGCTGGGGATGGCGCTGGTGGCAGGCTTCGGCGCGATGGTGTTTTTAAGAAGTTCTTTTTTCTCGTATAAGGATGGCAAGAACAAAATAGTAGAAGTAGGACCATCATTAATACTAAGTATTTTCCTGAAAACAGCAGAAAGGCAGTTTGATCAGATTTTATCCGAGAGGAATATGAAGAAGATCAGCGAGATAATGAGTATGATGGATTTGACAATTGATGCCAAAGACTTAATATCTTTAATAACAAAGGCAATGAGTGTTTTATCTGAGGACGAAAAAGAGGAATTAAGTAATGAGATTGTGCAAACATTGGATGGTAAGTTTCAAGCAGCAATCGCAAGGAAAATAACATTAGGACTGGTGGTTATCAAGTACACTGGAGGGGACTTGTTTCTTGAAATAATTCGCTGTTTGCAACTAGGAGAAAATACAGCTGAGGATATTTCATCATCATGACATAATACTTCTTCAAATATTGTTAACATTTATTTTTAAATACTATGTCTTTTGAAAAATGTTTGGCTTATGTGACTGAATACACAAATAAAAATGTGAACAGAGCCTACACGCTCTACATGGAGAATATCAGTACTGATCTGGATATTATTTCCAAATGCGTTTCCAATGAGGTGGTAAAGGCCAAACTAGGTCTTATAGAAAAATACAGACAAGCAGACTGTTATGAACTAGAGGATAAGGCGCTTCATTGTACATTTATTATTTCGCTCATAGCGAAAAATATATATCAGTCAGAAAATCCTGATGCAAAAACTTGTATCAAGAACATTTTGTTTGCCCTCAACAAACTGGTGAGGATTATGCGAACGCGTGAACTGGCAGAACTTGCACGGATGATTGCCCGGGAAATCAATATGTCACCATGTATTGAAATCCAAAGCATTCCTATTAAAGTATAATACTAAAGAATACTGCTTGCAGCTATTCATTGCTCACTATACGCCACTTCCATCAAAAAATCATACAAGTTAGTTTCGCCCGGAATATCCAGCTTCTTTCTTAATCTATACCTGCTGGTTTCTACCCCGCGAACACTGATTCCCATTGTTTGCGCAATCTCCTTGGTAGTAAGGTTGATACGCAAATAAGCACAGAGTTTCAGATCGGTGGTAGTTAACTCCGGGAACTTCTTTTTCAAGGTGAGCAGATAATTATTATGCACCTGGTCGAAATGCTGAGAGAAATGTGCCCAGTCATCTTCATTATTCTCGGCCTCCTCAAATAATTTCATCACCTTCCTGAACTTAGGCATAGGTGTGGGGTCAGCCAATTTTTTAATAGACTCCAAAAATGCTTCTTTGATATCGGACAGGACTTTTCCCTTTTGCACAATGTTCATCGCCGCAGTAGCCAGTTCTTTATTCTTGTGCTGTACATCTGCCTGTAGGTTTTCATTACGTAGGCGTATCAGCTGCATCTCATTGCGCTCCAGCTCCAGCTGGTGCTTGATGATCAGCTGCTCCTGCTCTTTCTGGTGCTTTTCCTGCTGTAAGGCCAAACGCTTTTGTTGTTTGACATAAACAAAATATATCAACAGAATGAATAACAGGATATACATCGTCCATGCCAGCCAGGTTTGGTACCAGGCAGGTTCTATATAAAAGCTGTAACTAGCCGCCGTAGAGGCTTTTCCGAGATTATCCCTCGCAATAACCATAAACGTATAATGCCCAAATGGAAGATTGGTATATTCTTTTTCTGTCTTGTCAGCCCAGTCAGAAACCTCTTTATCATATCCCCTTAGCTGATAACTGTAATGGATATTACTATTTTGTGCGAAGGCAGGAGAGGAAAACTCAAAACGGAAATTACGATAGGCATTTGGTAAACTAATCTCCTGTTGTGCTTTCCCATTATCGTAACCGCCATACAACACACTGTCCATTTTTTTGTCGCCGGCCATGATACGGCCAAACAGTATTGTAGGGCCGCCATGCTGTTCTGCATATTTTTTATAGTTTAGGTGGATGATGCCCTTATCTCCCGCCATGAAAATATTTTCATCATTATAAGGATAGATGAATTCAAATCCACTGATGATTTGCCCGGTTAGCTCCGGAAACCAGGTGATTTTTTGTGTGGTAATATCTGCCAGTCCTACTTTCTTATCGGATACAAACCAGACATTTCCGTTATTATCTTCCCGCAGGTATTTGATGACCATATCCTTGAAGATAGGCGCCCACTTAGCAGAAGGCTGGAATCTGTTCGTCTTCCGGTTATATTCGTATATGCCGTTCGTTGTTGCTGCAACCATTTCTTGTTGCAAAGTGAAAACGAAATTGTTGTTGTCTGTTGGAAGTCCCTCTTTTTGTCCGAATACCTTGAATTGCAGACTATCTGCCACAAACACAAGATGATAAATACCTCTGTAGGGATGCGATGACCAGAGATTTCCTTTACCGTCAGGCGCCAGGAAACGCAGTGATTCATACAATCCATCGATATGGTGTTGTACTTTGAGGGTGTTGCCATCAGCCTCTATCGCTGCCAAACCAATATAGTTGCCGATGATGAGGCGTTGCCCTATCGGCTGGTATATCCAGCTGCCAACATCTTTCAGCAATGGAACGGCCTTATTGTTTAGTATTTCAAATGTACCGTCCTGGTGGCCCATGAGTAAATGATCTCCGTATATGCTTAGGTTCCAGATTTGTCCGGCGGTATTAGGTATGCGGGTAAATTTGCCTTTGGTCAGACTATAATCCGTGGCGCCATCGAGGGGTGTGCTGTAAAGTCCGTCTGTAGTACCTATATACATCTGATGCTGGAAGATGGCTGCCGTATAAGAGCCTACCACATTCCGTCGATCAGGTACTATATATTTCACCGGTGCATCATATTGTAGCTTGTCGATACCATTTTCCAATGTCATCCAAAGGTTAGTATGACCATCTGCAAAAATGCGCAGCACATTATTATTCTGCATGCCTTCATCGCGGGAAAATTGCTGGGTCACTTTTCCGGAAGGAAGATCTATAATATAACAGCCATTGGAGAAGGTGCCGATAGCATATTGATGATCACTGAGTTTAAGGCCACAATAAATATGCGTACCCCGGAAAATATGGTCAGCAGCGGTAGTTACCGGATAGAGCTGGTTATGATATATTTTGAAGAGCCCATCTTTAATGGTGGCTACCAGTAAGGTGTCATTCTGTTCATCCAGGAAGGCGCTGATCACTAGCTTCTTATCCGTGATGGCTGTACAGAAAGGTTGCCAGGAATTGTTTTCAAATCTATACAAACCAGTGGCATGATCTTCTGCATATAAATTTTTTCCGCTGCTACCTAATGCCTTCCATTCAATCTTCGCAAAAAAAACGTCAATCTTACCCTTATTGTCCAGCTTAAAAAGCTTATTGGGCGTACGGAAAAACATATCGCTGTGATGCTGCACAATATTCCATACGTCGGCAAACTGCCGCTTATCCGCGGGGATCTTAGGTTTCAGGGAAGTATATTGTAATTCGCCTTTATCGTCTGCCTTAAAATATCCAAACTCGTCCTGAGCACCTACGTATATACGTCCATGGTCGCCGACCTTTACAGATCGTACCCGCGTTTTATTAGGTACCTGAAAAATATTCCAGGTGCTGCCATTAAAAGAGATTAACCCATCGTTGTTAGCGAAATACATGATACCATTCTGGTCCATGTCGATATCCCATGTCTGACCATTTCCATGATATTGTGATTTGTCGTAGTTGGCAATACCCGACAGTCCAATTGTATTTTGAGCGATTATTGGTTGACCCGAAATCAGCAGTACCAGAATAATGATATACCTCATACTGTTCATGGGGTAAAAGTATATTTTTTTTGCTGTAGTAGGGATGTAGTACATGATTTCCCTTATCAATGGCGGTTTTGATGAGGTATGTAGTAGAATTGACGTAGGCCAGAATTCGGTTATTTTCAAGGGATTATAGAATTTCGCAGCATTGGATCAGTACTTATAAATTCACGTCAGACGTATGGGATTTCACGGAAATGAAAGCTCCTTTGCCAGGAGAGTAGCCAGCCTTTTAATCAGCTTTTTATCATTAGGTATGCTTGCACAAGGTCAGGGTTTTTTAAAAGCCAATGGCCATATTATAGTGAATGGTAAAAACGAAAAGGTCATTTTGAGAGGAATGGGATTAGGTGGCTGGATGCTGCAGGAAGGATATATGTTTCGTGTAGGTAATATTGGTCAGCAATATAAGATCAGGGAAAAAATCCAGGAGCTGGTAGGTCCGGAGCATACAGCTACGTTGTATAAAAACTGGCTGACAAGTCATACTACTAAGGCGGATATTGATAGTATGGCGGCATGGGGTTTCAATTCCATCCGACTGCCTATGCATTATCGCCTGTATACGCTGGCAGTAGAAGAGGAGCCGGTTGCTGGTCAGCAAACCTGGCTGGAAGATGGCTTTGCATTGACAGATTCTTTGCTCAGCTGGTGTAAGGCCAATCATATGTACCTGATATTGGATTTACATGCTACACCTGGTGGACAAGGAAATGATTTGCCCATATCTGATCGTCATCCTGATCGGCCTAGCTTATGGCAAAGTGAAGCAAATCAGGCAAAAATGATCGCTTTATGGAAAAAATTAGCAACCCGATATGCCAATGAACCTTGGATTGGTGGTTATGATATCATCAACGAACCTAACTGGGGATTTGAAAACGTAGATGACAGAATTGGTAATAAAGAAAAAACCAATGCTCCGTTAAAGAAATTAATGCAGGAAATCACTGGAGCTATCCGCGAAGTAGATAATAATCACCTGATTATCATCGAAGGAAATTCTTTTGGTAATAATTATAACGGGATACTGCCTACCTGGGATAATAACATGGCACTGAGTTTCCATAAGTATGGCAATTTCACAGATGAAGCGTCTATCAAACACTTCCTGGAACTGAGAGCGCAATATAATGTTCCACTGTGGATGGGTGAATCCGGCGAGAACTCTAATAACTGGTACGAACATACGATTAGTATGGTGGAACGTAATGATATTGGCTGGGCATGGTGGCAGGAGAAAAAAATTGGTTTCAATCAGCCTTTGGAGATAAAGCTGAATCCAGGTTATCAGTCCATCCTGGACTACTGGAATGGCAAGGGGCCAAAGCCATCTGCGGATGCGGCTTATGCGGCCTTGACGCAGCTGGTGGCAGATGCGCGTATAGAAAATAATATTTATCATCAGGATGTGACCGATGCTATGTTCCGCCAGGTACGTACTACCGCCACCATACCATTCAAGGTACATACCATTACCAATAAGGCAGTGGTAAAGGCGGTAGACTATGACCTGGGCAGAAACTTATATGCTTATAACGACCTGGATACTGCCAGCTATCATTATACACCAGGCGTCAATACCAGAGGAAATCGTGGAGGTGTATATCGTAATGATGGAGTAGACATCAACGCAGCAGAGGGCCAGTATAATATTTTCAGCATAGAAGATACAGAATGGCTTCAGTATACTTTAACCGTTCCCAAAGCAGGGACTTATACTATTTATGTAAAAGCAGCAAAAGATGAGGGTAATGCCGTATTTAATCTGCTGAATAATGGTCGTACCGTGGCTACCGCAGTAGCAGTTCAGGATGTACAGGGGTGGCAGCGTATTGCAGTGAAAAATATTAAACTGAACAAAGGCCAGAACCAGTTCAGGATATATTTCACTAAAGGCGGCTGTCAATTAAATGAACTCGAATTCCAAAGAGACTAACCATGAAGATAGTATATCACCCCTCTTTTGTTAACTTTTACAAGTATAAATTCCATGATTGTAAAACCATTCCACGTGGGCGTAGCCCTGTTATTAGCCCTTACTTCCTGTACAAAGAGCGCTGAAAATAGTCAGCCACTTGAAAAAATTACAGGTAATGCAAAAGCTCAGGTAGCACTTGCCAATACTTATAATCTGATCTGGTCAGATGAATTTGATGGCAGCAGCGTTAACACAAACAACTGGTCTTTCGAAACAGGACCTGGTGTTAACAACGAAAAAGAATATTATCAGGCATCGAATGCAACTGTCAGCGGCGGCAACCTGGTGATCACTGCGAAGAAACAGAGCGTAAACGGATGGCCGTATACTTCTGCACGCATGAACACTGCCGGGCACTTTACCACTAAGTACGGCCGCATCGAAGCCCGTATCAAACTTCCTTCAGGCCAGGGTTTATGGCCTGCCTTCTGGATGTTGGGGAACAACATCGGTTCTGTAGGCTGGCCTAAATGCGGTGAAATCGACATCATGGAACGTGTCAACACCAGCAACACGATCTACGGAACCATCCATTGGGATAACAATGGGCACGTAAGTTACGGTGGTACTACCACCACAGATCCCGAAAACTACCACGTATATGCGGTAGAGTGGGATGCAAATGGAATCAAATGGTTTGTTGATGGTAATCAATATGTTGCTGCCAATACGCAGAACAACATCAACAATACCGGCGCTTTCCAGAATCCGTTCTTTATAATACTAAACCTTGCAGTAGCTGGCGATTTCCCTGGTCAGACAGTGGATGAAAGCAAACTACCAGCAAGTATGTACGTAGACTATGTTCGTGTATACAGTATCACACAGTCATCTGTACCTATTGGACAAACACTCACATTCAAAGGTTTCAATAATGCCTTTGTTAGCGGTGAAAACGGAACACAGGCTATGACCTGTAACCGTGCCACTGCACAAGCCTGGGAGCAGTTTACCGTGGTAGATGCCGGTGGTGGTAAAGTAGCCCTTCAGTCTATGGGAAAATATGTTTCATCAGAAAACGGCGTCAATCCTATTACGTGTAACCGTACTACTATTGGCGACTGGGAAAAGTTTGACTGGATCGTGAACGCAGACGGTACGATTTCGCTGCGAGGCAATAATGGTAAATATGTTTCCTGTGAAAACGGGACACAAGCCATGACCTGCAATCGTGCAACGATTTCTGGCTGGGAAGCTTTTCATATCTAGTTATATTTGGGTGATGTATCAGGCCACGCTTTCTAGCGTGGCTTTTTTATTTTTGGATGTCCGGAAACGAACATCCTATGTTTAAAAAACGGACAGAAAGCCTAATGAATTTTTTTATATTTGTTTGTAAATCATTGTTTTATGATTCTGGCATTTTTGTAGCAGCCCATGCTGCTCTATAAATAACCAACTATGGTCAAGAATTATCTAAGAATAGTATGGCGCAATATGCAGCGCAACAAGACATACTCCATTATTAATATCACCGGTTTAGCCATGGGTGTTACCTGTGCCATATTGATATTTTGCCTGATCAACTATCACTATTCTTTTGATAATTACCATCCTGATAAAGCGCGTATTTACCGCGTAGTATCTGAGACCAGGTTTGATAATCAGTTAGATCCCGGCCCCAGTGCACCCTCGCCGATGGCTAATATATTAAGGCAGGAATATGCTTTTACGGATGCTGTGGCGATGAGGTCCACCAGGTCGGCGATGCTGGTGACTACTACCCAAGTCGGCGATGCCAGCAAGTTTAAGTTTCGCGGCGCCTATATTCAGCCAGACTATTTCAAGATATTTGATATACCTATGCTCAACGGACGTCAACCTGTATTGACGGAACCTAACACTGCCCTGGTTACGAAAAATGTAGCAGATAAAATCTATCCTGGCCAGGACCCTGTAGGTAAGCCACTGGTAGTTAATAACAATGTCGTATATACGATTGCAGGTGTTTTGAAAGATGTGCCTGTAAATACAGATAATCAGGAAGAGATCTACCTGCCATTTGAGAATCTTCATCGGTTAAGTCCGGGCTTTGTTAACGATAGCAACTGGAATACGCTGAGTACTTCCATGCAGTGTTATCTGAAGGTAAAGCCTGGTGTCAGAGAGGCTGATGTAGATAATCAGTTGAAAGGGTTGGTAAATAAATACTATTCTAAGGAAGATGCTAAATTATTTCACTATTTCCTGCAGCCTTTATCAGAGCGTCATTTTGATTCCCGCTTTAATGGTGTGATAGATAAACGTTATCTGACGGGCCTCGCTTTGATAGGCATATTACTCATTGTTACGGCCTGTATCAACTTTGTGAACCTGGCTACGGCGCAGTCTATACGAAGAAGTAAAGAGGTGGGCGTGCGCAAGGCTTTGGGTGGCTCGCACTGGCAAATGCTCTGGCAGTTTTTATTTGAGACAGCAGGCATTGTGGGGATAGCCATGGTGGTTGGCTGTATAGGAGCGATGCTCTCCTTACCTTATCTGAATCAGTTGTTTAGTGTAACGATCAATATGGATTCGCGGCTGGTATTGACTTTAGCGAGTTTTGCAATAGGTCTGTTTATCCTTACTTCCTTGCTGGCGGGTTTCTATCCGGGCTGGTTATTATCGCGGTTTAAGCCGGTTGAAGCCTTGAAAGGCAAGGTGGTGGCTCCTGGTGGCAGGAGTTTTAATATTCGTCGCGGCCTGGTGGTGGTGCAGTTTGTGGTAGTGCAGTTTATGATTATCAGCACACTGGTAGTAGCTCGACAGATGTATTACGCCATCAATGCAGATTTAGGATTTAAGAAAGATGGTATCCTGTTACTTGATTTGCGTGGAGCGAAGGAGAGTAGCAATGTGGCGCTGAAGAATAGGCTCCTGCAGATTCCGGGCGTTACAGATGTAAGTCTGTGTTATACTCCTCCACTATCTGATAATAACAATTACAGCGATGTAAAGTATAATAATAGCCCTGTAAGTGAGGCCTGGCAAGTAAATACAAAGAATGGTGACGAGCATTATCTCAGCATGTTCGATATTAAGCTGGTAGCAGGTAGAAACTTCTATCCCAATGATACTAATAGTGTGATGGTAAATGAGATGTTTGTGAAGAAGTTGAGAATAGCCAGACCAGCAGATATATTGGGCAAGCGTATACAGATGGAAGGCCGGTTTTTAGATGTAGTGGGCGTGGTGAAAAATTTTAATAACCTGAGCTTACACCATGGGATAGATCCTGTCAGGATCAGTTATCAGCCGGACAATTTCACTGGTTGTGCGATCAAAATAAAGCAGGGGAATCTGCATGTAATAGATGATATCAAAAAAGTATATAGCGCTATATATCCGGAACAGCTGATAGAATATGGTTTCATGGATGATGCTATTACTCAGCTATACGATGTAGAAACGATGATGATGAAGTTGATCAGGATATTTGCAGTCATTGCGATTTTGATAGGCTGCATTGGTTTACTGGGGCTGGTTTCTTTCCAGGCGGTGCAAAAGCGCAAGGAGATAGGCGTGAGGAGAGTATTGGGTGCTACAGTAAGTTCTATTCTCTGGTTGTTTGGCCGTGAGTTTGCTCGGTTAATAGTGATTGCATTTGTGATTGCAGCGCCGTTTGCTGCCATGGTGATGTCGAAGTGGTTGCAGAGTTATGCATATAGTATCCATCTGGGGCCTGCGGATTTTCTGTTACCGGCTTGTATTACCGCAGTAATTGCTTTGATTACGGTTTGGTATACTTCGTATAGTGCTGCCAGTATGAATCCAGTGAAGAGTATTAAGACTGAATAATATTTATATAGAATGTTCACCAAGAAAGAGGGTGTCTCAAAAGTAATCTGAAGGTGCTGAGAATTGCATAAACGAAAATTCTCTCCATCAGCTAACCCGAATAAAATCGAGTTAAAATTACTTTTGAGACAGCCTCTCTTTTTTCAACTATTTAGTCCATTGTAAATTGCATCTCTGTAGGCTTTTGCTAAAGTAACCGTACTATTGTTACTTACTCCATTACAGCAGGTAGAAAGTGTACAATTGACAATAGAATCATATAGCCAGATGAAACCTCCGTTTACAGCATATTTCTGATTACTCCAGGCACTATACTGAGTCTGTAAATCACTTGGACAAGCCCCACCTTCATTATATGTATTCTGACATTGTCCGCTTAGTTCATAACCATCACATTGCGGTGCGCTTCCCCACCACGGTGCTCCACCGAAAAACACAGCCGTCGTTGCCGGAAATGTACCAGTAGGAAGAATGATTGTCTGATTACAATAGAAAAAGAATGTTTCTCCTCCCTGCATACTCTGCATGGCTTCATTGGCACTACTATAAGTTCCTTGCCTCAGCATGCCCGACCAATCACCGTTGCCATACATTGCTACATTAGGTTTCGTCACTACATTTTGTCCGGGTGCGTTATCCTGCCACCAGCCACTCGATTGCATAGCTCCTAAACCCGGAATTAATAAGGTGCCAGGATTTATTCCAGCGATAACACTTCCCCAACCTTGAGGATTATTTCCCATACCGCCAGAGTAACATTGCAGATGGATAGCACTTACAAAGTTGCTTCCCCCTTGGGTAATTAAATCCTGAAAAGTCTGATTCCAGATGTCACTTTCATAATATGGACAGAAGCTTACAGATTTATACCCGATGGCTTTCAGCATCAGCCCAAAATTTACCATCGTAGTAGTGTTCATGTAATCTTCATTATCAAAATCAATGGCATCAATATTTCCGCCAGCTGCTACCATAGCGGCTAACAAGGCATTGAAGTTATCGTACAGGTTATTTCCTGGTCCGGGTACTCCATTTTTTACGAAAGTGGAAATATTCGCAAAATCGCTGGTTCCGCCTGCTCCTACCGAAAAGATAATACCAACGTTCTGCTTATAAAGTGTTGCACATCTATCAGGCAAATTCATCGGCTTAGCTTCCTGATATACTCCGTTAGTGACAAAAGGAGTATTATTAAAAATCAAATTTCCTTCTGTATTCACATGAACCGACCATAGTACTAATGTAGAATAACCGCCTTGCTGAATGGCTTCTACTGCACCGTTTTCGCCAAAGGCAAATGCGCCACCGGCATAAATTCTGGTTTGTGTGTTGCTCATAAGGATTGTTTTGAGGTTATAAATAATGATTATCTGAGGCTGTTTTTGGGATCTAAAAGTTACGAAATTTTGCTTAGAGAAAAGTTATTTTCATCAGCTTAATAAGCTGGAATCCTTACTACGAGAAACAGACACAACACTTATTATCTATCAACTTGAAATATTTTCCACCTCAATTTCTTAGCTACCATTAGTGGCGGAGAGGAAGCGTCGAATAATCCCGGCAACATCACAAAAATAAAGGCTTTGGAGATGATATATACAGTTTTAATCGCCCCGATGCCGATTTGACAACCAACATATGTAGCTGTTATAATTAAAACCTATCATTCACTTTAGGATATATTCTTAAAATAGAAGAGGGTGTCTCAAATTCCTTTGAAACACCCGCTTTCATTTTGCTATCTCTCTTCGCCGAAGGTGGGAGAGATAGCAATAAATATTCTAATTATTGATTTGCTGCTTTCTTCTTTTTAGAATGATCCACGATGGCACCAGTACCAGCGCCAACGCCGGCACCAATAAGGGTTCCGATAGCGGCGCCTTTCACGTGATCTTTATTAACGATCGCACCAGTAACAGCACCAGCACCAGCACCTACTACGGCACCTTTTGCAGTATGGCTCCATGAGCTCCATCCTTTTTTCTTTTTCTCAGCAGGGGTAGCTGCTGCTGCCGCAGGAGCGTTGTTGGCTGCTGCGCCTTCTTCGTTGGTGTATGTAGCTGGGCTAAAACCGCTTTCGCTACCACCTTTATGATGATGCTTGCTTACATAGTTCATTGAATCTATAGTACGTTGTTTGATAGCTTCAACGTTATTGATAGAGTCAATGGTGGCTTTTTTAGCTGCTTCAATGGCTGCCTGGTCCGGCTGGCCTTTACAAGCAAATAATGCTAAAGCGGCTGCTGCTACGACGAATGTTTTTTTCATGGTTAAAATCTTTAAAATTCCCTCTAAACATGGGCATTGTCCAAAATTATGCCAATTTGGGCCTGCAAATATAATGTATTATAAAAAAACCGCAAGGGATTGTAGCTGTGATGTATAAAAGATATGATTATTCTTCATTTTGAATACCTTTACACCCTCATGATGAATTTTCTTGAAGTAAATCAGATCAGCAAAGCCCATCAGGAGCAACTGGCAGTGAAACAGGTAAGTTTTGAAATGCCGCAGTTCCAGAAGCTCGCCATTGCCGGTGCTACCGGTTCTGGTAAAAGTACGCTCCTAAAAATTATTTCCGGCCTCGTGCAAACAGATGAAGGTACCGTACATTTCCAGGGAAACCGTGTCAAAGGGCCTTTGGAAGTCCTGATTCCCGGACACCCAGGAATCGCTTATCTCTCGCAGCATTTTGAACTCAGAAATAACTTCAGGGTAGAGGAAATCCTTGCCCGTGATAATAAACTGGTAGATGAAGACGCAGCAAAAGTTTATGAAGTATGTCGTATTACGCATCTCTTCAAACGTAAAAACGACCAGATTTCTGGTGGCGAAAGACAAAGGGTGGCATTAGCCCGGCTGCTCACTACAGCGCCGCAGCTGCTCGTGCTGGACGAGCCCTACTCCAATCTGGATATGATCCACAAGCAAATGCTGAAACAGGTGATCGCAGATATCGCAGCAGATCTTTCCATTACCTGCCTGCTCACTTCCCATGATCCACTGGATGTGATGTCCTGGGCGGACCGCATCATGATTATGCGTGGTGGTGATATTGTGCAGCAGGGCGCACCAAAGGATATCTACCTGCAACCGGCAGATGAATATTGTGCGGAACTTTTCGGTACATATAACCTGCTCTCTGCAGAACAAGCTAAGTTGCTTGGCATCAAAACCAAGGCAGCGCAGGTTTTTGTTCGTCCTGAAAATGTACAGCTGACAAAAGGTAGCGGCGTAGCTGCCACCGTGGAAACCGTACAGTTTTTCGGAAGCTATGAACAGGCCGTTCTGAAAACAGACGTCATGCCCGTTTTAATAAAAACACATCCCGGAACGCTGCAGCCAGGAGAAACCATAAAGATCAAACTCTCCTTGAAATAATCCATCTCATCGCGCCAGCTAAAGCAAATTACCTGGCGCGATGTTGTTATCCATCAACCATATATTAATACTATCTGATCATCTCCCCATCGATCATCTCCCAAAAAATTCTTAATACAAATAAAAAATTATTATCTTGATCCTATCAACCAAGATAATAGTAAATGCCGGCAGCATTATAAGTGAACAGTGACCAGGCAGGCTGCCATCCTTAATAATAGCATATTTCCTGTATTTCACACGGCCAGGTATTCCATGGAAAAACAACCAGACTATGAGCTGATGGAACGGCTAAAGGCAGGCGACAGCGCCGCTTTTGATACGTTTTTCGTAAAATATTACCAGATGCTCTGCCTTAATGCTTACTGGTTTCTGCGCAATGAAGCAGAAGCACAAGACCTCGTGCAAACATTTTTCGTCGATATCTGGGATAAAAAGTTATATTTAAATCTCAATGGGGATGTTAAAGGCTATCTTCATCAGTCTGTAAAAAACCGTTGTCTGAACCATCTGCGTAAGCAAAAGCTGACCAAAGAGCAACAGGAAGGTTTTTCTCTGTTACAGGACATTACAGACAGGCCACCAGAAAACAGTCCGGATTACACCCGGCAACTCAATACTACTCTTGACGAAATGGCCAGACAAAAGAGAGCCGCCATTCACTTAGTTTATATACAAGGAAAAAGATACCAGGAAGCTGCCGATGAAATGGGCATCAGCCTGAATTCTTTTAAAACGCATCTGAAGCGCGGCCTGAAATTACTACGTCATGCCATCATTCAGAAATAATGACAATGGAACAAGACCATATATTCCAACTATATATTCAACATGAGTCGGGAAATCTCAGCCCCGAAGATGAACAATATATTGAAACACAGTTGCTGCAGAATGAAAGTTTTGCACAGCAGTGGAAAAAGCTGGTGGATGAAGGAAATACGCTTCCGGTGAAGTCGGTACTCCAACATGCAGATCCCCAGCAGGCCTTGCAGCAACATTACCGCCGTCGCAAAAAAATTGTGCGAATGCACCGCCTACGGATGGTTTCCGCTGCCGCCATACTCTTGCTCATAGCCTTCTCCGGCGCATGGTACCTGCACCTCAGAAATAAACCCATCGCAGATAGTATTGCTCGTTTAGCCATTGCCGTTAAACCTCCTGTGCAGCTTAATCTCGCCAATGGTAACACCATTACATTACGACAAGATAGTAATCATGTTATTCGTATAGGCGATGCCGTTATTAAAACTAAAAATGGACAACTGGCTTATACTTCCGCTGACACTACCCTCAACACCTTAACCGTTCCTCCAGGAGAACATTACCGACTGCTGCTATCGGATGGTACGGAAGTATGGTTGAATGCAGCTACCACCTTACGTTTTCCTTTTAATTTTTATGGTAACACCAGAGAAGTAAGCGTAGAAGGAGAGGCTTATTTTAAAATTGCGGCAGATAGCAAACGGCCGTTTATTGTAAGGAGTGCCGCCCAGCAGATAGAAGTATTAGGTACCAGCTTTAATATAAATACCTATAATAACGGTATCGTACAAACGTCGTTGGTAAGCGGGCAAGTACGCCTGCACAGCCATGCCGGACAGGTGCAATTATTAAACCCTGGTAGCCAGGCTATCTATGAAAATAATGATTTCTCCGTACGTAAGTTTGATGAGGAAGATGTATTGTCGTGGATGTCTGGTATCACCTATTACCACAGTTTGCCACTGCGGCAGCTGGCGCCTATTGCCGCCCGGTTTTATGGCGTGGAAGTAGAGATCGAAAACCCCGCACTATCTGCCCGGTCGTTTACAGGGCTTATGGAGCGTAATAAATTAGAAGACTTCTTATCCGACCTGAAAGTCACAGGCAATATTACCAGCGTCGTTCATGGCGATAAAATAATTCTCCGATAATTTTATTTTTTCCTGTCACCCGTTTCTAAAATCGCGTGTAGTTAAGATGTAATGATTACCTCTAAACTATTCCGCGATGAAAAAAACTATACGCCTGCGTAGTTTGCTGCTGCTATGGCTGCTATGTTGTTGCTGCTGCATACAAGCTGTCAGCGCCCAGGATAGCGCCCGTGCCGCCCGTGCTACTGTGACTATCTCCGGCAACCACTTGTCTTTGTTACAGGTGTTTACTGCCATAAAAAGGCAGACAGGGCTCACTCTCGTTTACAGCAACCAATTGCTCAATGATGGCGAGGAAGTGAGTGTCAGCTTTCATGCCACACCGCTGCAGGAAGTATTGAGTACTATCCTGAAAGATAGAAACATCTCCTACGTGATCCAGCATAACCGTATTATCCTGGATAAGAAATTACCCGCACCTGCCCCTGCTGTAATCACGCAGCAAGACGAAGAATGGCAGGTGCGAGGGCAGGTGCTGGCTACTAACGGTACACCGGTGCCAGGGGCTACCGTGAGCGTAATTGGCAGCACACGCGGTATGGTGACAGATGCGATGGGCATCTTCAGTATTACAGTCAATAAAAACAGTATTGTTCGTGTAGCCATGGTAGGTATGAATACAGAAGATGTACCCGTAAATACCAGACGAACGATAAAAATTACGCTGACAGAAAAAGTAGACAAGCTGAATGAAGTAGTGGTAGTAGGTTTCGGTAATCAACGAAAAGTAACAGTAACCGGCGCCGTGTCCAGTGTAAACATGGCCGATATGAAAGTGCCGGTAGCCTCTCTTACAAACGCCTTGGTAGGAAAGGTTTCTGGTGTAATATCCATGCAAAACAGCGGCGGAGAGCCGGGATATGACAACCCGCAGTTCACCATCCGTGGTATAGGCACGTTCACTGGTATTGTTACACCACTGATAGTAGTTGATGGGGTTCAGCGTAATGATATTAATTCTACCTATGGTGGTGCATTTAATAATATAGATCCAGAGGATATCGCCAGTATTTCACTGCTGAAAGATGCCTCTGCTACCGCGGTGTACGGCGCCAAAGGCGCGAATGGCGTATTAATCATTACAACCAAACGAGGTATTGCCGGTACGCCCAGGGTATCGGCCAAAGCCGAAACCGGCTGGACAGGCTTAACAAAGCTACCACAGATGGCAGATGGCGTGACCTACATGAAATTATATAATGAAGCGAAAACTAATGCCGGCGAAGCACCGGCCTATTCTGATGAAGTCATCGCCAAAACAGCTTCCGGCCTGGATCCATACTTGTACCCCAATGTAAACTGGATTAAATCTATCTATAAAGACTGGGCCTCCATGACCAATGCCAACGTCAATGTAAACGGCGGGGGCGAGGCCATGCGATATTATGTATCTATGTCTTTCTACGACCAGGAGGGACAATATAAAGTATCCAACCAGAACGGTTATAATCCTAACCTGAATTTCAAACGCTACGATTTCAGAAGTAACGTAGACATGAACGTTACCAAGTCTACACTGCTATCACTGAATGTGGCCTCTATGCTGGTAAACAGCCACTTTCCGGGCAATCCTGCAGGCGGCATATGGTATGCCGCCTATGCTACCAATCCTATCTCTTTTCCCATTTCTTATCCTGGCAATAAATGGGCGGGACCCAGAAATAATGGCGGCGCCAATCCTTATAACATGGTGCAGAACTCCGGCTATAGCACGGAGTTTAAGCCTTCGGTGCAGTCGGTGTTATCGCTTACTCAGCACTTGGATGCCCTCACTCAAGGGCTTTCGGCTGTAGCGCGTTTTTCTTTTGATAGCTACGGTGAGTTTGATACCAAACGGCCAGGTACCAACGATTTATGGTATGCTGGCTCCCGTGATGAAGCTGGCAACTTACAGTTTGAGCGTACCCGCACCGGAGATACCTACCTGGGTTACGGTTACTCTGCTTCGGGTGAAAGAGTGATGTACCTCGAAGGCAATATCAACTATAACAGAAGTTTTGGCAACCATACTGTTGGAGGCCTCCTCGTAGGATCTATGCGTAATAGAGTGATAGGATCTGCCGACAACCTGAAACTAGCTATTCCTTTCCGCAACCAGAGCGCCGCTGCCAGGGCCACCTACTCTTTCAAAGATCGTTACCTGGCTGAAGTGAACTTCGGTGCCACCGGTTCCGAAAACTTCGATAAAGGAAAGCGCTGGGGCTATTTCCCAGCAGTATCTGCAGGATGGGTGATTTCAAAAGAGAATTTCTTTCAGCCTTATATCAGAAAAATAAACCTGCTGAAAATACGTGGCTCGTATGGTAAAACAGGAAATGATCAGCTGAATGGTGATCGCTTTGGTTATCTCACTTATATCAATGGTGCTGGTGGTATAGGTTTCGGCTACTCGCCTTCCTGGTATGGTGGCATCTCTGCAAGCACCATCGGCACAGATAATCTCACCTGGGAGAAATCTGCCAAAACAGATATTGGACTGGAAGCAGGCTTCTTCAATAAATTAAATCTTGTAGTAGATTATTTCCAGGATCATCGTAACAGCATATTGGTGTTAAGAAACTCTATTTCTCCGATTGCAGGATATGATGCTGCCATTTATGCCAATATGGGAGAGATGATCAATAAAGGACTGGACGCGAGTCTGGAGTATGTTGATCGACTGGGCAAAGATGTCAGTATCCGTCTGTTTGGAAATATCACGTATGCACGTAATAAAATATTATATGCCGATCAACCAAAAGCATTATATCCATATCAGCAGCTGGAAGGCCACCAGAACGGAGAATACAGAGGTTACGTCAGTTTAGGATATTTCCAGAGTCAGGATGAAATTGATAAGAGTCCTGCGCAGACAAGGAAGATGTACCCTGGAGATCTTAAATATGCCGACTTAAACGGCGATGGAAAAATTGATGCCAATGATATGACCTTCCTTGGTAAATCCAATTTCCCGGTATGGTCCTATGGTTATGGTTTTACGCTTACTTATAAGAAGCTGGAACTCTCCACCGTTTTTGCCGGAGTGGCAGATGTAGGTATTATGGCTAATGGCTCGGAGATAGCTTTTGGCGACGCCGGCGCAGGTGGTGTAGGCGTGGTACCGTTTGCAGGTATGGGACAATATTCTGCGAGTATACTCACTGATGTCTCCAATCGCTGGACTACCGAACATCCCGATCCTAATGCACATTATCCGCGATTAACAATTGCCAGTTTGAGTGATAACAATTATCAGAACAGCACTCATTGGTTGAGGGATGGCAGCTTCATGCGACTGAAACAGGCTACACTGAGCTATTCATTAATAACGCCTGATATGAAGAAAAAAGGGATCAGCAATATTACCTTTTATGCTACAGGTACCAATCTGCTCACCTTTACCAAATTCAAACTCTGGGACCCTGAACTAGGCGCCAATGGCGCGAAGTATCCTTTCGCTAAAACTATTACAGTTGGTGTGAGAGCGCAGTTTTAACCGTTTAAGATAATTGTTATGAAGACAAATAAATTATGCTGCATACTTCTCTGTTCAATAGCGATCGCGCTAAGTGCTTGCAGCAAATACCTGGACAAAAAACCTGATAATCTCCTTACAGAAGACCAAATATGGCAAACCCGTGCCAATGCAGAGGCTTATCTCTATAACGTATATGGCTATCTGCATATTTCTGATGGTGGTAATTATCCGGAAGTGGGTGTGTCAGATGAATCTTCCGTGAGTATTCCTACCACCAGCGCGAGGTTGATAGTGAGCGGTAACTGGAGTCCCGTAGACTGGTCATTCTATTTCTGGTCCAACAGTTACACGGCTATACGAAAATCAATCATCTTTGAAGAGAATATTGATAAGGTACCGGGTAATCAGCTCAGTGATGACTTAAAGAAACAGTATAAAGCTGAGGTGCAGTTTTTGCGAGGTTACCATTATTGGCAGCTGTTGCGCCAGTATGGTCCGTTTGTGAAGCTGGACAAAGTGCTGTCGCAAACAGATGATTTTAATAACTATCCGCGCGCACCTTTTGATACTTGTGTAGCAGCCATCATTGCTTTGATGGATAAGGCTGCAGCGAACCTGCCGGCCGTTTGGGAAAATGCCTCTAATGATGGCAGGGCCACCCGTGGCGCATGTATGGCAATCAAGGCGAAGGTATTGCAACTGGCAGCGAGCCCGCTCTGGAATGGGAATTCTAATTTCTCTTCTTTTAAAAACCAGGATGGTACACCATTAGCGCCGGCAGCCTATGATGTAAACCGCTGGAAACTGGCTGCTGCCGCAGATAAAGCCATTATCGATGCAGCTAACTATAAACTATATACGAATTTGGATAATGGCGATAGTCAGTTCAACCCTTATCTCTCTACCCGGGATGTTTTCCTGACAGCGTGGAACAATGAAATTATTATAGGGCTGGTATCCTGGAGTAAGTGGGGCTTCACCAAATGTGCCTCTCCTGGCCCTGCGGGCGCTAATATGTATAACGTAACCCAGAACCTGGTAGATGCTTTCGCGATGAATGATGGCCGGTTTATCGAAGATCCTGCGTCGGGGTATAAGGAAACAGGTTTCGCGCAACAGGATGGCGTTAACAGCTGGGAACAAAAGGCCGGCGACTGGAATATGTATGCCAACAGAGAGCCGCGTTTCTATGCATATGTGGCGTACAACGGCCGTCCAGTGCTGGCTGCCAAAACCGCCGATGACAGGAACTATTTTTCTTCTGACGCCAATGCAGATGGCAGAGGAAGAATAGAGTTTTATTACAATGGTAAATCAGGGCAGAAATCTGCTGGAAACAATAGTATTACCGGCTATCTCATGGCCAAGCGCATTAGTCCTAATGATAACATCCGTTTCGATCAGGTGAGTAACCCTGGTGTATTTACAATACTGCGCTATTCAGAAATCTTATTGGATTATGTAGAAGCATTGAATGAGTATGATCCGGGAAATCCAGATATCGTGAAGTATCTGGATATGGTACGCGCCAGAGCAGGGCTGCCGGGCATCGAAACATTGTATCCCGATGCGGTGGGAAATGCAGATAAGATGCGTAAATATATTTTGCGTGAACGCCAGGTGGAGCTGTGTTTTGAAGGCGACAGGTATTATACGCTTGTAAGAAGGTTGCTGCTAGGTAAGCCGGAAAACCAGACCATTTACGGTTTGAACGTAAATGCAAATGATAACGGATTAGGTTTTGCCTTCACCGATTTTTACAAACGTACTTTATTTCAGCAACGTACCTGGGATAATAAAATGTATCTCTTTCCAATACAGCAACAGGATATCACCCGCGACAGAGCGTTGGTACAAAATCCTGGCTGGTAATCTATTTCATCATCTACCTACAAAAAATTATGATAAAGCAAATATATACCTGTTGCCTGGTAGGGCTGATTACTTTTGCCAGCTGTAAGAAAGATAATATTGCTGCGCATGTGGCAGGTGCTGCCATGCGTATAGATAATTTCACGCCGGAGACGGGAGGGCGTACCACGGAGATATTGATCAGTGGCGACAATTTCGCAATGGATACCAGTCAGCTTACGGTGACCATCAACGGCCATAAATGTACGGTGCTACGCACGAATATGAACCAGCTGATGGCCATTGTGCCTAAACAATGTGGTACGGGTCATATCGTGGTGACATCAGGGAAGGACAGTGTGGTGAGTACTAAACTTTTCAACTACGTATATACGCGAAGCGTTACAACGCTGGCGGGTAATGGTAAGGCTGGTTATGCCAATGGCAAGGGCACCGATGCACAGTTTAATTTCAATGGAGAAAGCTGGTATAGAAGTGCTGGTATTGTGGTAGATGACCAGTTTAATGTGTTTGTGACAGATGTAGGCAACCACTGTATACGAAAAATTGATAGTGCGGGAAATGTGAGCCTGTTTGTTGGAAGTCCTGGTATCAGCGGATTTGCGGAGGGTAAAGGTACCGATGCGAAATTTTCTTTACTATACGGTATGACCATGGACGGGCAGGGAAATATATATACTGCTGATCCTGGCAACTGGGATATACGAAAAATTACGCCCGATGGAAATGCCACTGTACTGGTATGGGGTAATGTAGCGCCGTGGTTTATAACCTACGACAAAGTATCAAAGCAATTGTACTATGCTATAGCTGATAGCCCCGGTAGCGTGTGGCGAATCAATAGTGATAATAGCCAGGATAAGATCATCAATGGTATCAATTATCCCGGTGGTATTGCGTTTGATCCGCAGGGGAGTTTAATTATGAGTGTAAATGGGGATCATACATTGTTGCGTTTTGATGCCAAAACCTGGACTTCAACAGTAATAGCAGGCAGCACCGGGCAATTAGGTTATGTTAATGGATCCGCCACCACAGCACGTTTCTCGCTGCCCTGGGATTTGACACTAGATGCACAAGGGAACATCTATCTCGCAGGAGATGGCAATATTTCGACCCCATATAATATCGATCAGAGTGTTCGGTTTATCAGTGCAGGTACTTATGATGTAAGAACTTATGCAGGAGGTAATGCACCCGGATTTACAAATGGAGTAGGGGAGGCCGCATCTTTCGCAGGCCCGGTAGGTGTGGCTTTGGATAAGAATGGAACATTGTATGTAAAGGATAAGGATAACAATTGTATCAGAAAAATTATCTCCGAGTAGCCATGAGCGTATATTGGTCATTTGCCTGCGTGATAATGGCTATAATGAGTTGTAGCGGCAGTTCAGCGGATCGTTCAGGCGTTACTGTTAAACCAGCATCGCATGCTATTTATGTGGCTGCAACTGGAGTTGATGGCGCTGCCGGCGATATTCATCATCCCCTGAAGACGATCAATGTGGCATTAGGAAAAGCCCGGCCAGGAGATTCTGTGATACTGAGGGGAGGAACATATAATCAGTTAGTGGTGGCTAATGTAAATGGTACTATAACGGCACCGGTTACACTTAGCGCCATGCCCGGAGAACGTGTACTGATCGATGGTACAGGGATACTAACCAGTGCAGCAGTTAGCCTGTTAACGATTAGTAATGCACATTTCCTGACCGTAAACGGCCTGGAATTTTGCAACCTGAGAACTGCGACCCAAGGAACGGAAGTGAATGGTATTACAGTGAATAATGGCGCTACAGCTATTACGTTACGCAATAACAGGGTGTATAATATTGCATCTGAGCTATCGCCGGAACAGGGAAGAAGCGGTCATGGCATATTGTTGATAGGTAATACCAGCGAGCCTTTGCAGCAGATTATCGTAGAGAATAACGAAATACATGATACACAAACAGGATATAGTGAAAATCTTACCATCAATGGTTATGTAGATGGATTTATTATCCGAGGCAATAAAATTTATAATACAGAGAATATCGGTATAGATGCGGCGGGAGGCTATGCCGCTAATCCTAATCCGGTGCTGAACTATGCGCGGAACGGACTTATCAGCGATAACGAGTTATACAACATCGATATGACGCGAGGCCCCATCGGCAGTATACACGGACATGGCGCTATTGCGATTTATGTAGATGGCGCGAGAAATATTATTGTAGAGAGAAATAAAATACATGATGCAGACAGAGGAATTGGCATTGTGAGCGAGAATGATGCCTTTCCTACCAGCAACTGTATCGTGCGAAATAATTTCGTATATAACTGTTGGCGTACAGGCATCTACCTGGGTGGGTACCTGGGTTATACTTCTGGCGGCACCCGTGATTGCTATGTGGTAAATAATACTTTGTTTATGAATAACAAGGTGCCTGGCGCCTTCGGAGAGATAGAAGGGGAGCTTCGTTTAACGGAACAGTGCTTCAATAATATTGTTCGTAATAATCTCGTATATGCAAGACCGGTAGACGTCTTCCTGCACAAATATACAAATACAGGTAGGGGGAATATGGTGGATAACAACTGGTATTATACAACCGGCACACCACAATGGATCTGGAACAGTACTAACGGTAATCCATATACGGATTTGATAAGCTGGCAGCGTGCCAGCGGTATGGATGCCGTGTCAGTTTATGGTCAGGATCCTCAGTTAAGGAATGTGGATTTACCGGATATCCACTTAAAGGCGTCGTCGGGGGCTAAAAGTAGTGGAATGTTATTGCCGGATTCTATTGTAGGGGCGCTGGATATAGACGGAAAACCGCGTATTAGCGATAGCCACTTATCCATTGGAGCACACCAGTTATAAGAAAATGGTTTGTAAATGCGGGTATTTTTACCGAAGTTAGATCAGATTTCATCCTCTGATTATGAGAAAGCATTTACTACTACTTCTAATGGCGGTAGGATATTCGGCTGTACAGGCGCAAGAACTGTATATGCCCAGGAATATCCGCAATGCCTATACCGCTGGTACCCGCGATAAGAGCGGCCACCCCGGAGCCAAATACTGGCAAAACAAAGGAAATTATGATATACAGATTAAACTGAGCCCGCCGTCGCGTACGGTGCATGGCACAGAAAGTATCCAGTATACCAACAACAGTCCGGATAGTCTAAAGCTGCTGTGGATTCGCATGAATACGAATCTCCACAAAACGAATGCGCCCCGCGATGGTTATCATTCCAGCGACTTCCTGACTGATGGCGTTACCATTGATAAATTCGTTTACAATGGACAGGAGCTGAAATTTAATAATGATGTCGGCACGGTAGGCTACATTAGACTGCCTACGCCTATCACACCAAATGGCGGTGCTAAAATTGAAATTACCTGGCACTATGACTTGTCAAAGGAGAGTGGCCGTGAAGGGATGATTGACAGCACGACCGCATTTGCAGCTTATGCTTATCCGCGTGTATCCGTTTACGATGACTATAATGGCTGGGATGATCTCCCACATACGGACAGAGCTGAGTTTTACAATGATTTCAATGATTATACCGTAGCGGTGACTGTTCCTAAAAACTTTGTGGTTTGGGGAACTGGAAATCTGCTTAATGCTCCAGAAGTATTGCAGCCTGAAGTGGCTGCGAAACTGAAAGCCTCTTATACAGCGGATAATACCATAAATATTGCTAGTCTACAGGATATGCTGGGTCATAAGGTTACCAAGCAGCAAGACTATAATACCTGGAAATTTGAGGCTAAGCATATCACGGATGTGGTATATGGCATCAGTGACCACTATGTATGGGATGCGAGTAGTTCGGTGCTGGATACAGCCACTGGCTTGAGATGCAGTGTGCAGGCAGCTTATAATGATACTGCGGTAGACTTCCATCATTCGGTGGATTTTGGCCGTAAATCGCTGGCATGGTTTTCAAACCACTGGCCTGGCGTTAAGTATCCTTATCCGGTGATGACCGCATTTCAAGGATATGCAGACATGGAATATCCGATGATGGTGAATGATAATACTGTGGGCGATAATATGTATTTCGCCAAGTTGGTGCAGGATCATGAAATGGCGCATACTTATTTTCCTTTTTACATGGGTATCAACGAAACCCGCTATGCCTTTATGGATGAGGGTTGGGCTACTACTTTCGAATACCTGATCGGTATTGCGGATGTGGGTAAAGCGAAGGCTGATAAGTTTTATCAGCGTTTCAGGGTGTCTTATTATACGAAGGACCCGTCTACAGAAGAAGATCAGCCTATTATCAGTATGTCAACACAGGTGAGTGGTATGGGTTATGGAAGTAATTCTTACGGTAAGGCTTCGTTGTCATATCTCGCATTAAAGGATTTATTGGGAGATGAAGATTTTAAGAAGGCCTTGCATGTATATATGGATACCTGGCATGGGAAACATCCTATTCCATGGGATTACTTCAATATCATGAATACCGCTACAGGTAAGAACCTGAACTGGTTCTGGAATAACTGGTTTTTCAGTAATAATTATATAGACCTTTTGGTAGCTGGTGTGAAGAATAATGCTGTTACCATCAAGAATGTGGGTGGTTTTGCCATTCCATTTGATATGGAGGTAACAGATGAGAGCGGGGAGAAGCGTCAGTTCCATTATACGCCGGCTGTTTGGCAGAAGAATGCCAAAGAAGTGGTGATACAGGTGCCTGGGAAGTCGGCCATCAAAGAGGTTTCAGTTGATGGTGGCTTATTTATGGATGCCACTCCGAAGGATAATAGCTGGAAGAAATAAATAGAAGCGTAATGAGTTTGCTGGCGGGTGTATCAATATAATTTGATACACCCGCTTTTTTTATGGTGGGGGCAACACTTCAAAAAAAAGTTTTGTTATAGAGAGATGCTACTGACATAGGGTTGTCACAAGGCGGTATTTACTTTGTATCAACAACAAAAAAGGAAAACGATATGACTATTCTTGAATTGTATTTGAAAGAATTTGACCAGGAAGCTGAGACTACCAGGAAAATGTTGAAGCAGGTACCAACGGATAAGTTGGGCTGGAAGCCTCACGAGAAGAGTATGACGATGGGCAGGCTGGCTACGCATATAGCGGAATTACCTACCTGGATACCGATGACATTCAACACGGATGGTCTTGATCTGGACGTGAGTACTAATCAATTCCTCGTAAAAGAATCTTCGGAGGCTTTGATGGAATATTTTGAAGCGTCGCTGAAAGCCGGCAGAGAAGCGCTTGTTAATGGCAAGGAGTCGGAGCTCGACAAGAACTGGACTTTAAGTAAAGGAGGAAAAGAGCTTTCTACACGATCTAAGCTGGATGTATTGAAGATGTCACAACATCAGATCATACATCATCGGGCACAGCTGGGCGTATTTTTGAGGCTGTTGGATATTCCGATTCCAGGAAGTTATGGTCCTAGTGCGGACGAACACTTCATGTAGAATCAGTATGAATCTTCGCAGTTATATTTTACGGGCGTTGTATAACTGCGAAGTACATACGCAGAAATGTAAATTTTTTTATGTCCTGAAACTGGCTATGGTGGCCTGTTTTGCGAAAGTGTAAATAAAAATGTTTCAAAAACATTTTGTAGAAATAAATATTTTTCTATCTTTGCACTCCCGTTACAAACAAGGGTATCGCGGTAATAACCACGATAAGATTCCGTAGCTCAGTTGGTAGAGCAATACACTTTTAATGTATGGGCCCTGGGTTCGAGTCCCAGCGGGATCACTGGATAAAGATTGAAACCTGCGCACCGCGCGGGTTTTTCTTTTTTAGTCGATCATTGTACTCTATTTCAAAGAATTTTTATTTTAGATCGCTAGCGTTTAGATACACCTTACTAGAGGTACGATTTTGTTGCGTCTTTAGCTGGCAGTTTACTATAATATCAGTGTGAGTGATTTGATCTCCTGCCTCCTGAGCTTTTCGGATGAGTAAATCAACAGTCTTCTCAAACAAAATCCAAATACTCATTTACTATTTATTTTATTGCAGATTGGGAATACAATTGTTACAAGGATAACGCTGGCTGGCAATAAACTTTTTATACAAACAAAGAGCGGTGAAAAATAGGAGGTTGCAGTTTAGCGGTTGCACTGCTTCTACAGGTGTAGGAGAGTAGTTCGGGGATGCATTCCCTTCTATCGCAGCATGGGCAATAGGATCCAGGCATTGCGAAAGCCTAGCTTATATTAACAGATCAGGTTATTATCCTGCGAATGAGGAATCAAAGCCGAATGTTTTAAACACCAGTCTATAATATTGCTGACAATACTGTCGTATATGTCATCCGACAGATAAGGAGTGTTCTTGCTGGATAAAATTTTCAGATGGTGGTTTATTTCCAATGACTTTGCAGCGTCAAAATAATTTGACGTTACCAACTTAAGCTTAAGATAAGCAATAAGTCGACCGTGGCAGTTTTCATTGAAATTGGCATTACCGTTTCGCTGTGCCTCATCTCTCAATTTTTCAATTGATCGCAATAGCTCACCCTGTACTGTTTGTGCCTGACCAGATTTGGGCACAAGCTGCTGCCATATTAATTTTGCTGCATTAAAATAATCATTCTGTTGAACAAATGCATGTAACTGTTGAACATCGAATAGTGAATCAGGTTCACTATCTTTTTTTGAATGCTGGTCTTCTGCATTTGGGATTTGTTCCGTACTTATATTGAACCGTTCCAGGAATTCGATGAATCTATCCTTATTCCAGGATATGCCTGATTTTATACATTTGTCCGTGACTTTTGCCCCTTGGGTTATTAAATATTCAGCGGCAGGAATAGGATCGGAAAATGTGTTGGTGAAAACTTTTGATAGCGGTGTATGCCCGTATCTATCTAATTGTTCCAATGCGGCGCCATGCTCAATCAATAATTTTATACATTCGAGGCGCCTTTGTGCGCAAGCCTCCAGTAGGGCGGATTCGGTAGTTTGTCCTTCTACTTTGTAATCTACATTTTCTACCTGGCTTATGATAAAATTTAGTATATCAATTCGTCCTAAATAAGCTGCAATAATGAGTGGCGTTTCTCCTATTTCATTTGTTGCATTAACGCCAATTTCATTTAATATCTCCAATGCCTTTTCCTTGTTATATTTTTTTCCATCATAGCCGAGGAAGTTTTTAAATTTGGTAAGCTTATTATTTTGCATGCATTTTAGTGTAACTATTGTGACAGATAACTTGCGGGAGACAGTAGCTAAAATTAATAAAAAGTCCATCTTCAACAATATTATGAATTGATTATAATGATGCGGCATGTATTCCTTCATATAATAGAATGACCGCCTGTTCTTAGTTGAGTGCCTGTTTTACAATTAATTGTATTCAGGTGACGATTGCCTGATTCTATTTCCTATTTTTCCTTTCATAACTTGGTATATGTCCAAAAACGTCCTGGTATAAAATCCGCATGCGTGGATTAGGCCTTAGCGCCAGTGTCAGCATAAGCTTTATTTAACTATAATATTTTCACAATGTCCATTAATGAACATCCGCTGTTATAGTAATGGACATATTTGTTATTTATTAATTATTAATATATTGATACTAATTTAATTAGGATAGGGCATTTTCTTTGGCAAGAATGGAAGGGTCAAAATTTCTTTTATTAACATCCGTATACTATGCTAAGAAGTTACTTTAAGAGCGCCTGGCGTAACCTGTGGAAACACCGGTTATTTACACTGATCAATGTGATTGGTCTGGGGCTAGCCATGGCCATGTGTTTGCTGATAATCATCCAGGTGCAGAGTGGTTTCGAGATAGATTCTTTTCATCCATATCCGAATCGTATTTATCGAATAATATCAGATGTTACCAATGAGGAGGGCAAGACTTTTTCGATGGCGAGTACACCACTGCCATTGGCGGATAAGTTGGCGCAGGAGCAGAGCAGTGTGGAAGATGTGGCAGAAGTTATTCGTGGCTTTGGAGGTAACTTCAATAACCGGATCAAAACATTGTCTGCCTGGGGACAGTATGTAAGTCCTGGTTATTTCAAGATCTTTAATTTCCCTCTGGAGAAGGGACAGCCGGCCATAGCGCCATATACCGTTGTGCTCTCTCATGAAACAGCTGAGAAATTCTTTGGCAATATAGATCCCATAGGGAAAACACTGGAGCAGAAAGATATTGGCATCTTCACCATCACAGGCGTATTTGCACCAATGGGAAAGAAACGGTCCCACCTGGATGCAGACATCGTAGTATCAATGGCCACTTATCCTTTGCTCAATACAGCATCCACACAGAATGAATGGCTTAACTATAACGCATATACGTATGTACTGTTGCAAAAAGGAACAACTGCTGCACAGTTGGACCGGATGCTGGCAGCAGTAAGTACTGAAAATAAGAAACATATTGACCTCACTGGTCTTACAGACTATCGTTTTGAAAAACAGCGGCTCAGTGAAATTTCACCGGACTTCAGAGGGCTTATGAATAACCCTGGGGTGGAGCCCTGGTTCAAGCTATTGGTAAACATTATTATGTTGCTGATCCTCATCTCCCTGGCAATATTTAATTATACCAACCTTACGCTTACCAGGTCTTTGAGCAGGACACGAGAAGTAGGTGTACGGAAGGTGGCCGGCGCAGCCCGCTGGCAGCTGGTGATGCAGTTTCTCGTAGAAAGTGTACTAATCGCATTTTGTGCATTGTTGATTGGAGTACTGGGTCTCTTTGCCATGAAATCGTATATCCATGCCCGATGGCTCGTCTGGGAGGTGCAACATCCTCTCCTTTTGTGGACTGCCTTCACAGGTTTTGCATTATTAACCGGACTGACAGCTGGCATTGTACCTGCGCGAATCCTCTCTGCCGCAAAACCGACAGCCGTACTGAAAGGTGTACTAGGACCTGCCGGATTCGGAAAGATAGGCTTCCGCAAAGTATTGATTGTAGTACAGTTTGCCGTATCCCTCATATTCATGGTAGGTACTGCTATGATGTATAGTCAGTTCCGATATATGGCCACAGACAATCAAAACTTTAACAGAAAAAATATTCTTAATATACCTCTGACAGCAGCTAGTCAGGCTCCTTTATTACGTAATGAGATCTCCCGGTTGCCGAGTGTAAAAACCATAGGCGCCACCTCTGCGCCGTTGAATGAAGCCGCCGGACGCATCAAAATTACCCGGAAAGAACGTACCACCGCCGGAATGGATCCACTGGATGCATTTACTTATTCTGTGGATGCCACATTTATTCGTAACATGAAACTGACTTTCGTTGCAGGGAATAATCTTCCGGAGAGTGGCTCAGATACTACCAGAGGCAGGTTTGTAGTCATCAATGAAAAGGCGGTAGCCTCTCTGGGAGTAACGGATCCCAGGAGTGCCATTGGCCAGACCATGATGCTGGACAGTAATGAAGTTATTATAGCCGGAGTGGTGAAGAACTTCAACTTTATGAGATATGAAATGCCGGTGACGCCGCTGGTATTGCAATACGATCCCTTATCATTTAAAACACTCTCACTCCTTGTTCAGGAGGGTACACAGCAGGAGGCCTTAACCGCGTCTCTGCAAAATATCTGGAAAAAATTATTCCCTTATGAACCTTTCCTGTTTAGCTGGTATGAGCAACAGATGTACGACAGCTATATGGAGAATGAAGATCTGAAGATTAATGGCGTTTTAATCCTGATTGTATTTGTAATTGCATCCCTGGGCATGCTGGGAGTGGTGACCCATAGCACCGAGAAAAGAGCGAAAGAAGTAGTGCTCCGTAAAATAATGGGCGCAGGAATGGGCCAGCTGATGTATTTGTTGTCCTGGGGCTTTGTGAAGTTAATGCTGATAGCTGCGTTAATAGGCCTTCCATTGGGCGGATTCCTTGGATATTTGTTTCTGCATATCTTTACTTATCATGCTTCCCCTGGCATTGGTATCTATTTGGTATGTCTGAATAGTCTGGCTATCGTTGGCATCATGACAATCGGAGTACAGGTATATCGCGCCGCCCTGATCAATCCCGCAAACACTTTGCGGCAAGAGTCCTGATTTTAATTAATTAGTGGTAAATATTTGTAGTTTGAGCATTGTCGAATTTTAATCGATAATGCTCAAACTATCTTATTTCTGTACCAGCTTTAATATTATGGTAAAGCATCCATTAGCCTATTTCTTAACAAGGAAGTTTATTATTTGCCACTACATTTTCCACCTAAAGAATTAACGATAATCGATTAATAATAAAGTAACTATATAATAAAATTTAAATTTTATTAAAATTCCCGACCGTTCTATCTTGTTCAAACGTCAATAGATGAAATCATATAAAAATGACAAATCTAAAAGACAAAGTAGCCGTGGTGTTTGCCGCATCCGGGGAAATTGCAGGAGCTGTCGCACGTTCATTTTCAGAACACGGAGCAAAGTTGTACATCACAGCACGAAACTTGGATGCCGTAAAATCACTGGCAAAAGAGCTTAATGCAACTGGCGGCAATGTTGAAGCTGCACAGGTAGATGCCTTGAATGAAACAGAGATTGACAGTTTTTTGAAAAAAGTAATTGCCGACAATGGAAAATTAGATATTGTATTCAATGGGATTGGTGCAAACTATGAGGAAATGGGCGGACGCCCGCCAACAACAGAAGCTACTTTTGAGCAATTTATGGCACCCATAAAAAAGATTTGTGGTTCACAGTTTCTTACTTCAAGAGTGGCAGCAAGGTATATGTTACAATCACAAACAGAAGGAACCATCCTGCTGTTGACAGCTGCACTATCTCGTTCTAAACTTCCTAATGTGGCCGGAATTACTGCGGCGAGTGCAGCCATCGAAGGATTGACAAGAGTTATGGCTGCTGAATGGGGTGCAAATGGAATAAAAGTCATTGGAATTTGCCCTGGAGCATTAATGGAAACAAAAAGAATTACCGGTTTTATTAATGATGCTGCTCAGAAGTACGGCATAAATGCGGAACAAATGGTTGCGCAATACAAAGCATTTGATATCTTGAAAACAAGCCCTTCATTGAAACACGTTGGTGAAATTGCGGCGTTTCTTGCAAGTGATTATGGTATTGCATTCAATAGCCATATTGTAGATGTAGATTGTGGCAAGATGAACATATTATAGTAAATTAGTGGTTGCAGTTTTGTATAATAAAATTGCAACCACTTAAATGGATAAAGAAGCCCTACTTAAATTGGCTGTTTCAGGCGACATTAATGCATTCCATACTTTGTTTGCCGAATTTCAAAATCAGCTTAAATCATACTTGTATCGTTTAATTACAGACCGAGATGATCTGGATGATCTAACACACGATACTTTTATAAAAGCATTCAATAAAATATCCACCTTCACTCAGGACGCTTCTCTCAAAACCTGGGTGTTTAAAATAGCCACAAATCTTGCTTACGACCACTTACGAAAGAAAAAAAGATGGCTTCCCGACGCACAAGACCGTGCAGCAGACTTAGCTATAGGTTCGGAAGAAATCAGACAAGTTTTTTGGATGGTTCACGATACTTCACCTGCTGGAGCTTACGAAATGAAAGAACATATTGACTATTGTTTTACTTGCATTTCAAAAACGTTGCCTATTGAAAATCAAATTGCATTGATACTAAAAAATATGTACGATTTTCAGGTAAAGGAAATCGGTCATATTCTTGAAAAAACCGAAGGTGTGATAAAACATTTGCTCAATGATGCAAGGAATACAATGACAGATATTTTTGAACATAGATGTGCACTAATCAACCAAGAAGGAGTTTGTCATCAATGCAGCCATATAAATGAAATCTTCAACCCCAAACAAAATCAACAAGAAGAGTTGATGAAGTTAGAATTGGTGAAAGCATCCAAAAAATACAACAGGGAACAACTTTTTGAATTAAGGGAATTCTTAGTAAAATCTATTGATCCATTAAATGCCTCCGGTACAGATTTTCACGAAGAAATAATGAGATGCCTTAGAACTGCAATCGGCGAAGTTGATGATTTCTTTGACCGTGATAGAAATAAATTTAAAAGCGATAGCTAAAAATGTGTTTGCGTTTCGTTAATTAATTCAGGGACTCTTATTTTCGTTCTTAAAATGAAATATCGTTGACTATTTATTGCCTAAATTATGTTCATCTCCTGTTCTGGGCTAACGAAAAAACAAGGTTTATTATCTGGGACTTTTCCAGATTTACCGCTATAGGGTAACACCTATTTACGACCTATATTGTAGACATAAGCTCCTTATAAGACGTGTATAAGGTGTATTGTTTATGTTAATAAATTTTAATGTGTTTTGTGTTGATTTAGCACGAATTTTCGTATACTTGTACTAGTTATAAGTTCTTAATAGTCCGGTCCAAAGTAAGTTATTCCAGAAGGATACAAATTCGGATATAAAGTGTTTCTGACAGAGCTTTTGATAAAGTCGCAGCGGGATCAAGAGCAAAGGTCCACGCATCGCGGTGTTTTTTTAATAGTTTTAAAATTAATCAATCCCAACCTATGCCTATTTTAAGGAAGAAAATTCCATTTCTTATCCTATTCGCATTATTATCATGCCGTAGTTTCGCCCAAAAAGTCTATCAAATCAGGGCGGACAGCGTTCGTATTTACAACGTATGTGATACGGCTGAACTAATTCTTGAGAACCGCACGCAGGATGTTTCAGGATATTTATTTAACAAAGGTCGTGGCCGCACTGAATTCCGTAAAATAAAACTGGAAAAAATTGGCCTTTCACAAATTGCTGTATCGGGGCACGATACACTGGATTTGTCGCCTTTGTTTATTATCAATGGGACAAGTATGCAGGCTAATTCTAGTTTCAATATTTCCGGAACTGGGACTGCTTCTGGTTATACGACTACACAACCTGTAGATAACGGAGGTCTGGGTTTGGGCATGAATGAAGGTAATGGAGCTTCAAATACCAGATGGGTGATAAGAAGAGTGAATACAGAAGCAGCAGGTAATGTAGGCAATGATTTTTCAATAGATCGTTATAGTAACACCGGTAGCGCACTGGGATCCGCCTTCAGTATAAAACGTTCTACCGGAGTGATTACTATGCAGGGACCTGTAGGAATAGGTACAACAACGCCATTAGCTAATTTGGAAGTAGTAGGTCTAGTAGCGGCTACTGGCCCGGGAGGAGGTTTTGGTTTCCAGGATAGAACGGTAGGAGGATATAATGGCTGGATGTTGTTCACAGACAAAGGGACCGCCGTTTTTGCCAAATACTCTCAATCACCAGGAGTTTCCGTCAAACTTACGATAGATAGTACAGGATTTCTTACTGCAAATGGTGTAGCTTCTGATGGTGGGTATAAAATAAAGGAGGGCGGATCTAACGCCAGAATGGGCGTAGCTAGTTTTGGTAACGGTGTAGTCGCTGTAACTGTTAATACAACAGCTGTGACAGCCAATAGCAGGATATTTTTAACACCAGTTGTTAATTCAGCGGCACCTCTTGCAGGAATGACACCCCCTTGTTTGGGAGTAAGAACGGTCGGATCGAGTTTTATGATTGTTTGGGCAAAAGATACTCCTTCTACAATAGCATCGGTAGAGTGGATGATAGTAGAACCTTATTGATAAATTACTATATAGATAATCTTACTTGTGAGATAGGAAGGGAGATACTATCAGTAGTAAACATAAATACACTTATCTAATTAAAAACTTGTAGCAACTTATTCTACAAGTTTTTTTTGTTTCTACCCGCAGGCTTGTGCGTTACTAACGCATAATTTTGTCATGCTGATTAATGTAATTACGATACTCAGTTCGATAAAATTTATACTTTATTTTTTATCCTGGAAAGTGTTTCCAACGTCATGCCTAGGTAGGAAGCCAGATATTTGCCAGGTACCTGGCTGATAAGTTCCGGATAGTTTGCTAATAAATGTTCATATCGTTCCAATGCCCGCTGTTTCCTCATTGCAAACAGTCTTTCCTCTGATTTTACATAATACCATTCTGTCAGCTTTCTTCCTACAATATTAAATTCCAGATGTTTATTGTATAGGTAATTGAGGTCGTCAAAGTGAATCATTACAAGTTCACTGTCTTTCAATACCTCAATAAATTCATAACTGGGATTTCTGGTGAAGAAACTGAATACCGATACGATAAAGTCACCTTCTGACATAAACCAGTTAGTGACTTCTTCAGCATTCTTTTCGTAATAAGCCCTCAATATTCCTGATTTGACATAATAGAGATAAGAATTTGTTTCACCTTCTCTTAGTACGATTTCCTTTTTACCAAATTTCCTTAGTTGTACTCTGTTCACGATATCATTCGTCAATTCCTCCGAGAGCGGATGAATAGTGTTTAGTGCATTCAACAGGGAATCAAAGTAGGTTTTGTTCATTAGATATGGTTTAAAGAACTGTTCGAGTTGTATGGGACATCAATTATTAAGAGATATCCGAAATGTGGGCTTACTAACAAGAATAATTCAAAATTACAGCCAACATCCTATGAAAAACTATTATCTAATTCTATGCATAGTTCTTTTTAGCTGTACGAAGAATAATATACAATAAATACCCTCTGCTGGTTCGATAGATTTTTTCTGAGCACAAAATAATTATAAGAAGTATCTACTAAAAATTTTCTTTGGTAGCTTGTTCAAATTCTACAGCCGTTTCATAAGAAATAAAACAAAGATATTGCATTTCATAAAACGCAAAATTACCTCATAGTAAGTAACTGTGATTTTATTAAAGACCAGAATTAGGTCTACTAGTTATTGATATTCAATCTTGTATATATAGTTGATGTAAATCAAAATAATGAAATTTTAACTGCTATACATTTGCTCCTCAAATACCAAACATCACACTATGAAAAACATCTACCTCACATTCTGTATTATCTTTTTTAGTTGTACTAAAAGTAAAATGCCCAACAATTTTGTAAAAGTGAATGATGCCAGAGCGGCTTTCCAGAAATACCTATCCGATGGTTATTCCTTAGCAAGTTTTCCGATAATACATACTTCTCCAGACTGGAATGCCAGTCAAATGTATGTGTCGGATACCAAGACAGCATTGATAGTTCCATATACTGAAACAAAAGTAGAAGTTACTTACAGGCCGGATTCTTCGATGGCATTAGGATTGCCTGCAATCGCCTTCTATTACAATGAAGGGCACCAATTAAAAATGGAACCATTCCTGCTTATTCAAAGAAATGATAAACATGCTGCAGGTATTGTTGCATATACGGATAATAATACGGTACCCAGATTACTTAAGAACGATCTTAGTGGAAATGCTAATTTGGTAGAAGATATGATCTGCACGCAAACGGATTGGTATACCCGTGTTCATCTCAATAACATATCCTTTGGCTATGCATATAATTACACCACTTTACAATGCCTGACCGTATTTATAAATGGTAAAGGAGCTGGAATTCCTACTGGGGGTATATTTTCAGGGATATTGAATATGGCATTGGGTATCCATTCAGATTTGGAAAAGGTGGTCAATCCAAACGGTTATAGCATCTGAAAGGAAGTATTGAGTTTGTTGGACAATGAGATAGGTATAAAAAAGAAAAAGCTCCCGACGAACACGACGAAAGCTAATTCAAAAATATAAACCAAAGTTCTTTTTATGATGTGACTTCATGTAACTTACGCCTATTTCTCTTCAATATCTCAACTTTAAGTAACTCCGATAATTGAAGTTAAAAAAAAAGACTTGAATCACCAATTATTTTGAGCTGTTTTTTTCATAAAGTATCCTACTATTTTTCAATGCGGTGGAAATGAATCCATCTGTGCATTTCATTGCTGCATCCAGCTCTGAGGGGCGCATGATTAGAATGTCTGACGCCATGGAATGCTCATGTATGTAGGAACGTACTGCTGCAATGAGATGCTTCCTATGGTGTGGTGCTGCTATCACGATCAGAAGGTCTATATCACTATAAACATTGTTATTGCCGGCAGCTACCGATCCGAAAAGTATAATCCTTTCCGGATCGGCGATGTGCCTGATATATTGCGTAACTTGTTTTAGTAATTGCTCCATGCTAACTACCTAATTGAAATAAAAAGAAAATATCATCTACCTGACTATCTAATAACGCTTTGAAATCTGTTGCAGCAGATAACTTTAGTTTGAGACGCAGTTCACCTAAACAGTTGGGAGCTCCACCAGCAATAATACTGAGGTCCATAGTACAGTGATAGACATTGTTAAATGTCGGATCTATTGCTATCGGTTGCGCTGTTAATAAATCTGCGCTGGTAATTTTAAGATTAAATGAGAAGTCGGCAGTTTCCTTACTCTCTATAAAAATATCCAGGTGTGTTAATTTCAGCGTATTGAGTTTGTTGCGGATAAAGAATGGGAAATGATCTGGTTTTAAAGTTATTACCAATTCCTGGTCGGCAGTGCCCTCCGGATGCAAGAAGCGATACCATTCTGTACCAAAGTCACGTTTTAAGCTGAACAGACGTACTGCCATATTCGGTAAACTTGCCTGGAGATATTCTCTGGCTTTTATTGCCAGCTGTCCACCTCCGCTACGGGCAGTATAATTCATGTGCAGAATTACATCAGCAAGAGAAGCGAAGTCAAAATAATTATTCTCCCTCGGTAATTCTATCTGCCACTCACTGATTACTCCCAACCCTTCAAAAGGAAGATATCTATCATCATTGAAATTCAGTTCAAACAGCCCGCTGTCGTTTTGTGCATGGCTGGTAGCAATAGAAGTGATAGCCCCCAGCTGTGTGCTAAAGCGTGTATCGTTTTCATCAATTTTTGCATAGACGTTACCAGTTAATGTAGCATCTCTCCTGATCTCACTTTTAATTAAGGACAATGTGCAGTTGATACTGGTGTAAGGCCCGGCAACGCAAGGAATAGAAACAGAAAGACTTTTAATCCTCCGCATATAATGGCCGGGATAATCCATGTCGAACAGCAACTCAGGCAATATCAAAGTACACTTGCCGGTTTCTTTCAGTGTCATCAGGCTTAATGGCGATAGCTGCATCAAAGACAAGTGTTTGGTAATTTCCAATTCTCGCTTATTATTGTCGATATAAGCTGCTTCCATTCTTCTCAGGTCATTCATGAGGATGTCGCCGGATAGTAAACCTTTCTTCAGACTATCCCAATAACCAAATTGTATAAACGAAGTATTGGTAAATCCTAACTCATACTGGTAACATTTTTCAGCTTTCTTTGCCATGTCAAATGCCAGCCGGTAAGCCTGGAAATAAATGGTAGATATTTGCGTGATCATCCAGTTGTACAATTGGCTGTTGGTGTATTTGCTATGCATGTAGTCATCTATGGCTTTGGCATTTTCTATCTGCAGTTCCTGATTTTCGAGTTCTTTCTCTGCAATTTCCTGCTTTATCATCGCTGAATTGATCTCAAATTGTGCCTGGTCTTTTTCTATACCTGCAAGTCGGCCCTGGAAGTCCCATTCATCTTTTCTGCGACCGTACGATGCCATGGTATTGATAATGGAACCTAGTTGTGTAAGTACGCTGCCCAAGTGAGTGAGCGCGCTATCAGCGGCCTGAATGGAACTGGCAAACATCGACCCTCCCAACGACATGGTTACCTGTGGAGAACCACCAAATCCGGATATACCTACACTAAAAGATGGGATGAGATGTAATGAACTGGCAAGGGCTTCTCCCATAGAAGATTGGGCACTTAATACCGCAGCTTCTCCGGAAAGGCCTACTGATACTGCTTCCAGGATAGAAATAAATTCCCTGCTTTCATAGTATTGTTGCTTTTCTTCTGCCAGCTCCATTACTTTTTGCAAGCTACCCACTACTTGCACCGCGTTATCGATTTCTTTTTTACGAATGTCTTTCACTGCTTCCAGTAACTGTATTTCCTGACTGGAGCGAAGTAAGGCCAGTTCTTCCGCATCTCTTTTTTCAAGAATTCCCAGCAGTTTGTCGCCCAGTTGTTTTACTTCATTGGTGAATTCAATGGCTTTTTGTACAACTATCCTAAACCGATAATAAGGCGTACCTGTGGCAATGTCATTCAGCACGCTGCCAAGGTCAATTCCAGCTGCTGCTGCTTTTACCAGGAGTGCAGGATCAATAGGCGGCTCAAAAAGAGGAAGTTGTCTGACCACCCCTTCAATATTCATACAATGCCTTATTTTAAAAAGGCGGTCTTCTACTGTGTCCCAATATTTCAATAACTGATCATTGTTCGGGATTGCGAAATATAAAGTATCTATTTTGGGCATTGGATCGCCACCACCGCCTGAAGGTACCACTTGAATTGGTAAAAGTGTATTTTCAATAGCTACATCGACTGCGGCATTTCCCAGGTCATCCAGTTTACTTTCCAGTTGATTAAAGGTCATATCCTGACTTACCACATTCGGCACCTTCACCGGCCTTTCTCCTAATATTTCATAGGCAAGCATATATAGCAATGAGGCTTCGTTGATAGACTCTATGGTATCTCTACGGAATAACATATCGCCCCAGGCGACCAGGTTATCGATATATTTCATCACCACATTTTTCTGATAGGCCACTGGACGGTACCTGGCTATCAAATGGGGCTTAAAAGGATTGTTCTTCCACGCTTTCAGCTGGCCTTGGTTTTCCGGCAGGTCGATATTGGAGATCAGGTTTTCGATACGTTGTTTACGATAATCGTCGTCATTAAACTCAAAGAATGGTTTTGTGATCCAATAACGTTTGGGTGTTGGTAATGCTTCTATGTTAGATGGATCAAATATATAATGAAACCATTGCATGGCCTCTTCAAAACGTTGGTTCTGCATTAACCTGCTGGCGATCAATAACGGTCCATGAAAGAAGAGCTCCCAGTTGTAAATAGAATAGGCGCCACCAAAGGAGAAATCGACGATATCAGATTGCGCAGTGGCATCCACGATAGTGGAAGTACTCACCGGCGTATAGGCGTTGAAGTTAAAAGTATTGCCTGGTGGAAATGCAGCAGGTTGCGTTTGCACCTTACGGTTAAGTAAGCCTGGTATACCTCCTCGGTTCAATTCCCTTAGAAACAAAGTACTATACGGATGATAGAAGGGGAGGAAGCGATACTTGTAGTTTCCGCCGATATAGTGATTATATGCATCAAAACGTGATACCCATTCTGGTTTTACAAAAAAGGCACGTTGAGGATCCTGGTAAAATACAGGATGTACAGCTGCATTGAATTGGATATCCTGTTGAGATATTACCAGTTCAAAAGGATTTAGGGTGTTGTTCAGCAGCGTAACGGAGGTATTATTTTGCAATAACCGTAGTGAGTTTGCATTGGCCGCATGAAATTTATTATTGGTCAGGTGTGTATTGCTGTAATGCATGCCATTGGGCAGCCGTAGCCGCGGGCCAAAGTCGATTGGCGCCATCTTTGAAATATTACGGCCATCTTCACCGAAGTTACTGCGTACATATTCAAAAGAATCAGAACTGTTGGGGTCATCCAGCTTATAGTTTTTTCCATCCAGGCTAAACTCAAAATGGTAATAACCGGTAAGTGCTTTCAGTTGCACATCTTTTACTTCTCCATTAAAAATAAATGAAGAAGAATGCCATGGCAGGTAGGTTTCATTGAAGTCGTTGCCGGTTACTCTTACTTTTTTGTCCTGGAACTGATCATAGAATAATCCTTTATTAAATTCAATGGAAGTAGACAGGTAAATGTCCAGATAAAGTTCATTATCCTTGGCCAGATAGTAAGGTTTCAGGTTATAGGAATACAATGGTCTTTCCCATGGGTGAATGATTTTTTGTTTAGATATTTTTTTTGGTGTCCATCCGTTGTTTTTAAGGATGGTCCATCCGAGTTGTATTTCCCATGCCTGTGGGGGTTCCTGGTTATCAGAAGGTCCGGTAGTAGGCTGTGCTGGTGGATTTTTCTTTACTTTAACAGGTTTTTGTTGTGTAACTAACCAAAACAGGTGCAGTTTCCTGTTGTACACTACAGGCACTATATGGTCGCCGCTGATGTCTACTTCAATTTTCTCCCAGGCTGTCCAGGAAGAATAATTCATATCATACTGCCGGTAATAATATACATGAGGAATGGCTTTGGTTCTGCCTACTACATGCACTATATTTTTCTCGTATCCGGCTTCGGCTGGGTCCAGATCTTCCATTTCATGATACAGGCCGGATATCTCCAGGTGAGAAACTTCATTTACTTTTTGCAGATAGTTTATGAACGCCACTTCCACATTGTCGTTGGTCACATCTTTCTGCATGATTTCATTCTCCAGTTCTTCAAAGAAGGAAGACTTGTCATCACGCAGCTCTGGTTCCAGCCAGTTTTCCGGGTAGAAGAAAACTTTTCTGTTCGCTTCCCATATGCGATAATTTTTCATCCACGATTTCCACTGCGACCACGCATTAGGAGAGGACGTGTCTTCTTTTTCATCCTGGGTTACTATTACATAACGATTCTCCAGATTGAGGAAGCAACGTTGTACAAAGAATTGTACAGAACTGATGGCCTGCTTAATACGAGAGGTAAGCTGGCAGGCACTCATTTCAACATCTATCAGAAAATATTTAAACAGTGCGTTGGCGTCTTTCCAGTATAGTGGGTTAGGAATAGTGCTGCCATTGAACAGAACAGTGGTTGGCTCATTACGCTGAGAATTTTCCAGCAGGTAAGCTACCAGTGCTTTCCGTTTCTTTTCGCGCAGCTCATCCTGGAGAGGCGTTATTTTTTCGAGCCAGTCGTCATCAGCAAATTTGGCTTTTACGGCCAGTCTTGTCTGTAATGCAATATCTGTTTGGATGGTGGTATTATCCCGGTCGTTCCAGCTGAACATCATGGCAGCGCTTACACCGGTTAGTTTGATTTGGTCGAAGCATTTCTGTAATCGCAAGTATATCTCGGCGTTGGTATAATCTAATTGCAGTGCGGTATGTTTTAACTGAAGCTTGCTGTCGATAGTGTTCAGATCATCGGCACTCCATTGGGTCAGTTTTACTATTTCCGCAAGAATATCTGCTTTAGGAGTGGCGGCTACTTTAGCTTTGTCCAGGATACTGCAAAGTGACACGTCTTCCGGTTCTGGGTAGTTTGCCTTGAACAATAGGAGCTGACAGATATTCGACCATGCACTATACTGATTAGGAGCTGCCGAAGGTGCCACAGGCAGTGCGGAAAAATTAATAGTATTTACTGCTGCGCTGTTATCAATAAACCACTGTAGGTCTGTGGTAGTAATTTTCATTTTCAGCGTAAGGAGGGCGGCTTTGTGCAATAGCTGTAAGGCACTGAAATGGTTCGGGAAATTGGCGGTGTTTATTTCTACATAAGTGTCACCATTTTTTGCCAGGAGTGTTTCGTCTGACAAAATGCTCAGCAAATTGCCTGGCTGCCCGTTTATTTTCAGCCCAAGGAGCAGTAAGGTTGCCTGCTGATCTGTTAATGAGAAGGAAGTACCTGTGAGTGTCTTTACCTGGTTGGCGCCTTGGTTGATTACGTTTTGCAGGTTTTGCTGTAATTGCTGAATGTTACTAATTAGTCCTGCTTTGCTGGCAGGCGTAATATCTGCGACATTAAATGTAAGCAAGAATGCGGTTTCATTAACAGAGAAGTTGGCATTTTTGAAATTATCGCTAACGGTTGTCAGTACGGCCAGTAGTGGCGTGATGGCTGGTCCTATCTGCGGATCAGTCAACGGCACAAGTGAGGTTGCATCAAAAGAGGTAAGCTGGTTTTGTTGGGCAGGTGTAAGTTGCAGCTTATTAATGTTTTCTACACTGTCTGCCAGCCCTTTTCGCAAAGCTCCGAGCAGCTGGAGATATATTTCATCGCGCAAACCTACTGGTGAATCAGGATTGTAATTCAATACATAATCCAATTCATTTAGGGTAATGCCTGCTCCCTTGATATCGGTTAGGTTGTCAAGGAAGTCGAGTGTTGTTTGGACTGAACTGAAAGGATTTTGTACGTTGGTGATCTGCATCAGTAACAGCAGATCGCTGATGGTAAGCCTCAGCGCTCTTGCCAGGTAAGTATATCTGGTAAGAATCGATAAAGTAGGTAAGCTGAGATGATTGTCTGTTTGCCCGATTATTTTATCAATGTCCACTTGTCGTATAGCCAATGCCGATAGTATGGTAGGTATGGGCGTATAATTAACACCTGGTGAAATTACATTCGTTCCCAATGCCAGCGTGCCATTGAGCGGCAATGTGAACCTACTGTCTATAGGATTGGTAATCGTTGGATTTTGGAAAAGCCTGTTATACAATGATGGCAGTTGTACGCTTGGCTTATCAGGCTGTATTCTGTCTTCGGTATTAATATCTCCATAAAACATCAATAGATTTTCCAGTGGCAATGCTGATTTTTCCTGCAGCTGTTTGAAGCGTTTGAGGTTAGAGAGGGTATTGGCATCAATCAAATTGTTGCCTATTTTAGGATTGCGTATCAGGAGATCCAGTTCCCACATTTTGTAGCCTGTTTTTCGCCATAGGCGAATGAACCGGTGTATCCTGTCCAGTTTGGCGGCGCTGAGATTATTTATTTCCTGAACATCTGTATTGCAGGTCCCTGCTGGACGGACAATTTCACTTTTGTTGGCTGTTGGGTTTACATATTTTACCATCAGTAATTCCAACACTTCAGTGTAACTTAATTTACTGCGTTGCATAAATGTAGTTACGGCCACAGAGGAGATAGCGCCATTAAAGTTCCAGTACACGAGTTGTTCTGCTGCACTGGGTTTTGATGTAATGATAAGATTGGCTTCAAAAGAAGATATTTCAAAATATGCAGCTGCTATTCCCAAATCCGATGGAATTAAATTGGCAGGATTGGAGATGTCCCTGAAATTTTCCATCAGTGTATATCTTGGTACACGTAGGAATTTTAGGTAGGTGCTTGCTTCCTCCTGCCAGAGATTGAAGTTGCTATCCATTGGATAGTTAGCTGTTGCCAGCAGGTTATAGGCTTGCGGGCGTATATATTGTGGTAATGCACGCAGCTCACTCTGTGTGAGTGTTGTTTGATAGCTGAAATTAATTTGCTGGGGAGAAATATTATTCTCCAGAATTTCACATACGAGGTCAATATATGGCAGGGCGGTATTGGTGTTGGCACAGTTCAGCAAGATGTTGCCGATATCAGGTCGTCTGTTGAAAAGAATGTCCAGTACTGTTTTTCCAGCGATCTGTGAATTGTGTTCTTTCAGGAAACGCAGTATGTCGGTGAGGTATGCAGCGGGTCCATATAATGATTTGCAGTATTCGCAATCGCAGAAATCCAGTGAGCCGAACAAGGCTTCCAGGTCAGGAATATCTCCCACTACTTCTTTTACTTCCGCCATGGTATAATTTTGCGGAATAATGACTGCAGGCGTGCCAAGATTTACTTCTGGCCTGAATTGCAGCATTTTGGAAAGTACCTGCGTATATTGCATTTTGGAAGTATCGTATACTTTCCCGGCCACCTTTTCATCTATACCTTTAAGGGCGAGTGCCTTGCTTATCTTCTCTTTCCCTGCGAAATATATTTGCTGAGAGGTATGCAGGCCGGCATCCAGCAATGCGGCGCCTGTTTTGGAATCAGGTACCATTTTATATACCCGGAGCAAAAGCTTTATATCATTTTTTGTATCGGTATCGAGCCCAATATTATTTTGCACCAGGTATTTGTCGAGGGTTTCTTTTTTCAGGTCAAAATCTGGTTGCTGGTCGATGAATTGTTCTACACCTACTGTATTCTTTAAAGGATTGACATTGCTTTTCTTTACGGCTGCTACAAAAGAAACCGCCGGGAAGAGAGACTCAGCGCGGACTTTCAGTACATCTGCATAGGTGTTCACTTTTTCTGCGACAGTATTTCCTGGAATACCATCGGGTACCTGGTTCCCGTTTTGTGTGATAAGGGCTGCCAGTGCAGGTTGATCCAGCTTGGCAATGTCTGAAGTATTTCTAAACATTCTCCCTATGCCGATATTATTTTTTAGAAATTGTACAGAGGGAATATGATTTTTAGAGATATCTCCGAGTTGTACAACAGTTCTTAAACTGTTGATATTATCTGCACCAATGGTGCCTGCTTTGGCGTTTAATGAAGTCCAGAAATCGTTATTGATACCATTATTGCTAATGAAAGTATCTGCGATGAAATTGTAGTGCTGATTATTTACCGGAGAGGCAGCGAGTAAGGACTGTAGGCTACCATTACCGATCAGGATAGGTTTTTGCAGGGTAAAGGTTGTACGGGTACTTTTCAGTGCAGAAATGATATTGTCTGTATTTTTTAAAATATTTCTTGATACGAGATTTTGTGATAATGCATTTTCAATGGCTATCTTTTGCAGGTCATCGGTCAGGAATACGATACCAGACGCGGTTTTTTCGGTGAGTGCGTCGATGGTTTCCCAGTTAGAAGTGGCCCTGAGTAAGTCTCCTGGCAATTCTGCGGGAAGGCTTTGTCTGATAAAGGCAAAAAAGACTTCAGGGTTTAAAACTGGATTGTTGATATTGGCAGCTACCCTGCTGGATAGTAGTAGCCGCATGATATCGTCTACGGTTAATCCGGTTTGGGTGCTTAGTTGCGTAACCTGTTTAATTTTATCTGTTTCCTGTATGCTAAGGATGTTTTGGCCATTTAATGATTTTAATAAGATATTCATCATTACGGGATACATGGATTCGCCTTTGTATTTATCGTTACCCAGCGTAAAGTTCACCCAATGTATCCTGGATACGTTATAACAGATTTGTGTATCCAGCAATTTATCATTAGCAGGATTATTATCTTGCGGTTGATATAATTTAATGACAAGATCAATGTTGGTTTTTATTTGTCCTGTTTGTTTGTTGACAGGTGGAGTATAGGTAATGTCAAAGAATCCATTGAGCATATTTTTTTTGGTGATCAGTGGTACAGCAGCTTCTCCGGCTATCAGTTTTTCGTATACTTTTATAACCATATTATTTTTCCTGTTCCATAGTTCGTCCCTTACGGATCCTCGTACCCTGTATTTGAAGAGGGATTCAGCAGCTGGGTTTGCCGTAAGGATAGCCTCATTGAGTGTTTTGAGTGTTTTACCTTCTACATGTCCACTTTCGGGAAGACCTTTCTGTTTTTGGAAGGAGAGTACAGCTTCGCGGGTGGTTTTGCCGAACGTATGGGTACTAAATTCAGTATCGGCTATTTTAAATCCAAGATGCACGAGGCTTTTCTGAAGTGCATTTACTTTGGGAGTTACCATGTTAAGCCGCATGGGAACACCGATAGGTGTGAGCGTGGCGGCGATTGTTTTCTTTAGGGTTTTAACGGGTATAGGGCGACTTGCTGCTACTGAGTTGATCTGATTGAGTGTAGTACGGTCGAGTATTCCTGTTTGAGGTAATTTATATTTTTCCTGGAATGCTTTAATAAATGCTGTAGTGCTGGGTCCTATTACTTTGTTCTTGATCTCTTGCGGGGCAATTTCAGTTGTGATTTTTGCTATTTTCCTGGCGCGTAACAGTGATCGTTGGAGGATGGCTACCTGGGTTTTAGCAGAAAGAGTCTGTTTTATTACTTCCTGATCCAGTTTATCCAGCAAGGTTTCAGATATTTTACCATCTGGGGGAAGGCCATTCTTACGCTGGAAGGCTTCAATGGCCTTGCGGGTGCTGTCGCCGGTATGTCTCGTTTTTATTTCTTCTGGACTAACGGTTATGCCAGTTTTGGCTAGCATAGCCTGGAGCTTTTCAGTTCTTGTTTTATTTAAAGTAAAGAATACATCCAGCAGTTCCGAATTCATTTTGACAATGGTTTTCTCATTGAGCTGCCCATCCGTAGGCAGCTCATGTTTTTCCTGGAATGCTTTGATGGCGGCGAGAGTGGTGGCGCCTATATTTTTGTCGGATATTTCTTTATCTGCTATATTCAATTGCAGTTTCTTCAGGGCCAAATGTAAATCTGCCGCTTTGATCTGTGACCCGCTGGCGTTAAGAAAAGGACGTATATTCATGACCGTATTTTTAACAAAGTGAATTGGGGTGCTTATTCAGATATTAATCTTCTAGTAATTAGCTGATGAGAGGTGTGGTCCGAAATAGACACCACCTTCAGATTCAAAAACAGTAATGATGGATCTTCCGCCATTAGGTCCTCTGGCGAGGTACTGTATGGCTCTGAATTCAGCGGGATCATATCCAAGTGATCGCAGGCTATCCATTACGCCCTGATCTTTTATTGGGCCTATGTCTTTGATTCTTTCACCTATCTCAGATCCTTTTCCCAGTACTGCTTCTGCTGCTTCATCGGGGTCAAAAAATTCTCTGCTGGAAGGGTTGTTGCCGCCACCACCACCACCGGATCCAGTTGCCACCATATAAACTCCTGATGCACTTGCGGCCACACCTCCTGCGGTAACGGCATTGGTAGCACCCATGGTGCCTATTACTATTGCACCACCACCACCTCCTCCGGGGCCACCTGCTAATGAAGGTATCAATAGTCTAACTCCCTGGCTGCCGCCGCCGGCGGTAGGCCCGGCAATAGCTCCTGCGCCTGCGCCGCCAATCAGTCCTCCGATACCAAAGCCCAGATTGAAATTGGCCTGATCTTCAGAAATAGGACGGTTAAGAAAATCTCTTTGCCGTATTGATTGGGTAACAGTGTATGCAGTTAGTCCAACGCCTACCACAGCTGCACCTATCGCTACGCTTGCGGGCAGCGTAATGGGTAGCAGGGCCACAAAAGCAACGATGGCTACAGCGGCTACTATTCCGGTGAGGAGTCCTGCCCAGAAACTTCGTGTAATATATCTTCGTTCTCTGGTACCACCACCACCTGTTCCGTCTGGGGTGCCGCTGGGAGATCCATTGGCGGATCCATTGGCAGAGGTGCCGTTGGGACTACCGTTAGGAGAACCGTTAGGAGATCCTGTAGTACCGCCATTGGGGCTTCCGTTTACATCTCCTGTAGAACTACCTGTGGAAGCTCCTCCAGGAGTTCCTGTGGTAGCCCCTGTAGTGACGCCAGGAGTGGGACTGGGAGTACCGCCACCAGTTGGAGCAGGTGTGGAACTGTCGGAAGGAGCGGCCTGTGGAGCTGCTGCGCTGGGTGGTGCATTGGGAGTTGCTCCCTGTCCGTTACCATCACCTGTAAGCGGAGTAGAAGGTGCTGTGCGCACCCAACCACCCGAAGACCCAAAGTCGGCTCTCCATTCAAGGGGGCCGCCACCTCTGTAGCCATGCGCAGTGAATATTTCCAGCACCCTTGCAGGGTCCGAGGCGCTATTGTTAATGATTTTTCTTTCTGCCGGCGTATAGGATTGAGGGTTATAGCTCCAGATGGGGGAATATTCCTCCATGCCATTAGGATCAAAGAACATGATTGGATTATTGCAGCAATACCTGTAAAGGTTGTTTCCCCTGACAAAATCAGCGGGGTCGGTGCTGGTCCATCGCCCAAGCCATGGGGCATAATAACGGGCGCCAAAATAATAGAACCCGGTTTCATCATCTTTCTCTTTTCCGCAGAAGCGGTACCTCTTCAGACTTAAGTCAGCCCCATCTTTACAGCTTCGGTAGGCGCTGGTGCCGTAGGGATGATATTCTTCATAAGATATCACGGTCCCATCGCCATCAGTTTCCATCATCGCAGATCCGAGGTGATTGCTGAATTGATAACGGATTAAATTTGAATTGAGCGCATTGGCAGGATCGATGTTATCTGTATCAAATACTTTCGTATCTACTTGTGCAATATTGCCGGTATTATCCGTGATATGTAGTGTGTTTCTTTGAAAACGTTTATCTCCATTATCATATTCCCGGTAAATCTCCAATGCACCGAGGTATATACGTTCTGTTCTTTTGCCACCAGGTTTTTCTATGACTTTTCTTAGTCGGGTATTGCCTGAGCTATAGGTGTAATAGGCATGATTATTACCTCCTAAGTCCACATGCCGGAGCTGATCGAGGAAATCCCACGACAAGCTGTTGGCGGCGTAGAGGTGTGGCATGGCAGTCATATTGCCATGGATGTCGTAAGTATACATGCCGCTGTAAGGCCCGGTGGGCGGGTCTCCTGGCAGACTGGTGTTTTTTAACCGGTTAGTCCGATTGTTAGCATCATCCTGGTATTCGTAGTGATAATATTGATTCCATGTGGCATTGGTGGCCATATGGCGAAGTGTAAGGATATTACCTACGTCATCATATTCGTATAGTTCTGTATAATTTCTTACCGCATTAATATCATTAACATGTGGTAGTTGATTAAAATAAAGCAGGTCATTATTGCTTCGTTGTACATTACCGTTCAATCCTGCCAGTTCTCTCCCGCTGGCCTTTACCAGCTGATAGGTGGCATCATATTCAAATTTGCTTTCGGGTTTGACGACCGCGTTCTGAAAATAATAGGTTTGCAGGGCGTCATCTTTAGCATATACAATATTACCTACGGCGTCAAAAGTATAGGAGAGGTTTTGGTGTGCCTGGTTATCATTTACACCATCTTTTTTCGTGATAATATTTATCAGACGAAATGTGAGCGGATCATAGTCATAATTAGTAGTTAAGCCGTTGCCGAGTTTTACGTATTGGCGTTGCCCGCAAGCGTTATAATCCTGGCTTTCCAGAAAGGTGGTAACGTTTGGCTGTCCGCCTATCTGTACCTGTAATGTATCCAGTATATCGCTTTCGTTATACACCGGATGAAAAATAGTTTGATCTGGTAATACTACCTGGATAGTACGGTTTAATGCATCTAGTTGTGAAGAGGTGGTAAACTGTTCCTCTTCGAGGAGCGGTGCTGCGGCAGTGTTTATCTCCTCTAACATGGTAAGGCCGTTTAGTGCCTGCCAGTCAACAATATGTTGGTAATCTTTATTTAATTGTCTGTAGGAGGTCAGCACATTTCCTTTAAAATCAATTTCCGAAAAAGTAATGGCGCCGCTCTGGTCAAATACTTTGTGTATTTTTCCTTTGAGGTTTTTTTGCGCGGCATCCGGCAGGTTATCTCCATAGAAGATGTATGTAAACAGGGTTTCTGTTCCATTTTCTTTTATGAAACTGCTCACCGGACGATGCAACGCGTCATACTGATTTCGTATTTCCAGTGCGCTGTTATCCCACATTTTTACAAGTCTTCCGATGGCATCTTTTAATAGCCATTTTTCTCCTTTTTCGGCGGTGCTGCCATACATGGTTTGTCCTACCAGGTTGGCGTAGTTTTCGGAAACGAGGCGATTCAGCTGATCATATCTTTTTGAATAGCGGGATAAGGTATCTGTTTCGGTATATACGGCGGTTTCTTTTCCATTGCCATAGTTGGCAGTGGTGTAAAAGTTTCTGCCAATTGCGTCTACATAGGTAGTGCCGGGAGTGTTGTCATGTCTGGCGGCCAGCCAGGCAGCTCTGGTTTCGGGGTCTGTTGGTTCCGGTAGGGCAGGGTTCGGGCTACCCCGGTCTATATACCATTGGCTGTCCCTCACGGTATCATTGACATCGTAACTTTTAAAATGCCAGGCGTCAAATGTTACTTTACTATAGGTGCCATTTGGGTTAAGTGTTTTTATGTTTCTACCGGGTGCATCATAAAACAGTATGGCAGTAGCACCTGTTTCTACCAACGCCGCTTCGTTTTCATAGTCTGAAGTGGTAGAGAAAAACGGTTGGTACTGTTTCACCACCTTTCCTTTATTATTATAGATAGTTCTGCCATTACCGATCCAACGCGGGTTTGCTGACATTTCTTCTATTTGTTTTGTCACCGGGTTCCACTTTTTTGCCTTACCTGGTTTTACGCGCACTTTTGTCATTACTACATGGTCGTCGCCGGCGGAATAGGCAATGCTTTCCTGCCACCGGGTATTGGCGGGGCCATGTTGTTCGCGCAAGAGTATACGTGCGTAATTAGGTTGTTTATTCAGTTGCCAGTTGAGGATATTGTATTCCATTTTTGAGGTGGGGTCGGCGAGGGTATCTCCTACGTCAGTACCTTCCTTTCCCATGACAGCTGATTGTACTACTAGTCCCAGTTCATCTGTTGTCACTGCCGTGCGGTTAAGATTCGCATCTGTGATGACAGCTGGTTTCAGCAGCCGATAGTCATTTACTGCCGATACTTTATTGTTGATAGCGTTTGTTACTGTATTTACCAGTAAAATATATTTGTCATAGCCGACGTAATTTTCATTACCAAAAACATCTCGTCCTCCTATTGGAATATAAAAGTTGCTGGCAGGATTTGGTGGATAGATTGATTTTCCGGATGATGTCCACCAGTGTTCATCTCCTTCAGAATGGATATATTTTGCGTCTAGCATCATTTGATCGCTCACCTTGGCGCCATAATATTTTGTTACCAATCCTTGGGTGAAAGTCAGCTTGCAGCCATGACTGTGGATACCATGTGCGGGTAGTATGCTCAGTGGCAGGCTACCGTTTAGTGCATCATTCAGAAAATAGGTTCTGTTATGTGCAGCGCGTCGTTTTTCCACTGCGCCGGTAAAATCTTCTTCAAAGTTTTTAGTGGCAGCGGAGTTGATCAGTATTTTTAATTCTTCTTTTGTGATAAATGGTGTGGATGTAAGCGTAATACCTCCGATTTCATAAGACGTAGTTTCATATACTACCCTGAGTCGGTAGATATTGTCTGTTATTATATCATTGGTATATAAAGATTCTCCATAGAGAATATGTCCTTTGTTTTGTTGTTCCCATACTTTGTCTGGGATATTGTCGGGTGGCAGCGGCCTGCTGATTCTTGGATAAACAACGGATGCTGTTTTCAGTACGTTGCCGATTTCATCTGTTTCCAGTGTGAATGTGCGAGACAGCCGTGGATCTCCAGGGTTCCTTTCATAGCCATATGAAATGGATTCTGCAGGTACTACCAAAAAAACAGCCGGCTTGTTGTGCTGGTGTGGTTGTTGCAGCTGAATTTCGTAGGTAGACTGTGATGCTGAGTATGGATATCCACTTATGGGCTGCTGGTCATTTGCATATACTTCTCTGCGCAGCAGTAAACTTTTACAGGAGCGGAATGCTTCCCTTACTTCTATAGTGGAGAGTCCCGCAGGAAGTATCACTTCAGGAAGAACATATTCTGCAAATTGGGGATTCTGAAAATATTCATTGCTGCATTGGTGGAGTATTTTGTTGTTAAAGAGATAAGCGCCGGTATGAAACCAGGAAATGGTTTTTATCGGAGCCTGATGTAGTGCTGCTTCTACTACATTTTTAGCTGCATTGAGTGAAAAGCTGGCAAAAGATTCTGTGTCTAGTTGTTCTACTCTTGCAAATCCCCGGAATTCTTTTTCTACCTGATCATAATAACCATGGCTATAACGATAGGTGCTAATAAAAATAGTTTCCTTGATTTTGTCTGCTGTTTGTATGGCTGAAATACAATGAACAGGGAAGGGTAACCTGGTGATCCATTCTTTGCCTTCAAGTTTATCCTGAAGGAAGAATTGTGTGGATGCTTTGTATTCAATGGTTACTTCTTTGCCGCAGTTATTGAGGAAGCTATTAAGTAGCAATGGTTTTTTTCCTGCCATTAAGTCTATGTAGCGCAGGGGTTCCTGCGACTGACCGGGCAACGATGTTGAATATACGATGCAGGCGGTACCAGTTCCGAGAAAATCAAGTACTGACACATCAGCGAGGTTGTTGATACTGGGGAATGCGGTGATAACCTGTGGCGTTATTGTCCATTCATTGCCGTTGAGGTTCATCCAGGCGGTGAAATTATTTTTTCCGAGATAAATAATATCGGTAGTGCCTGAGCCGTCAATGTCTGCAAGGCGAAGGTTGGCAGGATTGAACAGGTCTGGAGTATCAAACAGGGGGGCATGATCCATGTTTACTTTGGCGCCGAAGTGGCCGAAGCCAAGATTGGGCCAGTAGCAGATTTCACCATTTCGTATGCGTACGATATCGGTGAGTCCATCGCCACTCATATCAGCCAGAAAAATGCTTTGGGAGATATCAGAAAAAACAATGGCGGGGCCGTTTTCTTCGTCGATAGCGTTGGTAACATATTCAGGTAGTTCAAACCCGGCAGTGCCTGCACCTGGATACCAGTGGAAGTAATTATCAGCTGTATAGAGTAGCTCTGCTCGTCCGTCGCCATTGAGATCGATAGCACGTATATCCGGATTGATGGTAGAAATGTTGGGAAAGTTATTGAAGTGTTGGAATGGCTCCCATCCTTGATCGGCTGTTAATTTGAAAAATCCCCGCGGTTCTTTTTCGGTCTGGACAAGGTATTTTACACCGTCACCCTGTAGGTCCATTAATGAAATGGCGCCTGCAGCGAGGCCGGAGATGCTTGGCCTGGGGGCTACGATTTTGGCATGCGTAAAGTTCCCATTGCCGAGGTTAGCTTTATAAAACCATCCACCTGCCTGTTCTGTGAGAATGCCGGCAATGCCTTCGCTGAAAAGATCCGTCCAGATATATCTTTTGTCATCGATGCCAATAGGAGCGTGGCGGCTGTTATCTGAAGTAATGCTGATAATGTCGGTGTTCCATGCGTGTTGCTGATACTGTAGTTCAGTGTCAGGCAAATGCCTGGTACTATATTGCTGCTGCTCTTCCTGCCATAGGTGTCCGTTTTGCCGCGCTCTTACCAGCAGGGAGAAGCCACCAACTTGTTCGTTGGTAGATTGCAGTAGGAGGTTGTCAGCATACGACAGTTGGAGGGAGCATACAAGATAGGGGCTGTGTGGCATATCCGGTGCATCAAAACAATGCAACATCATAATGCGGGAACAACGGCGCCAGGTCCGTATTTCAAAGCCCGCACGATAATCGGAGAAAGGATCCTGACGGCATAACCAACCTTGTTTTTCCACGTAAATATCTTTTGCGATCTCTTCATTTGTATCATGCTCACCATAATCCAGTAACACTTTGAACAGGAAGTCATTTTCGCCGGGAAGATCAGCGCCTTGATACCAGGGCGTTTTGTTACCATACCATACCTGCTTCAAATATATTTGTGTACTACGATGAAGGCGTTGCTTTTCATTCAGTTTATCAGTAATACCAGTGAAATCTTCCTGCTTAAAACGATAGATGATCACATTTCCTTTATCATCATGGCTTCTGCATAAACGCCATTCAAATATCCTTGAAATGTTTGCCGGATCATATATCCTGCTTTCGGCGGTTAATCCGAAGTATGCATGTACGTTATCTTTGGAAATCGTACGCCAGTGTGTTTCGCCGGTTTCATTATTCTTCCATTGTTCTATTCTGGTGAAAGCGCTTTCAATCCTAGGGCGATACAGATATATGGTATAATTTATATTGTCCTCTGTTCTATAGGCTACAACATTTTGCCAACTGTCACCATTTCTTTCCAGCAGTGGTACAAGATCTTCGGCACCGGATAGCAAAAAAGTATCTGATGCTTCTTCATCTTTATAGCGTGGCAGTTGTTTTTCTGTTTTTCGTGAAATGGCTGGCAGCCCAATATTCCAGCCTAATCCAAATGGGCTGTTGCCACTACCTGAATTGTAGTTTAGTCCGATAATAGGATTGAAGCCGCTTCTCGACGGACTTAAAGGAAGTGGAATACTATAAGACAAAGTTCCGGTTATGGCATTTACCTGGAACTTACTGCCAATACCTTTAATCGCACCACCACCTTTAGGTAGCTCCAATGTAGGGGCCTGAACGCTTGCGGCAGATTTACTATTTGCCTGTTGTGCAGACGTATTTCCATAATTGTTCTTATTGCCCCCAGGTTGTAGGGGTGGGGTATTTTCCATACAAGAAATCTTAATCGAAATAAATACTACAATACTTTGGGGCTACTATAATTTGGGGCTGTTATACATTGAGGCCGAACATCTAAACTTATACAATATCCAATTTAAGTCTTTCCAAGGAAAAAATCAATAGCCTGGAAAAAATACCATCAAAAGGTAAGTCCAGCTTGTGTCTGCGTAATAAAAATGTGATGTGTCTGCGATGTACCTGCAGTGATGTGATTAGTCAGTGGCTTGCTGTCAGGAACTTACCACAGTCCTGGTATCAACCTGTAAGGTGTTTGTCTACAATATTCCGTATACCCATTGAGGTGAGCACGCAAAAATTTTTCCTCATCCAGTAATCTCCATACCAGGCCCCCAATCAGTAATATGCTTACGGCCAACATGTGCCATACACCCAATGACAGCGGGATTGCAAAAAACATCAGTAATGCAGCGGAGTACATAGGATGACGCACATAATGGTACATGCCAGTATTGATTACACGCTGATCCTCCGCAACCTCTACGGTGGCAGAAGCAAAACTATTAGTCTTAAATACCTGGAATATCATGTAAAAACTGACTGCTATGAGTGCGTTACAGCCAATGACTATATAAAACGGAATCACATGTGGCAACAATCGATATTCCAATGCAGCCCCAACGTATAACGATACTATTAACACCCCATTCACCCACTGAATGTTGCGCTGGCTCCTTTCTTTTTCATGCGTGGGGCCCGTACTCATACGCCTTTGCAGCAAGGCAGGGTCATGTTTCAGAAAGTAAAATGTGATAAACCAGATGTTGATGGCATTGACAGCGAAGAATATCCACCCCGGCCAATAATAGAGCGTGCCGGCAGGAATGAAAATCATCAGGCCCAATATGATGATGGATTTTAAAACTCCTTTGAACGTTTGGGAACTGGTTACAGCCATAACAGGATAGTTTCCATAAAGGTAAGTATCCGGAATTTTTTGTTTGTCATAGCAATATTCTTTTTACTCCCACAGCGTTATTAACTAATAGTATTGTTGTTTGGATACTGCAGTTTCTACCGCAGTAAACCAAATAGCTCCTCCGTGTTGACAAATTTCTGTGTAAGGAAGCTTTAGGGCATCGGCATGCAATGATTGCAGATTCGTCAGTGGTCTACTCCAGTGTGTATGAAAATAAACCGCAAGGCATCATAGTAAGCCTTTATGGGCTCCGTCATATGCGTATCTTCAGGATAGCAAACATATTTATTGTCTAGACCTATTATCTTACTGTGGTTTAGGATAGCGTCAAATTTTACAACATCGTCATGAAAAAAGGATTTGCCGCCTGACATTCCTTCGTTTGCGTCACTATAAAAGACCATTTTGTGTAATGCCTGGAGATTTTTTAGTTTTTCATCAGCGAGCTTAAGTAAGTATCTCTTATCCCACCAGAAAGACGGACTTATCGCAACATATGCGTCAAACATATCCGGCCTCGTTAATAAGCAATTGATGGTGGTGATACCACCGAATGAATGCCCAGCAAAGATTTTGAAGGATTGTGTTTTGTAATTTGCGTCAATATAAGGGATTAATTCTGTACCGATGAACTGCAAAAAATTATTGCCTCCTCCACTCAACTTATACCGTGGATTTGAACTAGTGTCTGGCTTTCCTTCATAATCCGTAATACTGTTGGTAGGAGTGAGATCCCTGGTACGATTTGTATTAGGTATGCCTACTATAATCATTTCTGGGACTACATTCACATCCTTGCGACTCAGATACCGGCAATATTCTGCAACCAGACTGAAATGATTATCTCCGTCAAGCACATATAATACAGGATAGTGTTTATCTGGCTGCAAAGAATCTGCAGTGGGTACATAAATATATATTTTTCGCTCTTCACCTAATACCTTGGATGGAATTTTAATGATATCCGCTGATATAGGTTTAAATACCGGATCGGTTTGCGCAATCGCCACTATAGGAATTATCAGCGTGAACAAAGCAACGAGTGTACTAATGCCCAAACGATATTTTAAGTAGCAGTTATATTCCATGTAAAGAAAGGATTAATATTATGTTGAAAGTTTTATAAGATATTATCGGCATGCCTATACAGACGAATGTCTTGTTGACAGCGCTATACCGCAGGATTGGTTATTTCCAATCGGAGTGGGGATTTGAAGGATCACAATTGATTGGATACATTCAAAAACTGACACGCTAAGTAATGTTACATAAAAAGATTGTGAATATAAAGCCTCATTTTAACCTGTTAACAGTTTTGCTACGCTGAGCAATGGTTAGCAATATTCCTAATTATTGAGGGGATTGATTTCGATTAGAAGCAGACATAAATCCTATATTTAGATAATGGAAATAAAGATATTACATGATGGCGATGAATTGTGGGAATCAGTCACAGAATATGCAAAAAATTGCTCGTGGAAAGCTGGCCCCTTACTGGCAAAGCTGATGATGACGGGCGGATTTTCGGGTTGGCAAAGCGTCTTTGCAGCATTTGAAGGACAACAGATTGCTGGTTATTGCACCATCACTGAAAAGGATTTTATTCCGGAAGTAAGCTATACTCCGTACATAGGGTTCGTATTTGTTGGAGAGCAATATCGGGGTCGCCGTCTAAGTGAGCAAATGATACGGGCTGCACTGGACTATGCAAAAAGTATAGGTTTTAAAGAAGTATATCTTGTAAGCCGGGAAGCGGGGCTATATGAGAAATACGGATTTGTAAAAATTGACCAGAAGAAGAGTGCTACAGGCGAAGATGATCAGATTTTTCGTATTACCGTGTAATAATTGAAAATCGACTATTTCGTGCTTGATCTCCGGCCTAGCCAGGAAAGATAAGCCGGAGATAAACATGCTGTATTCCCCGCTAGCGTCTAAGAATAGGAATCTCTATTGTACTGGCTGAAAGCCACTCTATGCTCAATGGTTCTCTGGCATCAGCAATACTTTCTTTGCTCACATCTTTTCCGGTGCCATAGTTTATCTGAGCAAAAGGATTTCTGTTGATATCTACCACTGCCATGATCCTGCTACCTACGGCCAGCTGCTTGCTGATCATACGCGAACGCTCAAATGGAAGCTCCTGAATGCTGCCTGGTATCAGCAGCTTTCGTGTAGTCCTGTCAGTTATATAACTTGCCCTGGCAAGGAAATAGGAGAGCTGGAAATAGCTGCCATCGACACGCACTTCATACAGTGCCACATGGAAATCGAAATCTTTCTTGTTACATTTTACATATAACTTTCCTGCAAAGGAACCACTGATGATAATATCGTGTTGTAGAGGTTCGCTTATAAATGCCAGCCCTTTATTACCCGGAAATGATGATTGCACCAACGGGTAGGGGTAGTAAGAAGATGTCTGCGTTTTGTCTGCAAGATTTACTGTTTGTCGGATACTACCTTTTACATTTCCATTCTGAGTAAGTCGATGGAATCCTTTACTATAATGTGGGTCCAGGTGGAATGTCCAGATGCTGTCATGCATTTTTTCTATGTCTGGAACATGTCGCCAGCTATTGGTGCCCATTACTTCAAAGTTGATTTTGTTTTTTAGTATGGCTGGTTTCGGAGCGCCTCTAAGGACATAATCGAGCCATTGAAAGGTAATCTCCCGCGTGTTGATCAAGGCGGCGCTATCTACCTGATAACCGCGCAAAACGGCAGTTCCACCGATTTGCGTACCAAAATGATCATAAGGTCCAATAATTAAATAATGCTCCGCAGAAGGATTATAACGGTAATGGCTATATAAATATTCCAGTCCGGATATCTGTCCGTCATCGTAATAGCCTTCAATGGTCAGTACGGGAATGTGGATGGCGGAAAAGTCCTGCTTCCATGGCACCATGGCCTGCCAGTAAGCATCATAGTCGGGATGCGTCAGCCATTGCTGCAACCAGGGCGAAGGCGTTTCATCGATGCTATCGATTCGGTTAAATGCCGTACCACTATGGAACCAGGCATTACGCATACGCTGCCAACGATCATTGTCGTTATTGACGGCATTATCCGTGAAGCGGTTGTTGCTGACATAAAAGGCCCATTGATAATTGGAGGTAAGAAATATATTGTTTTCCATGGGTAAGCCCTGCCCAGGAATAGCTGCTACATAAGGAACAATTGTTTTCAGTGCTGGGTGCAAATGCTTGGTAGCAGCCCATTGCGCAAATCCGGAGTAGCTTCCGCCATACATGGCCACGGCGCCATTACACCACGATTGGCGACTTATCCAATCAATGACGGTATTTACATCCTCGCACTCTTTCTCATAAGGTCGAATACTGTCTTTGCTGAGGTACTTTCCCCGCGCATTTGCCACAATGCCTACATAGCCATGATCCGCCATGGATTTGGCTTCCCGTAAAGATCGTTCTGGATTAGTATATATCGTATAGAATAAAATCCCTGGCGCCTTTTCGTGTAAAGTATTGGGGCGTACCAGTGTAGCCGTCAACGTTATACCTTCTGGTGAAGTGATGAGGATACTATCTGCTATATGGTAGTTGGCTTCCATGGTCTTACGCAGACTATCATAACCATGCGCCGGATACTGGGCAAAGCAGTAGCCATAGCCACCCAGCAGGAGCAGCAGCAATAAATTCTTCATACAAAAATCTGTTTGTGTTTAAGTTGAACGTGCGATTTGTTTTAGCCTGGAAGCTTGTCGTACAGAGGTTTCCAGCATGACGCCATTTTTTAGGATGATAGTCATGCTTCCATTGGGCAAGGCTTTGGTGGTATCAATATGCCAGATGTTCACTACCTGGTTCCTATTAATACGACAAAATACGGTGGGGTCAAGACGTTGCTCAAATTGTTGTAAAGAGCTTTTGAGAACGCTTTTTTGCTCACTGGTAATAATGGTGATATAGTTTTCTACGGCATTGATGTAGCAGATATCTATTGGCTGAATAAGTGTTGCCATATTTCCGTTTTTAATAAAGATAGGCCTGGAATATTGGAGGTCCTGGTGGCGGAGCGAGAGCCGGTCGAATACGCGCTCCATCGCCATGGCGAAGCGTTCTATGCGTACTGGCTTAAGAAGATAATCAACTGCATGTATGTCAAACGCTTTTGCTGCATACTGGTCAAACGCTGTAACAAAGATAATGGCAGGTAATTCCGGTAATTGTTGCAGCAGGTCAAATCCAGATAAACCAGGCATCTCTATATCTAAAAAAATAATATCAGGAGTATGTGCAATTATCATTTCCCTTGCTTGCTGTACATGTTGTGCCATGCCAATAATCTCCAGCATGCTGTAAGGCCGAAGTTGTTCCCGCAGCTCTTCGCGTGCGGCTTTCTCATCATCTACGATCAGCACTTTATATGTTTGCATGCAGGGGTATTTTAATTGTTGAATCTACATTTATTTCTGTTGCTGAAATTTGCAACGCTGCCTCGCCATGATAATGTAATGCCAGACGGTCCCGTAGGTTCCTGAGCCCTATCCCTGAGCCATCTTCAGGCTTCCAGGGGCCGGAGTTGCTGATGGAGACAAACAGGTATTCCTCCTGGCGCTGTGCTGTTATAATTATGGTGCCTCCCTGGAGTTGTTGCATGATACCATGTTTGATTGCATTTTCCACCAGTGTTTGTACACTCCATCGGGGTATCATTATCTCTTCAATCCCTGGTTCTATTTGTCTGTCCAAACGTAATATATCTCCCCATCTCAATTGTTGTAATTCCAGATAGTCTTCTACTATTTCCATTTCTGCCTGAAAAGGAATCAGTGCATGGTTCCTTTCGTATAGTGATGACCGCAATAAAGCGGCCAGCAGGTCAATGGAACGGCGGGCCTGATCCGGCTGATCACGAACCATTGATTTCACAAGGTTCAGCGAATTAAACAGAAAATGTGGCTGTAGCTGTCCTGCCAGTTGCTGTAATTGCATTTCACTTGCTGTCAGCTCAAGTTGCGCCTTTTCCGTTGCCATCCTTATTTCCCGCTGTGAGTAGTGGTACATATGATAGGCCAGTAGCCAGATGCACATTAGTCTTATCCCTGCAATGAAGGTGTTTTCTGCGGCGCCATAGGCATACGCCAGGAACGGTGGTCTGAAACCTGCTACCAGCCAGTATTTCAGTATGTAGAGTTTTGTGATGGTCACTACCATAAACACTAGGCCCATGATGATGGCAGCAGGTATCAATCGCCATAGTAGCTGCCTGGCATTTAGTTGGGTCCAGCCGGCATGTATGGCAATGGCGCGGTAAGTATGCGTGATGCCGATATAGCACAGCATATCTGTAATAAAAAAGCAGATGGCAAGCGACAGCAGGAAGCCACCGCCGGTAAGGCCTTTCAGCGCCCAATACAGGGAGGCAACTCCCCAGCCTGCCAGCTGGCATTTCCAATAGGCGGAAAGCGTGTAGATGCCCTGTTTCTTCATGTTGTAAAGGAACAAATAATTTCAGGACCAGGAAATTAAAAGACCGTCAGCGTAGAAATAGGGGGGATGAACGTTAAAGATTGGATATTAATTCCTGCTTTAAGTCCGCGACACGACCTTCTCCACTGTTGTCGTTGACCAGGATAATAATAGCAGATTTTATAGTTGGATAAAGATAAAATAGCGACGTAAACCCAAATCCATCTCTACCTGTATGCATGATAAAAGGTAATCCATTGGTTTCTTTATCTATCATCCAACTCAGGCCGATGTGCATACCTTCAGTATTTGTAAATGTAGACTGGTGGCTAAGTTTAACGGCTGGATGCTCCTCGCTTAAATTTGCGGCAGCATAAGTAAGCATATCTGCTGGCGTCGAAAACATAGAGGGTGCTGCCCGGAAACCATCATCTGGGATAAAAGGCAATGCTTTGCCGTTGGCATCATGCCCGACAAGCAATTGTTGCTCTTCCGCTGCTGTTAGCTGTGGTTTAGTATTTTTCATCCCCAACTGCTTATCCAGTAAGCCAGTAATCAACTGATTATAAGGTTGATGATATATTTGCTGCAAGATCGTAATAAGCACCATCATGGCATTTCCATTGTAGCGATAGCTGGTGCCTGGGATGGTATCGAGTGTGAAATGATGCATGTCCCGGAGCAGACTATCTGCTGTGTAAATGCGGAAGAAGTCCCGCAAGGCTGCAGGCTTTAGTTTGGTGATGCTGTCAATGAATGTATCAGCATAATCCCTGGACATGTGCGGTAATGCCGAAGTATGATTTGCCAAATCCACGATTCGCACAGGATGCCCTTCATATTGCAGGTTGGGATAATCTCCAGGTAAATATTTTCTGATATCATCTGTCAACCGTACTTTCTTTTCTACAACAGCCTGTGCAAGCAGAAGGCCCACAAAGGTTTTTGCAATAGAGCCTAAACCAAAATAGGTGACATCCTGCGTTAAAGCGCCCGCACCGCGATGAAAGTTATACTGATGACTGACACCCTTATTAATGATACCAATAGATAAATCAAACGTAGCAGGGGATTGCATATATCGTTCCGCCGCACGCTGAACAAGGCTGTCTAGCGGGGTTTTGAGCGGGTTATTACTTTTGATAACAATAGTAGCATCTGTCTGCTGCCCAAGGCAACATGTAGATAAGATTAATAGGAAAGTCGACAAGGCGAAATAAGTTGTTTTCATATATACTACTACAGTGAATGCTGGATAATGTCCAGATGATGTTAGTGAAAGTCAGGGTAAGTGAAGTTAAAAAAATGATTCACTAAAAACAAGTCTCACATACACCGATAAAGTATATTTGTCAGGAGTTTATTAACCTCAACTGACTATGCCATACTTATTTGTATTCCTTTGTATACTAGCGGCGGCGATATTACTGTATATCAATCAGTCTAATCGCAGGAAAAGCAAACGACTGCTGAAGATCCGCCAGCGATGGGGTATGCCAAAGATCGGTTATACTAACTTCACCAGACTTGGCAGTTATCTGGCTGTGAACACAGAGGAGGGATACCAGCAGCTGTCAAATCAAACAAAGGCTGATATTGACTTTGATGAGGTATTTTGTTGTATAGACCGAACGAATACGCCGGTAGGACAACAATATCTCTACGACTTGCTGAGCAAACCTGGAAATGATGCCGCCAAACTCGCGCTGCTAGAGCAACAAACGACCTACTTTTCAGAGAATACTACCACAAGGGAAGAAACCCAACTAATATTGTCGGCGTTGGAAAACAACGACGCTGCTTATATCTCGAGCCTGTTGGAAGCTGATCTGCCTTTGCGCCCTTCCTGGTATAAGCTGGTGATAGTTTCCGTGGTAGGTATCGGGGTTTTACTGGTATTATCCATATTTTTTCCATTTTTCTTGATATTGGCGTTTTTGCCTTTGTTTTTTAACGTTTTCCTACATTACTGGAATAAAAATAACACGGCAAGATTTTTCCGTTCTATCCCACAACTACATGTATTGATGGAGGTGACTCGCGGCTTATGTGCCAAAGAGCTGCCCTTCAATAATGAAGAGGCCTTGCAAAGTTTGGCCCGACTAAAAACGTTCAAGCGCAAAAGTAGTTTTATCACCTTCGGCGGTAGTGAAGGTCAGGATGAGCTGAGCAAGGTATTTTCCTATCTTTTAGAATACCTGAAAGCCTTTCTGCTGGTAGAGTTTATCGCTTTTTATGCTGTGGCAGATGAACTACGTAAAAGGAAAGAGGATATCCTGACGATCTTCCGTTACACAGGAAATATTGATACTGTCATCTCCGTTGCTTCGCTTCGTGCGGGTAGTATGGAGACCTGTGCTCCTTCAGTATTACCTGTTTCCCGGGAACTGAAAGCAACTGGACTATGTCACCCGCTGATACCTGGTTGTACGCCTAATGATATTCAGGTAGATGGAAAAAGTGTGTTGATTACCGGATCGAATATGTCTGGCAAAACGACTTTCCTGCGCACGGTAGCCATTAATATTGTGCTGGCGCAAACCATTCACACCTGCTTTGCGGCCTCTTTTCAGGCGCCGTTCTTCCGATTGTTTTCCTCCATACGGATTGATGACAACCTGCAGGATGGCCGAAGCTATTATTTTCAGGAAGTGGAGGTAATGCATTCGCTGATTAAGGAAGCAGTACCTGGACCTCAAAGTTTCTTTATCCTGGACGAGGTGTTTAAAGGAACCAACACCTTGGAGCGCATCGCCGCTGCCAGCGCTATTCTTTCCTATCTGAACAAATACAATAATCTGGTATTTGTTTCCACTCATGATATTGAGCTATCCAGCATGTTATCCAATGATTATGAACTGTATCATTTTTCAGAAACCGTCATCGACGAGCAGCTTCATTTTGACCATAAGCTGAAGCCGGGGCAGCTGACCACCAGGAATGCGATCAAGCTGCTCGAGATTTCCGGATACCCAAAAGAAATTATTGATGAAGCTACCGGCATCAGTAGTAAACTTCGTATACAGCTTTGATCGTATATGCTGGACCGTTAGGGCCGCATTTATTTTGTTGGCAGCATATTATTGATATCCACGGGGAACGTGTCATACTTGTTATATAGCTTCAGGAATTTGGATGGATCTACAGGTTGTTCGCTAAGAATGTCTACCAGTCCGCGGAAGAAGCCTTCTCTTTTTTCTGCGGGGTTGAAGATAAGCGTGAGTACTACCTGATCATCGGTATCATTGGCGAAGCCGTGTGGCGTGAATCGTGGCACATATACCACTGATCCTGGTTGCAGGTAATGGGTATCTTCGCCTGCATAAACAGTGAGCTGGCCTTTATTTACGATAAAGGTTTCGTCCATAAAACGGTGGTAATGTAGCTTAGCGCCGACAGTGCGCGGAGGCAGGGTGATCTCATATATGCCCAGGGAGCTGTTGGACATTTCGCTGGTTACTTTAAAAGTAAAAGAGGCTCCAGCAACTTCCAGACGTTCTCCTGCGCCGGGATTATGAACAGTGGCATTGTTAGCGAGTTGGTCTTCGAGGTAGTTGATCTGTTTCATATGTTTTTGTTTTATGAAGACAAAATTCCGGCTTGCCCACCTGAAAAACATTTACATATGTTGAGACTTTTAAAAATTTATAGTTCGGCGCGTATGCGGCTCAATTGAGTAGGGGTAATGCCGAGGTAAGAAGCGATTTCGTGTTGCTTGAGGCGGGATTCGAGGGTTGGAAACTGCTCCAGAAAGGCAGCATAGCGGCTTTTGGCGGTATCATAGCGCAGGGATATTTCTTGTGGCTCTTTTTCCAGCACCCAATGAATTTCCAGGTAACGGATATATAATGCAGCCATGTCTGGATACATGGTGGTCAGCTTTTTGAATTCTTCGAAGGGATATTCCAGCACAGCAGTGTTTTCCAGTGCCCTGATGGTAAACTGGCTGGGGCTTTTGGTTAGCAAGGCACTCACGGACGCTGCCAGGTAGGTTTCCGGGAAAAATCGTTTGATGATTACGTCGCCATTAGGGGCGGTATAGTATTGAGAGAACAGCCCTTTTTGCACAAAGGCCACCAGCCGCGGCACCTGGCCTTCCATGACTAACGTTTCATTACGTTTGTATGTGCGACTGGTGATGATATTACCCCATGCTTCGCGGCTTTCAGCCGATAGTGGATGATAGAAGCTTACTTTTTCCCAGAGATTGTTTATGAGCATGCCTGTAAAATACAAAAAGTTCCAGGTCAAATTCCTTGAAGTTAAGCGGCTACTTATTTCTGCAATTTATTTCTCATAAGGTACTTCACCGGTGATAATTTCTCCGGCTCGCTTGTATACACCAATGTATACGCCTTTAGCGGTAATATGGCTTTCTGTTAAATTGAATTTGCCAGGAATGGCGCCATCTGCGAAGAGTTTTTTTCCACTGCCAAGAATCAGCGGATATATTTTGAGACGTAATTCATCTACCAGGTCATGCTGTAGTAGCAGATGAATAAGTTGGCTGCTGCCCCAAACCTGGAGGTCAGCGCCTGCGGAGTGCTTGAGCTTTTCAATATCTGCGACCGTTTGGATGAAAGTAGTGTTGTTCCAATCTGATTTGTCTCTTGTTTGTGAAAGCACATATTTAGCGCCAGTGTTAATGCCAGGCCAGAAGTCTGCATGATGTGGCCAATAAGCTTCCCATATCTCGAATGTTTTTCTGCCCAAAAGATAATCTGTAGGCTGTAGTTCTTCCTGGAGTACTTTGGTGAAAATTTCATCATCATAGGAGGCTGTCCAGCCGCCATAGGTGAAGCCCTCTGATGTATCTTCCTGACGGCCGCCAGGAGCTTGCATAACGCCATCAAGTGAAATCATTGACAGTACAATTAGTTTTCTCATGTTATCGCCTCTTTGTAAAATAATAAAAGTTACTACGTTGTGATTAATATGTTTGGTAACGCTGTAGTTATTGACTGTACAAAGATGTCGTTCATTGGAGAATTTTTACCGGTATGAAAACGACAATTGCTGGGGTAATTCCGCCAAAAAATTGTTGGGTGTTATTTTCGTTGTTTCAATTGAAAGACATTTCCTTCGGGATCAGTGCCATCGCAGAGCCAGTAGTCATAATTGGGAAATGTCTTTATATCTCGCATTGGCACTTGCAGGGCCAGCAATTTTTCCCTAACGATGTTGATGTCTTCTTCCAGCTCAAAAACAATCTTAGTGTTGTTGTCAAATTGGTGGCCGCTGGCGATTTTACAGAGATACTGATTGCCTATTTGATGTAAGCCAATATAAGCGTCGCCAGCCTTTAAGCGTATCCATATATCATCTTCTTCTATCACTTCCAGTGCCAGCACATCCTTGTAGAATGCTTTTAATCGTGCAGGGTTCTGTACATAAAGTATGATTGTACTGAGTTTTAGCTTCATTTGACAGTTGTTTAGTAACATTTATCTAATGTACAAATTATGTTTATTCTTTAAAATGAATGAAGAAGTATGCTGGTATTATTTCTAAGGTTCTTTTTTATGGGAATGTCTGAGTGAATTGAGTCTGTTTTATTTTTTTTACAAAAAAAATATTTGTTTGGAATCCGAATAATTTACTAATTTACTTGTCTCATAATAGATGAAAATTTCGATAGATTGTTAATTGTCCCTTTTGTTTTATTTAACCTCAAATACCAATTTAATGTATCCTAAATAGCTTTGTTCTTATGTTCCCGCCAAGCATGAGTAAGTTATTTTCTCAAACCCCATATTGTTTTTTTAAACTTCAAAATACCATAACTATGGACACCGTAAGCAATGCAGTAGCTCCTGGACGGAGAGTTTTTGCCTTACAATTATGTTTCGTGTGTGGCAAGAACGAGCCCGCAAACTATCTGAAAACCTTGATGCCAGACTGGGAAATGGTTTGGAGCCATGGCGCCGGCGAATTAACTGATCCAAATTACTTTTTCATCGCGAAGTATAATAAATATACTGATGTAGAAGCATTGTATGCGCTCGTTATCAGAGGTTCTGTTCCTCCAGCAGATGACCTCGCGGATTTAGTTGATTATTTCCTGGAAGATTTGAATATTGTTCCTGTAGACTGGGCTCATGGTCCGTCAGGTGCAAAGATTAGCGCCGGTGCTGAAATCGGTTTCCAGCCATTGAAATTGGAAAAAAATACATTGCCAGGTTCTAAATCACAGACAGCACTCGAGTATCTGAAAGAAAATGCAGTGGGTAATCGTAAAAGACTGCTTATAGCAGGACATAGCCTTGGTGGTGACCTCGCTAAAGTTTATGCTTCTTATTACATGCAAGAATTGAAAGGAGGCCCAATCGCAGCTGTAGATTTGGTTACCTTTGCTGCACCGGGATCTGGTAATGACATATTCCAGAATGATCTTAATAGTAAAGTCCCTTCTCAGGAACATTTCCAAAATTCAAGTGATATCGTTCCTTATTTCCCAACTGCAAATATGAGTTCAGTTGGTGCATTGTATAACCCAAGTCCTAGCGCAGCCGTTGTGAGAACTAAGGATGATAAAATGACATTGAAGGAATTTTTCGAAGGACTAGGAACAACATTAAAACCTTTGGGTTATCAGCAACCGTTCACTGGCTTCCTTACAATCAAAGGTGCAGCTCCGATTGGTAAGCCGGACCAATTAACAAACACATTACCAAATTGGAATTTACAGGCAGGCACACAACACCAGATTCCTGTCTACTCCGTACTCTTTGACTTACCACTGCCTACCGGCCAGCAAGTAATGGCAGAAGAAGCAGCCGTTTAATTTTATCTTTCTACCATAAATACAAGGCGCCTGCTATGTCCTAAAGCATTTGCAGGCGCCTTTATTACTTTCATGATGATTTAAAATTTACGTTGTTGCCCATCCCAACCTGTGTAAACGAGGAATTGTTCCCAGTTCAGCGCATTCGGATTTATTTTTCTGCTCCAGGATAAATCGCGATCAGGCTGATAGTAGCCATATTCCACTGCGTATTCAACCATTCCGGTGAGTTCCTCTACGAGTGCTTCATTAGCTGCGAAAGCCGGAAAATGATGTAGCAATTCTTCGCGGGAATACGCAGAACTATACACTGCTTTCTTACCCGTTACTTTTACAAATGCATCCACCATTTCCTGTGGAGAAATAATATCGCCAATTACAGGAAGAGATTTGCCCGCATAATAATCAGGATTGGAGAGGATTTCCAGCACTGCGGGCCCTGTAGCTGTGAGCGGATCAACGAAAGGTGCACGGAAATCTTTCGGCAGATAAACAGGAAATACCAGCGTATCGCCTTTTTGTGTAGGCGTATAAAACTCCATGAGATTGGTGTAGAAGAATGCCATATAGATAAATGCACTTTTAATAGGCAGGCTGCGGATGTAGGCTTCCGTTTTGGCTTTGTCTGTAAAATGTGGCGCAGACTTTTTACCGTTTGTACGCAGGTCTACGTTTTCCAGACTAGAGAAGATGACAAAAGGTACTTTTGCTGTTACGGCTGCATCTGCGAGTTGTTTACCTAATTCATATTCATGAGTGGCGGGAGGATTGATGGCTGGCGTCAATAAAAAAGCTGCTTCAGATCCCTGGAATGCCTTTACAAAAGCCTCCTGGTGGCCAAGGTCCAGCGGAATGCTCACCAGCTCGGCGCCCTGTGCTGCCAGTTCCAGCGCCTCCAGAGAATCGGTGCGGCGGGTAATGCCTCGCACACGGTACTTGCCGGATGCTAAGAGTGTACGTGCTGTACTGAGTCCTTGTTTGCCTAAAACACCAACGATGGTGACAAGCGGTTTCTCTTGATTTATTGCTGAAGTAGATGTCATGTCTGTAGAATTTTATGTACTATAAAAAATATAGTTGCAAAACTATTTATAGTAAAATTCACAAACAATAACTATCAAAATGGATAGGTGCTAAAAGGCGGAGTGAAATACCAGTAAGATTTCTTTCTAAAAAAATATTTCTGTGCTGGTATATATTAATCATAATATCATCTTCTTTTAATAATTATCGCAGTAACGTATATACGTAGTTTTTATACGCTATGATTCCTGCCTGATCAATTCTGAATTTTTTTTGTAGATTCAATACCACGATGTAAATTGCGCTCCCAATCTGAATAATGCGAATCTAAGTTAGCTGGTCTCTTTCGGGGCATTCTTTTTTATTCTCTTTTAGATATCAACAATAGTGGAAACCTGATCGGCAAATTGAATTTTCTATCAACGTATCCTACATGGCTAGTATTATTAATGCGGTTACTGAAGAACTAATCATATTAACTCCGTTATTTACTTTTGGCCGAAATCCATCCACGGTAACATTACATCTGCCTTTTTCAGATGTATCACAGTCGCATGCTTCTATCTTTTGGTCCAGGGATGGATGGTTCCTGCGTGATCATAGTCGCAACGGCACATTGTTGGATGGTGAACATCTCTGGCACCTTACCAAAAAACTTACTAAAACACATAACATCCAATTTGGCAGCGATACAGCCACACAATGGAAGATTGCTGACCTGGACCCACCGTTTCCATTTCTGAAGTCGCTACACCGGCGCAATGAATACATTCGCCTGTCTTTTGTTACTGCACTTACTATTGATGAGCGACAGGAGGCAGCGATTTATTATCTGCCAGATTCCGGGTGGATCTATGAACAGGCCGGGGATATCATTCCACTATTGCATGGCGATAGCATTCATTTTGCAAATGACGAATGGGAATTTGTATCGGCAGTTGAAATTGAAGAAACCATAGATCAACGCACACTAACGGATAAGGCTATATTTATTTTTCACCTGAGTATAGATGAGGAGCATATACGGCTGGAGCTTTCTCTCAACGGCCACACCAGCATCGATTTGGGCAATAGATCGCATAACTATTTATTACTATCACTAGCCAGAAGGCGCTATACCGACCACCAGCAAGGATTACCAACTACCGACCTGGGCTGGTGCGTGCTGGATGATATTTTAAACGATCTGTCACGTGAATTACAGAAAGAAGTAGATGTTTATTTTCTAAACCTCCAGATTTTCAGATTGAGAAAAATGTTATGTGATATTCCTGATGTGGGTTACATCTTTAGTAACATCATAGAAAGGAGGCCTGGCGAAATAAGGCTTGGTCATCCATACTTCACTATCTTGAAAGGAGACGATAGGCTGGCCGATATCAGACCCCGCTGATAAACCATTCATATGTATACCAATTACGAAAAACCAGTTTTCCCATCGTTGGAAAACTATCAGTTGATGTCCTTTATTGGCGAAGGTGCTTCCAGCCAGGTTTTCAAAGCACGGCAACTTCATACCAACCAGCTAGTAGCACTAAAGCTACTGAAACCAGCATTGACGAAGAGTTTGCAGTTAAACCGTTTCGAACGGGAAGCACGTATCTGTGCCGGTATACATCATCCCTATATTGTTAAGCTGCTTGACAAAGGTTATACATCCGAAGGAGCTCCTTATGTGGCATTCGAATACCTGGAAGGACTCACCCTGAAACAATTATTACAACAAGAAGGTGCTATGCCTGTATCCCAGGCCTGGGAACTCATGGGACAACTTCTCGACGCACTCTGCTGTGCTCACGGACAAGGTGTTGTTCATCGTGACCTCAAGCCAGAAAATATCATCGTTATCAAAACAGGTATCAAACCATACATCAAAGTACTTGATTTTGGGATTGGCGCATTTACGCAGGAAGGTGGTGCTGCCGCTGATTCACTGGGAACACCATCCTATGCTGCACCGGAGCAACTACGTGGTGAACCGCCGACGGCCAGAACGGATATCTACGCCTGGGGACTGCTGTTGATTGAATGTCTTACCGGTGCTCCTGCCGTGCAAGGCGAAACGCTTGCTGATATCTATTTTCAGCAACTGAGTCCTGAAACTATTGCTATACCTGCATTCCTGGAATATCATCCACTACATGGCCTGTTGCATGATGTGCTTACAAAAAATCCCAAACATCGGGTTTTTAGTACACAGACTTTGTACGAAAGATTTATGCAGATGGATTATAGTACGTTACAGCATGTAAGTATTGACCCGACAGCTATTGCTAATGAATTTCTGCAAACACAAGATAACAAACTGGCATGGCTATACGAGAAAAAAGATAAGCAGCAAATTACTGTGCTGTGTGCCAGTATCAGCTTAATTAATGACGCAGGTAATTCAATAGATGAGGAGATTTTGGAAGAGATACAGCGTGATCAGCTAATTGTTTGTTCAGATATTGCAGCTAGATTTGGCGGCTTCCTCAAGGGTACCTTTGCTGACCAGGTGATGATTTATTTTGGCTATCCGCAACGGAGTGGCAATGATGCAAGAATGGCAGGCCGAGCGGCCCTTGAAATCCTGGAAGATTCCATAGAACGTTGTGGCCGTTTGCAGGCGCAATACCAGGTAAGGCTGGATACAAAAATCAGCCTGCATTCCGGCGCTGTGATCTCCAGACGGCAAAATGTACCCGAAGGCATCACGGCTAATCAGACCTTTCACCTCTTATTACAATCATCTTCCAAAAGAATAATTGTTTCCTCCGCTTCCTATACGCTTTTATCTCCCTATATGATCTTCGAAGAATATCTTAAGGGAGATGCCTACTATATCATAAAAGAGCGTAATAACGAGGCTTTTGCCCAATTGAAAGATGCTGGCGCTAACCGGAAAATGTACGGCCGCGATGCCTTGCTGGATGAGATTCTACAGTCGTGGCAAAAGATGAATAACCGCGATAGTCGCGTAATCCTGGTGAAAGGTGAAGCAGGGATAGGCAAATCCAAATTATTATATGAAGTCCGCAAAACAGTTATGCATCCAGTGATAGAAGTGCGCTGTACACCTGAATACCGCCATCATGCGTTGTATACCATTTTCGAGATTTTGCGGCAGCGTTATGGCTTTCAGGCACATCGCCCGGCTGCTGAAAACATACATCTGCTGGAAGTAATGCTGGATACAGCTGACTGCGACAAGCCAACGGTCATGCCTATACTCCTTTCATGGCTAAGTATTGCTTTTACGGAAGCTTATCCACCTTCTCTATTATCACCAAGCGAACAAAGGGAGTTGCTATTTGAAGCATTACAGTTTTGTTTGGCAAATATCGCTGCGGTAGAAAAGCAGTTGCTGATCATCGAAGACTTGCACTGGCTGGATCCCAGCAGCCTTACGCTGTTAGCTGAATTTCTGCATGGCCATTACTGCAATAACTTTATGGTATTACTGTCTGTAAGGCCTCCCTTTGAAAGCACCTGGCAAGGAAAGGAAATTATGCTGGAGCCGCTAAGTGCTGAAGTTTCCATTCAGCTTATAGAAGATTTACTCGGCCACCACAAAATTGAAAAGATTTGCCTGGACTACCTGTTGAAACATACCGACGGGGTACCTTTCTTTACAGAAGAGTTGACCATGTTACTCTTGCTCAAAAAAGGACTGTTGTTAAAGGATGGTATGTATCATTTATCGGAAGACTCGCTACAGCTGGAGATCCCGCTTACCTTGAAAGAATTATTATATGCTAGACTGGATACCATGGGCGCGGCGAAAGAAACTGCCCAGGTGGCCGCATCCATAGGCAGAGAGTTTTCGTATATGCTGTTGTGCAAAATCGTTGCAGTAGGGGAGGATGTCTTGCAACAACATCTGGATATATTGGTAAATGCAGACATCATCTATCCTTTACGAACCGAGAAGGGCAAAATGTATATTTTCAGGCATGCCCTGATTTGTGAGGTAACCTATCAAAGTCAGGTAATCGTGGCCCGGCAACAAGTACACGAACGTATCGTAAAGGTGCTGATGGCCGTTACTGAAACCCCGGATGCATACCAGGCCGAAACTGTTGCCCGTCACCTGTTTGGAGCAGGAAAAGCAATAGCAGCAGTAGACTGGTTGATTAAAAGTATTCAGTTGTTATTGCCTGGTGCTGCAAACAAAGAATGTTTGGCACTCTGTCATCAGGCCTTAAAATGGTTATATACCTTGCCGGAAGGAGAGGCGCGTCAGCAGCAGGAGGCAAGTATCCGACAATTATTGTTATCTAATCTTTTGGTGCTGGAAAGTTATGGATCACCGGTAGTGGGTGAACAGCTGGCTATCTTATTACGTTTATATGAACTGAATGAAGTACAGGAAGATGTATTGCCTGGAATGCTGATGTATTGTAATTACTATGCGATGCGTGGCGACTGGAAAAAAGCAATGGCTACAGCAGAGCATCTGTATAAGGTAGCTACAGATTCAGATAATGGAAAATACCAAATAGTTGCCGCTATCTTCTTGGGTGTCCAATATTTCAATGATGGTCGTTTTGCCGATGCTGCCATACTGATGGAAGATGCACTTGCTGCCTATGATAGCACTGTGCATGCGAGTCTGGCATACGAATTTGGAATCAACCAGGAAACGCTTGCCTGCACCACACTAGCATGCATATACGCTTTTATGGACCGACAAGAAGAAGTGGAGTTGTTGGTGGAGCGTGCATTACAACAGGTGAGCGCCATGGAACATCCGCTCACGGCAGGGCCGGCATACCTGGGACTGGCTTGTGTCTTCTTCTATTTACGTGATCAGGAAAAAGTATTGGAGTTCAGCAACACATTGCTACAAATGAATGAGCAATATGAACTTCAGATGTTCGCTAATTACGGGATTATCCTGAAAGCCTGGGCACTACATGATTTGCAGATGGCAAAAGACGCATTGGAAGCAGAAGCCAGCAAAGGCATTCAGTCGATGAATAGTTTCTGGCAGGCAATCGTTGCTGAGTTGGAAATACATGCCGGCGACTATCAGGCGGCCAGAGGAAGATTGGAATATTGTCTGTCATTAATCGGAGAGGCAGACGGTGCATTATATCATGCAGAAATATACCGGCTACTATCCACTGTGCTATTGGCAGAAAAGAATTATCATTTAGCAATGGCGCCATTGAAAAAGGCAAGTACTATAGCAGCAGGGCAAGCCGCAGAGCTGCTACAGCAAAGAATCAGCGTATCTATGGCAATGGTGAAGACAGCTACGTCTTGTATCACCAATGTTTAATCAACCAGCTCACTAAAGACCATTAATATGAAAACAAATCTCACCAATCAATGGATCAATGTGTATTTTCTGGCCCTCAAAAAATCCTGGACGGATATTCCATTCGTACAGGAGCTTCTTACGCAGCCACGCACAGCATTGGCCACAGCGTTCCAGTTTGAGTATCCGCCTACCCTTGAACTGCGTTTCAAAATGGTAACAGATGGTAATTTTGCAAACCTGCCCGAATTCCCAGTATGTATTTTCAGTTTGCCCGCAGATCAGGTAAATGAAATACTGGTGCCTTTAGTGCCGCCGCCTACTGCTGGGGAAGGACAGTTGGATTATTTACAACGGCTGCAAGCAGGGCCGGAATGCTGCTGCATGTGTTTCTAATCTGAAAATCTAACTTTATGTTACATCAGCTTTTCTCTCAAAGTAACGCCGGCGGCCAGTTTGTAGAGATGTACAAAGATGCCGCACATACAGAATTATTTGGATGGATGCTCAGTTACCATGATAGCAACCATCCGCATCAGGTAACAGAGCTATGGGCCCTGATGAATAAAGCAGACATCAACCTTTCTGCGGTAAGCTTTTTTCCTGTGGAGGCAACTACCGGATTTATACCTTCCGATTACAATACATGGTTAGAGAAACTGGTTACAGGACCGGATTTTGAAGCTTTTGTATATAGACAGGCAGGTATGGAATATTTTCATCCTGATGAAGCTAGTTTCTGGGGATATACTGCCAATGGTATTTATAATATCGGGAAAGCTGAGGCTGAACTGGTGGCAATAACTTTGATATCTACGCCCACTATATTGAATGAATCACTGACAGTTTCCGATCAAATCATGCTCATGGGTACTTTCAATGCCAAGCAGCCCGTGTTGGCCTATTCGCCTGTAATATCGCTGGAAACACCAGTATATGGAGATGATTTTATTCACAACAAAGGCGTGCCTGGAATGCAATTCAGTTCGGATACAATTGTAATTGCCATGACAGAACGAGTGCTGAATATTATTGGCACCACTGCAGAACTAATCAAAATAGACCTGGAGCTCCATCTCAATGGTATCTTACATGGAAACACAATGGATAGATGAAAAGCTGCGGATAGCACCACATAAAAATTTTATCATTACCAGTGATGAAACTGCGTATATGGTAGACTGTTATGAGATAAAACCTATACACGGCAGATTGCAGGTAGGCTTGCTACAGGCCATACAACAGCAATCTGCCGCCGTGGCGGAACTGCTACAGCAACTACAGCGGCAGTTCTTCGCTCCCTATCTCTTAATAACTATTGAAAAATTACTGGACGATGGCATTATTGACAAGGAGCATAATGAAACAACGACAGCGGTTAATTCGATAGATTTTCCTATAGGCGATACTGTTATAACGTTAGTGCAGCAACGAAATTTACAGGAAGCATTAGCCATATGGCAGGAAACAATTGTTGATGGGAAATCATGGCTTCCGGTTTTTGTTGATGCTGGTCTAAGCTTTGTTGGGCCTGTATTTCACAGCGATAGTACTGCTTGTCCGGTGTGCCTCCTGGATAGCATGCGGCTTAAAGAATATAACTTTCCAACACCACAGCAGGTACCGCAATCATTGGTACATACTATCCATGAAATTATTACAGGTAAGGGAATTATTTATTCTGCCGATCATCTGCATAAAATAGAAAAAGCAAATAGCGTAATCGCATACGCGTTACAAAAGCGGCCGGAATGTTCGGCATGCGGCAACCGCAGTATGATGGAAGCAACGATGCTAGCACCGCTGTCGCTGAAAGATACAAGCGTTATATATAGGGGCATTGCTCCTGAAGAAACCTGGCAACGCTACAAACATCATATCAACCCAATAACGGGCGTTATCAGGGAGTTTCATATAATGAGCAGGGAGGCGGAACAGGCCTTATTTTGCTATGGCGCCATCATTGCGGGTAATGTATTTGGTGAAAATATTACCGCCTATGGAAAAGGCAATACTGAAATAGCCGCAAAAGTTAGCTGCCTATGCGAGGCGATAGAACGCCACAGTGCCGCTTTTCGTGGCGATGAACCCTTACTGGAGGCCTCTGTAAATCAGCTGGGGGTGTTAGCCATTCCACCTACGGCTATCCAACATTTTGCAGCGGCGCAGTTACAATCGCCGGCGCATACGATGGCGCTGGGGCCAGTACCTATTGCGACAGATGAAAATACCATTATCAGCTGGGCGCCTGCATGGTCGCTTACAAAGCAGGAGCGGCGCTATGTTCCAGCGGATGCTGTATTTTATAATATTCCTCATACAAAAGACACACGGCCTGCTATCTTTGAATCCAATGGACTCGCGGCAGGTAATACGCTGCAAGAGGCTATCCTGCAAGGTTTGCTGGAATTAATAGAAAGAGATGCCACCGCTGTCTGGTGGTATAACCGCTTGCATCGGCCGCCAGCACCGGTTTCGTTATTGCAGAATGATACCTGGTTCCAGCAGGCCATGGCGCAATTGCAAGCTGCTGGCTGGGAAGTGACATTGCTAGACCTTACAATAGATACAGCTATGCCTGTAGTTGCTGCTATTGGTTGCATCGATCGTGCCTACCTCATCGGATATGGATGCCACTTTTCTATGGAGGGAGCCATGATACGCGCATTAACAGAATTGATACAGGTGCGGGCTATTATGGGCCCGGTACCGCCTCCAGAAAGACGCTCATTAGATTATCTGTGCGCACATGATGCATCGAAGAAGTTTCCTGGCCTTACTATAAATTCAAATCGGGTGGGAGATATCAGCCAGCATATCATCCGCCATCTTGAAACATTAAATATAGAAACCATTGTAGTGAACTGCAGTAGGCCGGATGCGGGATTGCCGGTAGTAAAAGTATTTACACCCGGACTGCGGTCTTTCCGGCCAAGATTTGGTGCAGGACGCCTATACGATATTCCCGTAACCTTAGGATTACAGACAGTTTCAACACCTTATGAGCAACTAACGCCTATGTGGTTAACCTCCTCGCGCTCGCTATCAAAGCCTTGGTGAAATATGATGAAATAGGAACGCAGCACATACCGATCTAATTTTGAAGTGTCAGGTCAAATGAAGCTTCAAACTGATGGCGGATACCGAAAAGCCTTAAAAGAGTAGGTATGTTTTGCTAAACTATTTTAACAATGGCTCAATACACTTTAAACGCTTCTTTCTCCAGCGATGTGCTGGATACATTTTATGTAACCGGCACGAATGTGGTCATCGCAAAACCGGCGGCCAATGGTACACCAAACGTAGCATGGCAGGTATTCAGCCCGCTACAGCAAAACCAGTTAACCTGGACAGAACAATATGGTATCTATGCATCTAATCAGGAAGTCGCTAACGGCGTAGTACTTAACCAGATGTCGAATGTTCCTATTGGTGCAGCTATGAACCAGCTGTATACCCTCGAAGCCAGCGGTGTGATCACTGGTCCTGATAGCGGCGGACAACCAAATTCTTTTGCATTACAGAACTCTTATATCGACCAGCCTTACATGACCATTGGTCTGTTCCAGAATGCTGTGGTAAACGGTACACCGGTAAATGGTAACGCCATTTCTGCGGTTCCGGTATTACTCGCCAGCACCGCGGTAATGACCCCGTATACTACCGTTTATATCTGGGTACAGTCTCAGGTAGTTAGTAATACGGTTGTAACCACTGTCACTTCTCCAATGACTGAGCTGACCTTTGGTGGTGGTAATAATATTATCTCCGTGCAGTATGATGCCGGTTCTGGTACCTTTTTGTTTACCAACGGAAATAACTAGTATAAACTGGACATCCACATGAAAAACCATCAGGAGGCCATTGTGCCTCCTGATAAATACAGCCACCAATGGAACAACTCTCCGCCGCCAATTTAAATGGCCGTACACCCCTCAACGATCTGCTATACGCAATGCAACAGCGCAACCTTGTATATAATGGCGATTTCCGCTACTTCAGTAATCAGACCGCAGATGGGTCAGTTATCACCTACAACACGCCGGATGGTTGGGTCTATGATGATCAGGGTACCGATGGATACATCACATTTGACCCACAGAACAACTGTTGTGTGATTGCTAAAAGTGAAGGCTATGATGCAATGACGTTTTCGCAGGCACTGCATGAGTTCCCACGCTGGAAGGATGTGTTGATAGGTCGCACGGTATCAGCAAAGGTATATATGGATATTGTCACCAATAATCCTGTTACCGTTTCACTCTCTGATGGTATCAATACAGATTCCATTACTGTCAGCGTCGGACGCCCGGTGGTGATGGATGTATCGTTGACCATTGATCAACTAGCTTCCGGTGTATACGTTACCGTTACCTGCTCCATGCCATTTACCACGATGAAGATCTCGCAGGTATTTGCCAATGTAGGGCAGTGTACCATCGAAGGGCTACCGTGTATGGTGCAGGGTGTGATCGGGGAGCGGCGACAGTATGTAGCCACTGAAACAGCACCTGCTGAAGAGCTATCGTTATGTGAAGCACCGGTAGAATTAGGTGATGGTTATACGCGCCTGAATTCCGTGCTCAGTGGCAGGTTTGGCACTGGTACAAATGGAGGCTCGTTATTACCGGATATGAGAGGTTACTTCAGTCGCTCCTGGAATAATGGCGCCACTATAGATCCTGACGCAGGCACACGTACGGCCCTGGGAGGTACTATTACAGGTGATAATGTAGGTACGGTAGAAGAAGATGCATTTGCGCAACATGATCATCAGCTGTCCTATTCTCCCAACCAATTGTTCACGCAGGGCGATGCCGTTTCTGCCACTACCATTAATACCACCACTACATCAGATACCGGTGAAACAGGTGGTAATGAAACAAGGCCTAAGAATATCTCAGAATTATTCACCATCAAATGGGCCTGATCTATTTACAAACTCCTTAAAAAAATCATATTATGTATCACTGCGTTCTCAGCTGGTCCGATAGTTCCAGCTCCAACCAGGACTGGCAAATATATAACTACCAGGAATTTGAGCTGTTGCCGGCTCAGTATCTGAATGCAAATGTCATCATGCATGACGATTATACTTTCCAGATCGCTGTATCAACCAATGGCGCTTTTGCAGCCGCCAATCTGAATTACAAAGCTGCTGATCATTCATTCACATTAACATCTGCAACACCTCACGAATTTGACCTGGAAAGATTAGATAATGTCTACATTATTCGTTGTTATCTGGAAGATATTAATGCAGGTGCTGAAAGTATTGGTGATAGTGATAGCAATTCTGATAGTGGCAACACTGCTGGAAGTAGTGCTGCTCCTGTTCCTGCTAAGCGTCCTTCCTATGGCCCCGACAGTCTAGGCCTGGATATTGAATTCGGCAAACTCGGATTTCCGGCTTACCAGTTGTACATGGACGATAAGAATGACTTGTATTGTAGTCCGCGGAAAGTGAATAATAATATTGAGGGCAGGGCATGGATCAGGAATTGTGTAAAGGCGCATGTGGGAACTTTTTTAAATGGCAAACCCTGGACTAGTCAGGAACAGGAGGGTACATCCTGGCCTGAAAACGGAGAGAATTAGCAGTCGATTCATACCAAACGGGGCTGGCTATTTGGGCGGCCGGCCCCCTCTTTTACCATGGTAAGCACGCAATGCAGTATATGCGGCAATAGGTGGCACACAAAGGTGATGAGTGTAAGTTTTGCCAGGTGTGAGCAAGAGCAATAGTGTTTTTATGGAGAAGGAAATGTAGGGAGATACTGCTTGTGTAAGTATATCTTGAGAAGATATCCATGGATGTCTTCTTCCATATAGTAACTACGAATAATCTTTTTCCAAGCAAGGTAACCATGTAGTGAAGGTGTAAGGCAGCAGCAGTTGCTTTGCACCTTTACTGTTAGTGTTGCTGCACGTATATACTTGCTAGTTATTTACACACAATAGGTTAGGTGTTTTTTTGTACAGGAAGAATAAAAGTTTTACTTTAATGTTGTTAATCCTTCATGCTATGTCAAACATTTTTCCAACGTTTCTTTTTGCATTCCTGTTAATCTTGATTCCGATAATAGGATCTTATTTACAATACTATTTTTCGAAGAAAATATTTGCCTGCATTTTCATTGCCTCAATAGCTTTGTTACTGCCGGGTTTGCGAGGATATCATTATGCATTTAATGGGATTGAATTTTGCCTCTGGTACATGGTTTTTCTTTCTGGATATACGTATTGTTGTAAACTAAAGAAGCCTGTCCGTTGGTTTACTGGACTGATCTGTATCTTGCTATTCATAATATGCGTGCCGGGAGCATATTTTATATACTTCTTTGGTGAGGGAAAAATAAAGAGCACCTGGGAAGGTCAAGGTTATCAGGTGGTGACGCTTGATCGCGATCTTTTTTTTGGAAGTAAGGATATTTGTTATGAACTTGAAAAATATACGCAGGTACCCATTTTCCTTAAGCAGGTAGATGAAATAAAGAATGCAGATGATAATCATTGCTGGGTTCATTTCAAGCAGGAAAGATTTGATTTTAATGCCTGCAATCCTGAATTATCAACTAAGGTAAAATGAAATTGCAAATCCATACAGACCGCTTACTACTACGTGATTTTCTGCAGAGTGACTGGGCATCGTTGCATGCGCTGTATATGTTACCAGAAACGATCCGCTATAACCCGAGCGGCTACCCTGAAAATGAGGCGGCCACTAAAAGACTGGTGGAAGCCTGGCTGCATCAGTCTTTTGATGTAGATCGTATATACTATACCGTTGCTATTATTGATCCGGTAACGAAAGCTTTTATTGGCATGATATCGTTAGACCTGGGAGAAAAGAAATATGCCAGGGCAGAAATCTGGTATAAGCTGATGCCGGAATACTGGGGCCGTGGCTATGCAACAGAAGCGATGCAGGCTATGCTGGGCTTTGGTTTTGATGAACTGAAACTACATAGGATCGAATGCGGCTGTAGTATTCATAATACGGCTTCCTACAAAGTGATGGAGAAGGTAGGTATGAAGCGGGAAGGGATCAAAAGAAGCGTGTTACCATTGGCAGACGGCTGGCATGATGCGTATATATATGCGATATTGGAGGAGGAGTATAGGTGATAACAGGAAAAACAAAATTCGATCATCTCCCTAAATACTACTCGCTCAACATAAACCCTAAAATAGGCGCACATTTCTCCTTGCAAGGCTTATAATAGGCGCCATGTTTCCAGGTGGTGGACTTGGGCGATAAGCCCCACCAGAACTCAGCTAATGCTAATGGTTCCATTTCATGATGGTAGGCGTATTGTAGCAATTTAGGGCCAGCACATTCTCCTGCGCCAGCTGGTGGCTGTTTATAGCCGTTATTTGTAAAGATGTCTACCAGGTTTTTATACTGACCTGATTTATTTCTGAAGTTATATTGTTCATGGATTTTACGCTGTAAGGCGTGGGAGTGTGCTTTGCGTGACTCTTTGAGATCTGCAATGGCAGCCTGATGTAGCGTAGCATCTTCCTGTTCAAGGGTTTTTATTTGTTGATTGAGAGTAGTAAGATGAGTCATGCCGGTATTCAGAAAGCCGCCATCTATTAATCCATCGAATACAGGTGCTACAAATTTGTTATGATGGTTACCGTTGGCGAGCTTTCCTGAAAAGGCGGAAAGGTATCCCAGTTGGCCGTTGAGGTTCCGTACCACCAATACTCCAAACATTTTTCCGATGATGGCGCCGGAGCCGTTATTGCCTAGTCCGAAATTATGTGTCCATTCCTGCTGCTGTTCCAGGTGCTGCTGCAGCTCGGCTACCGCTATCTTGCAGAGCGGGTGGATATCGGCTTCCAGGTCCAGGGTGAGGCCTCGCGCCAGTATGCTGGCGGATTCCTGGTCTTTGAAGCTGCAAAATGCAGCGCCAGTGGCTTGTTCCTGGGTTAATGCTGGTGATTTAACATCTGCCGCTATCTCAATCATATGCACGTAATGAGTAATATTTGCTTTGACAGATAGTCTGAAAAAGTGATGCAAAGTTAGTTAGAATTTATGGGCAATGTGCAAGATGGAGAACTTTTTATTGAAAGGCTAAAAATGATGATTTTTTATCTTTTAAATTTAAAGAAAGTGCTGTGTTGAAATGTTACGTATGATGCGATTTTGATAAGGTGATTGTTGTTTTAAGATGCTTGATTTTAATGGTGTTTTGGTGAAATAAAATAAAAAATTATCCTGGTTTTTTTTGAAGAAGAAAATATAATTTTGTTTTGAATTGATCATATTATTTAGATCTTTTTCTTGCATGCGTTTTTGATTGTTTGAAATTAACCTCCATAGAAAAACCTTCGTAAATTTTATGCGAATTACATCTAATTATGAAGAAAAGGCAAAGCAAAATTTGCGTGATTCGGTTTCATTAATCCATTCTCAGGGATATAGTAGTAGCATTAATCGTTCTTACTATTCTTGTCTGCAAACAATTTTTCATATTCTGTTTACAAAGAAAAAATATGAGAAGAAACAATTTGTTGCAGATACAAAAAATAATCAGAAAGGAAGCCATGTACAGGCAGCGTTATTAATTGGGATTGAATTGGCAAAGATTAATCTCGAAGATTACTATTGGTTTAAAAGGCATTTTAGCGATCTGAAAAAATTGCGAGAAAAGGCTGATTATTCGGAAGACTTGATTGATCAAGAAGAAGTTTACCAGGCCTTACGTAAAGCAGAGTCGATTATCAAACTTATTCGTAAAATACCATGACAACTACAAAGAAGATGACCGCAATTGCAACGATAAAGAATTACTTAGATAGGCTTTCATTAAAATTTAAAGATCTTACAATTAAGTATGCTTTCGATGCTTCGATAGAAGCACATGTTGTTGAATTAACGCCAAATGAAATCTACGATAACAATAAAGAACTGATGGAACATTGGGTTCCTTTTTCACTGGATTTTGACAGTCGATACAAAGACCCTATTGTTTTTATCTCATCTGATTCAACTTTGCGGGTGGCGCATCCGGAACTGAAATGGAGCAATGGTAAGCGCCTTCGGAGAAGCAGTCGTTCCTCAATCTGTGGCAATCAGTCATTGATGCAGCCAGCCATAGACCGAGGATATGATACTGACATTACTGCGCTTCCATCCGAAATTTCCGCATGTTCGTTTTTAACACAACACCTAAATGCACTAGCTTTAAAATACAAGTACGTGTCAATTAAATATGCGTTTGACAAAGATCGGGATATGTATCTTGTTGAACTTACACCTGCTTCAATATATTACAGTAATGATGAATTAAGAGCAGATTGGATTGCGCTGTCCTTCAAATTCGGTACCCGGTATAATGAAGACATTACATTCATTACATCTGATTCTCCCCTGTACATTGCTAAGCCAGTACGCGAGTGGAATACCAGGCAATACCATTATAATCTTCCGCCCTTACTGGCGCCAACCAAACAAATCCTGGCCCCGAACTGTTTCATTATAGACGCTGCTAACACATCACATAGCACGCATAACGTCTAAAATCATTCTATTATGGCACAGAAAAATGTTCCTGGTTTCAGCCGGGCCAATCACGTAGGCATTACTGTCAGCAATCTGGAAAAATCCATTGTTTTCTATGAAGCGCTCACAGGGCTTAAAGTTTCCAATATCGATGAAATCGGTGGCCCCAGAATGGCCAAGACGCAAGGCCTGGAGGATACACGTATCAAATATGCCAACCTGCATCTCGATAACCTAAATATTGACATCCTGGAATATGTGTTGCCAGCACCAGAAAGAACCTCTTACCATAATAACCAGATCAGTGCCATGCACCTCTGCTTCGAAGTAGATGATATCGATGCCGCCATGGAACGCTTAAAACAAATAGGCGTAAAACCTGAAGGTGAACCCATCGTATTCCAGGAAGAAGATGGACTGCGCTCCGGATTCGGTACAGCAGTAGCCTACTTCACCGACCCTGACGGCACCAACCTCGAAATTATCGCGCCTAAAGGTCCATTTAAACGCAAAAATCCTTAACAACATAAATTTCTTTTCACCCCTTTTGCCAGTTAAGTTGCCTTATCATAGGATTACCGAAATAAAACAGTAATCATCGTGACATGAATATGGCTAAATACTGGCAAATACTACCATTATTGGCAGTAGGCTATACTGCCTATGCAAACAACCCGGAGACAGACAAAGAAATAAATAGAAAAAATACCGTCCGTATTGTGATGAATCATATCCGGACAAAACACTATGCACCTAAACCAATAGACGATGACTTCTCCAAAGCCATCTGGCACAAATATTTAAATGTACTGGATGGTAATAAAAATACTTTTCTTCAATCAGATATTACTGCCCTGCAGCAGTATGAAACCAAGATAGATGATGAGCTGAATAGCTTGTCGCTGGCGTATTTTAATGCCATTTTCCGTATTTACATGCAACGTTTGGAGGAAGATCAGCAAGTATATCGTGCCTTGCTGGCGCAGCCTATGAACTTTAAAATCAAGGAAAGCTATCAGCCAGACCGCCACCTCGCGGATTATCCGGCCGATGCTGCCGCCCGTAAAGAAATCTGGCGCAAATACCTCAAGTACCAGGTGCTCCGAAAAATGGTGGAAATTCAACAACAAGATAAAAACAAATCCGATGTTGCCGCAGAACAGGCAGCCAGGAAAGTAGTGCTGACAGCCACCGATGGCATGTTTAAGAACCTGCTGGGCAATACCGCCGCGGATGATCGTTTCAGCGCTTATATGAATACCATCGCCATGGAAATGGACCCGCATACTTCCTTTATGGCCCCTGCTGATGCTGGCATCCGCGAAACCATGATGAGCCATCGGTATTTCGGACTGGGAATGGAACTTGCTGTAAAAGACGGCATCGTATATATCAAAAGAATACTTCCTGGTGGTACTGCCGATCAAAGCGGCCTGCTACACGCTGATGACCTCATCCTGCAGTTGAGCGACGACAATGGCAAAATGATAGACGTTGCTGGTATGAACATCGTGGAGATATCCAAAATGGTACGCGGTGAAAACAATACGACGCTCAAACTATTAGTGAGAAAGGCTTCTGGCGCAGAAAAAGAAGTTACCGTAAAACGCGGAGAAATAAAGGAGGATGCCAACGCTGCCAAAAGCGCTGTAATTACACAAGGTGCAAAGAAGCTGGGACTTATTCAGCTGTCTGAGTTTTATTATGATGTTAAAAACGTGGACGGCGCCCGTTGTGCGATAGACGTAGCCACAGAAGTACAAAAATTAAAAGACGCAAAGGTAGATGGTATCATTATAGACCTCAGAGGTAACCCGGGAGGCTCACTGGACCAGGTGGTAGCAATGACAGGACTCTTTGTGAAAACTGGTCCGGTAGTACTGGGCAGAGATAAAGATGGTATTCAGTCTTACCCGATAGTGAATGGCGACAAACCCCTCTACGAAGGGCCACTGGTAGTGATGGTCAATGAAAGCAGTGCTTCCGCTTCTGAAATATTTTCGGCCGCCATCCAGGATTATCGCCGTGGAATTGTTATTGGGAGTCCTTCGTCCTATGGAAAAGGCACCATGCAAAACACTTTGCCAATGGGCAAATTAGGTGATTCAGAAAAAGGTATCCCGGATATTAACTACGGCTCCCTGTCGCTGACCATCAAAAAATTCTACCGTATTAACGGTGGTACCACACAGCTGAATGGTGTTATTCCAGATATCATTGTGCCAGGTAAAAGAGAATATGCCAAACTACGGGAACGCGACAACGAAACCGCTCTGGCCGCAGACTCCATACCACAGGCTTATTTTATGCCTTCCAACGATAATGCAACTATTAAGAACATCGCACAACAGGCCCAGTATCGTATCAATAAAGATAGCGCCTTCAGCATCGTAAAGCAGGATGTGGAATGGTTGCACACCAATGAAGCAGCGGCTTTCAGCCTGGAAAAAAATGCTTTCAAAAAACAACTTACCAACATTCAATCCTATAACAATGCCATAGATATGGCGTTAAAACTGCCTGCTGATCAACAGCTGGTTATTAAAGGCACCTCCATTAAACAGCCATCACCTGACAAATTAGCTAAATATGAAGAGTGGATTAACAACTGCCGTTCCGACAAATATCTTGCGGAAACAGTAGTTGTCCTGACGGATATGACTGGTAAATAGCCGGATGATTAAATAAATCCGGATTTTAGTCTATTTTGCGTTGATAACGTTTATGGGAGGGGACAATGGAATATGTATCAACCAAATTCGATGGAGCCGGCTTCATTTGAGGAGCTTTTCCGCACTCACTATTCTTTTTTATGTGCTACCGCTTATACCGTTGTAAAGGATGAAAGTACTGCAAAAGACATTGTACAGGACTTTTTCCTCTATTGTTGGGATAAGCGATTTATGATCCAGATTACTAAAAATTTTAAAGGTTATGCCATACGCGCCGTACGCAATGCCTGCTTAAATTATCAGAAGAGAAAAGGTAAGATCATATTTAATGATCCTTCCAGTTTTGAGGAAGATGATATACCGTTACCGGAGTCGGACAAGGAACTGGAAGAAACGCGAGATGCCGCCCTGTGGGCGGCTATCGGCCGTTTACCTATTCAGCGCCAACGTATCTTTTTATTGAGTAACCGCGATGATCTTAAATATAAAGACATCGCAGACCAGCTGAATATCTCTGTCAATACTGTTAAAACACAAATTAAATTAGCCTACCAGTTCCTGCGAAAGGAGTGTGATTGGATGATCGTCTTTATAATCCTGCTATTATTATTTTTTGAAAAAAAATAATTTTCATTCACCCCTTTTATAAATACGGTTGCCTTTAATATATATCGTTATGGATACACCAGGAAACGACATTAATTGGGAAAAAATACTGGATGCATTAAAAAATGCAGATACTGCTGGCCTGACAGCTGAGGAGCTTTCCATGCTGGATACTGCCAGGGAGATGAAGCGTCGGGCAAAATCGCAGGATCGATTTCCTACAGAAGAGGGCTGGCAGCGGTTTATAGCTGCCCGCGATAAAAAGCAGCTGGTGGTTAAGTGGAGAAAAGGACTTTCAATAGCCGCCACCGTAGCGGTTATGCTGGGAGGCGCCGGTTTCTGGTGGATGCAACAAAAACATTCTTCACAGCCGCCGCTGATAGCCAAAGCTGACCTGAAACCTCAGCAAAATATTCATATTAAATTGTCGGACGGTAAAGTGCTGACATTGGACAGTGCAGGAGCTATCATACAAAATGTGAACGGAGCTACGATTAAGGCTGATAGCGCAGGTATCGTATACAATGCTGCCAACGGACAAAAAAGTATAGCTGCCAAGTATGATACGCTGGTAGTGCCCAGAGGTCGGAAGATTCCTATTTCACTTGCCGATGGCACACGGGTATGGGTAAACGCAGCCTCTGTATTGATTTTTCCTACTGCCTTCCAGGGCGACACCAGAGAAGTACAGGTACAGGGTGAGGCTTATTTTGATGTAGCCGCCAATGTGAAGCAACCTTTTGTAGTACATGCCGGAGCCGCAACAGTAACGGTGTTAGGTACCGGTTTTAACGTGAATGCATATACGACCACTATTCAAACTACACTTGCCAATGGAAAAGTGAGTGTGGCAGCAGCAGATAAAAAAGTATTGTTATCGCCGGGCCAACAGGCGGTATATCAGCTACAGACGGGCGAATTAGCGTGGCAGACAGTAGATCCAAGGGCCTTTACATCCTGGAAGGATGGAGATATTTATTTTGAAGAAGAAAGTTTATCAACCATAGTAAATAGTCTGGGCCGCAGCTTTGATTATGAATTTAAGTTTGAGGATGCATCATTGGAAAAATTAACTTTTACACTGGACCTCGCCGAGCCTGAGAATTTGCAGCAGGTATTGGACCAGATCAGGATTACCAACGGCGAAATTATGTTCCGGATTCAAGGCAGAACAATTTATGTAGCGCGCGCTGTTTCTGCCGGGCAACATTAAACGAACAGATAGAAAAAAGCTACAGGCCATTCTGCGGTGAGGCCTGGCAGAGAGTTTAATCTTTATATCTAACCAAAATGAAAAAAATGACGGGCTTGCCTTCATTCAGGAAGGTCATGCAAGGCTGTGCCATGCCTTTACTGCTGCTATTCCTTTTACTGGTGCTGACAGGAAGGATGCAGGCACAGGAAATCTCGGTACTGGATACCAGAGTATCTTTTAAGGCAGTCAAACAGCCCTTATCCACTGTATTAAAGGATATCCGTACGATTACCAATGTGCGCTTCACCTATAACATGGACCAGGTACGCAAAGCGCCGCTGGTAACGGTGAACCAGCAGAATGTCACGCTGAGGGAATTGCTACAACGTGTGTTGGCAAACTCCGGATTATCCTTCACTGAGTATTTCAGGGGTGTGATGATTATGCCGGAAAAAGCTAAAGTGGTACAGACCGGAGTGCTGGGTTTCCCTATAAGAGGGCAGGTACAAACCACCGATGGGAGTAGTCTGGCCGGCGCCACTGTACAGATAGTGGGCACCGGTGAAGGCTCCGTTACCATGCAAGACGGCCTTTTTTCCATGATCATGCACGATCATCAGCAACTACGTATATCCATGCTCGGTATGAAAACAGTGGTACGTATAATCACTGCCGCAGATAGGGATGTGGACTTGCTCGTCATCAGGCTGGATACTGCCACCAGGGAAATTGGAGAGGTAGTAGTGAACGGGTATCAAAAAATCGATGCCCGTATGTCTACCGCCGCCGTGTTTAAACTGTCTGCCGCTGAAGTGTTGCAGCCCGGTGAACCCTCTATAGACAGGATGTTGCAGGGTAAGGTACCCGGCCTTATGGTGATGAATAACAGCGGTGGTGTAAATGGACGTCCAACCATTCGTATGCGTGGAACTACCACCCTGGTAGGAAATGCAAGCCCGCTCTGGGTTATAGACGATGTTGTAAGGCCTGATCCTGTGGACATTTCTGCCACACAGCTAAATAATGTGGTTTCCGATGCGCAAACAGGCAATTTCTCTATGATAGGGAATGCAATCAGTGGATTGAATCCTTATGATATTGAGAGTATCACCTTTCTGAAAGATGCCGCTGCAACAGCTATTTACGGCGTTCGTGCTGCAAATGGAGTCATTGTAGTAACCACAAAAAGAGGTAAGGCAGGACCTGTACAGTTATCTTATAATACCAGTCTTTCTTTTCGGCAACGCCCATCTTATAATAACCTGAATCTGATGGATTCCAAAGAGAGAGTACAACTCTCCCGTTACTTATATGATGCTGGCGTATTGCTGGCTAATACTACTGGCTTGCAAGCAGGCCTTTCCTATGAAGGCTTGTTGAAGGCCTTGTTCAGCAGGCAGATTACTGAAGCCGACTTCAAAAAAGGCGTTACAAAACTGGAGACAAATAATACAGATTGGTTTAAGGTGTTATTTGATAACGCCTTCAGCATGAATCACTCGCTTAGTATCAGTGGAGGTTCAGGAAAAACAAGTTACTATGGTTCCTTGTACTTTAGTAGTAACAGAGGTAGTGCCAACCTGGATAGGAACAAAGGATTTGGTGGGAGCCTGACTATTCATTCCGAAGCAAGTAAAAGATTAGCACTAGAATTTAATGTTTCAGGAAACTACGCGCAGCAGCAAGGATATTTTCCAGGCGTTAATCCCTTGGGTTATGCCTTGAGTACTTCCAGGGCACTGGATCCCACTACCGTGTATCCGGTAGTCGTATCAGATATCCCTATAGAACCATTGCCGCCTCCCATTACATTCAATATGCGAAATGAACTGGCACAAACAGAAAACAACAGCAGCATCCGTTCCTTGACCATCAGAGCCGGACTTACCTACAAAATAGCAAAAGGTCTTTCCTTCGAGCATGTTTCGAGTGCCATTACCAATACAATAGAATCTATGGCGGCAGCCTATGAGGGAAGCCAGTATATTTCTACTATGAGAGGTTGGGACCTGGACTTCCAGCCTAATGATGCACAGGTAAATCGCTCAAAAATAGCTTATGGTGGTATTGCCAATCTGGGAAACCAAAATACGCTTGCGCTCAATATGCGTAATAAGTTGGATTATAACGCCAGCCTTTTTAACAACAGAGACCAGTTTATAGTGGCGATTGGTAATGAAATCAATTCTTCACAATTAAAAGGTCAATCATCTGTTGAGCCTGGATATTTTCCTGATCGAGGAATGAATTTTTATCCGACACTCCAAAGCATTCTTCAGCTTAGCAGCTATAGCTTAACTAAGACGGTTAATAATACGTTGTCTATGTTTGCTTTTGCAACATATAGTTTCAATAAAAAATATATTGTGAGTGCCACCTTACGTACAGATGGCAATAATAGATTTGGGCAATATTCCAATGCGAAATTCTTACCGAACTTTGGATTATCAGGAAGGTGGAGTGTAGGTAATGAGCGCTGGCTGCAAACAAGTCGTATCATTAGTGGATTAGACTTTCGGGCAACATATGGATCACAAGGTAATGTGGTAAGTTCAGTTGGCCCTGAACTGATAGCATCTTATCCTTCCTCTGGACAGATAAACCTGGTTACAGGTGTACCATTATTAGGAATTAAAAGTTTGCCTTATCCCAATTTGAGATGGGAGAAAACTTATCAGTGGAATTTCGGGATTGACCTCTCTTTGTTCGATCGGCGTATAAACCTCACAACTGATTATTACAGAAAACTTACAAAAGATGTAATTATTACACGAGCGCTTCCTGCCGAATATGGCATCGGTTCTATGTTAAAAAACGGAGGTAGACTTACAAACCAGGGTGTTGAATTAACCTTAGACATCGCTGTTATTAGACAGAAAAATGTAGGACTGTCGGTGAGGTTTGTAAACAGTAAGAATTTTAATGAAATCGGGCCTAATGATTTTCAACCATATTATTCCGACTTTTTGAATGGAACTGCCTATATTCCTGGAAGAGCCGTGAGTGGTTTTTATTCCTTCAAATATGCTGGCCTGAGTGCAACTAATGGCTTACCTACTTTTAGTAAACTGAGTGATAAAACATTAACAGACGATCCTACCTCTTACCTGGTATATTCCGGACAGTTGCAGCCTGTAATTAATGGAAGCTTTTCACCATCTTTCAGGTACAGGAATGTAAGTGTAACCGCCGAACTTTTTTATGCACTAGGTTCTCATAAACGCCTGAATCCATTGAGCACAAGAGGTAGATCTCAGGCCGGTGTTCCAGATCCATTTGTGAACGTTAGTAAAGATTGGATCAACCGTTGGAAAAAGCCAGGAGATGAAAAATATACTGATATTCCGGCAATTGTTGATTATACCACATCAACCTTAATAGGTACTTTTCCTGTAGATGTTTATTCAATCTATAATCAATCAGATTTTCGTGTAGTCAACAATAGTTTTGTACGTTGTCGCAACCTGAGTATAAATTATACATGCCCACCCCAACTTATCAAAGGCAGTGGCATAAAGGGACTGACCGCAGGGCTCTTTGTCAGCAACCTGTTCACTATTACTAATAAAGCTTTACGTGGTCAGGACCCTGAAATAGATGGTGTCGGGACCTCTGCGTTACCTATGAGCAGACAATATGGATTTACCATGGGTGTAAATTTTTAAAACAAGCATATGAAAAAGTTGATTTTATTAGCCGGTGCTGTGCTGTGCTTGATGTCTTGTAAAAAATTTCTGGCAGAGAAAACACAGTCGGACGTAGTGCCCAAAACAGCAAAAGATTTTGGAGAGATACTTTATACAAATGGCTACCCGGATAAGGAACAGTTATTACAGCAATACCTGCTTTTCATGGATGATGATGTGCAGTGTTATAATGGCAGCCTACTGGCAGACATGCAAATAATGGTAACAGGTAATGCTCCTGCATATCAATGGCAACCTAATTTTATTGATGAATGTTCCCGCACTGGCAGTGATGATTATGGAAGTTTTAATTCCTGGAGCATCTATTACAAACTGATATTAGGAACGAATGTGGCTTTACAATATATGGATAACTCCATAGGTAGTGCCACTGAAAAGGCACAGTATAAGGGTGAGGCATATGCACTTAGAGCATTTTACTATTTCAACCTGGTGAATCTATATGCAGCTCCTTATAACGATTCCACTACAACACCTGATAAAAGCCCTGGTGTTCCACTTAAATTGGATGCCAACCTGACCGAGCAACCGCTGGAAAGGAATAGTGTGAAGGAGGTCTATACACAAATCACCTCCGATCTGGATAGTGCTATCTATTATCTTGGTATTAATAAGTCAGAACAAAAACTATATCGTATCTCGCATGTGGCTGTACATCTACTGGCTAGCAGGGTATATCTATACATGGAGCAATGGGATAAGGCTATTGCAAATGCAGACTATGTAATTGCCAATCATCCGCAACTAATGGACCTTAACAACTGGGGATATCCTGATCCGGATAATAAGCCAATCATTGGTGTGGGGAATGTAGAAACACTCTGGTACTATGGCAGCAAATATGAACATTGCCCTACATCCAGTACTATGGCTTATGATGTTTCTGCTGATCTTAGGAATTGTTTTGAATCAAACGATCTGAGAACAGCGGTCTTTTTCATGATACGGCCTGATGAATTAAAACCTTACGTGTTAAAAGATTATCTCAATGAGAAAAATTCGGTAAATCTGGGTGTCGGACCTGATGGACAATACAATATGGGCAGTAGCTGGCGCAGTGCAGAAGCTTATCTGAACAGGGCTGAAGCCTATGTGCAATTGTATAAAACTAAAGGTGACGGTAACGCTGCACAACAAGCATTACTTAATCTTAACCAGCTTCGGGCCAAAAGATTTGACCCAAGTAGCTTTACACCCTGGACTATTCATCCTGCCAATGAACTATTGCAGATGTGCCGTGATGAGCGCAGGCGAGAACTATTTACAGAAGGTACGCATCGCTGGATGGACCTGAGGAGATATGGTATGCCTGAAATATCGCACTATTATATGCCAACGATAACAACAACACAGCGATATACCTTAAAGAAACATGATCCGCAATACACCTTGCCTATTCCTAATGCGGTATTGCGTCTTAACAGAGCATTAGTACAAAATCCGCAAATGGGAAGCCTGAGGCAGCCGGATTAAATAGCTTTCTTAATCAAAAAATATTTTATGCGTGTTATCACATTACGTATACTACTGGGATTGATGCCACTGTTATTGTCAGCATTAGCAGGATGTCATAAAGAGAATATAAAGCCTGATCCTATACCTGATTTTTATGCCTTACCACAAGGCAATCAATCATATGATGACTCTATCGTTGCATTTCATGCGAAATATGGTACCTACATCTTGTATAAATTTTCGGCGAAGGATTTTTCCTATGATTTAAACCAGGCGGTGAAAGCCACTGCAACTGTTGGTAACACTGCATATGTGGGCGATGCCTTAGATTTTCTAAAATCAGAATGCCTGAATTTTTATCCGGAGAAATTTCTGCGTAAAACCTTGCCATTCAAAATTCTATTGGCTTCAGCCATAGATTCGGCGGATGCCCTGCATAGCGAACAGCCTTATCAGCGGTCTGTAACGGGTATTTATGGCAGCCAAACGATGATGTGTATGGCCTGGGCAGACAGCACAATTCTACACCTGACGCCTGAAGGCCGAAAAACGCTACGGTCTTATCTTCATAAAGGCTATGCCCGACAAGCAATAGTATCCGGAGCAATGAGTATTCCGTTAAGTTTTCTGAAGTATATTCCAGGGTATTCAGGCACTGGATCAAGTACCCTGTCTTTCAGAGAAGGCATAGTGGAAGATATTTCTCGAGTACCGACATCGGACCGTGCCCCCTTCTGGGATTTTGCAGGCTATGTAGGCATGATTACCGGCCATAGCAAAGCAGACCTTGATACTACGTATTTAAGCCCTGCAGTGGATGTTAATGGATTAATACAATTGAAGTATAATGCCGTTATTCAGTTCTATATGGAACAGGGCGTAGATCTGCAGGCAATTGGCAATTTAAACTAATTATAATGCGAAATATTTTTTATACCCTCATCACGTTATTCGCGTGTATGCTGTCTGCGCGCGCGCAGCAGTCATCAAATGAACCGTTGCCTTTCCGCTCTGAGGCACCTGCATTTTCTCTTACTGCCAGCAATGGTAAACAGCTGAAATTATCTGATTTTAAAGGAAAAATGGTGGTCATCTATTGCTGGGATAACCAGGATAAAAACAGTCATGGGATAGACACTATCCAACGTGCCTGGAAAGATGCTACAGAAGATACAGCCATCGTGTTCATTGCTGTAACCCGCAAATCAATCGCTCCGGGTATCTTACCCAAAAGTAACAGACTGATAAATGTGGTTCTCCCTGTTAAACCCAGTGATGCGAATGCACAGGCTTTCGTGAAAGATTATCAAATCACTACGTTACCACGTACCATCCTGATCGGCAGAAAAGGGGATATACTCGCAGCTAATCTTCAGGAAGGTCTGTTTCGCAGCTTCGTACCCATGTTTAGCCAGATAGAAGAACGTTCGGATGTGGCTAATCATACTACCTATTGGGACTATAAAGTAAAACCCGGAGATCTGATTCCGGCTAACATGAAGTTAAAGGTAGTGGATGGAAAAACTTATACTATGGCCGATCTGCGCGGAAAGGTGGTGCTGATGGAATTTACGGCCAGCTGGTGTGGCGTATGCCGTGAACTGATGCCGCACCTGGAAAAAGATTTTTGGCAGGCATACAAGGATAAAGGTCTCAAGGTATTCGGTATTGACTTGAAGGAAACGCCTGCGACTATACGAAAATTTGTAGCGGCTACTGGTATAACCTATCCTATGGTGGAAGATAGCGACGGTAAGATATTTTATCACTTCGCGAAAGAAAGCGGCGGCGTTACCAAAGTAGTGCTGCTGGATAAGACAGGACATATCGTGTACATGAGCTCACAAAGGATGGAGTCCGCAGAACAGGCTGCTCTGAAGGAAAAAATTGAATCCTTGTTAGCAAAATAATTTCTCCGGATTACTTCACCCTTTTTTGTTAACTCCTTGCCTTTATTTTAAACCATAATACTGAATGATGAAGGCAAAACGTTTCTTCTTATCCCTGTTACTGTGCCACCAGGGGCTGTTTGCAGCCAATCCACCAGTAACAACGCTGCATGTTAAGGTGAATGTTTCACCGGTATTTACAGGCATGATCAGCTTTAGCGCACTTGATGGGAAGTCGGACAGATGTATGAACGATATATTTTTTGTAGAGAAAGATAAGTCAGTAGCCGTATTCTCGAAAACCCTTGCCGCCACTACCCAGGTAATTGCGCTGAATGGTTGTAGACTACTCACCAACGCTGGTGATCAGGTAAACCTGGAGTTGCGGCCGGTTTATAACGGAACGGAAGTTGTCCAGGGAAAATATATTCCCAGCTGCACCGGCAAAGACGCTGCCAGACAGCTATTACCTTATCTCATCGACAGCTTATACACCAATGTTGATCTTTCTAATATAAAAACTACTGAACAGGCCAACGAATATATTGCTGCTACTACCGCAGTGGTAGCAAAAAAAATTACCACAGCTAAAGTTACACAGGCTGATAATCTGGCTGCATTAAAAGCATTTGAACAAGCCAGGCAGCTGCTCTTCAAGTTTAATTTTCTCGATGCACATAAAGAAATCGTCCGCACTAAAGAATTAGGTGATTGGTATCTGCAGGGATATGATTTTTCTGCATCCGGACTTACCGCTTTTGGAGATGAGGATATAAGTCGCCAGTTAGCTTACCTATGGCGTGCCGGCAGGAGAATGCAGGATTCCACCATTACGGAAGCAAAGGAGTTGACAGAGCTATTATTGCAATGTAAGGTAGACAGGATCAAGGAGAGAGAAGCCATCGCCTGGATACAGATAGAAGGTAAAGAGCGTGCCTTTACGCCTGATATGAAAATGATTTATCCAATCACTAAAGCGGCGTTAAAGCCTAAAACCCTGTCGATGCACATTATTGACTCTCTGTATAAATCATATCAACAAATGGAGCCTGGTATGCCGGCATACAATTTTGTATTGGAGAATGATAATGGTAAGATGGTGCGACTGTCTGATTTTAAAGGGAAAATTGTCATTATTGATTTCTGGGCAATGTGGTGTCCTTCTTGTGTGGCTTCCTTGCCTAATCTGAAGAAAATAGAGGAATCTTATAAGGATAAAAATGATATAGTTTTTCTGACCGTGGCATGGGAAGATGCCTCTTCCGATAACCGTGCAAAGCTGAAACAATTCTCTATAGATCATCATATCGCAGGAGAAAATAACTTATTCCTCAGCTTCGACCCCAATGATCCACAAGCCAAAAAAGTTATTGAACATTATTGCCTGACTGGCATCACCCGATGGGTGGCTATTGATCAGGAAGGGAATATCATAAATGGAAATATCGGACATCCACTCAGGCCAGGATTTGAACAAAGAATAGCTAACTGCTATCAACAGAGAAATTAAGCAGCCGCCTTCTGCCATTCTAAACTGTCGCACTAAATTTTGATACATATTTCTGCTAACATCTAGTATTGTTGGCGATATCCTTAACAACATAAAACAACGTTTATGAATAAACGAATGCTTTTAGGAATTGCACTATGCACCGCTTTATCAGCCAATGCCCAGAAAAGATTACAGCTGGATGTAAATATTAAAGGTTTGCCCGAAGGAGACAAGGTGACGTTATGGGCGCCATTACCTAATCGTGTTGATTCTGCCTATGTTAAAGATGGACATTTTAGCTTTGACCTGGATATGAGTGAAGGTGGCACTACCTATATTATGCAGGTAGGTACTAATGGTAAACTGGAACAAGGTACTTTTATGTACCTGGAAGCTGGTAAAATGAATATCACTGGTAATGGACCTTTCTTTAAAGATGCTACTTATACAGGTAGTCCGTTTGTTGCGGATTGGGTAGATATTCAGAAGAGCATATTATCTCTTAATGCTTCAATTGAAGTGAAAAGAGCAGATTTATATAAGAAGCTGGAAACAGCTGTGAGCTTGGGTGATGAAGAGGCCATTAAAAATCTGCAGTTAGATATAAATCAGCTGGAGATTCCCTTAACCAAAGCTTGCTATGAATGGGTTTTGGCGCATCCTCATGCCGGCGCAGGTTCCTTCCTGATCAACGCTATGCTGGCTAATAAGCTGAGCAATGATGAATTTAAGGACATGCTGGCAAAAACAGGTCCTGAACTTAAAAATACTTTTACGATCAAGCGCATGACCATCCAGAAATTCGGTGGCGAAAATGCACTTGGTCTGATGAATAGCCCCGCGCCGGTATTTACGTTGAATGATACCAATGGTAAAGCTGTATCGCTGGACGATTACAAAGGCAAATATGTACTCGTAGATTTCTGGGCCAGCTGGTGCAAACCATGCAGAGAGGCGGTGCCTGCATTGACAGCTACTTACAACAAGTTTAAAGATAAAGGCTTTACCATCTTATCTGTTTCCCTGGACGACAAAAAAGAAAAATGGATGCAGGCCGTGGCAGAAGAAAAAATGCCTTGGGTGCAGGTTTCTGACCTGATCGGAGGCGAGAGCCCAGTTGCCAAAAGATATGGTGTAATGGCTATTCCTGCTGCATTTCTGGTAGATCCAAGTGGTAAAATAATTGCATTAGGTGGTGGGGAACCATTAAATCAAAAACTAGCCGAACTGCTGAAATAAATGATGGAAAACCAACCTTCAACCAATAGGCTCTCTCTTTTAGAGGGAGCCTTTTTATTTACAGTAGTTTGTTATTTACGGCATTTGCTAAAGCATCAGCGATATTGCTGACTTCCAGCCGTTCGAAAATCCGGCGGCGATAGTACTTGATGGTATCCGGCGCTACAAAGATCTTTTCAGCGATTTGTTGGATAGAATAACCTTGTGCATGCATGCGCAGTACTTCCAGCTCTCTTTCAGTGAGTGTAGGTTTGGTTGATTTAGTCCAGATTTTAGTCTCCAGGTTGAGTTTCCAGATTTCTTTGCTGCCCTGTTTATAGATACAGACATTTCCTGCTGTTTGCTGATGGGAGAGGGAGACCATGCACATGGACTTCCAGACTTTTCCTTCCGGCGTAAGGAAAAGTGGTGTGAGCTTATGATTGACGAGGATTTCTTTGCCATCTTTATGCACGAGGTGGAAGTCGTAGGAAATGCAATACAGCTTCCTTTCATTTTCTGGGAGCTGCGCATAAAAGTCAAAACCCGCTTCGTTTAATATCGAAAGTATGGCCAGATCTTTTTCGGGCACATGACGAAAGTAAAACTCGTAGCCCATTTGCAGCACTTCTTCAGCTGTATTTCCACATAAGAATAATGGATTATCGGAAACGTATTCAAATGATATATTTGAATAGTCGATTAGATAGATGCTCTCGTAAGACAGGCGAGCAAAGGCTTTTATTACTTCCAGGTAATGCTGTTCCTGTTGGTCTGTATTCGTTATTTCTCCTAATTTATTCTTTGTCAGAAGGCTTGATGTCGGGGCATTTTTCATTCATAAGCATTTAGGTCGCTATAAATTTACACTCTAGTGTAGGGTTTTGCAAATAAAAAGTTTTGATTTTTGATAGAAATACACTGTTATATGGACCTGTCAAGTACTAGCACAAACGATCTGCGAAAAAAGCAAAGACAATATAAGGGAGCATTAATTGGGGCACTTATCCTAATGATACTGGTGGTTGTTTTGGGTATGACAATTAAAGAGAAAAAGGCGACCTATTTTATGCCACTGGTGGGAATGCCTGCTGCTTTCATTCCAATAATCCAGCGGTTTCAGAAAATTAATGCAGAATTGAAATCCCGCGCGGAGGCGGCAAATAATTAATATCTTATGAATTGCAGAAGTTGTAACGAAGTAGTCACTGAAAAATATTGTGGCCATTGTGGTAATCCTGCATTATTGAAGCGGGTGGATGGTCATTATGTCTTGCATGAGATCCAGCATGTCCTTCATTTTGAGAAGGGGATTTTGTATACGGTAAAAGGGTTGCTGATACGACCAGGTAAGAATATCAGGTCATTTCTTTTAGAAGATAGGAGCAGACTGGTAAAGCCGGTCATTTATCTGGTTATTACCTCTTTGCTATACACGATTGTGGCGCATCTGTTGCATACAGAAAAGGGGCATACCACACCAGGCATAGCGGCCGACTCGGCAATAACGGTGATGAGGGATTGGGTGGAGCACCATTATGGATATGCCAATATGATCATGAGCTTATTTATTGGTGGATGGCTTAAATTATTTGTTCGTAAGAGCGGTTATAATTTTTTTGAGATCCTGATTATGTTATGTTTCGTGATGGGTACGGGAATGCTGTTGTATACGGTGTTTGTGATAGCGGAAGGAACGACAGGAATAAAGATGACCTTACCGGCAGAGGCTATCTTGCTGGCATATTCTATTTGGGCTATTGGTCAGTCTTTGGCTGGAAAGCCAGTATGGAAATATGTCTCTGCCCTTTTAGCTTATATATTGGGGATGGTTTCATTTTGGACAATCATCACTTTGTTGGGCTTAGTAATAGATAATTACCACAAGCATTAATTGCCATTCTATAAAGATTGATTATTCTAAAAGCGAACAGCCGCCTTTATCTTACGATGAAGGCGGCTGTTCGCTTTAATTATTTATATGCTATACTGCTTTGGATGTTACCGCAGCTGTAGTTGGTAAAGTACTGAATTTAGGGCCTCTGAGAGCTGCTGCTTCGCGGCATGTGATCATGCGCTGCAGTTTGGCATCCCAGATTTTTAGTTTGCAGCAGGCGATGATATCTTTAATGCGTAGGCTGGTAGTTTTAGCATGTTGCAATTCTGGAATTTCCGCCATGGCTTCTGGGAGGCGATAGAAAGGAATTCTGGCGTTCAGGTGATGGATGTGGTGATAGCCGATGTTGGCGGTAAACCAGTTCATTATGGGCGACATGAGCATGTAGCTGGAGGAGAGCAATGCGGCGTCGTGGTAGCACCATTCTTCATTTTCCTTGAATGTTACGCCAGGGAAGTTATGCTGTGCATAGAAGAGGTAAGCCCCTATGGAGCAGGCGATGGAGAAAGGAATCAATATAAAGAGCATCCAGGCTTGCCATCCGAGGAAGTAGCATACGGCGATGCTGCCACCGATGTGGATGATGATGGCGAGGAGGCTATCGAGGTGTTTACGCGGGCTGCTTAAGAAGGACTGTGCGCACATTCCGATGAGGAACATGGACAGGTATCCGGCAAGTATGGTGAGGGGATGTCTGGTAAAGAGATATGTTCTTCTTTCTTTGGCGCTCATCTGTTCATATTTATGCCTGGTGGCAATAGGATAGGAGCCGATGCTGGCGCTGAAGAGTTTCGAATTATTTTTATGGTGGTAGTCGTGGGAGCGTTTCCATATGCTGGTGGGCGCTAGAATATAGAGTCCGAAGATGGTCATGATCGCATTGGCCACGGCAGAATTTTGCAGGATGGTATGGTGTTGATGGTCGTGATAGATAACGAACATTCTTACGATCAGCAGTCCTGACAGGATGCTGGCTGCAAGTTTAGCAACAAAAAATGGTAATAGGAGGGTGCCGGTGAGAGCAGCAGCCAATAGTCCCAGGGTGGTCCACAGGTGGAACCAGCTACTGGATCTAATTTCGCTGGCATAAGGTTTAGTGGCCAAGATGAGATCTTTTCCTTCGCGCATAGGTCAATTAATTTGTATGGTGTGTGGTTTTCGCAGCATGGGCTGCGACTTAATGGTAACTTGTTCTCTAGGCTGCTTGTGTTCTTTTATGCTTCCAGCGTCTGTGCGACCAGAGCCAGGTAGCAGGTTGTGCTATTATGTCTTCTTCCAGCTTTCGTGTATGCAATACGGTTATGGTTCCTTCATTCTCAGCCGTAGGATTTTCAATAAGCATTTTAGCTTCTACTCTGTAATAGCCTCTCTTTTCTTTTATCACCGATACGTAAACGACAGGTGAGTTCATTTTTTGTGCGATCTTTTCAGTGCCTTTCGATACAGGTGTGTCCTGGTGCAAAAATTGTACCCACTGTGCGGTGGATGGTTGTGGTGATTGGTCGGCGATAAATGCGGTAGCATTTACTTCGTGCCTGTTTTTGACCATTTCCCTGAAGGTATCCTGCATGGCAATGAGTTTAGTGCCGAAGCGGGTACGCATGCGATACATCAGGTTATTGAAATGTTTGTTGCCGAGCGGGTGGTAGATAACATACAATTGCTGTTGGCAGAGTATGCTGAAAGTGTTACCGGCCCATTCCCAGTTGCCTTTATGCCCCATTACCAATACTGCACTTTTATTTTCTGCCGATAATTTATTGAATAGCGCTACAGTTTCCGGCGTAAAGCGGCAACGCTTTAGCATGGTTTCTTTGCTGATCGTGAGTGTTTTGAATGTTTCCAGGAACATATCACAGAGATAATGGTAAAAGTCCTTACCAATTCTCTTTAATTCTTGTTCAGATTTTTCCGGGAAAGATGCACGCAGGTTAGCCATCACTACTTTTTTCCTGTAGGAAAGAACGTAGTAAAGCAAGACGTACATTACATCAGCAAGCAAATACAACAAACGGAAAGGCAATATTGCAATCCCATAAATTACAGGTTGTAGGCAGTAATAAATAACAGTTGACAAGTTGGTAAAAGTTTTAAAATCAGCTCCCCTAAAGGAACTGAAGCCATAAATATATAAGTACCTGTGCACAATTCCTAATCCTGGCGCATAACAAAAGTGTTATACAGCCTGCGATTCACACGGACAACAAATCAAGATCCAGGTGGAAACTGTTAATAGTAGCGGTTTTGGATATGATATGGTGCGTTCTCCTTATTATGACACGCGAGGAGCCGTTTACCCCTATGAAAAAGTTAAAAAGAAAAATTTTTATAAAAAGTTGGTTATGAAATATTTTTGATTACCTTTGCCGCCCCAACACAGAGAAAATGAAGGGAATGATTCCGTAGCTCAGTTGGTAGAGCAATACACTTTTAATGTATGGGCCCTGGGTTCGAGTCCCAGCGGGATCACTGAAAACTTGCAAACCTCGTCTCTATTTTATAGAGATGAGGTTTGTTTTTTTAGGTCAATTACTATTTTATTACCCCTCCTGTTTTATACAGCAACAAAAGTCTTCTTCAAAATTTATTCACTTGCTCATTATGTAGAGTACCAGCCTACTCGCCAATTTGTCTATTTTTAAATGGCTCTTTAACCAGATGATCATTTGTAATAAATTATATGGTTTGCTATCTTTGGAAGGCACGCAATAGAGGATCAACGTAATTTGATTTATATGCTTCTGTTTTCATAATCGGATCATGAGTGAATCCATCGTGCCTGAAAGAAAAGGCTTTACATAGAAATTCCCGTAGATCTTCCGCGTATTTTTCTCCTGTGGTCCTTGCCATCCCCGCAGTGAAAATTATAAGTGACAGCATCTTAAATTCATAATTTTACGATAAACCAATCAGCCATTAACAGGTATTCTACATATCCAGATACGAAATTACTCCTATTACTAAAGGATAATGATTCACAAGCTTTTGCTGAGATATATGCGCGTTACTGCCAGGACATTTTCAATTATGCAATTGTCCTTGTCAAAATACCTGAAATGGCGAAGGATCTGGTACAGGACGTATTTATTAAGATCTGGGAAGCCCGGGGAAAAATAGAAATTGAGAAGAGTTTTCGTAATTACCTGTTCCGCGTCTGTCATAACAGGGCTTATGATATTCAAAAAGAAATAGCTCAGAACCGTCATCTGCGCGAACAATTGATTAATTATTATGAACCGGTAATAGAGCCGGAAGCGCTGTCTCAAGAGGGTGATACACCTTACGGGCGTCTTATGCAGCAGGCGTTGAATTCTCTTACACCCCAACGTCGTCGTATATACGAAATGTGCAAGCATGATAATAAAAGTTATGAAGAAGTAGCCCGGGAATTAAACATCTCCCCCAACACCGTAAAGAACCATATGTCCAACACGCTTTCCTTTTTGCGTGATTATCTGAAAGAGCATAAGAAACTCACTCCCATCCTGATTTGGCTCTTGCAAAAAATATTTTAAAGAAATATTGAGATCCCATAGTCTTTTTTCATTTTTCCATAGTCTTATATCTGTATATGCACGAATCAAGCACTTATTATAAGGACTTGCTTTCCCGATTTATCAGGAATGAAACTGCGCCCGCTGAGGTGGCTGAGTTATTTGCGTTCATTGAAAATGAACCGGAAGAATACAAGGAATTATTAAATGAAGCGGAGATACTGGCGCTGACAGAAAAAGTGGCCCTTGATTCGGCCATCAAATTTTCTGATCAAGACGTCAACAGCGTCTGGGAACAGGTGTTGTTGCACACAGGAAGGCAACAATCCGGCGATAAAGCGCTGTCACATGGTGTCCATTTGCTTGGTCGGAAGTGGGTAAAGTACGCTGCAGCTATATTATTAATGGTTGGTATTGCTACTGGAATATATCTGTCACAACATCAGCGAAATAAGAACCTGGCCGCCAACAATGAGATTAAGCGTAAAGATATGCTGCCAGGAATGAATAATGCTGTTCTGGCATTGGATGACAGGAGTATTGATCTGGCCTCTAACAAGAAAGGCATAACTGTGAGCAGTGCGATTGCTTATACTGATGGAGAAAAGCTTCCAGTTTCAGGTAAAAAACTAAAGCTGACTACGCCTAACGGTGGGCAATACCAGTTAGTATTGCCAGATGGCTCCAAAGCCTGGCTGAATGCCGCTTCCAGTATCAGTTTCCCTTCAGCCTTTGAAGACGATAAAAGACTGGTGAAGATTACTGGTGAAGTTTACCTGGAAGTTAGTAAGGACCAATCCAGACCATTTTTGGTGGATGTGGATGGAAAATCCACAGTGGAGGTATTAGGAACCAGTTTCAATATTAATTCATACGCGAACGAAGGGGTAATCAAAGCAACCGTCATCGAAGGGAGTGTTCGTGTAGGCGTCAGCGATAGTTCGTTGTTGGATCGCCATGAATCTGCTATTGGAAGACAAGAAAAGACGGTGCTGAAACCTGGACAGCAAGCTATTATTACAACTATTTTGCCAGCTGATTACCAACCAAAAGATGGGAGAACAGATGGTTCCAATAAAATTGCGGTACTCTCCGATGTCGATCTTTCTCAAACCCTTGCCTGGAAAAATGGCTTGTTCAGCTTTAATAATGCGGATATCCGCACAGTGATGCGACAATTGGAAAGATGGTATGATATCAAGGTGAACTATGAAGGAAAGGATTCAGGTATTACTATAAGTGGTAAAATGTACAGAAATGTAAGCCTGTCAAGTATTCTGGAATTTTTGCGCGAGTCTGGCATACGATTCAGAATGGAGAATAATACATTGGTAGTTCTGTAATTACCAAAACGATTAATTGCATTTTCCATCTGCAAAATATTGCGGATGAGGACAGCTTTTATTTTAAACACAACATAATACTACCAAAACAAAAGGCCAATGATGCTACGAACATCACTGGCCTGGCGTCTGGTGCCATAAAAACAGTCCGGCTGGGACAATTTTTCGTCAACCAAACATTGCAAAAGTATGCAAAAAATTGCTTATTGTAGGTGGTTTGCCCGTGCAAGAAACCGCCATGTCACCAAAATCCTGTTAGTAATGAAACTAACGATCGTATTCTTAACTGTTGCTTTTCTAAATGTTTATGCTACTGGTAAATCACAGAGCATTTCTTTTTCCGGCGATAAGGCATCATTGAAATCAGTTTTCTCCTCTGTTGAAAAACAGACAGGTTTCGTCTTTTTATATAGTGGTCCTGTCTTGAAAGCCTCAAAACCAGTGACAATTTCTGCGTTGGCAATGCCTTTGAAAGCCTTCCTGAATGAGGTTTTTAAAGATCAACCTTTTCAGTACGCAATAGATGGACAAAGTATTCTGGTTTCTCCGAAACCCGTATCGAACCCACCTCCATTCAATGAGAAGTCAGAACTCCCCGGTGATACACTCCTAAATATTACAGGACGGGTTGTGGGCGCGAATGGCATTCCACTGCCAGGTGTATCCATCGTTGTTAAAGGTACTACTACAGGTACCAGTACAGATAAAGACGGACGTTTTGTGCTGAAAAGTAAATACCATAATGGTTTCCTGGTTTGTTCCATGGTAGGATTTGAATCCAGAGAAATAAAGATCACTCCCACGAATACATCGCTGAATATTGTGTTGCAGGATATGGAAACGAAGCTGGATGGCGTTGTGGTGACAGGGTATCAAAATATTAACCGGAAGTTGTTTACTGGCGCAGCCACCAAAGTAGATGCAAAAGATATTGCACGTGCCGGAGTTCCTGACGTATCGCGTATGCTGGAAGGACAGGTTGCCGGGGTATCTGTACAGAATGTTTCCGGCACATTTGGCGCTGCTCCCAAAATCCGGGTGCGGGGAGCCACCTCGATTTCCGGCGATAACAAACCACTCTGGGTAATTGATGGAATCATCCTGGAAGATATCGTGAATATTTCCAATGAGGCCTTATCTACCGGAGATCCTAACACCTTGATCGGATCATCTGTGGCAGGCTTGAATCCTGATGACATCGAATCTTTTAATATCCTCAAAGACGCAGCAGCTACAGCTATGTATGGTGCGCGTGCCATGAATGGGGTAATTGTTGTTACCACCAAAAAAGGAAGGCAAACTAACGGTGCTCCTCAAATAAATTATAGTTCTACACTATCCACCTATCTGAAGCCAAGGTATGAGCAATTCAATATGATGAATTCCGCAGAGCAGATGGCGGTTCTTCTGGAAATGGAGCGTAAAGGATCTTTCGGTCATAGTGCTTCCAAGAACTCCAAAGATGGAGGCATTTTTAATAAGATGTATGATCTGATGTATGACTATGACCCTGTTGCAGATTCATTTGCTTTAAGAAACGATCCGGCTTCCAAACAAAAATTTTTGAAACGATATGCTGATGCCAATACTGATTGGTTTGATGTATTATTCAAAAATTCCCTGTTACAGGAACACTCGCTGAGTTACTCATCAGGAAACGCTAAATCACAAACCTATGCATCTACCAGTTTCATGAATGATGGAGGACAAACAGTAGGGGATAGGGTGAAAAGGTATACAGCGAATTTGAGAACCAACTTTAAATTAAGCGACAGGTTTAGTGGTGAACTGTTGTTTAATGGTTCTATCAGGGACCAACGTACGCCAGGTACCCTCACGAGAGGGACTAATCCTAATACAGGCGGCTTTACCAGAGATTTTGATATCAACCCGTTCTCCTATGCAATGAATACAAGCCGGTTGATGACTCCCTATGATAAAGATGGTAATCTGGAATACTTCAGAAAGAATTTTGCTCCTTTCAATATCTTAAATGAGCTGAAGAATAATTACATCGACCTCGGATTGAATGAATTGAAAGTGCAGGCAGGATTCAAGTATAAGATTACCTCACACTTTACCTATTCTGCAGACGGATCTTATCGTTATGCTACTACCTTCAGAAAGCATTATGTAATGGAAAACTCAAATATGGTGGGTGCATACAAGGCTTTTAACAGTGATCCATACATCATGGAAAATAACCCCTTCCTGTTTAAAGATCCCAATGTCCCAGGTTCGCTGCCTGTCGTTGTTTTACCTGACGGAGGTTTCTATAATGTCAACACCGATAACCTGGTGAGTTATTACTTCCGGCATAACCTAGAGTATGATGCGCAGTTTAGAGGAAAACATAGGGTAAATGTTTTTGGATCTATGGAAGTGCGCTCTACTGACAGACAGTATGATAATTTTGACGGTATCGGTTACCAGTACAGCAATTCAGGGTTAGTGCATCCAGATTACAGATACTTCCAGGATGCGCAATATCAAAACCTGCCTTATTATGGTATGGGGTATTCTAAAGATCGATTTGCTGCAATGATGGCCCGTGGCGCTTATGCTTTTGCTGATAAGTATAGCTTCAATGTTACGACCAGATTCGACCGATCAAATATGCTTGGTAAAACCAAAGCCAAAGGGAAAAGCCTGGGATGGCTGCCAACATGGAACGTTTCCGCTGCATGGGATATCGACCAGGAGAAATTCTTTAATGCAGAAGGGAAGTTCCTCAGCGGTGCAAGAGTAAGAGGTACCTATGGCCTTGTTGCGAACTTGGGTAACGCCCGCAATAAGTCAGTGCTTTATAATAATGGTATTACATATCGACCCATAGAAACAGATAAAGAGCAATATGTCAATATTTCGGCACTTGAAAATGCAGACCTGACATGGGAGAAATTGTATGAAGCAAATGTCGGATCGGACCTGGCCTTCTTCAACAATAGAGTCAATGTTACATTGGACTTTTATAAACGAGATATTTTTGATTTGATCGGACCCGTTACCACCTCCGGAATTGGTGGTCAGGTGCAGAAAATCGCCAATTACGCAACTATGTCTGGTAAAGGCTTTGAATTTACCATCGCAGGAAATCCTGTTCAATCAAAAAATATCAGGTGGCGCAGTTCTTTCAATTTTGCTTATAACAAAAATAAGATTACCAAATTGGTGATTAACCCTACACTGGCAAATTTAGTAAGAGCAGAAGGAGGCCCATTAGAAGGTTATGCCCAAAGAGGATTGTTTTCTGTACAGTTTGATGGACTGAATCCCAATTATGGATATCCAACCTTCGTTTCCGAGTCTGGTGAAAGAAATGCCATGAAGGTAGATTTTCAGAGCACTAATGTGCAGTACCTGAAATATCATGGTCCGGTAGATCCAACACTGACAGGTGGTTTCTATAACCAGCTGGCTTATAAAAATTTATCCCTTTCCTTCCTGTTTACCTTCAGTATGGGCAACTACGTACGTCTTGCCCCTGTATTCACTTCGGTGCTGAGTGATGATATCGGGATGTCTAAAGAGTGGTTAAACCGATGGATGGTGCCAGGGGATGAAAAACGTACGAACATTCCGACTATTGTAGATCCATTGGTGGCCCAGGCTCACATGCCCAGCGACCCCAGTTATGCTTATAGTGCCTATAATTCTTCAGATCAACGGGTGGCCAAAGGTGATTTTATCCGCTTAAAAAATGTTACGCTGGGTTATAGCCTGCCAAAGGCTTATGCTGCCTGGTTAAAAATGAAAAATCTCGATTTAGCCCTGGTGGGTAACAACATATTGCTACTCTATGCCGATAAGAAACTGAATGGCGCGGACCCGGAATTTTTTGGCAGCGGAGGAGTAGCATTGCCGGTACCAAGACAATTTACCTTCTCTTTGAAAGCTGGTTTCTAATTAAAAGCATTGAATAAAATGAAGAAGAAAAATATATACAATATTATCAGTTTATCACTGCTTACATTATTGCTGGGAAGCTGTAAGAAGTATTTTGAAGTCAATCCGGATATGCGTACGGAATTAGACACTCCTGACAAAGTAGGGGAGTTATTAGTGACGGCCTACCCATCAGCTGATTACTTCCTGTTTGCAGAAATGGCTTCAGACAATAGCGTAGATAAAGGACCTGGTGATTTCTCACTTAATGATGTTGCCCGCGACAGCTATCTGTGGAAAGAAGTCGCACAAGTGTCTGATAGCTATTCTCCCAATACTTACTGGTTAGATATGTATAGAGCTATCGCAGCAGCCAATCATGCTATTGAAGCCGTTGATGATAATAATTTTGGCACAAAAGGGCAGCAATACAAAGGTGAGGCTTTGTTGGCAAGGGCTTATGCGCATCATATGCTGGTGTCATTGTTTTCGAAACCTTATCAGATCAATGGTGATAACTCATCTCCAGGGATACCGTATCTCACTGTTCCGGAAAATACAGCGTTCAAAAATTATGAAAGGGGAACGGTGGCTTCTGTGTATGAGCATATTGAAAAGGATTTACTGGAAGGTATGAACCTTATTAAAGGAATCACCTATAAGTCACCTAAATTCCATTTCAACGAGCGGGCGGCCAATGCTTTTGCTGCACGGTTTTACCTTTTCAAGGGAGAGTATGATAAAGTTATTAAATATGCAAGTGCTATTTTCCCTGAAAACAATTTTAAACAGAATATCAGGCCCATAGCCGGAGCGCTGAAGGCGGCTGGTAGTAATTCACCTTCTTTATTTGCAAGCAGTCAGCAGAATTTCAACCTGATGCTGGCAAATGTCTATTCCAATTTCAGTAACATCGCGGCGAGTTGTCGTTATGGTGCAGGATTGTCCACAGAGAAAATAATCAGTGGGAATACTGTTGCCGGAAAACAATTTTACCAATATTATACGCGCCTTGGCGGAAATCCGGATAAACTGCAATTAGGAAAATACCCCTCTTATTCCTATAGAGCAAACGCATATACCACTGACTGGACCTATTACACTATTCAATGCCTGTTTTCGGCGGATGAGGCGCTGATGAACAGGGCGGAAGCCTATATCAATACAGGTGATTATGCATCGGCACTACAAGATCTGAATGACTTTGCGGAAGTGAGGATTGATGGTTACGATGTGACATTGCATAAAATCACCGAGGAAAAAATCTTGAGTTTCTACAACACTACAGATATTAAATCAGGCCTGATGAATACTGTAATGGACTTTAAACAAAAGGCTTTTGCACATGAAGGGATTCGTTGGTTGGATATTAATCGTCTCGGAATAGAGATTTCACACCGGTTGTTAGATAGTAATTGGGATACAACATATGACGTGTTAAAGAAGAATGATTTACGCCGTGTTTTTCAAATACCTGCAAGTGCAGCGCTTTCAGGATTAACAAAGAATCCCAGATAGATCACATTTAAAATTTGGCTATGAAAATATTTTGTATCATACTTTCTTTCCTTTTAGTGCTGGGTGCTTCCGGCTGTAGGAAAAAAGAGAAGGTGGATTTCGAATTCAATAAGAATTTAGATTATACACCTACCGAACTTGATAATTGGTTAACTAAAAATTTTACAGATCCATATAACATAGAAGTTGTTTATCGTTTTGATCGATACAAAGGATCAATTGATGAAAACCTGGTGCCACCGCTGGAAAGCAAAGTAAAAGAACAGATGGGAATGGTGCTGAATGGATTTGTACAGCCCTATCAAATTGCAGGAGGCAACACCTTCGTGAAAAAAAATGTTCCCAAAGAATGGGTTTTATTTGGATCATTTTCTGTTCAGTCTGATGGATCACGCGTATTAGCTACTGCCAGTGGTGGTAGAAATATTACGCTCTACGAGGTGAACGCTGTCAATGTCAATGACCCGGAAGCGGTGCGTCCAAGGCTGAAGACCTTACACCATGAATTCACACATACCTTGTCGCAGATTCAACGATTGCCACTGGAGTTTGAAAATATTTCCAGGGCTGACTATACAGAATCCTGGCGTAATACTACGCTCTATCCGGATAAGGATAACGATTCGTTGGGATTTGTTTCCCGTTATGCAAGAGCCAATGTGATGGAGGATTTTGCAGAAACCGCAGGTTTTTTATTGGCATATGGACAGCTGTGGTTTGATAATAAAGCCGGTAAGATACCCAAATCAGGATATGACATATTGAAGAAAAAGGAAACGGCTGTTGTAAACTATTTCAGAGATCAATTTGATGTTGATTTCAGAAAATTACAAAGAGAAGTTGCTTTTGCGATGTATAATCAATTCAATGATAAAAGTTTTCAGGCTTTTGAATATTGGTTTTTCAACCAGGGATTATTTGATCCAAAACTAAGCTATAATACCGCCACCGTTTCTGCGGACGTAAAAACTGCCGTAGATAATTTTAAAGCAGCAGTATACGCATACAGCCCATCTGCTAAATATGTTGTGCAGGATTTGACGTATATATTTACGCCTACTAATGCTACCACCGGAACTTTGATAGTGAGTGTGCCTTTCAGGTCCGGTACGGCCCCAGTCATCTACGCGGATTATAACTTCACTTACACACAGGATCCGGTTAATCATACTATCAGCATTGTAAAAGCTACTCAGGGAACTGGCGTAAACTATACTAATGCCAATTATTTCATGGCATCTTTCATGGCCAATATCTCCAGTTATCTGACAGGTTCAAATTTCAAGGTAGACTGGTCGGTGAATAAACCGGATATCTCCCGCCGCGATGAAACTTTTTTCAACACAGGTGGCTTTTATAAGGCCGGCGACAGGAGTAGTTATCTCAACTTTCAGTTGGTGAAATTGAGAAAGTAGGATGAATAACGATTAATCAAATTAATACATGAGATTATGAAGAATTTATATAAACTCATTTTTGTCATCTCTGTTTTGGTTACAGGTTGTAGCCGCTCAGATGTAGATCTTGTTTTTGATAAAACGCCTGATGAGCGTATGAGCGCGCAGCAACAACAATACCTGCAGATGCTCACGCAAGCACAGTATGGTTGGAAAGTTACCAATACCACTGGCTTGAAAGGTAATTTCGGATTTTATATGTCATTCGATTTTGGAGGAAATAAGGACCGGGTTGGCATGGTGTCAGATGTTAATGATACCAGTAGCGCTGTGGTGCAGGTATCTGCATACAGGGTTAAATTGGTAAACGCACCGATCCTTTCCTTTGAGACGTATAATTACATTCATTTGTTAAGTGATCCAAATCCTGCTGTGAGTGGAGGTGTTGTAGGGCAAGGATTTAAAGGAGACAATGAATTTGAGTTTGTTCGGACCACCCCTGATTCGATGTTCCTGGTAGGTCGCAAATTTAGGACCAGCATGATTTTGGTAAAAGCAAACAAACAGGAACAGGATGCTTATTTAAGCGGAGGTTATCGGGCAAATATTAATACGGTAAAGAATGTTTTTGCAACTAACAAGGTTTCACTTTTCGACTATGGCGGCGTTACTTATCAGATTATACCTAATACTGGTGCCAGAAGTGTGGGAATAATGAGTGTGGTAAATAATGAAATCAAACTTTCCTCAGGGAATTTTTCTTTTTCTATCAATGGTCTTGAATTATCCAATGGCTTGCAGATTGGGAATACATCCGTTACACGGATATTGCTGGAAGGCAATAAGCTTTTTATACAAACAATGAGTGGCGAAAAGATAGAAGTTCGTAGTTCGGAGGTAGCGTTGCTTCCATTGAATCAAATGATAGGTCGCAGCTATATGGGATTGAATCTTCCATTTTTAGCTAACCTGCCGGGCACAAATCCTGCGGGAACCACTATCCTGAAGCAATTGAGCCTACTTGTACTGGCTTATCCGAACTCTTACGACAAGAGCGAGATCAATCTGGTATGGGATGTTGCTAATAAGAAGATTATAATGGAAGGGTTGTTATTCAAAGGAAATGCTATATATGCCACCAGGTTCCGTTATGACTATGACTTTAACCCAACAACAGGATTATATAAACTTAGTAACAAGATTGTATTGGCTCCAGGTTATGCCACCTATAACGTAAGTTTATTGGATACATTCTTACAGAACAATGAATTTTCTTTAGATTATTATTTTGATAGCGGCAATATGTATGGAAAAATTACCAGTAAAAATGGAGCTACTATCATGACCTTCCAATTATATTAAATTTTTAAATGCCTGTTTAGGCAATGAAGGTGTAAAATATATAAGCAGGGGAAACCTTTTACTGTAAAAGGTTTCCCCTGTTGTTGAATGACTGGATATGTTGCAGGTATAGTACCAGGTCGACTATGGCAATGAAATCGTAATTATTTGGACGACAAATTATTTTTACTAAATTTAGCCCCATCCAAAGTCAACTAGCAGCATTGTCCACCAACTATATCCATAATGAGAAAGTGCTTGTCGAGCAAATAGCAGCTGGCAATGAGCAGGCATTTGGCGAGTTTTTCACCTATTATTACCCCCAGTTATTTTCGTTAGTACACCGGTTTTCCTTGAATGATGAAGATGTGCGTGAAGCGCTACAGGAAACATTTCTACAGATTTGGTTGCAGCGTGAGCTATTACTGGATGTGCAGAACATGCGGGGATGGCTCCTTCGGATTGCGACGCGGCAATGTAGGGCAGTATTACGTAAGAACCTGGTGATAAAACGCTGTGAGAATACAATATATCAGGATGGTCTGTCGGATGGACAGCCGCTGACAAAGACTGATCCTACTACTGTGGCTGAATTAGCCGGGTTGGTACGGTATGCCGTATTGAGAATGCCCGAACAACGCAGGCGCATTTACCAGTTGAGCCGGGAAGAAGGAATGAAGCCTTCAGAAATTGCAGCACATCTATCTCTCTCTGTAAATACAGTAAAAAACACGCTGGTAACCGCTTTGAAGCAGATCCGGGAACATTTGGCGCAGGCAGGTTATCCCTTGCCCTGGGTGTTGCTTTGCTGGATAATTTTTAAATAAATTGATGATTTATAAGCGTAATGATCCTCTGGCCAGAAATTTTTTTTGGCGATGATTAGTACGTTTGTTTTTTCCACGCCACTTTAATTACTGAACACCGAATTATGGACGCATCCCGTTTTAGTTATTTACTGGAACAATATAAGTCAGGCCAACTCTCTGCTGCTGAGCAGGAAGAATTACTTGCTTTTGCAGGAGATGGCAGTGAACATGATTGGCAGGAACTTTTGAATCCATTGATGAATGAGGATGCCGGAATAGCGGAAAAGTTAGATCAGGAGCTCATCTCCAGTGAGTTAGCGCTGGTGTTGCAGGCGGGGCGCCAAAAGTCGGGGATATTGCATCAGATGCCGCCTAATGTGGCTGAATCCAATTATATACGTCGTTGGGTATGGGCAGCAGCAGTACTTGCAGGTTTGCTGGTGATGACCGGTTATTATTTTTTTAATCACAAGCAGGGAAATGCCCGTAATGCAATTGCAATGATTCCTGATATTCAGTCAGGTTACAGTAAGGCGGTGCTTACCCTGGCTGATGGATCACAGGTGGCACTTGATAGTACCGGAAATCAGATTATTCAACAGGGAGCAGCAGCTTTGCATCAGCAGAATGGCAGTCTGCAATATGAAATAAAAGGAGCAGCTACAGAAGTCAGTTATAATCAGTTGAGTACTCCAAACCAGGGACAGTTTCGTCTCGTATTGGCAGACGGCACAAAAGTTTGGCTGAATGCCGCCAGTTCTATCCGTTATCCGACAGCCTTTACCGGCAAGGAAAGAAGTGTAGAAGTCACTGGTGAAGCCTATTTTGAGGTGGCGTCAAATGCACATCAGCCATTTACAGTAAGCGTGAATAACACCGCCATACGTGTACTGGGAACCTCTTTTAACGTTAATGCATACCCGGAAGAGAAAGCTATAAAAGCTACATTGATATCGGGAGCGATAAAAATAGAAACAAAAAGAGAAAGCTGTTTATTAACACCAGGAAAGACAGCGGCAATAACGTCAAATGGAAATACGTCTGTATCAACAGCAAACATAAATGCAGTGATGGCTTGGAAAAATGGTCTTTTCTGGTTTGAGAATGCGGATATAAAAACAGTAATGCGCCAACTGTCACGTTGGTATAATATAGAAGTAGAGTTCAGAGGAGAGATGCCTAAGGCCACTTTTACCGGGGAAATAGAAAGATCACTAACACTCTTGCAGGTATTGCAGGGATTAGGGTCGAATGAGCTGCACTATACATTTGAGAATGGAAATAAGCTGATCATACAACCATAATAAAAATGCCATAATAATAGCCAAAATCAAACAGTAAGGGGAATCCTGAAAATATTTTATGTGGACAAAATGAAAAAACCGGGTGCCAGTGATTGGCGTCCTGCCCCCGGCTTGTCATAAAGTTTACCATGAAGCAGTATTTACCTCTACTCATTTACTAAACTCAAGAAACGCAAAAGTATGCAAATTAAGGGTTACAATGTCCCTATCCTCGCGCAACTGCGGCAAAAAGAGCGTATGAGAATCAAAAACCAACCAACTATTAAAGTCCGTAACATGCTGGTGCTGGGATTATTACTGCACCTGTGTGTAGCCGTGCAGGCACAGCATGTCAACTATTCGGGAAAGGCATTGCCTGCGAAATTGTTTGCTGACATTTCAATGCAGACGGGCTACAAGTTCTTTTATTCCAATGAAGCATTGGCCGGGATAGATCCTGTTGCCGTACAGTTAAAGGACATGCCATTGGAGAAGGCGCTGAGTATTATACTGGAGAAATTGCCGTTGGAATACGTCATCCAGGGCAAGACAGTATTCATCAGAAAAAAAGCAGTGAAGAACAGTTCACCTACGCAAGAGCAAGTACAGCAGGAATTGCCTCGTGTTATTGGTATTGTAACTGATGAACAGGGAAACCCATTGCCTGGTATTACAGTTATGACAAAGCGCGACAAACGCGTTATGCCTACAAATGAAAAGGGCTTTTTCGTATTACCTGCGGAGAAAAGCGATAGCCTGATATTCCGAAGTATCAGTTATGAAACACGTACGGTTGCTGTAAAATTGGGAGAACAGATGAGCGTGACGCTGAAACAACAGTTGTCGCAATTATCGGCTGTAACCGTCGTATACAATACCGGTTACCAGCAGCTGAGCAAGGAAAGGGCTACGGGTTCTTTTGCTAAACCGGATATGGAGGTTTTCAAGAACCGGGTAGGCAGCAGGGACGTAACGGATATTATTGGCCGATTGGATGGACAGGTGGCTGGTATGACCGTGAATAACAGTCTCCTTAGTGTAAAGTCCAAAGGTAATTCAAATGGTATTACATCAAGGAAAAGCCTGATCCGGGGAAATGGCAGCGTAATGCTGGATGTGGAGCCTTTATACGTAATAAATGGTATTGTTTCCACTGATTTCAGTGCCGTGAACCAGGATGATATAGAAGATATCACGGTGCTTAAAGATGCGGCGGCAGCGGCCATCTACGGTGCCCGTGCTGCTAATGGCGTAGTGGTTATCACTACCCGCCAAGGTAAAAAGAACCAGCGCATGAACATTGATTACAATGGTTCTGTAACTGTTCAAAGCAAGCCGGAATGGGCCCATGATCCTATGCTTAACAGCAAACAATATATTCAGGCAGCCCGGGAAGTATTTGATCCGGTGCGCTATCCATGGGCCAGTGTCGCCAATGGTTATGTAGCCCCCCATGATATGATCCTTTACAACCAGTATCGGGGACTGATTTCCGCAGAACAAGCTAACAAAAGTCTGGATAGCCTTGCCAACATCGATGGTAGATCTCAGATGATCAGTCTTACCACCCAGCCTGCTGTCACTACCAGTCATACCATATCTGCCTCCGGTGGTACCAATATTTATTCCTATTACCTTTCCCTGGGTTATGTAAATGCACAGGGCATCAATAGAGGCCAGGAGAGCAACAGCTACAGGCTGAATCTCACTCAGAATTTCAATGCCGGCCAACGTGTTACCATTACATTGAACACAGCACTGAATAATACCGTCACTACCAGCAAGGGCATATTGAGCATCACTAATGATGTCCTGCCGTATCAGCAGTTTCAGGACGCAAATGGTAAAAACATCAACATGCCTTATATGACAGGTTATGGAGATTCCATTCGGCAGGATTACCAGGCACGCAGCCGTATAAACCTGGACTATTACCCACTGGAAGACCTCAACAACCAACAGAATAAACAGACCAATCTGAGTGCAAGTGTAAATGCCAGAGTGGGCGTGAAACTCTGGAAAGGACTTCGTTTTGAGGGTGTTTACGGCTATCAGAAAACCCCTGGTACCTATGATACTTATTCCGACGGCAAAACCCTCAACGTACGAAAAATGCAGTTGAGCCTTACCGTAGCACCTACAGCAGCTTCCACACCTATTTATTATTTCCCGATAACAGGTGGCACTTATAACACCAGCACCAACGACCAACATAACTGGATGGTGCGTAACCAGCTGGTGTATGAGGCCAAACCACGCCAGGGAAAAGATGCACTTACCCTGCAGGCAGGACAGGAAGCGCAGGAACAATATGCGCAAAACTCCAGTGTTAACATATATGGATATAACCGGGACTTAGGTTCCTATCCGGTGCTGGACTATCTTACCATGTCCAAAGGAATACCTGGCACTATAACTGGTACTGGCTATCTGGGCGGCAGTTTCTACCAGGTTTCCAGAACTGTCACCCGTTTCAATTCCTACTTTGCTTTGGCAAGCTACTCCTTTAACCAGAAGTACAGTGCTGATATGAGTTGGAGACAAGACCAGAGTAGCCTTTTCGGTAGTGATGTGTCTTCCCAGAACAAACCAGTATGGAGTCTGGGTGGCAAATGGAGATTAGATAAGGAGTCCTTCATGTCAGGGATCAAATGGATTGACGCGCTTGCACTGAGAAGTACATACGGAATTCTGGGAAATTCCCCTTACGTAGGTGCGGCAACGTTGTATGATGTACTGAGCGCTAATCCTCAAACGTTCAGCGGTAGTATAGCCGGAGACGCTATGAGCATCAGAACCGCGGCTAATAAAAGACTTTCCTGGGAAAGTGTGAAAGTTATCAACGTGGGAATCGACTTTGCGTTGTTCAACAATCGCATCAATGGTAGTATTGAAGGATATAGTAAGACTACAGTTGACCTACTCAGTTATATCCCTGCAAATCCATTTACCGGATTCTCACAAATCGCTGGTAATCTCGGAAAGGCAAACAACAAAGGGATAGAGATCACGGTGACTTCACAGAATATCAGCACTGATAATTTTAGGTGGACTACCCGTTGGGTATTCGGATATAACCAGAATAAACTGCTGTCTTGGGGCGTAAATTCACCGATATACAACACAACCAGTTCTAAAATTGGATCTGCGAAGGTGGCTGGTTATCCGCTCGGTGCGGTGTTCGCCTACAATTATGCTGGTCTCGACAGCTTGGGTGATCCTCAAATAAAACTGGCCAATAATAAGATAACCAAAAATCCCAATATCGCAACAGGCGACGACCTGGTATATAAAGGTGTTTCACAACCTAAATTCAGTGGAGGACTTACCAATACTTTCAGTTATAAAGGAATCTCCCTGTCTGCAAATCTCATCTACAACCTTGGCCATGTGATGCGTAGGGTAGTAAACTATACAAGCTCCGGTCGTCTTGCCAACCGTGCATACTTCGGTGGTAATCTCAGAACAGATTTTCTTGACCGCTGGAAAAAACCAGGTGATGAAGCATTTACCAACGTGCCTTCCTATGTTTCTAATCCGTCAATTGATTATACCCGCAGAAACATGGACTACTTTAACTATGCAGATATAAATGTAGTAAATGCTTCCTATATAAAACTCCGGGATATTACGCTGTCTTACGACCTGCAGCCGTCTTTATTAAAAGCTTTAAGAGTACAACGTGCCAGTGTATTTGCACAGGCCAGCAACTTTATGGTTTGGAAAGCGAATCATTACGGCATTGATCCGGAATTCAATTCAGACCCGCTTAATGGAAGTTACTTTTATCCGGTGTCTAAACATAGTTATAGCCTGGGGTTAAGAGTAACACTTTAATCTGATTTTAAACAACACAGCATTATGAAGAAATTACTATATCTCCTGATCTGCATCACAACTCCGGTAGCTTTCACCTCTTGTAAAAAAAGTTTTCTGGAAGTAGTGCCGTTGGGTAATCAGGTGGCATCTACTACATCCGATTATGATAAACTGATGAACAGTCCTGGTTTCTATGATTCGCGTTTTGCAGGAGGATGGCAGGAAGTTGCATTAATGGAAGATGATCTGGCCGCAGAAGATGGGCTGTTCAGTACTGTTTCCCAACACATGGTCAGGCTTTTCCAGTGGCAGGATGTGATCTATTTCCCGAATGATCCATATCAGCGCCAACCATTGTTGCTGGGTAGTATTGTTACTAATATGTATTCGTTGAACAAGATTATTAATGAGGTGATGAATTCCAGTGAAGGAACAGATGCACAAAAAAGAAGCATCCGTGCCGAAGCCCGTGCAACCCGTGCCTGGGGTAATTTCCAGCTCATTAATCTTTATGCAAAACCATATCAGGCTGCTACCGCAGGTACAGATCTGGGCTTTCCAATTATTACTCAGGCGGATATCACAGCTACCGTGTTTAAAAGAGGTACTGTGCAGGAGATGTATGATTTTATCATTAAAGATCTTACAGAAGCCCTGCCCGACCTGCCGGTAGTACCAGTTATTCGTACCCGTATGTCTAAAGCGGCAGTAGAAGGAATGTTAGGAAAGATATACCTTTTTATGGGGCGTTATAATGATGCGTTACCATTACTGAATGCAGCCTTCAATGACTTGGGAACCGGTGGTGCACAATTGTATGATTATAACCAGACCATGGCGCCGGGTGGCGCGTTCCTGCCTATCAGCAACAATTACGGTCCAACCAAAGGACCTGGCAATAGTTATATCGACATGACAGAATCTATACTATTCAAGGTCTTTTATAATGCTGGATTTAACGGGAATTTTTATGGAAACAACGGATTGGTACTGACACCTCAAACAGCAGCCCTGTATGGAGCTTCAGATCTACGCTTGCTCCTCTATACCAACAAGAATCCTGATGGTTCCCTCAATGCTGGTGGACGCCTGAGAAAATATGGTGTGATGTACAGCAGATATGGGCTGGAATTATCAGAATTATACTTGTTACGTGCCGAATGTAAAGCGCGACTCAATGACCTGTCAGGGGCAGTTGAAGATGTGCAAACACTGCGTGCCCATCGTATGCCTGTAGTAGATGCAACAGTTCCTGCCACAGTAGCAGGGGATCAGGTAGCATTGATCAAATTCATCATTGAAGAACGTATCCGTGAATTTGCAATGGAAGGTTATCGCTGGTTTGATATGCGCCGCCTTTCTGTGGACCCCCTTTTTACAGGAATAACGTTTACGCATACACTGTATAATAAGGACGGCAGTACTGTTTCATATACACTGCGCCAGCCAGACCGCCTGGTGCTGCAGCTCCCGTACAATTTCATGCAATACAACGCAGGCATGCCAAACAATCCATAAATAATAGCAACAATAGAAGAAAGCAAAATGAACAGCATCGTAAAAATTGAGCATCTCTCTCATAAATATTCCGCGTCCTGGGCGATCCGTGATATCAACATGGAGTTCAACAATACAGGAATAGTTGGACTATTAGGTTCAAACGGCGCGGGAAAATCCACCACCATGAATATCCTCTGTGGTACGCTTAACCAAACCGAAGGACAGGTGTACATCAATGGATTCAATATGAGAGAACAGCCGCAAATGGCCAAAAGAGAAGTAGGCTTTCTGCCGCAGCAGGCGCCGCTTCACCTGGAGTTGACGGTAGACGAGTATTTGACCTATTGTGCCGGCTTGCGGCAAATGCCAAAGGATAAGGTGCAAAAAGCATTGGAGGAAGTAAAGGAGCGTTGCAGTATAACTCATTTCAGTAACCGCCTGCTGCGTAACCTCTCCGGAGGTTACCGGCAGCGCGTGGGCATCGCTCAGGCTATTATTCATCGTCCCCATTTGGTAGTGTTGGACGAGCCTACCAATGGCCTGGATCCTAACCAGATCCTGGAAGTAAGAGCACTGATCAAAGATATCGCGAAAGATTGCCTCGTGATCTTTTCATCACATATTCTCACAGAGGTACAAATGCTCTGTAAAGACATCAGGATGATTGAGGGTGGCAAGATTGTTTTTGCTGATACCATGGACGCTTTTAATAATTACGTAGAACCACGCAGTGTGGTTATACACCTGGAAAACGCCCCGGCTGAGGCAGCACTGCTGCAGGTAGCTGGTGTGACCAAGGTGGATTTCCTCACAGAAAAGCTGCTACGCGTACATTTCGACTGCGACCAGGAAATAGCCGAAAGGCTTACTGCCGCCGCTGTGCATAATGGTTGGCGCCTGCGTGAGATCTCCTTCGATAAAACCGCACTGGATACCATCTTCAAACAATTGTCCATCAAATCCTCTCAATCTTAATTCTCCGATCAGTCATAAATGAAAACGATTATAAAAATTGCAAAGACCGAACTACGCACACTTTTCTATTCGCCGATAGTTTGGTTCCTGATGATTGCGTTCCTCGTACAGAGTGCCCTGGCATACATGGGCCTGCTGGAGCGCTACCTCAATTATCAGGAAGCTGGTGGCTTATCTGCAAGTTACATCGCGGATCTCACCAATAGAATATTTCTCAGCCAGGATGGCTTTTTCAATTCAGTGATGGACAAGCTGTATCTCTACATTCCATTGCTGACAATGGGGCTTATCAGCCGGGAAACCAGCAGTGGTACCATGCGCTTGCTTTATTCCTCACCTGTAAAGGTATGGCAGATTGTTCTCGGGAAGTATGCGGCCACCATGGTATATAGCCTGATAATGGTAAGTATTGCCGCCATATTTATGGTGGCTGGCGCCTACAATATCCAGTCAGTAGATGTAGGTCTCCTGCTTTCTGCAACCCTGGGCTTTTATCTGTTGCTGTGTACTTATGCCGCCATCGGCCTTTTCATGTCCTGCCTCTCTATTTATCAGGTAGTAGCCGCCATCAGTACTTTTGTAATGATTGCCGCATTGAGTTATGTTGGTACTCTTTGGCAGAATATTAATTTCGTAAGGGACCTTACCTACTTCCTTGCGCTGTCAGGACGTGCCCACACTTTGCTGGGAGGGCTGATCTCTACGAGCACCATTCTTTACTTTGTATTGGTTACGGCCATGTTCCTGGCTTTTACTTACCTCAAACTGAAAGGTGGTATGGAGTCCAAGCCGCCTATCGTGAAAGGTGCACGATATGTGATAGTGTTCGTACTAGTGCTGGTGATAGGATATATCAGTTCACGGCCCCGTTTTATCGGTTATTATGATGCCACTGCTCGTAAAACCAATACCCTAAGGCCAAGGTTGCAGGAAATTACGAAGGCATTTAATGATGGTCCTCTTGATATAACTGTTTATAACAATCTGTTAAACAGGAATTGTTATATAGGCCTGCCTCAAGCCCGGAACGGATTTATGGGGAAATGGGGAACCTATTTAAGGTTCAAGACAGACATCAATTTCAACTTTGTAAACTATTATGACAGCACCTATGATGATAGCCGGGACGACCTTAAATACTACAAAGGAAAAACGCTGAAGGAAATAGCGCAACAAAAAGCCAAGGCGCAAAATGTGGATTTTGAAATTTTTAAATCACCGGATGAGATCCGGAAAATGATAGACCTGAAGCCAGAGCTCAGTCGCTTTGTTATGCAACTGCGCTATAAGAACAAAACCACCTTCCTTCGTGTCTTTAATGATATGGAATTTTTTCCGGGTGAATCGGAGATAGCTGCTGCTTTTAAACGTCTGCAGCAGTCCAAGTTTCCCAAGATCGCTTTCCTGACAGGAGAACTGGAACGCAGCATTCATAATGCAGCAGACAGAGAATACAAGAAGCTGAGCAATGAGCCCACTTTTAGACATGCCCTGATAAACCAAGGGTTTGATGTGGATACCGTGAATGCGCAAACATCCGATATCCCGACAGATATTACTGCCCTGGTGGTGGCTGATCCTAAGGCAGCCTTCCCTGATACTGTCTTGGCAAAACTCAGAAAGTACATTGAGAACGGTGGCAACATACTGATAGCCGGTGAGCCTGGAAAGCAAGCAGTGCTCAATCCCTTGCTGCAAACCCTGGGGGTACAACTGATGGATGGTATCCTAGTACAACCTGGTAAAGACAAGGCCCCTGACCTGGCACTAACTTATCTCACCAGCACATCTGCGGCATTTACGCAAGAAGTAGACAAAGCCCATAAAGACAGTTTGCCTGTATCCATGCCTGGTGCTACTGGCCTTACATGGGATAGCAACAGTGGCTTTACCGTAAAACCGCTGCTAATCTCTGATGATACCCAGAGCTGGATTAAGAAGGACAAGCTGGTGACAGATTCTGGTCAGATCGTTTTTTCTGCCGCCAACGGCGATGATAGAAAAGCGGTCCCACTGGCGCTGAGTCTTAGCCGAAAAGTCCATGGTAAAGAACAACGCATCATTGTAACAGGTGATGCAGACTTCATCTCCAACATCGAAGTGATGGCTATACATGGAAATAAGTTTATGGCCAACTTCTATTTTAGTAAATCACTATTCAGTTGGTTAAGCTATGGTGAGTTTCCTATCTATACCATTCTTCCAGAAGGTAAAGACAAAAAAATCAACATAACACCTAAAGGTCTGGAAGTAGAGAAGATCTTTTTGCTGTGGGTATTGCCAGGATTGTTGCTGGCCCTCGGAGCTGCTATATTGATAATACGCAAAAGAAGGTAAGAATAATGGTACTTTTTACCGGTGGATGCTGTGGCGGGGGCAGATGATATGGTGAGATCCCTGTATAGTTATAGACGGAAGAAGGCGGCCTTATGGTCGCCTTTTTTCGTCTATAACCTTTACCATAGCGCCAAAGCTAATATCTTAATACAAATGCGCTTTAAAAAACGGAGCATGCCCCAATAGCTATCTATACAAGTACTATTTTCCTATATCTCACCGATCCAAATTTTTATTTCCTGGAATCTGAAAAAAATAATATGTTCGCACATATGAACAAAATTCCTTTGTTAGATCATGAAAGCAAAATTCCACTGCATCAGCAGGCGGAAGACCAATTGCGCCGATTGATCAAAGAGAATTACTTTAAGGAAGGCGACTTGTTCCCGAAAGAAATGGACCTGGCCAAACGTTGGGGCATTTCCCGCAATACCCTCCGCATGGCCATTGGCTCTATGGTGAAAGATGGCTTGCTGGAGCGGAAGAAAAGGTCTGGGACCCTGGTGAAAAAGAACAAGATCAAGACCGACTTAAGCAACTGGTATAGCTTTACACATGAAATGGAAGATAAAGGCATTCCTTTCAAAACACTTCAGCACGAAGTAGGTACAGTAAAAGCTAGTCAGGAAGTAGCCAGAAGTCTTCAAATAACGCCTGGCACTACAGTAGTTTGCCTGGAGCGTATCCGCAGCACAGGCCGGAAGCCAATGGTATGTTTCGAATCCTTTTTTCATCCGCGAATAGGCCTTACGGGAAAAGAGAACTATGAACAGCCGCTGTACGAATTGCTTGACAATGAGTTTAATACAGTGCCTGTTTACTCCCAGGAGGAAATAAGGGCCATTGCTGCCAGTGAAAAAATTGCAGGGCTGCTGAAGATAGCGAAAGGCACACCGGTACTGGAAAGAAGAAGGGTAGTGCTGGACGCCGGAAAGAAACCCATCGAATTCAATATCTGCTGGTATCGGAGTGATTGCTTTACCTATAGTATAGAGATCAAGCGTCCGTAAACAGCTTTAGTGCAATAGAAGATGCTCCGCCGGAAAATAAGTACTGGCAGGAGCCGGGGATTTTTTTGCCCTTAATGATGCTGCAATAGAAGAAATATAGATTCCACAGTATGACATTATTGAATTCCACGTTATGAAATTTTTATACTGCCAATATTCACCATTACATAAATGAAAGATCAGTTTAAGATAGGCCTTGATGTTGGAGGAAGCCATATCACAGCGGCTTTGCTGGAAAATGACAGGCAGCTGTATGTGGAGCGGACATCTCTCAATAGCAATGACGCTGCATTTAAAATCTGCTCGGATATCCAGGCTGCTGTTGCATGCCTGCTGGAAAAAGAAAGTCGTGTATCCACTGTAGGGATAGCCTTTCCAGGGCCGTTCAATTATCCCAAAGGGGTAAGCACTATCAGTGGGGTAGGCAGCAAGTTTGAGAAAACCTTCGGCTTGCATATGAAGGCAGCATTGCAGGCATCATTCGATAATAAAATAGCCTTTCATTTTGCCAACGATGCACATTGCTTTGCCATAGGCTGCTACAACAGTTTGCAGCGCACATCGCCTCGCAGTATCTTCCTGACATTGGGAACAGGCTTTGGATCTGCCTTTTTTGAGCAAGACCAGTTATTGCATCATCATCCGTCTATTCCTGCTAATGCAGCATTCTATGATCAGCCATTTAAAGCCAGCATTGCAGATGATTATTTTTCTACACGTTGGTTTTTACAGGAGTATGAAATGCTTACCAGTAGTCATATTTCGTCTGTAAAGCAGTTGGTGGAGGAACATAATACAGAAGCCGTCATCATTTTTGAAAGATTTGCAGATAATTTGTCTGCATTTATTATACCATGGCTGAAAAAATTTGAATGTGCTGTATTAGTGATTGGTGGCAGTATTGCCAGGGCTAATCATCTCTTTGCCGGGCAACTTCAACAATATTTCAATGACAATAATTGTACTACGGAAATAATTTTTACAGATGATACTGAACAGATGATAATCAATGGCGCGGCCATAATGGCTGAGGATAATGGTTATCATAAATACTTTGGACAAATGGAATCAATCAACTTACAACTATCAGCAGATATTACATCTTACAGAAAAACCAACCAACCGCTTTTACCGATTAATAAAACTGCTGTTCCTGGTTATGATATGTTCCCCGCTTTTCAATTGGCGGAAGGGCAGGTGCATACAGGTTTTGACACGCTGGCAGCGTATATCCGTACACACAAAAATCTGGTCATTGATGGATATGGGGGCGTACTCTGGGAACCTTTTCGTCAGCAACTGAATGCAGCTCTCCTAAGCCAGGGAGTACGTGCTTTCTGGTATGATATTGAATCTTGTCTGAAATCTGAAGCGGCTGTAGACCTGATGGTAAATGCATCACTGAATGGAGAGGATCCTGTATTTGGAAAGAAATTCACCGGCGCCCTTGTTGATTTCTTTGACCAGGAAAAACTACATCTGCTACAACCTGACGGGAATGCAGATATCAATATCGTATATGGCAGCGGTGCCGCTCTTAGTGGATGGGATGCGCCAATCATATACCTGGATGTTCCCAAAAACGAAATCCAGTATCGTATGAGGGCTGGCAGTATTACCAATCTTGGTACTGGAGCTCGCTACCCACTAACCCAAACGTATAAACGATTTTATTTTGTAGACTGGCCGGTGCTGAATATGCATAAAGCACAGCTCTTACATAAGATGGCTGCCATTGTTGATGAACAGCGTATTCATCATATTTCCTGGATGAGCGGTGAGGATTTCAGAAATGCACTTCATGCCGTTGTAGCACAGCCATTCCGTGCCAGACCATGGTTTGAGGCTGGCATATGGGGAGGCAACTGGATGAAACAACACCTGGATGGCCTTCAACAACAAGAAGTCAACTATGCATGGTCTTTTGAATTGATAACACCCGAAAACGGGATCGTACTGGAGTCTGATAATAACCTGTTAGAGATATCATTTGATTACCTGCTGTATCAGGATAATGAAAAAGTATTGGGCAAAGCTGCAAAACGCTTTGGTACTGAGTTTCCTATCCGTTTCGATTTCCTCGATACCTTTGATGGAGGCAACCTTTCCATACAGTGTCATCCGAGAGTAGCATACATTCGTGAAAACTTCGGTGAGAATTTTACGCAGGATGAAACCTACTATATCATGGATTGCAAGCCTGATGCACAGGTCTATCTTGGTTTCACAGAGAACATTAATCCTGCGGAATTTAAACAGGCCCTGATAGCTGCACAGGAGCAAGGTAAAGCGCTTCCGGTATCAGATTATATCCAGGTGTTTGACGCTAAAAAACATGACCTGTTCCTTATTCCTAACGGTACGGTACATGCTTCGGGTAAGAACAATCTGGTGCTGGAAATAAGCAGCACACCCTACATCTTCACGTTTAAAATGTATGATTGGTTAAGACCCGGCCTCGACGGAAAGCCGCGCCCTATTAACATTGAACATGCCTTTAATAACCTTTATTTCGACCGGAAAGGCGACTATGTGCCTACGAATCTAATCTCTCACCCACAGGTCGTAACTGAATGGAATGAAGGAAGAAAGCTACAACTGCCAACGCATCCGGAGCATTTCTATACGGTAGACAGGTATGAATTTTCTGGTGATATAACTATTGCGACCAATGGGCAATGCCATATTTGTATGTTGGTGGAAGGAAGCGAAATAGAAGTTGTTGTTGATAAAAAATCTACTGTATTCCGATATGCGGAAACCTTTGTAGTACCTGCTGCGGTGACGTCTTACACTGTCCGTAATAAAGGAACAGAAAAGGCATTTCTGGTTTCTGCTTATGTAAAAGATGAATGTTGTTAACTATTCAATATAATCAGCATGAACAAACAATCTGCTATTAATACCCGATACCTGACGCTTATAACTTTAACGGCTACACTGGGAGGATTTTTATTTGGCTTTGATACTGCTGTTATTTCAGGTGCAATTCCATTTGTAAAAAGCCAGTACCATATGAACGCCCTCATGGAAGGCTGGTTTGTAAGCTCTGCTTTGCTAGGCTGTATTGCGGGCGTATTCGTCAGCGGATGGCTGGGGAATGTGCTGGGACGAAAGAAGGTGATGTTGCTATCTGCCATTTTGTTTGCAATATCTGCGGCAGGATGTACTTTCACGCCGGATGCCACATGGCTCATCATATTCAGGCTCATTGGCGGCACAGGCATTGGCGCGGCTTCTGTGATTTGTCCCATGTATATTGCTGAGCTGGCGCCGGCATCGCTCCGTGGCAAGATGGTTACTTTCTATCAGTTGGCAATCACAGTTGGTATATTGGCTGCTTATTTTTCGAACTCGCTTATTCAATCAGGTGCGGATAGCCAGGCGATATCCACAGGTTGGTTACACCTGATGTTTAATAGTGAGGTATGGAGGGGCATGTTTGCGGTGGGTATTATTCCGGCTGTTTTGTTTTTGCTGATGAGTGTTTTTATTCCTGAAAGTCCGCGGTGGCTGGCCTTGCGCGCGCAGTTTAATAAGGCGCAACGTATACTGGCAAGGATTTCCGGTAATGAAGAAGCAGATAGGGAAATGAAAGAAATAACAACTTCCTTGAATGAATCGAAGAATAACCAAGGCGCCAGGTTTAATGGCAGCCTTAAAAAGGCATTGTTCATAGGCATATTACTGGCAGCACTTTCGCAGTTCAGTGGTATCAATGCTATCATCTACTATGGGCCTTCCATTCTGGAGCATGCAGGCTTGCAACTAGGACAGGCACTGGGAGGACAGGTGACCATTGGTATTGTAAATACATTATTCACTTTTGTAGCGATTTATATTATTGACAGATATGGTCGTAAGCCTTTGCTGCTGTGGGGAATCGGCGGTGCTGTGGTATCGCTGTTAACTACTGCATTATTGTTTGCACTCAACATCGTAAACGGATGGGTGGTATTGTTACCCATCGTCATTTTTATTGCGTGTTTTGCTTTTTCATTTGGCCCGGTGACCTGGGTTATTATTAACGAGATTTTCCCTACTGCTGTAAGAAGTAATGCTATCGCGGTGTCTACCATGAGCTTGTGGATTGCCAACTGGCTGGTAGGACAGTTTTTTCCGCTATGTCTGCAATATGCAGGGGCGGCTGTCTCCTTCCTGGGATTTGCTGTATTCAGCATGTTTGCTTTCTGGATATCCTGGAAAAAGCTACCAGAAACGAGTGGTAAGACATTAGAAGAAATAAGTACATTAATGCTTTCGAAAGACTGATTTTAACAATGAAAAATAATCGATTTTAAGAGGCGCCGCTGAGGCTTCACTTAATTCGAGGCAGCCTATCTCTTTATAGAGATAGGCTTTCGTTTCTTTGGGGGAGCACCTGGCTGCTGCCGCAATATTCAAGAATTTTTCCCTTATGAATACCCCGTGAAATTTTATCTTTGACCGCTGAAAATACCGACGCACCAGCGTAATAAGCATCTGGTTATAATAAAATCTATTCCATCTGACTGTAAAATTTATGAAGAAACATCTCTTGCCGTTAATGCTGCTTTTTGCAACTTTTCATTCGTATGCCCAGGAAAAAGTAAGCTTCTCTGATGCTTTCAAAAAGGAAAACCAGGGAAAATACAAAATTGATATCCATGAAGTAAAGGAGTTAATCCATATTATGATTGCCATTACTCCTTCTGGCATCGAGAATGATGATATGATCCAGCAACAAGGCGACTATTATAAGGATGTTCTTGCCTATTTCAAACCATTTGCCAATGAGCCGATCATTAAAACCTTTGATTCTTTGATGGCAGTTACGCCTATCAATTATATTTTTCTAACGGGAAATGCTTTCGCTTATAATTTTAAAAAGGATAAACTGGAGAAAAGTAAAGTATATCTCTTTCCTGCAGCAAGTCTTGCGAAAATGACGATCAAAGAAAATCCTATCACCACTTACAAAACGCAGATAGAGGCTTTTGCCAAAAAATCAAACTTCAGGAAGTTTTATAACAGCCATAAAACATATTACGCGAGCATTGTAAATGATTATGAAAAAAATGCCAACCTTGGCAATCAGTGGAAATGGCTGGAAAAAAATTTTAAGAATAGTATCAATAACTATATTGTATTCTGCTCCCCTTTAATTAATGGGTTAAACTACACGGGCGATTTTAAGAATAATAATTTCCAACAAATTTTCATGGTGCTGCCGCCTGTGGATAAGCTCCCTGATCTTACCGAAAAACAAAATGCCATTTACAATACCAGGATAATGTTTACAGAGATAGACCACAACTATGTTGGGCTTCCATCTGATAACAATAAAGAAAGCATTAATCAACTTTTCAAAGACAGGAATTTTTGGGTGAACGAAAAAGTATATGGGATATCGGCTTATCCTAATCCCATTAAGGTTTTCGACGAGTATATGACCTATGGTGTTTTTCTGCTGTATATAAAAGAACATTATGATGATGCTGCTTTCACTGCAACCACTGCGGAATTATGCCAGCTGATGACAGGCAGAGGTTTCCCTCAGATGAAACTTTTTACTGATAATCTGCTGAAAGTTCGTGCAGAGAATCCTGATAAGAAAATAGATGATATCTATCCTGCCTTTTTAAAACTATTTGAAAAACAATAGAAAGAGCTTATAAGAAGCGAGGGACTTGATGAAGGATTCCTGGATCTTAGAGCATGCTCAGTAAACGACTTGAGTCTGGTTTTTTATCAGGTTCAAGTCGTTTGCTTTTGTGCCCTTTGGCAGAAATGACAAAACGAAAAAAGGAAGTTTAATTTATTGTAAAATCTAAAGCTGAATGAATTGATATTCTTGATAGAAAAAACTACCCATTAACCATTACTTTCAATTTATATGATACCTCATAAATGTGCTTCGTTGGTACCCCGCTATACGGCTGGTTTTTGCAGTCCTTTTGTCTTGATTTCCTTGCTGTTAGGCTGTTTTTATACGAGATGAATTCTCTGTGAAATCTGCCTCCGCAAATCCAATTTTTTTTGTTCAGTTGTTAATTTTATTTACCTTCATGCCGCAATTTTTAGTCGCAGACTAGAAGTTTGTTAGTGCCAATTTTGAAATCCTTTTAAATCACTATTTATTTTGCGAAGCCTTGTTGTAAAACCCTGGGCTTATGAGAAACTTTACAATTTTAACATGATTTTTTAACAATAACCTGTTGTTAGTTGAGGTAAGAAATTATGTGTGTTTTAGCAGTAGAAATATCAGGTTAACCAGCATTCCCTGTATTGCAGTAGCAATCAGCGGATTTTTATATAATGATTTTATGATATCATACACCAGATACATGCAGGAGTGGAATGCAGTTCCATGCCTATTTGTTAACTGTTGCATGATGAATTAACAAGAAAATATTTTCCCATTATAAAATACCCTACTGACATGAACTCAAAATTACTATCCAGGTCTTGTTTTTTATACCCGTTCATTTAAGGGTTACTGCAGTACAACGATTACCCATCAATAGCTATACTCATTGACAATGTAATACGATTTACCTGCACAAACTTGTTGATACTTTTAACCTATTACTAACTGCTGTAGCCAGTTGGACAAGATTGTCATTGTTTGTTGTAACAGAAAATGACAGCGAGATCAGGAACACACCCTGATCTATTATTTCATTATTTAATGCCGTTAAGCCATGCCACTTCATGCAACGCCCATTCATCCTGCTCAGCGGGATATCCTCATGGATTTGTTAATCAACGCCAACAACTCGACCTATAATGTTGGAGGCGTAACCCGAATCACCGGCCCCCTCGATGGAGAAAAATTTATTGCCGCCGCAGAAACGCTGCCAGCGGTATTTGATGTATTCCGTATGCGGTTCGACGTTAGCGACGCAGCACCACATGCCTACCTGGACGATGCCTTCACCCTGCAGGAAGTGATTTGTATTGACTTTACCGACGCTGAACCTGCCGCCATCGATAAGTGGCTTAGGGATCGCCTGGAAGTGCCTTTCCTCCTGAATAAAGACACCGCACTCAGCGAACAATACCTCCTCACCATTGCCCCAAATGAACATCTGTATTTCTGTAAATATCATCACCTGATTATTGATGGATATGGATTTGCAGCCACCTATCAGTATGTGGCACGCAAATATCAATCCCTGGTGCAAGGTGCTAACCTGGAGTGGTCGCCCGCTTCGTACATAGCCGCTGCCGCTGAGGCCATCGCCTATCAAGAGTCGCCAGCCTATCAGCAAGATGCTGCCTATTGGGAAAAGATGATCGATAAAAAGCCAGCCCAATTGCTGGAGCGTAGGTATCAGCGTGCAGATGCCAATCCTCGCCAGTGCCAGGCATTCATTATAGATTTTACTGCGGCGGAAAAAGCAGCGCTGGAAAGGCTGCAAGAAGCTACCAAGGCCAATTTACTACGCCTTACACTGGCGGCGCTTACCATCTACTTCGCAAAAACCACTGAACATAACACCTTTGTATTCGGCACGCCGGTACATCGCAGAAAAGATAAAAAACTACTGCAAATAGCAGGAATGTTCTCTGGTATCACGCCATTCCTGGGAACTTATCAGCAAGAAGATACGGTAACTGCTTTGCTGGAGCAGATTGCAACCACCAGAAAAAATGATAACCTCCATCAGCAATATCAGATAGCTGATCTGAGCCGCTCCCTGAAACTCAATGGCACCACAGATCAACTGGTAGATATTCTTGTTAACCACGCCAATCTCAATCTGAACCTGGACTTCGGTGCTGCCATCAGTAGCAGCACCCACGAACTTACCAGTGAGATCACCCGATACCCTTTGGAGCTGCTTTGGCGCGACTATGGCAATGGTCAGCCACTACAACTGAAAGCGGATTATTATCCTGCCTTTTTCACGGAAACGGATATACGCTTATTGGTAAAACGCTTATTGCATATCATTCAGCAATTCAATAATGGTTCACAGCTAAAGATAGCCGATATCAGCGTCATCCCTGATGAAGAAGAAACGCTGCTGGCAAGCTTTAACAACAATCATATCGATGTAGCGCCTTATCCTTCTATCCATGCAATGATCGAAGAGCAGGTGCGCATTCAGCCAACAGCTAAAGCATTGGTGTTTGAAAACCAAACACTCACTTACCAGCAGCTGGATCAAAAGGCCAACCAGCTGGCGCATTACCTGCGTGAAAGGGGGGTACGTGAAAATACATTTGTTCCGGTATGCATGGAGCGCTCCGCTGAGATGATCATTGGCATCCTCGCCGTGCTGAAAGCTGGCGCCGCCTATGTTCCGGTAGATCCGGCCTATCCACAACACCGCATCACCTTCATGCTGCAGGATACCCAGGCGGCAATAGTGCTCAGCAATGTGGCTGGTAGTCTGCCGCTGCAGCAATACACCACCGCTGAAATTATTGACGTCCGCCTACTGGAAGATGTGCTGCTGCAATATCCTGTAACTCCCGTGAAAACGGACTTACAGTCGCAGCACATGGCCTATGTAATCTATACTTCTGGCTCTACAGGCAACCCAAAAGGCGTTACCATCGCGCATCAAAACCTGGTGGCCTCCACACAGGCAAGAATAGCCTATTACGGCAGCACCGGTACTGCATTACTGGTACCGTCTTTCTCTTTCGACTCCTCCGTAGCAGTCATCTTCGGAACATTGTGCAGCGGCGGAAAACTGATCGTATGCAGAGAAGAAACATTGAAAGATGCGGACACCGTAAAGCAATTACTCAGACGTACGGATATGATCCTTTGTGTGCCTTCGTATTACCGTTTTTTGCTGGAAGAAGACCTCTTAAAGGAGGCGGCTTTATCTACGGTAATCCTTGCAGGGGAAGCGTTGGAAGTATCCTTGGCACAGCGCCACTTCAGAGAAGTAAAGCAGGCTGCGCTATATAACGAATACGGACCTACGGAGTGTACTGTATGGTCGTCTGTGGCACAAATTCAACCGGAAGACAAACTAATTACCATCGGTAAGCCGGTAGCGAATCTCCAGGTACATATACTGGATGCGCAGCAAAACCCGCTGCCATTGGGCGTAACAGGTGAGCTGTATGTAAGAGGTCCCCAGGTGGCCAATGGTTACCTGCATCTCCCGGCAATGACGGCAGAAAAATTTATTACCGACACCACTGGCAAACGCCTCTATAAAACCGGCGACACCGGTCGCTGGCTCCCGGATGGCAACATCGAATATCTCGGCCGTATAGACGATCAGGTAAAGATACGTGGCTACCGTATAGAACTAGGGGAAATCAGTCATGCTCTGCAGGAATGCCCAGGCGTTAAACACGCAGTGGTAGTAGCATGGGCAGATGAAAGAAATAATAAGCGCCTGGTAGGTTATGTTACCACAGACGCGGAGTATAATAAACTAGCTGTTCTTGACCGTTTGAAGGCGCAACTGCCTGAATATATGGTGCCTTCCATACTCGTGGAACTGGCACAGCTGCCCTTGTCTGTCAATGGTAAAGTAGATAAAAAAGCACTGCCAGCACCTGATGCTGCCGACCTTCAGCAGGAAGCTTATGTAGCGCCGCGCAATGAAGCAGAACAGCAGTTGGCTGCTATCTGGCAGGAGCTGCTGGGACTGCAACGTATAGGCATACACGATAATTTCATTGAACTGGGCGGCGACTCCATCGTATCCATGCAAGTGGTGAGCCGTGCCAGAAGAGTAGGATATGAACTGAAGGCCAAAGATCTCTTCAAGTATCAGACAGTGGCTGCACTGGCAGAACAGCTCTTGCTGAAAACTGCAGTAAGCATCACTGGTGAACAAGGATTGCTGACAGGTAACAGCGGCCTTTTGCCCATTCAACATTGGTACTTCGAAGAAGAAGGCAGCAGCCAGCCTGCACTGTTTACACAACAATTGTTGCTGGAAATAGATAAGCATCTGTCCCCGGCTTTGCTGGAAAACGCACTCGGCAAGCTTGTACAATACCATGATGCACTTCGTTTCTCCTATCACCAAGTAGAAAATGTATGGCAACAAACATATGGTACTATGGAACCAACCCTGCATGTCAGGGATATGCGGCGCAAACAGAAAAACTGGCAGCAGCAGATTGGCATTTATGTAGAAGAAAGTCTGGCCCGCCTGAATATTCGTGATGGTAATGTGCTGCAGGCTACGCTCATACAAACGCCTTCTGCTGAAATCAACAACAGGTTGTTGCTCGTTGTTCATCACCTGGTTGTAGACGGCGTTTCCTGGCGTATACTGCTGGAAGATCTCAATCGCTTGCTGGAACAGCCAGCGGCTCCTGCAGACGCTGTATTGGGCGCTAAAGGCAGCTCCGTGCGGCAATGGCACGATGCCCTGGCTGATTACGCACAAAAAAGCCACCACCCGCAACAGTTACGCTATTGGGAAACGGTAGTGGCTAAACGTAGCACTTTACCAATTGATCTTCAATATATCGGGAAAATAACGGTATCGGATATACGCAAAGAAACGGTACGCCTGGATGCAACGGCTACCCGCCGTCTGCTGCAGGAGGTACCAGCTGCATACCGCACAGAGATCAACGATATCTTGTTGTCTGCCCTGGCACTTACCCTTACAAGCTGGAATAAAGGCACAGGCGTGCTTGTAGGCCTGGAAGGACACGGTAGGGAAGATATCGCCGCTGACATCGCAGTAAACCGCACCATCGGCTGGTTTACCAGCCAGTATCCAGTATGGCTCGAAGCTCCTACGGGAGATAATACCGGCCGATTGATCAGAGATATAAAAGAACAACTACGCCAGGTCCCTGATAAAGGTATCGGATATGGCGTCAGCAAATATATTGGCAGACATGCAGCCTTGCAAGGAGCCGTACCTTGGGAAATAGGCTTTAACTATCTGGGACAAGGTGATAACCTGCCTGCAAGCCAGGGCGCCATTAAAACCTCACTGTCTTCACTGGATGCCGGCGGGTCGCCGCTGCGCTTCGTTCCTGAGAAACTGGCTGTCAACAGCATGATTCATGACGGACAACTCGTCATCGACTGGAGCTACAGCCAGCTACACTTCTACGCGGCCACTATTGCCAGCATCGCGGCAGACTATCGCCGGCAGCTGGAAGCAATCATCTCACACTGTGCTGACCGCAGTCACCAAGCATCCATCACGTCTCCTTCAGACTATGGACTAGGCGCAGTAATGACCAACGATGAACTGGACCAATTCCTCGATGGCACAGAAAATGGTAACTCCAGAAGATCTCAGGTAGCAGGACTTTATAAGCTCACAGGATTACAGGAGGGAATGCTGTTCCATGGCCTGTTTGATGAAAAAGGTGGCGCTTACATAGAACAGTCGGGCTGTGAATTCGCTAATCTCGATGTTGCCGCATTCCAAAAAAGCTGGGAACACCTGATACAAAATCATACGATATTCCGGACTGCCTTCTACGCAAAGATTTGCAGTATTCCGGTGCAATGTGTATATCATAATGCGGTATTGCCTTTTACCGTGCTGGACTACCGTCATATGACGGAGAATGAACAGCAGGAAGCGTTGAAAGCATGGATGATAGCAGACCGCGAACAGGGGCTGGACTTTGAGAACGTGCCTTTGATGCGTATTACGCTGTTCCGCCTGCAAGATGATAAATATCGCATGCAATGGACCTACCACCACCTGGTGATGGATGGCTGGTCATTGCCGGTATTACTCGGTGAACTGGTGGAAACCTACGAGGCTATTGTAACCAATAACACAGTGCCAGCGCTGAAAGTAGACGAATTCGGTGACTACATCCATTTCCTCGCAGACAGAGATTTATTGGCTGAAGAAGCTTACTGGCACGGCTATCTGAAAGAGGCCACCGAAGGTTGTTTATTACCGTTTGTGGCTGCCTCAGCTTCCCGTACAAAAGGAGAAGGGCGCATCAAAGAAACGCTACTGCAGCTGGATGCCGCTACACGTCAGCAATTGGAGAAATTTACCCACCAACAACATATCACCCTCAACACCCTGGTACAAGGCGTGTGGGCGTACCTGTTATCCCGTTATACCGGGAAACCCGCCGCTATGTTTGGTGTAACCGTTGCCGGCAGACCTGATGAAATGAATGGTGTTGATAAAAAAATTGGATTATATATCAACACGCTTCCGTTGTTCGCCACATTGGCAAATGAGCAATCCATCACTGGGTGGCTGCAGGATATCCAGGCTACGCAGCTGCAAAGCCGTGAACACCAATATGCAGCATTGAATGATATCCAGCGCTGGACAGGCATCCGCGAAGAATTGTTTGACAGCCTGCTGGTATTTGAAAACTACCCGGAAAACCCTGTGCTGCAATCTCCTCAATGGAAACTGCAAATGCATAACCTCCAGGTACAGGAACATCCTAACTATCCACTGACGATACGCGTGATGATGTCGAAAGGACTGGAAATAGGCCTGTTGTATAATGAGGTGGTGCTTGATGCTGCCACTATCCAAATGATAGCCGCGCATTTTGAGCAGGTATTAATGCAAATAGCCACGCAGCCTGTAAAAACACTTGCAGACATTCAACTGCTGACAGCTGCCGAAAAAACACAGCTGTTACAGACGTTTAACCAGACTGCAATACCATACCCTGCGGATAAGAGCATCACTGCGTTGTTTGAAGCGCAGGTGAAGCTATCACCAGATGCAATTGCTGTGGTATATGATAGAACTTCGTTTACTTATAAAACACTGGACGAAGCAGCTAATCGCCTTGCGCACCAGTTACGCAGTAAAGGATTAAATGCGGGGGCCTATGTGCCAGTATGCATGAAACGCTCTGCTAATCTGATGGTAGCCTTGCTGGGTATTCTGAAAACCGGCGCCGCTTACGTTCCGGTAAATCCTGACTATCCTGCGGAAAGAATATTGCAGATTATGGATGATTGTGATAGTTCGCTGGTATTAAGTGAAATGAGTTGGAAGGATACCTTACAAGTTGTTGATAAAGAAATAATTTATTTAGATGATAATCATGACTTGTTGCAATTCCCGGTGGATGTTGTTGTAGAACAGTCAACACCGGCAACAGTGGCCTATGTTATGTATACTTCCGGTTCCACCGGAAAACCTAAAGGTGTTGCGGTTACACATAAAAATGTGGTGAGTCTTGCAAAATCGCAGGAATACATCACCATGACGAATGAGGATGTGATCCTTTCTGCCGGCTCTCTTTCCTTTGATGCTACCACCTTTGAATATTGGGGCGCACTGTTGAATGGCAGCTGCGTCGTGTTAAGCACAGAAAGCAGTTTACTGGATATTGAATTGTTAAAGCAAGACCTTATACAACATAGGGTTACGAAAATGTTCTTTACTACCAGCTGGTTCAATCAGTTGATAGATATGGATATCAGCGTATTTGCCGGATTAAAGGATGTGCTGACAGGAGGAGAGAAGATGTCCGAAAAGCATGCTGATAAATTCAGAAGTACTTATCCGCACATAGCACTGTCTAACATATACGGCCCTACGGAGAATACAACTTTCTCCCTTTATTACCGCATCCATGAAGCGACTGTCAGTGGCAATGTACCTATTGGCCGCCCATTGAAAAACAGAACTGCGTATATCCTTGATAGTGCGGGACATCCTGTTCCGGTGGGTGTTACTGGAGAATTATATGTAGGGGGAGATGGCGTGGCTAAAGGATATCTGGATCCTGAACTGACCGCTGCCAAATTTATAGCAGATCCTTTTTCTGATGATCCTTCCGCAAGGCTTTACCGTACGGGTGACCTCGCCCGCTGGATGGCTGATGGCAACATCGTTTACATGGGCCGCATTGATGAACAGGTGAAAATCCGTGGCTTCCGTATTGAACCAGGAGAAACAGAAAGAGTGCTGGAAGCTTGTCCTGGCGTTAGACAAGCCGTGGTAACTGTTTGGACAGATAAGCAGCAAAACCGCTACCTGACAGGTTATGTGGTAACAGAAAATACTTTTGATAGAGAAGCTATACAGGCTTATCTCAAAGATAGATTACCGGATTATATGGTTCCTTCTTTCCTGATAGCCCTGGAAACACTACCATTGACGCCAAACGGAAAAGTGAATAAAAAAGCACTGCCTGCGCCAGACGATACTGCGCTCTCTGATGCTGCGTATATGGCTCCCCGTAATGAACAGGAAAGCCTGCTGGCAAGCATCTGGCAACAGTTGCTATCCAGAGAACGTGTAGGTATACACGATCATTTCTTTGAATCCGGAGGACACTCTTTGCTGGCGATGCGTCTGCAATCTGCCATCAGAAAACAATTACGGGCAGAAGTACCAGTAAAAGCGATCTTCAATTATCCTACCATCGCTAGCCTGGCTGCCTTTATCACGCAACAGACCGGCCCCGTGCTGCAAGGGATTACTGCCCAGGCATATACCAGTCCGCAGCCGTTATCCTTTGCACAGGAAAGGCTTTGGTTTATAGATCGCCTGACAGGTAGTATACAATATCATATACCGGTGGTGTTCCGTCTCACAGGCGTCATCAACAAACAAGCACTGGAACTGGCCATCCGTGAAATGGTTAACCGTCATGCAGTATTACGTACTGTCATTACCGTTATAGATGAGTTGCCACATCAGCAGGTAATGGAGAAAGATGGATGGCAGCTGGAAACCATCACCAGACACGATCTCTGCGAGGATACTGCTGCTTTGCATGATTATGTGAAAACGCTGATTGATGCGCCGTTTAATCTGTCTGTTGACCATGTGTTACGTGGGCAACTGATCGGATTGTCGGCAACATCTCATATCCTTGCGCTTACGCTGCATCACATCGCAGGTGATGGTTGGTCTGTGAGCATCTTCATAAAAGAATTAATGGAGATGTATACCGCATTTAATCAACAACAACTGCCTGTACTATCTCCATTGGATATCCAGTATACAGACTATTCCCGCTGGCAGCGTTCGTATATGTCAGCCACGGTGCTGGAACAGCAACAATCTTATTGGAACCGCCAACTGGCGGATGTTACCACGTTACAGTTACCACTGGATTTCACCCGTCCGGCAGTATTCTCCAATCGTGGTGCTATCATTCCGTTCCATATAGACGATACACTGCAACAGCAGTTAAATGCATTGTCGCAGCAGGAAGGCACTACTTTGTTCATGACGTTACTGGCGGCATTTAATGTGTTGCTATACCGTTACAGCGGCCAGGAAGACATTACCGTTGGTAGTCCTGTTTCCGGCCGTACGCGCCAGGAAACGGAAAGCCTGATTGGCTGCTTCGTGAATACCCTGGCATTACGTACGCAACTGCACGATAATCCAACTTTTGCAGGCTTGCTACAACAGGTAAAAAATACTACGTTGGATGCCTATGAGCACCAGGATATTCCTTTTGAAAAAGTAGTAGAAGCTGTTGTTAAAGAGCGTGATCTCAGCTATAGTCCATTGTTCCAGGTAATATTTACTTTGCAGAACATGCCGGTGGCTACCAATCTCGCTTTGGGCGCCGCAAATTTACAACCTGAAAAAATCGCATATACTACTGCTCAGGTAGACCTGAACTTCACGTTAGAAGAAACTGCTACAGGGCTTTCAGGAAGCGTAGAATATTGTACAGACCTGTTCCGCGAGGACACCATCCTGCGGATGATTACTCACTTCAAACAACTGCTGACGGCAATCGTTAACAGTCCTGCTATGGAGGTCGGTTTCTTGCCGATGCTACTGGCGGTGGAAGAAACACAACTGCTGGAAACCTTTAACGATACGGCTATCAGCTATCCTGCGGAGAAAGGTATTACCGAGCTTTTCGCAGCACAGGTAGCCCTGATGCCAGACGCCATCGCTGTAGTATTTGATGGTAAGGAAATCAGCTATGCTGAATTGGATACTGCTGCTTCGCAATTAGCGCAATACCTCGTGGCCGCAGGCGTAACGGCAGGTATGCGTGTTCCGCTTTGCATGGAAAGATCAGAGAAGCTGATCATAGCCACGCTGGCGATATTAAAGGCCGGCGGTGCTTATGTACCAGTAGATCCACATTATCCTGTGGAACGCATCAGCTATATGTTATCCGAAAGCAACAGTACACTGTTGCTTACTACTGCCAGCCATATTGCAACGCTGCAACAGACTGGTACTACCATGAAGTGTATCGCCCTTGATCAGCTGGAACAGCTGACTACTGCTGAGAGCATGCCATTGCCGGTGTCACTTCCACAAGACCTGGCCTATGTAATTTATACTTCTGGTTCTACCGGCACGCCTAAAGGCGTTATGGTAAGCCATCAAAATGTGGTGAGCCTCGTGAAAGGAGTGGACTATGTTTCTTTCAGTGCAAACGATCGCTTGTTATCTACCGGCGCACCTTCCTTCGATGCGGCTACCTTTGAATATTGGGGTATGCTGCTCAATGGAGGTCAACTCATTCTTTGTCCTGAACAACAGTTGTTGGATAATGAAGTGTTGAAACGGGAAATCCGCACGCACCAGGTGAATATGATGTGGTTTACTGCCAGTTGGTTTAATCAGCTGATAGATACAGACAGCAGTATTTTTGAAACCTTGTCCGTAGTATTGGCAGGTGGAGAGAAATTATCAGAAGAACATATCAGTAAATTAAAACAGCAATATCCTGCACTGCGTATTATTAACGCTTATGGCCCTACGGAGAATACTACTTTCTCGGTCACCTACGAAGTGGAAGCTGGCGCCGTGAAAGTGCCGGTGCCTATAGGTCGCCCGCTGAGCAACCGTAAGGTATATATTTTGGATAGCCGCCGTCAGCTGGTGCCAGTAGGCGTTACCGGCGAAATATATGTAGGTGGCGCTGGCCTTTCCCTGGGCTACCTCAATTTACCTGAACTGACAGCAGAACGTTTTATCTCCCATCAGTTCAATAATAACAGGTCCGAAAAATTATATAAAACCGGCGATCTGGGCTGTTGGCAAGCCGATGGAAATGTGCTTTGCCTGGGCCGTACAGACGATCAGGTGAAAATACGTGGTTATCGTATCGAACCTGGAGAAACAGAAAGAGTACTGCAACAGTGCGAATGGGTAGAACAAGCCGTAGTAATGGCGCGTACAAATGAGCTGGGTAGTAAATACCTTGCTGCTTATATAGTACCGGCAGGTAGTTTTGAGAAAGAAAAAATACAAGCTTATCTCAAACAGCTGCTACCAGATTATATGGTTCCAGCAGTGCTGATGCCACTGGAAAAGCTTCCACTGACAAGCAATGGTAAGGTTAATAAACGCGCGTTACCAGAGCCGGACCATTCTCTGATGCCGGCAGCAGCGTATATGCCTCCACGTAATGCTACGGAACTGGTGCTGACAGGCATCTGGCAGCAATTGCTGAAAGTGTCACGGGTAGGGATATACGATAATTTCTTTGAACTGGGTGGGCACTCTCTTTTGGTTACCCGCGTGGTATCTGCAATACGCCGCGAACTGGAAGTGGAGATCCCGATACGTGATCTCTTCAGCTATCCAACTGTAGCTGATCTGGCAGCGCATATCCGCCGCCAGCAGCCAGGAACGGTGCTGCCGGCAGTTACTGTTTATCCAAGAGAAGGCAAGCTGCCACTTTCTTCAGCACAGCAAAGATTATGGTTTATAGACCGTATGGAAGGCAGTGTAGCCTATCATATGCCACTGGTATTGAAACTGGATGGTGACCTGGACGTACATGCACTGCAAAGCGCATTGAAAACAATAGTAGACAGGCATGAAGCATTACGCACCGTATTCCTGGAAGAAGATGGAGAGGTAAGCCAGCATATCCTGTCAGCAGATGGATGGCGTATACACGTAATAGACAGGACCATGGAGCCCAACAGGAACAAAATCCTGGAAGAAATCACAGACTGTTATAACCAGCCGTTTAATCTCTCTACAGATTATATGCTGCGGGTACACCTGGTGGAACTGGCTCCCCGTGAGTATTTCCTGGTTATAGTACAACACCATATCGCCTCTGATGGATGGTCGGTGTCGATACTGCTCAAAGAGTTAATATCGATCTATGATGCGGAACATAAGCAAACGCCGCATAAGCTGGAACCGTTGCAGGTGCAGTATGCGGACTATGCATTGTGGCACAGGCATCACCTGGAAGGCACGCTGCTTAATCAGCAACTGGCTTACTGGAGAGAGAAACTGGACGATGTCACTACGTTGCAACTGCCAACAGATTTCCCACGTCCTGCTGCACAAAGCACCCGCGGAAATACGCTGTATTATGAAGTAGACGGCACCCTCACCGCTGGACTGAATCAACTGTCCAGACAACAGGGGACTACGCTGTTTATGACCATGCTGGCGGCTTTCAAAGTCTTGTTATACCGCTACAGCGGACAAGAGGATATTTGTGTGGGTAGCCCTATTGCTAACCGTACCCAGCAAACCATAGAGCCTTTGATCGGCTTCTTTGTGAATACTATTGCGCTGCGTAGCAACATGGCTGGTAACCCGGACTTCTTGTCTTTACTCAAACAGGTAAAAGCAACGCTGCTAGAGGCATATCAATATCAGGATGCCCCATTTGAAAAAATTGTGGAAGCTGTGGTAAGTGATCGAGATATGAGCCGCACACCATTGTTCCAGGTGATGTTTATCCTGCAAAACCTGCCGGAAATTCCAGACTTACAATTAGAAGATGTACAGGTAACTATTCAGCCGGTGCCTAACACCACTGCCAAATTCGATCTGACAGTGGATGTTACAACCACCGCTACCGGCTTACGTTTCCGCGTAGAGTATTGCAGTGATCTGTATGAGGAGGCCACGATCGCGAGGATGATAGAACATTATCTTATGCTGTTGAAAGCCGTTGTGGAAGCACCTTCTACACAGATAGGAGCATTGCCGATGCTCACGGCCGCAGAAGAAAAACAATTATTGCTGACATTCAACGATACGGCAAGAATATATCCTACCGATAAAGCAGTGATAGACCTGTTTGAAGCCCAGGTAAGATTAACGCCGGATGCTGTAGCCGTTGTTTTCGGAGATGAACAATATACCTACCGTCAGCTGAATGAAAAAGCGAATCAACTGGCGCATTACCTGCAGGAAAGAGGTGTGGTAGAAAACACGCTGATACCTGTTTGCATGTCGCGCTCCCTTGGAATGATTACTGCCATTGTTGGTATTCTGAAGGCCGGCGCCACTTATGTACCAGTAGATCCTGCATATCCGGAGGTGCGTATCCGTTATATTCTCTCCGATACAAACTTTAGTTTGATGATCACAGATGAACGTAGTCAGGGTCTCTTGCCTGGAGATATTGCAGCAGCGCGCATCATCAACCTGAAGGACGATCTTTTGTCGGGCCAGCCGGTTGCGAATATCAGCCGTTATACATCTCCTGACAAACTAACTTATCTCATCTATACGAGCGGTTCTACCGGACAACCAAAAGGCGTGGAAATGCCGGATAAAGCGCTGTTTAACCTGCTTTGCTGGCAACAACAAGAGATTGATACCCGCATGCCTAAACGAATATTACAATTTGCAAGTATCAATTTCGATGTGAGCTTCCAGGAGATATTCTTTACACTCAGCTTTGGTGGGAGTCTGCACCTCGTAGATGAACAACGCAGGAAAGACATGGCCATCCTCATGGAGCAGATCAATACTGAAAAGATCAATTGCCTGTTCCTGCCATATGTAGTACTGAAAAATCTCGTAGAATACGCACAGGAAAGCGGTATCTATCCGCAATATCTGCAGGAAGTAGTTACGGCAGGAGAGCAGCTCAAACTGAGCAATGATCTTCGCTTATTCCTGGAAAAAGGAAATACACGCCTGCATAACCAATACGGCCCTACGGAGGCACACGTGGTAAGTGCCTATATGATACAGCCGCAAGATTATAACCACCGTGTATTACCGCCTATTGGTAAACCAATTGCAAATACTACTTTGTACATTTTAGATGCCAACGGAAATCCTTGTCCGGTGGGCGTTCCAGGTGAACTCTTTATCGGTGGCGTGCAAGTAGCCAAAGGCTATCTGCATCTGCCGGAGTTAACCACAGAGCGGTTTATGACCGATCCATTTGATACAAGTGGCAATGGTCGTTTATACAAAACTGGTGATATCTGCTGTTGGTTGCCTGATGGTAATATCAATTACCTGTCGCGTAAAGATGACCAGGTGAAGATCCGTGGCAACCGTGTAGAGATAGGCGAAGTGGAAAGCGTACTGGGTCAATGTGAGCTGGTGGCACAATGTGTGGTACTGGTGAAAAATGACCAATACGGTAATAAACGATTGGTGGCTTATGTGGTACCGCAACATCATTTCGGAAAAGAAGAGCTGCGCACCTGGATGCAGTCCAGACTGCCAGAGTATATGGTGCCATCTCTCTTCATCACTTTACCGGAACTGCCATTGACAAATAATGGTAAAATCAATAAACGCGCATTACCTGAAGCAGACCTCAGCGCACTGGGAGGTACTACGTATGTAGCGCCTCGCAACCTGACAGAGCAACAGCTGGCAGCTATCTGGAGTACTTTATTACAAATAGAAAAAGTAGGTGTTCACGATAATTTCTTTGAACTGGGAGGCCACTCACTGCTGGCTATGCGCCTGCAATCTGCCCTGCGTAAGCATATGGAGGTTGAAGTAGCGGTAAAATCCATCTTCGCGAATCCTACCATTGCACGTCTGGCAGCGTTTATCCGTCAGAATGGTAAGGGTTGGCTGCTGCCGGCAGTAACGCCACAACAAAGGCCTGAACTGATCCCGCTTTCGTATAGCCAGGAACGTTTGTGGTTCATTGACCAGATGGAAGGTAGTGTACAATACCACGTGCCAGTAGTATTGCGCATGGAGGGTACGCTGGATAAAGCAGCGCTGGCAAATGCCTACCACGACCTGGTAGCACGCCACGAAGTATTAAGGTCTGTCATTACACAGCAGGATGGACATTCAGGCCAACAGGTATTGTCGGCACAACAATGGCAGCTGCAACATATTGATTTATGTGGCAATCAACCTGCTATTGCAGACTATAGAACGCTGGTGCATTCCTTGATAAGAAAGCCTTTTGATCTCACCAAAGAATATATGTTACGCGTGCACCTGATCGCATTGGATGCCACCACGCATATCCTGGTGATGAACATGCATCATATTGCTTCTGATGGCTGGTCTATCAGCATTCTGTTCAAAGAACTGATCGCGCTGTATAATGGCTATACAACCGGTGAAAAAGTGAAGTTGCCTGCACTGGAAATACAATATGCTGACTATGCTATCTGGCAAAGGAAATATATGTCGGATGAGGTATTGGCAACACAGCTATTATATTGGAAAGAAAACCTGCAAAGCATACCCGCCCTGCAGCTGCCAACAGATAAAAGCAGGCCTGCCGTAAAAGGTAAAAAAGGTGCTGTAGAATACCTGCAGCTCGATCGTGCGCTAACAGACCAGCTGATGGCCTTATCGCAGCAAGAAGGTGTAACCCTCTTCATGACATTACTGGCAGCACTGAACGTTTTATTATATCGTTACAGTGGCCAGGATGATATTTGCGTGGGAAGCCCTATTTCCGGCCGTACACGCCAGGAAGTAGAAGGGCTGGCAGGTTTCTTTATCAATACACTGGCACTACGCAGTAGCCTTGCTGGTAACCCTGCATTCCTTTCCTTGCTACAGCAGGTGAAACAAACTACATTAAGCGCTTATGAATACCAGGAAGTTCCATTTGAGAAAATAGTGGACGCCGTGGTGACAGAGCGTGATATGAGCCGAAGCCCATTGTTCCAGGTAATGCTGGTATTACAGAACACCCCGGAAATTCCTCAGCTGACCTTAGGAACGGTGCAGCTAACAGAAGAACCACTGGATCATATTACGTCTGTATTTGATCTTAACTTCTGCCTGAAGGAAACAGAGGCAGGACTTTCCCTGATCATTCAATATAGTACTGACTTGTTCTATGGAGAAACGGTGAGCAGGATTGGACGACATTTTGAACAGCTGCTACGATCCATCACCCTGGCGCCTGCCACTCACATATGTGCGTTGCCGTTATTGAATGAGGAAGAAGAACAGCAGTTATTGATAGACTTCAACAGTAAGGTAGCAGCTGTGCCGCAGGAGCTGACCTTACCTGGCATGTTCTCAGCGATGGCAGCGGAAATTCCTGATGCGCCGGCATTAATGTTTAAGGATATTACCCTGACATATAAAGAGCTGGATGAACGTACCAACCAGTTAGCGCATTACCTGCGCAGTAAAGGCGTTGGAAGAGATACTCTGGTGCCGTTATGTATGGAACGCTCACCGGAGCTGATTATTAGCTTATATGCCATCATGAAGGCAGGAGGAGCGTATGTTCCGGTGGACCCTGAGTATCCGGCAGACAGGATACAATATATCCTCAGCGACACCGCTGCCAGCATTATGGTAAGTAGTCCTGCGGTAAATGATAAACTAGGCGCCGCATTGGATGGTATAGAAAAGGTAATAACTACAGATACCGCATTATTCGACGGTTATCCGGTAACAGCATTGGCTGATGCACCACTGGTGAATGATCTGGCCTATGTGATCTATACTTCCGGTTCTACCGGTAAACCGAAAGGTGTATTGATTGAACACGGAGGCGTGGTGAACCTGGTACATGATCAGCGGGAACAATTAGAAATTGAAGTAGGAACGCGGCTGCTGCAGTTTGCAACGATCGGCTTTGATGCCTCCTGCATGGAGATATTCAGTGCGCTGTCTAATGGTGGTACTTTGGTGCTACCTCGTAAAGAAGATCTGCTGTCTTCTGCCAGCTTTGCTACGTTGATCAATAAACGAAAAGTAGATGTGTTATTATTGCCACCGTCCTATTTGCACAGTATGATAGACCTGGTAGACAGAGCGAAAACCATTGTATCATGTGGCGAGCCATTAAACAGAGAGGATGGCAGGTACCTACAGGCTAAAGGTGTGCGGCTGCTTAACGGTTACGGACCTACGGAAAATAGTATCTGTACTACAATGTCTACCGACCCTATTAAAGAAGATGGGATCGTTGTTATTGGTAAGCCTGTGGTTAACGTACAGGTATATATCCAGGATGCACATGGTGGCTTATGTCCGGTAGGGGTAGCAGGGGAGATATGTGTGAGTGGGGCAGGACTGGCACGTGGTTATCTCAACCGCCCTGAACTTACTCAGGAGAAGTTTGTGATCAATCCATATGCAGGTAACGGCGAAACCCGCATGTACCGTACCGGTGATCTGGGCCGCTGGCTGCCTGATGGGAACATTGAATACATGGGCCGGATAGATGAACAGGTGAAGGTACGTGGATATCGTATTGAATTAGGAGAGATAGAAAACGTGTTGCAGGAATGCGAATTGGTAAATGATGCCGTGGTGGTCGTAAAAGGTGGTGAGCATGATAATAAACTACTAGTGGCCTATGTGATACCAGATCAGGAATTCAATAAAGATGCTATCATGGCCTATCTGAAGAGCAAGCTGCCCGACTTTATGGTGCCGCCGGTGATGATTCCGATGGAGTCGTTCCCGCTGACGCCTAATGGTAAAATTGATCGGAAAGGGTTACCATCGCCGACTTCCGCGATGCTCACCGATCATCAACAGGATGCTGGCCCGGCTAACGAGATAGAAGAACAGCTGCTGACAATCTGGAAAGAGGTACTCAACATACCACAGTTAAGCATACACGATAATTTCTTTGCTGCTGGTGGTAACTCTATTACCGCGATCCGCTTAATTGCCAAGATGAAGGTAGATTTTCAGGTATCTATTAATGACCTCTTCCAACATCCTACTATCGCTGGTATTTCTAAATATGTGATTTATGAAAAAGATCACTTTAAGAATAAATTGGCAGCGATGATGAATAGGTTTGATCCGGCACAGGTAGATCATAAAGCCCTGCAGACGCAGGCTGCGGCCATGCAGGAGCTACTGGCAGAACAGCAACGACCATACCTCGAACAGGTGAAAGCATGGCAACAGCTGGATGTTACCAGCACTATTAACTATCAGCAAATCTTACTGCTGGGAGCAACCGGCTACCTGGGTATTCATATGTTGTATGAATTGCTGCAGCGAAACAATTCACAGGTATGCGTGCTGGTGCGTGCAGAGAGTGATGACGTAGCTTTCAGTCGTTTGTCTGAAAAGTATGCCTTCTATTTTGGTACGCCATTGCCTAAAGACCATGCAAAACTGCGGGTTTATAAAGGTGATATTGCCTTACCACAATTAGGAATGGATAACGCGGTATTTGAGGCTATGATGGCAGATACAGACTGTATCCTGAATACGGCCGCTAACGTAAAACACTATGGTAGCTACAGTGAGTTTGAGGCAGTGAATACCCATTCCGTGCAGACGTTGCTGGATTACTGTAAAATGGGCAGAAAGAAAGCCATCCACCATATTTCTACTACCAGTGTTGCTGGTATGGCAGAAAAAGGCAGCAATGATTATCTGTATACAGAAGCCGATTTGTACAAGGGACAAGCAGCACCTAACTTTTATACGAAGAGCAAGCTGGAGGCAGAACGGCTGCTGGATGCGGCAAGAGCCCAGGGGATTGCGGTCAACATCTATCGTGTAGGGCACTTATCATTCCATTCTGCTACCGGTAAGTTCCAGGAGAATATCGACAACAATGCATTCTATAACCAGATCAAAGGATTTATTTCCTTCCAGGTGATGCCGGAAGAATTCAATGAGCTGGAGTTGTCTAATATTGACCAGGTAGCTGCCGCGATACTACAGATATTTGATAAGCCAGGATTGCTGAATAAAAATTATCATGTTCGTAATCCGCATCTGCTTTCTGCTGCTGAATTTGCGGCCCATCTGAATAGTTATGGATATGAAATAGAGCTAACAAATATCTATACTTATCTGGAGAAAATGTTGGATTCCTATCATACTAAAAAAGACCTGATAGACCGCTTATTCCTACAGGCAGATCTGTTTGGAGATGATAAGCAGGAAGAAGGACATTCTTATCAGGTATGTTATGAGGCTACGGATGCCATCCTGAAAAAGCTGAAATTCAAATGGACATACTTTGATGAAGAAAAAGTACATCTGATGATTAAATATGCAGAAGAAGTAGGCTTCTTTGAGCCAGTGCCAAAGAAAGTAGTATCTATGAAGAATTACTAATACCGGCAGGTACAAAGGATAATAAGGCTGTCTCTACCTGGTAGAGACAGCCTTTTATTTTTTCTTGGAAGATTTAGCTTTCACATTAAAATCCAGACAAAGTTGCATCCAAAACTCAAAATCCTTTTTGCTTTTATAGCCAACAGGATCAACATAACAATAGCCCTTTAATTCCTTACCCTTCATAATCATGGACTGGTAGCCGCTTCTCAGAGACAGCTCCTCTGTTTGTGCCGGATCAAACCTACACATTAGCTGGTCGTCAGAAACGTTGATGCACATTTTACCGTTGATCATGAATGCAAGACCGCCAAACATATTTTTTTCCTCAACCGCTATACCTTCTATCTCACTTAAATAAATTCTGACACGACTGGCCAATAGTTGATCGTATGTCATAAGCAGAAAGTTTATACACTAAGTTAATTGAAAAATAGAAAAATAATACTTGCCGTGGAAAGGTCTGTCAATTGTCCGTTTGAGAAAACGGTAAATATCGCTCAACAAAATAATGCAATCGAATTTATCATCATTGAGATTAAAAACGAATTAAAAAGCGATTAAAATAACCTGAAATGAAGCTGTAAAATAGGCCAGGAGACTGCAATTCCACAACGTGGAAATACGAGTGGAACTAATTTAAATTATTTTTTTTCAATTGAAGGAAAGCTGTAATATTGGAAAATAGTCACGATTAAAACCCGAACGCAGAGCCATTATCTTATAGCAAATCTGAGTAACCCACATTTCAAATAAAAGTACGTATACATTTAAACGTTAGCTGCCAAAATCGGCTATGGTAAAGACTTTTTCATGCAGAGACAATAGCAATCTAAAACCTACAAACCCACAAACCAAAAATCGCAACCCGATGAAAAATCAAGTATTGTTTTTCCTGATCTGCCTATTGGCAGGATCACTTATTACTTCTTGCCAGAAAGACAACAAACAAGGAAGTGCCACCAAACCTAACATCTCCAATGATGTAATGGCACTTATTAAAGCGAAAGGTTTCAGTACATCCAATGTACACGCCGTAAACGGAGGCTATCTCGTTGAAGGAGATATTTTTCTCAGCACTAAAGAGCTTAACAAAAAAGGGCAGACCAATAAAGTAAGGGTCGCCAAAACAGAACAGTATTCCACTAATAACCTGGTGTCTGGCTTGCCACGTGTGATCACCGTGTCTGTCAGTAACCTGGGATCTGCCTTCATTCAGGGCACTGACCTGGCTATTCAACGTTACAACGCACTGGGCCTGCGTATCCAGTTCCAACGCATCACCAGCGGTACTGCGGATATCACCATCCAGGGCTTCTATGAAGGTCCTAGCGGCGGATACATCACCCTCGGATCTTCCGGCTTCCCTGATGATTATGGCAATCCATATAACCTGGTACAGATGAATACCCATCCAGATGCTTACGGCAGCAACCCTAACGTGCAGTATGTAGGCTCCGTGATCCAGCATGAAATAGGCCACTGCATTGGTATGCGCCATACTGACTATATGGACCGTTCCTATAGCTGCGGCGGCGATCCTGTTGATGAAGGTGATGGCGGTATTGGCGCTGTATATCTCCCAGGCACCCCTAGCGGCCCTGATGCCAATTCCTGGATGCTGGCATGCTCCAATGGTGGCAACCGTACTTTTAATGCTAATGACATCATCGCATTAAATTACCTCTATCAATAATCCATCGCTAACGGACATGCATGAAAATGGAAAAGGTTACACCGCGCCCAGCGCATGGTGTAACCTTTTCATTCACCACAATTCCTCCTGTGGATCAACAATTCTCCTATAGGTTTGTTAACGGTTATGGATGTATGAAGAACAGGGCATACCAGGTATCAACCCTTGCGTACTGTAGATGTAATTGTTACTATTCCCACAGAAAAGAAGTTGTATGTTCAAATGCTACTCCGGCCCTAAAGCCCGTACAATCTGCTGTCTGACTATATTCTGCCTGTTAGGTAAGCATGCCGCAGCTCAGTATATTCTATCCGATACGACCAAAAAAGTTTCTGCCGTTTATGGTGATAAAGGCTTTGAATTCCGCACCAGAGACGATAAATTCCTTTTGCAGATACAAAGCCGCCTGCAATTTCGGTTTGCCACCCCGGAAGATCAGGACCCCGTTACTTATGATGATTTCTTCGGTGAACATAAAACCGCTTTTAAAATCAACAGGGCCAGACTAAAAGTAGGCGGGCACGCATTTAAACCCTGGCTGAAATATTACTGGGAATATGAACTGAGTCAATCTAACCTGCTCAACTATACGATAATGGTGGAAAAGTGGGACTGGCTTAAATTCCAGGTCGGGCAGTTTAAAGTGGAATATTCCAGGGAGAGAAGGATCAGCAGCGGAGAACAACAGCTGGCAGACAGATCAATTATTAATAGGGAATTTACAGTAGACAGGCAACAAGGCGCAGAGATTTATGGGCATTTGAAAGGCAAGGGCCTGGCCGACTTCAATTACTGGCTGGGCGCTTTCACAGGTACAGGCCGCGGCTCCACAACAAATGATGATAATCATCTCATGTACTTCAGCCGCCTGCAATGGAACTTTACCGGCCTATACCTCGATTTTGAAGGCAGCGATATTGAAATCCATGAACATCCTGCTGGTGTACTTGCCATCAACGGCGTTACCAACCAAAGTCCTTATACCCGTTTCTCTCAGGCTGGTGGCGGCTATTTGGACGGTTATGCCGATGGTAAACCCGGGCAGTACCGTGTTAACCAGGCCAATATAGAAACGGCTTTTATGTATAGAGGCTTTAGCTGGCAGATGGAAGCACACTGGAAAGAGATCATCGACAAACTGAATAACAACGAAACAAATACCATCCACGGCTACTATGCGCAAGCAGGGTACTTCTTTCATCAGGCCTTCGACTGGTGGCCCGCACCGCTGGAAGTAGCCTACAGAAATGCTGGTTATTTTCCCAACAGAGAAGAAGATCAAACCAAGAAAAGAGAAAATACTGTTGCCGTTAACTGGTTTTTTCATGGACATAAAAATAAAATTACTGCAGAAGGTAGCTATTTCAATTATGATAAAACAGGCGGTATTCCCGCTACAGAATGGCGATTCAGACTACAATGGGATATCTCTTTATAATAAAAAAGCGAAAGGTGATCACCACCTTTCGCTTTCAATAAACAACACATCTTACTTAATCTCTTTGTAATGCGCGCTGTGCTTCTTTATTCAGATCACTGTATTCCTGTTTACCAACGGAAACGCCTACACCGAGTATAGTACCACCAGTAAACTTGCCAGGGCTCTTATATTCCTCGCTTACCGCATCACCGCTATCATAGCCAACACAGAGCCCATCACCCGCCAGTGTGAATTTACCTGGCTGTGTTTTCATCGGACCTTCTGCCACTACTTTATTATTGATATAAAGTTTTGTTTTACCAATCTGTTCTCCATGTTCGCCTGTGCTTTCGCGCGTGAATTCCATCCCCACGGTATATTTGCCAGGCTTCAATGGAATATTGGATACGAACTTCTGTTCAGGCTTGATGCCCAGGAAATTGTATACATAGTATAACTTGTTGTTTTTGATAAACAAGCTATGCCCACCAAAACGAGAGCCATGAGCAAAGATGACACCGTTGGCATTCGCGCTTTTAATATCTACATCCGCCAATATCTTATAGGATCTGCCACGAATGCTCACGGCTACGCCTTCCGGCACTGGCGCTGTTCCTGGATAATACACGTATAAGTCTCTAGGGGCTTCTTCTGCAGGGCGTTCTAAGCCTAATACTTCTACAGCTGTTCTATCATCCAATGGCAATACCAGATTTTTTTCTGCTTCTTCCATCCAGAGATTAACCAGGTGTTTGAGTTTATCAGGATGTTGTTTGGCTAGATTTTTTGATTCGGAGCGATCTGCATCTACATGATATAATTCCCATTCGTCCTGGTCGAAATGACCTTTGCCGGTTAGTGGAGCATGTAATGCCACTGCTTTCCAGCCGTCTTCCCAGATGGCCCTGGTGCCTAGCATGGCATAATATTGCACATGTTTCTGCGTAGGTGCGTCAGGTTTAGCATCAAAAGTATAACGCATAGATACGCCGGATAACGGGTACTGTCCTACGCCGCGATAGGTGTTGGGCATCTGCACTGCGCAAACATCCAGGATAGTAGGTACAATATCGGTAGAGTGATGGTATTGATTACGTATTTCTCCATGTGCTTTAATGCCTTTAGGCCAGCAGATGACCAATGGGTCGGAAGTACCGCCAGCATATTCACTGTAGCGTTTGAACATTTTATTAGGCGCTGAAAATGCTGCTGCCCAACCAGTAGGATAGTGTTCATAGGTATCAGGACTACCTAACTTATTCATGTATTTCAGGTTCTCTGATAACTGATCAGGATAACCGTTGAAGAATTTATTTTCATTAACAGAACCATTGGGAGAACCTTCTCCGGAAGCACCGTTATCAGCTGCGTAGATGATCAGGGTATTATCCATCTGACCAGTTTTCTCCAGATAATCGATCACACGACCTACCTGTGCATCGGTGTATTCAGAGAATGCGGCATATACTTCTGCCAGGCGGGAGAATAATTTTTTCTCGTCGGGCTTCAGTTCATTCCAGGGTTTCACATAGTCGCCAGGGTTAGCAATGTTTGGCGGCAACGGATTGAAATCGGTGAGTACTGTACCTTCCGGGATAATGCCTTTAGCGATCATGCGGGGAACTACCCATTTACGATAAGCATCATAGCCTTCATCAAATTTGCCTTTGTATTTAGCAATATATGCTTCGGGAGCCTGATGCGGCGCATGGTTGGCGCCTGGGCAATACCACATGAACCAGGGTTTGGAAGGATTAGTTGCCTTTTGGTCCTGGAGGTATTGAATGGCTTTATCTGTCAGGTCTTTTGAAAGGTGATAGCCTTCTTCTGGCGTGTATGGCTGATCTACGAAGTGGTTGTCTTCTACGAGGTCGGGATACCATTGATTGGTTTCACCACCGAGGAAGCCATAGTAACGATCGAAGCCTAACTGCAACGGCCATTGTTTTCTACTGGCGCCGGAGGCAACATCCTGTTCGGGAACATTATGGTTTTTACCGATCCAGAAAGTACTCCAGCCATTGTCTTGTAATATCTGGCCGATGGTAGCACATTGTGCTGGGATGCGGCCATGTGCACCGGGGAAGCCGTTTGCCGCTTCCGTAATGGCTGCATTGCCTGTCAGGTGGTGGTTTCTACCAGTAAGTAGTGTAGCACGGGTAGGAGAGCAGAGCGCGGTAGTATGCCACTGCGTATACAGGATTCCGCGGTCAGCAAGCTTTTGGAGGGTAGGCATTTGAATGGCACCACCATATGGCGACCATGCGGCAATGCCAGTATCATCAAACAAAATGAATAGTACATTGGGCGCGCCGGTGGGCGCTTTTTTCGGCGTGTAGGGGGCCCAGTCAGGTTTAGAATCGCGCACGTCCAGTTTAATGACGCCTTTGAATTGCTCAGCGGTTACTTTCTGTGGATCAGCTTGTGCCTTCACTTTTTGAGGCAGCTGAATGCCAAAGATGAGCAATCCCATTATTGCTGCCCTTTTCAGAACAGTTAGGTCTCGAGTTTTCATAGTTTGCGGTTTTTGTTTAGATGGAAGCCGGGTTTTACCAATGCGCCCAAGGTAGATTTCAGTAATATTTATCGCTGTTGTTTGATGGACATATTTTTATCTGCCGCAGATTGATGGAATAGTGGTGATACTGGGTCGTTTTGTAATACATCCCACTCGCCTGATTGTCTTGCCTGGTTAATGTTTATAAAACACCAACGCAAAAGAATCCTGTTATGCTACACTCAATGTAACACAGCAAATAAAAACAGAAATTGAAAATACAATTGCACTTGTCCTGACGGACGTAGATGGTTGCTGTTAGCTATGGCTTAGGAGGGAAATTTGGTAGCTTTGTCTTAGTAAACACATAGCATTTAGAATTGTTGTTGACCTAACTGATTTATTATCATCTCTCTCTAATATTATCTTCCTTCTATCGGGTATTTGTGGTAGGAAGAGAAATACTATTTCTTTTTTTGTAAATTAGTTATGGCTAATTTTCGTATAACCTATACTGTAGTAGTGCGGAGCTTATTTACTGGTAATCATTTAAATAAGCTACTGATGAAACCAAACTATTTATTAATCATTTCTATTTTATTCCTGCTTGCCTGTAATAACAGCGGTAAGCACAAAGAGACGCAGGCTTCTGGCAAAAAATCCGCGGATATTCCCTGCTACACTTCCCGGACAACAGACAAAAGCTGGTATACCTCCGGAAAGAAAGCGCCTAAGTTGCCAGGGTTAAAAGGTATTAATTTCAGTATTTCTACCAGGAGCAAGGAAGCACAAGATTATTTTAATCAGGGCATGATGTTGTTGTATGGCTTTAATCATGCCGAAGCGGCCCGGTCTTTCTATGAGGCTACGCGCCTGGATTCCACCTGTGCCATGGCTTATTGGGGCTTTGCCTATGTGCTGGGGCCTAACTACAATGGTGGTATGGAAGAAGATAACTTTCAACGTGCCTACGATGCTGCTAAAAAAGCGCAGTCACTCAGCGACAACGCTACCCCAAAGGAAAAGGCATTGATTCATGCATTGGTATCGCGTTATGCTATGCCGGCGCCTGCCGACAGAAAGCCGCTGGACATTGCCTTTGCAGCGGCGATGAAAAAAGTATATACTCAATTTCCTGGTGATCCGGATGTTGGTGCGTTATACGCAGAATCTTTAATGGACTTGCATCCATGGGATTTGTATGAGAAAAAAACAAAGCAGCCAAAACCCTGGACGCCAGAGCTGATCGCTGTTTTGGAGCACCTGATGAAAATAAATCCCAAACATCCCGGCGCACATCATTTCTATATTCATGCATTGGAAGCATCTGCTACGCCCGAAAAAGCCTTAGCCAGCGCACATTTGCTGGATACACTGGTGCCCGGGTCTGGACATCTGTTACATATGCCTTCACATATTTATATTAATACCGGAGATTATCATTTAGGAGCCCTGGCTAATATTCATGCGGTAGAGGTGGATAGTAATTACTTCATTGCCTGTCATGCGCAGGGCGTGTATCCGTTGGCGTATTTTCCACATAACTGGCATTTTTTGGCGGCAGCCGCAACCCTGGAAGGTAATGCAGCCCTGGCCTGGAAGGCCGCAAGAAAGCTGCAGGAGCACACGGCAACAGATATTATGCGTCAGCCTAAATGGGGAACCTTGCAGCATTACTATACCATCCCCTATAATATCGCCGTAAAATTTGGCATGTGGGATACCATTCTTGCACTTCCTCAGCCACCAGAAAATTTAGTGTATATAAATGCTATCCGACATTATGCGCAAGGCATGGCATATGCTGGCAAGCATCAACTGCCCAACGCACAAAAAGAATTGGATACGCTGAAAGTACTTGCCCGGGATACCACGCTGGCACACCTTACTGTTTGGGATATCAACACCACTGCTGATCTTGTACAAATTGCTGAAAAAGTATTGGCAGCACAAATAGCCTTGCAGGGAAAGCATACAGGTAATGCTATTGCACTATTGCAACAGGCCATAACAATTGAAGATAATTTGAATTATAACGAGCCGCCAGACTGGTTCTTCTCTGTTAGGCATTATCTCGGTGCAGCGCTCCTGCTAGCCGGTAAGTACAACGAAGCTGAAAACGTATATCGCCAGGATTTAAAAACATGGAAAAAGAATGGATGGGCATTATCAGGATTATATCATGCGTTATCCGCACAGAAAAAAGATAAAGAGGCTGCACAAGTAAAGCTGGCATTTGATGAAGCATGGAAATATGCGGATGTTAACCTGACTGGGAAAGTTGATGAATAGCGCCGCTTAAGCGGTTACATCCTTTGATATACAGTGGTGGCTTACTTTTAAGCTGCCTATGTTAAATTTAATGGTAAAAATTTATAATTTAATATTTCCTAATATATTTGCCCGCAAGTAATAATGTAGCCAAACCCTATACCTAGAAGTCTGATGTCAAAAAAACGCTGTAGCCCTTCCTATGTCCTGTCGGCATTGGTGATACTGTTTTCACTTTTGTTGGTCAATCCTGTATTTGCTGCTGAAGATCCCGTTCCCGCACTCATGGCTGATAGCACTATTAAGAATACTGCTGTCGGACATGCACTTGGCGTTTTTGATAAGATCAAAGAGGATGGGCATTATATTAATGCGCTAAGTGCAGAGGATATGGGCAAATTGCCGGTGGGTATTGTCAGAGAGATCAATGGACGCGTGTATGTTATTGCAATAGACAGTGCCAGATTAACGCCTAATGGCGCATTTTTTAATGCATATTTTCGTTTTACTTTTCCTGGTACCAAAACAGAACTGATCTTTGGCGCTAAAGATGTAGCCTTTACTCCCGGTGGCATATCTGCTTCATCATCTACCAAACTTGTTTTGTTAAATGAGAAATCAATTCCTATAAATGAACACCTGAATCTAACTTTCCCTGGCGACGGATCGAATTATGTTGAATGGGATTGTAATGGTTTTAAGGCAGCGAATCTTTCCGGCGTTTTTGAATTTGACAAAGGTTGGATATCTCCCGAAGACCCGACAGCAGATAAACTACGCGCAAGGATGCAGGTTAATGTTCATGATCTGAATAATATCATGGCATCTGTTGATATTCCATCTTTCCATATCAGTGGCTTAAAGGATTTCAGCTTTAAAGTAAAAAATGCCACAGTGGACATGAGTGATATCGCCAATCCAACGGGCTTAATGGTTACTAGTGATATGCTGGAAGATCCTTCTAACCCATTCCTGTGGCGTGGTTTTTTTCTGCAGGAATTGGAGGTAGGCCTACCACAGCAATTGGCTACTGCCAAAGGCCGTCCTTCTGTTACGGTTAAAAATTTCTTTATAGATGATCAGGGTATCAGTGGTAGCATAGTAGCCGAAAACCTTATTCCGCTGGGGGATGCCAGCGCGGGTGGATGGCCATTGTCTGTAACAAAATTAGGTCTCTCTTTTAGCAAAAATAAACTCAATGGTGGTGAGCTTGCAGGATTCATGAGAATAGGTTTCCTTGGTGAAGACCCATTAGGATATAATGCATCCGTGAGTATGCGAGGTAGCGATACTTATTATTCTTTTGGTATCAGTACCACTACAGATAAGAAATATCCATTCTTTGCCGGAGAAATTACGCTCAATAAAAATAGCCGTATACAGGTTTCTAAAACAGCTACAGACTTCATACCAGTGGCGGTATTGAATGGAAAGGTATCGCTTAGTCATTCCCTGTTGCAAGTGAAAGATATCAGCTTCCAGGACCTAACGTTATCGACTCAACGACCTTATGTTCATAGTGGTACATTCGACATCAAGACCACTGGTGATTCCAAGATGAGTGGGTTCCCTATTGGCTTTGATGATATCCATATCGGTTTGTCGGAAGGCAAAGTGGCTATAGGTGCTACGGTTCGACTGAACTTCATGAATTCTAGTGATAAAGGATTTGCCGGTAGTACTTCTTTTATTATCACAGCAAAACAAGAGGAGGAAACACAGACGGTCAATATTAAAAATGAAACCTTTACCAAAACGACTACCCATTGGAAACTGGATAAGGTGGCCATTAATGATATAGACCTCACGGTGAAGGTAATGGCTTTCTCTATGCATGGGGTACTGACCATCTTTGATAACCATCCTACATTTGGCAATGGTTTCAGAGGGATGCTGGATTTCAGTATTCCGGGTCCTATTCCTAAAGCCAAAGCCACCGCGTATTTTGGCTCCAAAGATGATTATCGCTACTGGCACGTAGATGCGTATATCGGTGTAACCATACCAATTGGGCCTGTCGTTCAGATCACTGGCCTGATGGGCGGTATGTCCTATCACATGGAGCGGCCGGCAAACTTCGACCCTTACCAGGCCAGAGATAATGTAGATAAGTCTGGTGGGATGAAACAAGATCTTAGCGAAATATTCCGTTACCTGCCAGTGAAAGAAGCCGGACTAGGCTTTATTGGCGGTGTGTCATTGTCTTTGGTGCAAGAAATGGTAGTGAATGCCAACGTTGCACTGGAGGTGCAATTTGGTACCGATGGCGGTTTCCGGTATGCACAATTTGATGGTGCAGGATACGTAGTCCATCTTCCTATTAAAGCAAAAAATAATAAAGAAGCTGGAGAAGATGAGTCAGCCCCTGTTTGGGTACAATTTAAAATGCGTTATGATAATGTCAACAGTACTTTTGATGCTAACTGTAAAACATATATAAATATTGCCGGCGTTTTACGCGGCATCAACGAGCGCGGACTCGTTGGGGAAGCAGCTTTCCACGTAAGCCCTACGGATTGGTGGTTTTATATTGGTCGTCCTTCACAGATGTTTGGGCTAAACGTTCTTGGCCTGGCAGAGATCAAAACTTATTTCATGATGGGTACCAAGGTAGAAGATATGCCGCCGCTACCTACAGAAGTGAAAGATGTCTTCCCTGATATCAATACCGACTTTATGGCAATGGAGAACAGTATGTCTACAGGCCGTGGTTTTGGATTTGGTGCGCATTTCAGGGTAGGCTTCAGTTTCGATTTTGGCGTGTATGGCGACTTCGCCCTAGGTGCTGGTACAGATATATTACTACGTAACTATGGAGAGGCCAGGTGTAAAGGAAGCAATAGTGTGATAGGGTTCAATGGATGGTATGCATCAGGACAAGCTTATGTTTTTGTAAAAGGAGATGTGGGTATCCGGGTGAAAGTATTTGGTAAGAAGCGTGGATTCTCTATTGCGAGCTTATCAGCAGCAGTATTGTTACAGGCAAAATTACCCAACCCTAGCTGGTTCCGTGGTATGGTAGGTGTGAAGTATGCTGTACTGGGCGGCTTGGTAAAAGGTACTGCGAATATTAAAATTGAATTGGGTACCCAATGTGAAGTTGTAGGTGCTAAAGAGTTGAATGTACAGGTGATAAGTGATATCAAACCTGATGATCAGGCACAGGATGTAAGCGTATTTGCTACGCCGCAGGTGGCCTTCAACCTGGCGGTGGGTAAACCTTTTAGCATGTTGAATGAATATGATGAAGTGGCCACCTATCGCATTCAGTTGGACGAACTGAAACTCGTGAAAGATCAGCAGGAGATAAAAGGCATTACCGAAATAAATTCGGAAGGAACAGCTGCTTCGCTCATCCTGCGGGATATCCTCCCGCCAACCAGCAAACTGACAGCTGCTGCCAAAGTGCATATTGAACGTCAGAATGGTGGCGCCTGGGATGCACTGAAAAACGGCAGCAGCATCGACTACGAAACAAAATCTGTGAACTTCACTACTGGCGAGGCTCCTGATAATATTCCCTGGGAAAACGTAGCATATAGCTATCCTATCAGACGTCAGTATAATTTCTATCCAAAAGAGTATAACAAAGGCTATATCAAATTGAAACGCGGCCAACCTTACCTGTTCGACGCTACTGATGCTGCAGGGAAAAACTGGAAGGTAACGGGTGCAATGACATCTGCACAAGGGCAGACAGCAGCAACCAACGTTTCATATGATGCTGCTGTGGCAATGGTAAACTTCGATATTCCTTCGGCACTAAGCAAAGAAGCCGTATACGGATTTGCGATCCAACGAACTTCACTGGATGGACAAACGGCTATCAACAATGTGCAGAAAAAATCAACAACCATTATTGGGGAAGATGGCGACACGACCACCTATTCCCAGAATACCCTGAAAGGTACCGCGTCTTCAGGCTTGTCCAAAGAGCTGATCAGCTATAACTTCCGTACCAGCAAGTACAGCACTTTCGTCCAGAAAATGAATGGCACCACAGATCCCCGCGATCTGTTTGATGTGGCAATAAACTATATCAGTGTGATAGGCCAACGCTTTGATACAGATGAGACCTTCGATAAATTTGAAATCGAAGGAGATGCCAGTCTGGCTACCAAACCATTGATCACCATGAAAGCTGTAACAGGTAATAGCTGGTACCAGTATAGCCTGCTGCCATTATTGTATAACGGTTATCCTTTCCATCCTTCCATTACCATTACAAGAGATCCTGCCACCGGCGGTATTCCACCACTTGATGCAGTTAAGCTCTATAATAATGATTATAACCTTTATCAGCTGGAAGATGCACATGTCAAAGAAGGTATTGCACTGAGTATCCCTGGTAAGTGCAGGTTTATGTACTATGTATCCTTTTTTGCCAATGATGATTTCAATGAGCTGATGAACAAGGCTACCAAATACTATATCAATGGAGGAACAGTAACGCCACAAATTAGCAGGTTACTAAATTCAACATTCCCAGACCTTCAGGCTGGACAGTTCTATCCAGTAGAATTCCAGTATCGCCTGCCAGGTTCTAATAATATAACGTCATCGATTACACGAAGTATTTACTATAAATTATAAGGCTGATGCACCGTATGTTTAAAAACTATTTGTTATCCTTCTTTTTGCTGATGATTACGGTTTATGCGAATGCACAGCAGGAACATAAAATTGCAGGTATTGCCAACCCGAAGAAGAACAGCGTTCAGCTTCGGTGGTCGCCAACGACTTATATCGGTTGGGAAATGGGAAATAAATATGGTTATGTTGTAGAACGTTTTACCATATCTGTAAATGGCGTTTTAACAGCCAATCCTAAACCAGTATTGTTATACCCTCAACCCATTAAACCAGCATCCCTGGTGGAGATGGAAAAGCTATCTGCAAAAGAAGAACGTGTCGCCATTGTTGCAGAGATGATTTATGGAGATGGTAATAAGAAAGTGAAGCCAGAAGAAGGCTTGGGAGCTTTCTTCGAGACAAAGAACCAGAACGACTGGCGTATGGCGATGGCGTTGCTTTCTTGTGATATGTCTGTGAAAGTAGCCCAGGCTGCTGGGCTCTACCTGGAAGATACCACTGTGAAACAGGGAGAAAGATATGCATATCGTATTTTCCTCGCACAGCAACCAAAGAATCTGATGATAGATACTGCGGTAGTTTCTGCTGCGCCAGGACAGCAGGTACTGCTGGCGAGGCCACCAGAACTGGCAATCGTATGGGCAGATAGCGCTGCCACTTTAGGTTGGCTGACAACTTTCAGTAAAGCCATGTACACGGCATACCAGGTAGAAAGGTCAACTGACGGAAAGATATTCAAACCAGTTTCCGATCTGCCTATCATACCTACCGCACCCGATGCCGCAGGTTTTTCTTATTATAAAGATGCGCTGCCAGACAATGATACCAGATTTTATTACCGCGTAAGAGGTATCACGCCTTTCGGTGAATATGGACCATACTCTAAAGTTGCAGATGGAATAGGCATGCCTGCTGTGGCGGAAAGACCTGTGATGGACACGATTATCATCATAGATAATAAAAAAGTAAAACTCCGATGGCAGCTGCCGGGAGATCTCGCCAAACAATTATCCAGTATTGTTATTACCCGCGCTGATAATGGTAGTGGTCCATTTAAGCCACTGGCAACACTCTCCATGGCTAATGGCCCTGTTTATGAGTATACAGATGAAAAGCCTTTCAACTCCAATTATTACAGAATCAAAGGTATAACCAAACGTGGAAAAGCTATTTATTCATTCCCATACTTTGCTCAGGTAATGGATACCATCCCGCCTGCTGTACCTGTGGGCCTGGCAGGAAAGGTAGATTCACTGGGACACGTCACGCTGAAATGGGATAACAATGCAGAACCAGATCTCAAAGGTTACAGGATCTTCCGTGCTAACGGATTACAGGAAGACTTTGTAGAGGTGACCAAAGAAATTGCTGAAAAACCTTTATTCCTGGACACTATCACGCTACATACACTAGCATCCAAAGTGTATTACAAGGTTATTGCAATAGATAAAAATTTCAATACATCTGAATATAGCCCTTATCTGATGCTGAAGCGCCCTGATACAATTGCACCTACTGCGCCAGTAATTACAAAAGCATATCGAAATGATAGTCTGCAGGCAGTAGTATTAAGTTGGGTAAACAGTAGCAGTGAAGATGTTGTAAAATATGTTTTGTATAGAATTAATACAAAAGACAGTGTACGGTTGGAAATTGCAGTTTGGGATACCTCCAAAGTACGCACTGTGTACGTGGATACGGCTGTTCGCCTGGGAAATACTTACTATTATGAATTGGCCGTAGCTGATGATGCAGGGAATACATCCAGAGACATTAGTGGCGATGTATGGTTTGAAACCGGCAAGCGTGCTGCCATTAACGGCGTGAAAGGAATAGTAGATGAGCAGAAAAAACAGATCGTATTATCCTGGACAGGTACCAAAGATGATGCAAAATCATATCGTATTTACAGGGCGAAGAATGACGGCCCTTTTGTATTATTTGCTACACAGGACGGTAATCAATCACAATGGAAGGATGAAGAGATCATTCTTGGAAACGTCTACAAATACAAGATTACAGCCATTTTGAAAGGAGATATTAAAACAGAGATGAGCAAGGTAACAGAAGTGAAGTATTAACCCCAATCCCTGAAATCCTATGAAAAGAATTTTACTTTATTTATTTTTTTTATTATCAATGAAAGTGGTTACTGCCCAAACAGTAACAATGGAGTATAAGGTTACAGCCTGGGGCGCCAACTATAACGATAAGGGAGATAACTATGGCGCCAGGCTCCGGTTTTACAGAGATTCCTGGAATGAGTACCGCCGATTAATATGTATCCAGGAAGACAGGCAGAACTTTGATAAAGTAGATAATATATACTTCAGTAACCCGGCGGGTAATTGGGCTGGTACTACCAATTTGGTAATGGTAACACACCATGAACGAAAAACAGGTAGTGACCCCTGTACTGTACAGGATGTAGGCGGTATTACTTTTAATGTGCCTGACTTGCATGAGGCCAGCACCACTTTGAATTTTACCCCATTGAATATACCACAGGGTGTATGGTGGCCATTTCCGAGGATGCGGGTATATGAAGGTAATACAATTGTTTATGCAGATGTTTCCCTAAAGTTGCCGGTATTGGCGTCTTCTGCACCTAAGCTCAGCGATGCTAATGGCAGTACAAATACCTTTTGTACCAATAACCCGATCAATATTGCAACCACTCCTACTGGCAATGGCCTTGGGTTAAAATATACCTGGGAGTATGCTTTTGCGGAAGAAGATTACAATATTAAAAATCCTGATAAGTGTTTTTGTGAAGATTACAACGAATATGACGGTTGCGGTCACTGGGAGATTGTTTGGGAGTGGGGACAAGATGATCAGATGCACCCCTACGATGTGTTCTTCCCAAGCGATGATTGCGCTAAGCCGGACTCGGTTACGATTCACCACTGGCAAACATTAAGTACGGGTACAGATGCCACTACTTCATTTGATCCAGCTGCTTTGTTTTCCAACGGTATAACTAGTACCAGGAAAGTACATTTCCGCGTGAAGGCAGTTAGCTCCTTGAATATTGAAAGTCCTTATTCAGAATTGAGCTCTTATTTCTTTCTGCCACCAGCGCCGAAAATAGATGCATCCCAAAAAATAGAAATAGCGTCCTGCTTCAATGAAGATAATGGACAGGTCATTATTCCAAAAGAAGCGATCGTTTGTAATTATCCAAACCTGCGTTGGCTGATACGAAAAGGTATTAATAATACTGCTCCTTGCGATCCGCGTGTATCCACCGGCGATAGTGCCTGTGGTGATGTCAACTGGAGTAATGGCGCTGAGCCTGCAAACAAAGCTATTGTTGTTAATAGCTTAAAGCCTGGTGATTACTCGCTATGGGTCTTGAACCCCGGAAGTGATGCTGGTAACTGCTATACGCCAATTTCAGTACATATTGGTGAGTTAGCAGCACTGGCAGTACCAGCAAACCTCGTCGTGGCTACCAATATAAGTTGCAATGGTGCCAATGATGGTAAGCTAAGCGTAACAGCTACTGGTGGGGATGTCAATGCCGGGTATATATATACGTTAATGAATCAGTCTGGTGATACGCTGGTAACAGGTAAGTGGCTTGCAGGAAATACCTTCGTCTGGAATAACCTGCCTGCGGGTGATTATACGGCGGTAGTCAGAAATGGCGCCTGCAGGAGTATCGTAACTGTAAAAACTACGCTCACACAGCCGCCGCTGATCACGGGACAGATTACGCTGACACAACCGGATTGTAACACACCAGGTAATGGCGCTATCAATATTGTGGCAGTACCCGTAGCAACAAACTATCAGTACCGGTTATACGAAAATGCTACATTGCTGGCATCTTCCCCGGTTACTACAGCTGCATCCTATACTTTTAAAGATCTACACAGCGGTACTTATAAAGTAGAGATCCTCAATGCTGATTATCCTGCCTGCACTGGTTGGACTTCCACCACTACTTTAAACGTGGTACCTGCACTCACAATAAAGGTCATACAAAAAGATAGTGTTTCTTGCTTTGGTGGTAATGATGGGCATATTGCCTTTTCTGCAACTGGTGGATCAGGACAGTATCGCTATGTATTGACCGATGCCAATAATAATCCTATCAATAGCAATACAGGCGACTTTAGTAATCTTTCCGCAGGAAAATATAACGTGAAAGTATATAACCGCAACGTCGCTTGTACAGATAATGAAACCCTGGATGTAGACGTATTTCAGCGCGCGCCTTTAACGGTTGCGCTGACGAAAACAGATGTCACCTGTAACGGCGCCGCAGATGGCACGCTGCGTGCAGTTGCCGCAGGTGGGTCATCTTCATATAAATATACCTGGCAGCAGTTTAAGAATGGTAGCTGGATAGGCAACAGTTTTTGGTTCAGTACAGATATTAAAATTGAAGCGCTGGACCCTGGCACCTACCGCGTCATCGTTGCCGACTTAAAATCAAATGCCGGTTGTACAGTAACATCTTCTACTATTACTATTGCCGAGCCAACCAAAGTGGTGCTGGGGACTGTAAGTGTTACCGATGCTGTATGTCTGGCTGATGGAGCCAAACTGGTAACATCGGCAACAGGTGGTGATGGTGTATATACCTTTGCCTGGTCTAATAATAACGGTGTTACCTATACGCCATTTGCCTCGCCGCTCACTATCAGGCAAGCTGGCGATTATCTCATTAAGGTTACTGATGGCAAGGGTTGCAGCACAGAAAGCACTACGCCCAAAACAATCTCACTGCCAGCAGTGGCGTTAAGCTTTACTGCTACAGTAGCCGATTATCATGGATTTAATGTTTCCTGTAAAGATGCCACGGATGGTAAGATCACGGTTGTCGCTAGCGGTGGAAACGGCGGAAGCTATGCCGGTTACAGCTATAAGCTGAATAATGGCTCTTATCAGGCTTCCAATATTTTTAATAATCTTTCCAAAGGAACTTACGTTGTAACTGTAACAGATGGAAGGGGCTGTGAAGTATCACAATCCTATACACTTGTACAGCCAGACCTTCAGCTGTCTGTGACCAAACAGGATATTACCTGCTTTGGCGCCTCAACAGGAACGCTTACTGCCACTGTCAGTGGCGGCGCTGTTCCTTATCAGGTAAAACTGAATGGAAACCTCGTGAATATCGCCACCCCAATCAATAGTCTGGCAAAGGGTACTTATCTGTTGCAGGTGACAGATGCAAACGGATGTAGTAAGGATACTTCGATCAATATCGTATATATGTATCCGCAGGTGGCTATCAACACGGCTACCGCAACGGATATACGCTGTCTGGGAGAGAAGGGAATGATTTCTTTAAACGGTACCGGGGGAGATAATAACTACAGTTTCTCCATCAGTGATAATAACTGGGCTACCGCTTCTTCATATACTAGTGGCGCACCATTAGTTGCTGGTAGCTATAAGCTGCGCATTACAGATGGTAAGGGCTGTAAAGCTGATTACCCTGGACAGCTCACTATCACGGCGCCCCCGTCAGTTATTACCTTCAGCACTGTTTTGTCGGATTATAATGGTTTTAACATTTCCTGTGTAGGCGGCAATAACGGTTCGATACAGATTTCAGCAGTTGGTGGTAACGGCAACGCCTATACTGGATATACCTATGCAATTGATAATGGCGCATTCTCTGCTAATCCATTCATACAATCTGTGTATGCAGGACCTCATCAGATAAAGGTACAGGATGGTCGTGGATGTGTGGTAACCAAGACGGTTGCGCTCACAGAATCTGCAAGGGCACTTTCTATTGTTTTGTCAAACAAACAGGATGTTCGTTGTGCATCTACGCCTGGCGGTAGTATTACTGTTAGCGGCAGCGGCGGCGTAGGACAGCTTCAATATAGTATTGATGGTGGTGCCAACTGGCAAGCAGGCACCACTTTTAGTGGCCTGGTTGCCGGTGATTATCATATTCAGGTGAAGGATGTTAATAGCTGCTCCAATGCGATGGATGTTACGGTAGCTTCCCTGAATCCACCGATTACAATTGATAATATTACGACGAAAGATATTATCTGCTTTGGTACTACAGGTACCATCGCCCTCCAATCGCATGGCGGTAGTGGAACGCTGATAAACCAATATGCAGTAAACGGCAACGCCTATACTAACTTTACCAATACCACGCCATTAGTGGCCGGAACCTATAAAGTACGGGTAGCTGACGGCATAGGTTGTTACTCAGTGGAAAGTGCGCCTATAAGTATCACCAGTCCTGCAGCACCATTGAATGCCATTATTACAACCAGTAATTATAATGGCAGACAGATTTCCTGTTATGGACTTCAAGACGGTAAATTCGATATCGCAGCAAGCGGTGGTAACGGTGCTGCCTATACGGGATATACCTATAGTATTAACACTGGCGCCTATACAGGTAATACAAATTATGCTAATCTCAGCGCAGGCAACTATGCGATTACCATTAAGGATGGTAGAGGATGTGTAATCAATAAATCGGTGAATTTAACACAGCCGGCAGCAGCAGTTACCTTGGCGGCTAATAATATCGTTCATTTGGATTGTGGTGCCAGTCCTACCGGTAAATTTGATTTACAGGCTAATGGTGGAACATCTCCCTATGCCTATACAATTACGGGTACATACAACAACAACAATAGCTTTACTAACCTGAATGCAGGTATATACAATGCACAGGTAATAGATGTTAATGGATGTGCCGCAACTACTACTACGACTATACGGGCATTATATCCTGCTATTAGTGCTACAGAGGTTATCACACCTGTGAATTGCTTTGGTGAAACCTCCGGTGCTATTCGTGTAGCCGCTACCGGTGGTAATGGTGTTTTCAGTTACCAATGGAGTAATGGAGCGGGCAACAGCCTGATAGCAGACAGGATACCGGCAGGTACTTACGATTTGCGCATTACTGATGGCAAGGGGTGCTATAAAGACTACACCTATACTGTTACACAGCCTGAGTTACTAACAATGGTTACCACCGCGGCACCAGTCTGCGATGGCCTGAACGATGGTACTATCCAGGCTACCGTAACAGGCGGAACATCTCCTTACAATTACTCTTTGAATAACGGTGGACTCACCGCAAATGCACTCTTCCAAGGTATTTTACCAGGTAGTTATAACTTATTGGTAAAAGATGCACATGGATGCACGACCAATAAAGATCTGAAAATAGAAAAGGCAAATGTGAAACCAGACGTGGACTTCCTCGTAGCAAGCCGTAAAAATGCGATGGATACCCTGGCCATAAAGGAAATCAACCTGCCTGCGCCGGATAATGTTTACTGGTCGTTCCACCCGATGGCTATATTGTTAGGCTATAACGAAGGATCGCCAATAGTGAAGTTCAGTACACCTGGGACTTATTGGATAGAAATGAAAGCTACTTTTGGTGCATGTACCTATACACTTAGGAAAAATATCACTATCGATGGCTATGACCCAACCGCTGGTCCTTCCTATTCCACACCGATACAGGTAATTGATCAGGCTACTTTATCACCAAACCCCAATACCGGTGTCTTTAAGCTGAATGTGAAGCTCAACAGGAAGCAGCAGGCTATCGTTACGGTTTTTGATATAAACGGTAAGATATATGACAAACGTCAGTACAATCCCGCGCTAACGATAGAAGATCAGTTTTCACTGAATAATGCGCTTACGGGCACTTATGTATTACGTATCGTCACAGAAAATGAAAGCAGGGATATCCGTTTCATCATTACCAGGTAAACCGATCAAAAGAGAACTATGAGAAGATCCTATATCTATATAGTAGCACTGATGCTGTTGACAGGCATGCCTGGTCATGTATGGTCGCAGGCCCTCGATCAGCTGGGCGTTAAAAAGGGCATAACGATGAGCGGTTCATTAAATACCTCTGCTACTGCGTATAGCGCCAGCGGCATTGAAAACCGCCGTGATCCGCTGGCCTGGTATTTTAATGGTAATCTGAACATTAACATGTTTGGATATGATATGCCTTTTACTTTCAGCTATAGTAACCAGGGGAGTAATTATTCACAACCTTTCAACCAGTTTAGATTTGCACCTTCCTATAAATGGGCAAGAGCATATTTTGGTACTACCAGTATGAATTTCTCCAACTACACGCTGGCCGGTCATATGTTTGATGGGGCTGGAGTTGAGTTGTCGCCTGGCAAATGGCGGATGTCGGCAATGTATGGCCGACTCCTGAAAGCTGTCCAGTTTGATGTACTGCATCCCGAAAATTATAGCCGCGCTGCTTTTGAACGCAATGGCTATGGTTTAAAGCTCGGTTACGAAAATAACGGTGACGCCTATGGTATTTCCATCTTCCGGGCAAAAGATAAAATGGGCTCGCTGGAATTTATTCCTGCTGATGCTACTATCACACCAAAAGAAAATGTGGCCGTATCATTTAATCTGCGTAAGACAATATTTAAGCGCTTCTTTACTGATATTGAGTACGCTGTGTCTGCACTAAACAGAGATACCCGTGCGATAAAAGGATCAGATAGTACGGTGCGTTCCGGACATAATTTTTTAGGTAACCTGTTATCTTCAACAGGTACTACCAGCTATTTCGATGCTATTCAGGCTGGACTTGGTTATTCAGGCAGTTTTTATTCCATACAGCTACGCTATGAAAGAGTTGCGCCAGAATATGAAACGTTAGGCGCCTATACGGTTGTAAACGACATGCGTAACATTACGATTGCACCTACTGTTACCCTATTTAAAGGAAAAGTCAATCTCTCTGGAAACGCTGGTATGCAAGTGAATAACCTTGACCATACTCGCGCCAGCGATGATAAGCGTTTTGTTGGTACGTTCAACGTGGCGGTGGTGCCAAATGAACATTGGGCTGTGAACGGCAGCTATTCCAACTTTAGCAATTATACGAGGATGCGGCCGCAAGTAGATCCCTACTTCAACAATGCCATGGATACGCTTGATTTCTATCAGGTCAACAACAGCTACAATGGTACCGTGATGTATCGTACGGGTAGCAAAGAACATCAGCATACCATTATGCTTAATTCTTCCTATCAGTATGCAAATAATAACAGCACTGCTAAAGATGCAGTGCCTAACCTAAGTAAATTCTTTACATCTGCTGTAAACTATAATTATAATATACAACCGAAAAACCTGTCACTGACGGGTGGAGTAAACTATTATAACAACAATGCTACCGGGGTACAGACAACCTTTCTGGGACCTACCATGAACGTAAGCAAGCAATATTTGGATAAAACATTCCGAACCGCTGTGATGGCCACTTATAATGTTACGCAGGCTACTACTACCGCGACTTCCGGCGAAACGAAGACGGCGTCGAGTTCACTCTTTAATTCTGGGTTAAATCTTAACTATACGCCAAAGGGAAAGAAAACAGAAACTGTAACGTCATCGGGTAAACGAAAATTATTCAGTAGGAAGGCGGGACATAATATAGGCCTGTCAGTAATCTGGCTGATGCGAGGTGCTACCGAGTCACAACAGGCCTACAGCGAGTTGACCAGTACAATCAATTATACTTATTCTTTTTAATGAGAGATATGCAGAAGGTTAGAATTATCCGATACCTGTTCAGTTTAATTTTATTAATACTGTTCCGTCAGACGGTGGTTGCGCAGCAATACCCTGTTACTGCCAGTACGCAGATCATCCCACCCTATAGCGTATATCTTCCCGATTATGTGGTGCCTGGCAGTGATAAGATGCGGGTGATATTAGTACAGAACGATCTTACGAGGCCCTCCTACGATGTTGTCCTCAGGATGACTATTGAACAAAATGGAGTGGTAATCATGCGTACTTCTCCACGCTTTGTGGCAAGGCCGCTTACCTTATCAGCAGGAGTACCTACCATTATCAGTGGTGCCGACCTGACGGATTATCTCAATTCGGATAATATTGATTTTACTGGTGGATTCAGTCGTGATGCCTATGAAAAGAACAAATCATTACCAGAAGGTGCGTATCGCATTACGTTTACAGCATTCGATTTCAGAAGGCCTACTATTCAGATAAGTAACGTTGGCGCTAATGTTTTTTATTTCAGAAAGAATGACCCGCCATTATTGAATTTACCGGTATGTGGTAGTAGGGTAGAAAAGAAAGACCCACAGTTTCTCTCCTTTAGCTGGAGTAGCCGCACTACACTGAGCCCAGTGGAAGGCAGTGCCACAGAATATGTATTCTCACTATATGAAATAAAACCAAAGGGTAGCAATGCGGATTATATCATCCGTAGTGCACGTCCTATATATACGGTTACTACAGAAAATACCAGCATTGTTTATGGTCCTGCGGAGCCGGCGTTAATAGATAGTATGGAGTATGCCTGGATAGTACAGGCAAGGGATAAAAGTGGCCGTGATGCGTATAGCAATCAAGGTTATAGCCAGAGCTGCAAATTCCTTTACCAGGGCAATAATCCATTTGATGCCTATAACATCGCAAAGCCAACACTGTATGGTAAAGGTATGGGCGAAAGAAGCATTCGGTTATCATGGCCACTAGCAACAGGTACAGCGCGATATAACGTAGACGCCTATCGTGTAGAATATCGTGCTTCGGCGCAGGGAGGAGTGGATTTCGACTGGCATTCGGAAGAGAAGCAGGCAGATACTGTGCTGAGTTTGCATAGTCTTGAACCTGGCCGTACCTATGAAGCCAGGTTACAATGGCGCGTGGCTGGGGTTTATGGACCCTTCAGTGAAATAGTGAAAGTCACCACAGATGCTTTACGCACATTCAATTGCGGTGAAATGGCATCCTTGCAGCTGCCGCAGAACAGCCAGCCAATACCGTCTTTATCTGCTGGTATGATCGTTCGGGTAGGACATTTCGATGTTTTACTGAAAGAGGTATCCGGTGGGGATGGGACGTTCAGCGGAACAGGAAAGATTATCACTACTGGCTTTGGCGCCGGCCTGCTATTGGAGTTCAGGAAAGTCTTTGTCAACAGCGACATGGTAGTGATCAGAGGTGAGATGCAGGCAGCCACAGACGGAATAGATAAGTTTACAGAAGATGCCTTGAAGGAGCAACGGGGTGGTAATGATGCAGGACAGGTGAAAACAGGAGATATTATTCCAGACATCACTACTAACCTGCACATCTTCACAAAAGATAATATTAAAGTTGACCCTGATAAAGGCACTATCACTTTAACAGACAGTCAGACTGGTAAACAGGAAGTAATTGACTATAAATCCAAGGGCAAAACATTGCCAATGGTGATTGAAGATACTGATGGCAATCTATATAATGTTGATAAAGACGGGAAGGTAACGTCGGCGGGTAAACGTGATAAAGGACTGGCGGGTAATGCCACAGCACTGGCTGCGTTGAATATACTCGATCTTACAAAAGGGTCAGTGATATTCTCTCCAGGTACTTCCAATAAATATGCATTTGATAGTTGGAAACCATCCTACTATGGTAAGAAGGTACTGGAAAAAAGTTATGAGTCACTGGCAGATGGAGCATATAGGGTAAGTGCGAAAGCAATTGTACCTGGTAAAATAGAAGAAGTGATAGCAACGCTTACGAATGGCACTGATGCTATCAACCGTGACAGTATTAAGTTTGTGAGTGGGAAAGGCATCGCATTTCCGTTTGTACGTAACGGTGATAAATATACGATTACGGTCACTGGCGGCCCTGGTAATGATGCACAGGAGATATTTGCCGTACATGCGAAGGCAGGAAAGTATGTTAGCTTAGGAAAACTATTGGTATCCAGCTACCTGCCTATGGAGAAAAAAGTGGTGCTGGTGCCTGTTGGTGCTAACACCGCAGTTCCAGAAGACGCAATCCGTAACAGGCTGGCAGAGGCCTATGGTAAGATAGGGGTGAACTATACCGTACAAGTGGATAATTCTTTCAGGACTGACTTGTCCTGGGACCAGGATGGCGATAAAGTGCTGCAGGATGGTAAAAGTGCTTTTCTCGGGAATGGTTTTACTGGTGAAGAAAAGGCAATGAAGAAAGCTTACAGCAAGGGGCGTACCATTGATAAAGACGCAACCTATCTGTTTGTAGTAGATGAAGTAGTGCTGAAAGATGCCGATTTGCTGGGTAAGATGCCGCGTCAAAGCCAATTTGGATTTGTATTTGTAAAAGGTGCTTCTGTCGCTGAAATAGGCCGTGCGGTGGCACATGAAACGGGGCATGGCGCTTATACATTAGAGCATACATTCAGTGGGGGCATAGGTATCGATCAGGGAACTACAGACAACTTGATGGACTATAAGGATGGATATAGTCTGTTGAAATACCAGTGGGATGTAGTACATGATCCAGGTAATGTATGGGGACTCTTTGAAGGTGATGATGCAGCAGATCTTGTTGGATATGCAGACATCAAGGTGTTTGAAAAGCTGAAGAATACAGCCAATAATACGTATACATTTATCTCACCGGCTGGTAATTATATTACTTTGCCAGAGAATGCAAAGAACCTGAAATTCTCCACCTTAGACAGGACTTTCCGGACAATTGACGGCACTTTACAAGCAACGAACCGACTGGTATCCCTTGGTGCACTGATTTCTTTTGATATCAACAATATATCTTATGAGGCATATTTCGATGGGGATAATTTTATAGGATATGGTAGTCCAGATAAAGTAATCTACAAAGAGAAATATTCAAAAGATTTGCTGGTTAATAGCGGTGTTGGCGTATTCCTGGGTGTAAAGGGTGGCCGCTTTGTAACGTATGCTTCCAGGTTTGCTGTCAAGCAGAATATATCGGCTGTTGTTGGTGATTATAGTGGCCAGGGTACTTACAGAAAGGATTTTGCTGTTATTGATATTGAGGCATCTTTCAATGAAGCCACACTGGAAAGTATTTTGAATAGTAAGAAAATTGCTGACTACCCAGTACTGGAGTTGCCTGTTGAAACTTTCAACTTCCATAATCAGGAATTACCATTTGAATTTGAGAACGGAAAATCTACCTTAAAAGAATTTTTGCAGGAGGTATTATCGGAATCAAGTCCATTAAAGGATTTAGTAACCTTCTATACCATCGCCAACCTGAAGGAAAATGAGTTGTCAGCCTATAAGAGTTGTCTGGGTAATCGTGTTTGGTCAAGACAATTCCTGGAATCTTTCCGCAATCTGAAATATACTTTCAAAGATCCTTCAGGTAATGAGTTCTATAAAAAAGCAAAAGATGATGTATTAACTGAACTTGCCAAGCTTGCAGTAGGAGACAGTAAGCTCGTAGCTGATTTGCACAAGGCCGTACAAGCTAATATGGATGCGGCTGACATCCATAAAATATTGGTAGCTAATTATGCGAAGTGTGCCCTGGTAGGTATAGATATCAAGGATAGAATTTATATTCTTGATCAGTTATTATCAGCAAAAGAAGATAATGATAACTGGTTTACCGATCCTTCCTGGTTCTCTACAAATGATGGCGAGTTCATATTAAAAGATCTGATTAACTCCACGCCTGCTTCTAATAGAACAGAGTTGCTGAAAAATGGTTTCATGCGCAATAACAACCAATGGCTGCGCACTTTGTGGAAAGAAACCATGAACCAGTTCAATGGTGTAGGGTATGAGGACCTTCACAGCGTGTTTGATATCCTGGCGACCTGGCTGCAAACGGATTATGCAGCACTGAAAGTGCCTATAACATCCAGAAGTTATCAGACCTATGTGACCGGATTTAATAAGGTAACTTATTATCCTGCGCAGCAAATAATGTTGTTAGGGCCGCAAGCGGGAGAAGCTTATGATATCAATGGTATCAGCTATGAGGCTAAGTTCGGTCTAAAGATGAATGCTGGGGATCCGGTATCTGTAGATTTAAATGACAACACAGCTGTTGATTTCAAGGAAACTGGAAAAATTCGTTTTTATCAGAACTACACCTGGAAAGGGGAGAAAACAGCCTTATTGCCAGCAACACAGATGGATGTGACCTATGATTATGACCTGGATCCATTTGAGCCTATGAGTATGCTGGCTGTACGTAATATTCATGAATTGGGAATTACCGCTGGCGATAAGATGGTGTTGCCGTCTTTCATGGGTATGCTTTACCGTAATGACCTGTTACGTGTGCAGGCAGTAAGAGATAGAAGAGAGGGCATCAATAACCTGGTGATGGCTACTTATGTTGCTTCAGTGATTTTGTCTGATGGCGCATCGCTAAGTTTGTTGGGTCAGGTAAATGCTTTCCTTGCAGAAGCCAGTGCTGCTAAATCCGCTTGTGATCAGCTTATCCAGAAAGAAAAAAATAATATATCACCCCAGGCTTACCTGTTGAATAAAGAAGGATACGATCAGTGGGAACGTATTTCATCAGCTGTTGACTATGCAAACATGGCGGGATTGGGTGTGAATCTAACCGTTTGGGGAGCATCACATGCGCTAAATAAACTGGGAAATGCTGAGCCACTCCTGAATACCTATTATGAATTCCAGAAAACCATTGCCCCGGTAGCATCAGCAAGTCCTGAATTGGCAATAGGAATGAGTCGGATGCGGACCATCGCTAATGGTGAGGCAATTGTGGCAGCTGAAAAGGCCGCAGGTATTAATAAGCTGGTAGTAGTATTAGATCAGACACAGCTTGGAAAAGTTGGATCATGGATCAAGGCAGGAGAAGACAATTATGCTTACATTGTGTTGCACGGCTCCGGAGAAGAATTCAGTATCATGGTCAATGGTGTGGAGAAAACCTTCAATCACCGCTCCTTGGGACAATGGATCTTAGGTAATCCAGAACTATCCGGAAAAACAATTGTATTACTTTCCTGTTCAAGTCTGGAGGCAGCTCAAAACCTGAGTAGGTACACCGGTATTAACCTGGTAGCCAGTGAGGGTTCGGTGCGACTTTATCCGAACGGCGCAATTGTTCCATCGCAGGAGTTTGTTGGAATTACACCTAGAGGTAGTATTGAATCAGCACCTGTAATAGAATTGAGCAATGTACCAGCGGCAGGTGAAGAATTTGTTGAACTTGGAAATTCGATCAGTACTGATGTCAGTGGCCCCTCAGACATAAACTGGGATGCACTCAAAACCAAGCTCTATGGATTTGCTGGCAAAGACACAAAACTTCAGTTCAAATTTGATAAATTGCTTGCAAGGATGAAAGAAAATACGGCAACTTCATCCAAATTTGCTAAACAGGTAATTGAAGGGAAATGCGAGAGTATTTATAATTACCAGAAAGTTATTACTAATGCTATCGTGAATGAACAAGGTATGAAAGCGTCAATGCAGGCTTTAGATAAGGCCGAAGAATTACTGGCGAACAATCATACAGCAGAGTATCTGATGTTTGAAGATAATATTCCTGGACAATATGATGTTGACTTAGGTATTCGCAAAGCACCAGGTGCAATGGAGTATTCTGTAGGTTATCAATTTAAATCAAATACTGCTTTATTGAGTAAACAAACTATTTATAATGCATGTAGTCAGCTGGAAAAAGCAAAAGTAGATTTTAGAATTCCAGAATTGCGCCTGATACCAGGAGATAATCTGGCTAGCATAAAGAATAATGAAGAAATAACAAAAGCATTACTCAATGTCCTTCATTTTAATATAAAGAGCGAGAATAATAATAATACTATCATGAATGAAGTACATTTAATTTTTTCTGATGGAGAAAAAATTAAAGTGATATACGAAAATAATAACCTACAGTACATTAAATTTTAAATTATGGTAGAAGTTACTGGCATTTGGGGCTTCAGTGGGGTAATGAATGATGAGAACACTGATAAACCATATCAGGAAGTAAGAAGAGACCTGCGTATACTATTATCAAACCTCATTTCAACCGGGATACTTATCCCAAGAAAAATTAATAATGAAGTGTTAGTATATGAAACACTGGATCAACTCCTTGAAATAATTGCTAATAGTGGCCGTTTGGATAAGTCGTCCAGATTCAATATTACCGGTGATACTGTAATATTTACTTCTGCAGGATCAGACATCCATCATGGCATTGTAACCATTGAGGATTTCAGAACCTACGAGCAATTTTTTATGCTCAAACTGAACACGGATATTTGGATGCCACTGGTTTATGATAAGGAAGAATGCGAGTTTAGTTGGAACCTGGACCTTTATAATCGTAATTATGAAAGGATTCCTACATTACTTAAACAGCTTGATTTGGAGTTGAACTGGAGCAGTAAATCATTTTTGAATCCAGATGGTTGGTTAACAACTGAGCAGGTGGGGTATGACTTTTTTTTAATGAAAGATGTCGTGGAACGTGAGTATAGAGATAATCCGAACCCCAATTTTAATCCTGTTGCATATCTTGAAAAGGCCCGAAAGGCAAAAGAGCCCTATAAAGATAGTTATGGTAAATAATATTAGTGTAAACGACAACACCCGCCATCATGGCGGGTGTTGTCGTTTATTGGATTACCCGTAATTATTCTTTCTGTGTGAAAAAAATTATTACTGTTTAATAAACTTCGTCATAGTGGCATTGCCATCTTTGTTTTTAACGCTGATGATATACACGCCTGCAGGTAATGCACTGATATCTACCTGTGCACTGGCACTGCTAACATAACGGCGTACCACCACGCGGCCACTTACATCAGAGATATTCACTTCTGATTTTCCTTTGTATCCGGCCAGATTAACGTTCAATACATTATTGGCAGGGTTAGGATATACGTGTACCTGTGGTGCATCATTGCTACCATGCTCCGCATCTTTTGTTGCAGTACCTAACTGTACACGCAGGGTATAACAGGTGGTGCTACTATTAGCGCCATTATAGCCATATACCTGTGCATAGTAAGTACCTGCACTAACAGTTCTGCTGATGGTTTCACTGCTGGTGCCGGCCAGTTGAGAGATAGCCACCTGCGAACCCGCACTGTTGAGCAGTTTCAGGTCATAGTCGCCAGGTAGCGTACCCAATGTAATAGTGATAGTACCGCTGGTAGTGATAACGAATTTATAGTTGTCGATATCACCACTTGGACTGATCAGTCCTGTTACATCCGTATTAAACGGAATGGTGGCGGCGCCGGAGGTGGTATTGTTGGTCGCATTATCCAGTGTATTCGCACAGCCGGATGCAGTTAATGTAGTAAACTGCGCTGCACTATACGAGCTGCTGCCAGCGGAGCAATTCGCTCTAACTCTCCAGTCGTACAAACTAGCGGAAGTCAAACTACTTAAACTTACGGAAGTAGCTGAGGTTGCGGTAGCTGCGTTGGTCCAGGTAGAGGAACTATTCAGTTTATAATCCACATCATAGCTTACCGCGCCGCTTACGGCTGTCCAGGAAACACTGGCACCGCTGCTGGTAACACCTGAACTGTTCAGGCCTGCAGGCGTACCACAACCGGAAGGGTTGGTGCTAAACTGTGAGGATACATAGCTACTGCTGCCACTAGCACAATTTGTTCTTATTCTGTAATCATAAGTGGTGCCAGGAACCAGGCCGGTAAGGCTCTTAGTGAGCAATGTGGTAGCTGTTGCCGCATTGATCCAGGTAGAAGAGCTGGTCGCTTTATAATCCAGGTCGTAGGATACTGCGCCGCTGATAGCTGCCCAACTGATGGTAGCCGCAGCAGTATCGATCGCTGAAACCGATGCTGTTGGCGGGGTACAGGTAGAACTGGAAGTAATAGTGAAGTCGCTGTTAGAAATATCAAAGAAGATATTTCCTACTGCTTCTACTTTTATCCTGGCGGTGGTTGTAGCGATATCCGGAATGGTTACCACTTCGCTGCCATCATTAGGCGTGCTGGCTACCAATGTGCTGAAAGTATTTCCACCATCAGTAGAAATGGAGATTTTCACATTGGCGCAGCTTACCGGTGAAGCTGTGGTGCTGGCTACGTTCCAGGTAATGGTTTGAGAAGAATTACCTGCCCAGGTAACTTTGGTATTGGGAGATGTTACCGCGAATGGACCGGAAGTATTGGTAACATTTACGGTCATGTCGGAAAAGTTTGTTTGTCCGATAGCCACCGGTGCGGTAGATCTGTACGGTACGTTATCCCTTACCGTTAGTCGGAATGTTAATGTTCTGGAAACAGAGCTTAACGCTTCCGTATTGGCACCTGCATCGCCGCCTGGCAATGGACCTGAGATCAGGTTACCTGCAAGGATGGTGGCCATTTTAGGGAAATACCTTACAGGCGAAGTGGTAGGTGCAAATGAAATCCAGTTAGGGCCGGTAGCTTTAGTGGCGCTGGCCACACTGCTGGATCCTGTCTGTGAAGTAGAGGCAGCATCTTTTTGTTCCCAGCAATAAGTAAGTACATCGCCGGCATCTGCATCAGTAGCAGAACCTGTCAATGCAAATGGTGTGCTGATAGGAATATAATAGCTACTGCCAGCATTGGCAACGGGAGTCGCATTATTACCAGCAATGCTGGTAGTAACAGGACAAGATTTGCTGGCAAGGTTAGCCTGGATTTGCGCGATGGACACTGCATGATAGATGTCGATAGAGTGTGGTGCAACATCCTGGCTGGTGATACCAGCATATCCCATGATGGTGATACCTGATCCTGGTTCTACGTTCATACCGGTGCTTTCGTTAGACATAGAAAAGGTGTGGTTAGCACCCAGCTGGTGGCCTACTTCGTGTACCACATAATCTATATCAAAATTGTCTCCCTGTGGAATTGCATCAGCAGGAGAGGTAAAACCACTTCCTTTTGAATTATCCACACAGATACAACCGATACAGCCGGCATTACCGCCACCACCGGAAGCACCAAACAGGTGACCGATATCGTAGTTTGCTGCGCCGATTTTGGCGGTAAGGGTGTTTTGCAATTCACTGTTCCATGCACCGCCGGCACCAGTGGAAGCTACTGAATAGGGGTCTGTAGAAGGATCATAGAAGATAACCGCCGTATCTGTTGCTATCAGGTTGAGGTGTATGGCCAGGTCGCGCTCATAAACGCCATTACAGCGTGTAAGCGTAGCATTAATAGCTGCCAGCACCAATGAAACCTGTGCAGGACTGGTAGCGCCGAAATAATTGGAATACTCCGCAGTCACGGATTGTGCCAGTCGCAATGTTTTAACATCGCCGGTAGATCTGGCCGTTACAGGAATTTGATTGTTGATGCTTGTTGCCAGCTTCTGTTCTGGCGTAGAGCATTTCCATGGTAATACCTTGGCGTGTTTTTTAAATACACTATACACGCTATGGTCTGCAGAATAAGGCTCGATGAATTCATTTTCCTTCTCTGTACGAAAAACCATGGTTTGTATTCCTTGTGGAGAAATACTCATTTTTACAGTGGCAGATTTGTCGGTGATGCCTTTTCCGGAGAATGCTCTTATCTCGGGAAACTGCGCCTGCAGGGCAGGATCGAAGTTAGAGGCTTCGCTGATTTCAAATTGCTCGATTTGCCCGTCGGCATTGGGTAGTTCAATAATGGTTTTAGGCACCTGCTTGTTGCTGACAACTCTGAATACATCGCCCCGTAAAGAACTAATATTCAGATCAAATAATTTGAAGGTTGCCGGAAATGCAAGTCGGGCTACGGCCTTGTCTGTACTGATGTTGCCGGGGTCGGTATGGGCTTTCCAGTAATTTTGTGCAAACAGCATGTTACTGCACAACAACGCTGTTGCGAAGAGTAGTAGTGTTCTCATAAAAGCTACAGATTTGGTTGAAAAAAATACGGGTAACAGTATAAATGTATATCAAGCCGCTGCGGTGTTACTGTATTCAAGATAAGATGATCTCCCTGGTAATTGCCATCTGCAAAAGTCAGCAGCTTTGTACAAGTTTTAGATGCTTCATTCATAGAGCTTTGTAGCTAAACATCTTTCTAAAATTACTGGCAATGAACAAGGATAGCTTTATAATGAATGCAGATAAACTACTGATAAAAGAGGACCAGGGTTCCAGCTGGCAGAGTCGTTTTTTTACTGTTTTGTTGAGATTACTGCCAATTAAGCGACAAACGGCTTCGGCAGCTGCTGTTCAGAAACGGGTGCGTAAACTAGCTTTGCGGCCTGCATCCTATGAGCCGAAGAAGCTAGGCAGCGGCGTAACGGTAACAAGGAAAACTTTTGCAGGATGGCCTGTATACTACACCGCACCTACAGATAATGCCGCTGTCCATCATTATGTAGTATTCCTGCATGGTGGTGGTTATATTAATGAGATTGTGCCTGCCCACTGGCGTATCATTGGGGAGATGACCCGCAAGGCTGGCGTTCATTGTGTAGTACCTATCTATCCATTGGCGCCCGGTGCTACTGCCAAGGATATTGTACCGGTGGTAGGAGCATTGCTACGTGATTTAATGATGGATGCCGGTGTCGCAAAAGTAACGTTGATGGGTAATTCGGCAGGAGCGGGTATGTCGCTGGCTGCAGCCCAATGGTTGCGTGATAACGGTTGTATGCAGCCGGAGCAGCTGGTGCTGATTTCACCAGGACTCGATGCAGGTATTAATCGCGCAGAACAAGTGGCTCTGGCTAAATCCGATCCTATCCAGGATATTCCTGGCATGAAGGAAGGCGCTCGTATGTATGCCGGCGAACAGGATATAAGGCATCCTTATGTTAGTCCGCTGAACGGCGACTGTCATGACTTAGCGCCGATGATAATTTTTTCCGGAACATTGGACCTGTTGTATCCCGACAGCGTTGATCTGGCAGCAAAAGCCAGTGCTGCTGGCGTACCTGTCAGGTTGTATTTGAAGCAGGGACAGGTGCATAATTACGTGGCAATGCCTACCCCTGAAGGGCGGGAGGCCATGGGTGTGATCATGCAGGCGATTAGTAAAAATGCGAGGTTATAATAGGCATTTTGTTTTCATCTTTTCTGCTAATTCAAAAATATAGCTGCTTTCAGGAATTTTCCTGAAGGCAGTTTTTATTTCAGGAGGTAGTGCATTATAGCCGATAGCGGCGCCCATTAATTGTCCGGCGATGGCCGCGTTAGTATCGGTGTCGCCGCCACATTGCATAATTCCTTTCATGGCAGTGAGAAAGTCCATGTGAGTGATTTGCTGTGCGGCGAAAATAGAAAATGGAACTGAGCAGGCTACATAGCCAGACGTGCCTATTAATTCAGCGGCAATGGGTAGTTTATAATGTGGGCGTTCAGCGAGTAGGAGCAGACTATCTTTTACTTTGGTGTCAGGAATATGGTCGATGATTGGAGCGATAAGATTTGTTGTGGCGGGTTTGCCTTCCCGGAGGATATTTTGTAGCGCATATAATACACTTATTGCACCAACATAAGCTTCTTCATTTTTATGTGTGATGTAGCAGATGTCGCGGATTAGTTGTCGTTGGGCTGAAACGTCCAAAATGAAGGCTAGTGGCGCTATACGCATGGCGGCGCCATTGCCGGCAGCATATTCTCCACTTCTTCCTGCCAGCGCCCAGTGCGCGCCAACCTGCAATGCTCGCAATGCACTAAGTGTGCTACTGCCAAGACCACGTAGTATCCCTTTGTTATACCATTTCAGCATGGCTTGTGCTACGGCATCGGGCGTCAGCACGGGACTGTCAATGATGGCTTCACAAGTAGCCATCGTTAGCTGTGTATCATCGGTGATGCCATGTATATAGTTAAAGTCGATGTCGGAGATGTATGTCTGCGTTTCATAGAGGCTGCCGATGGCATCACCAACAGCACCGCCTGCGAGGCAGCCTAGGAATTTATCATGAAGGACATTTGGCATAGGAATGATTGTAAAAACATAAGGAAAGGTAACTATTCTTCAGAAGACTGCTATCGTAGATTTTTTGGCAGATGCTTATTTTTTATTAATTTATAAGTTATTTGTTTATTGAGATCATGTGTATGGATATCTATATTCGATACATTGTTTAGCATTATACCACCAAAACCACGCTGTAAAAATGGCAAATCCCCAAGACAGTATTATTAGGGCTATACGAAAAAGAGTGAAAGAACAGTTTCGTAATGATCCAAGTTTGCTTGAAAAGATGCCTAGGCATCATTATTTAGATAGTAGACGTCGCGATAGTTTTACGCAATTGAAACATTTACATCATTTCCGTACTGGTAATGGGTATGGGATGGAAAAAGGAGAAGTGGTGTCGGTTGTTTTGCGAGGATGTGGGTTTACAACTATTCCTGCGGAACTGAAGCAACTGAAGAATTTAAGAAGTCTTGATTTGGCAGGTAATCAATTGGAGGATCTATCAGAACTTATTTTATTTACAAATCTGGAAGACCTCAATTTGTCAGGTAATAGATGTACTGATATTTCTTGCTTAGGCCAGCTATCGAAATTGCAAGAATTGGGTTTGTCTAATAATTACATTGAAAATATTACTCCGCTTAGTTCACTAACAAACCTTAACTATCTTTCATTAGAATCTAATCAAATAGCAGATATCTCTGTTTTGGTGTCTCTACATAAACTACAATCCTTGAGAATTGCTGCAAATCCTATTGTTGATATTGCAGTAGTTAATTATTTGAAAGAGTTAAGGTATTTATATGCCAGCAATTTATCGCTCAGAAATTTACCTGTTTTGGATCTGCCCCGCTTAGTACACCTATATTTAAGTAAAAATGAACTAGATAGTATTGCTGCACTAAAGGAGCTTAAATCCTTAGCAGAGCTTGACTTATCATACAATAATATTAAAGAAATTTCGGTGTTGAGGGAAATGCACTTTCTTCAGACAGTCAACCTTAACGATAATCAGATCTCTAAATTACCAAGATGGTTGTTTGATTGGGATTTGCCATTAAGAAAAAGACTGGAGTACATACCGAATGGTATTTGTATAGATAACAACCCTATCCAAAATATCCCTGTTGAATTGATCTCCATTGGAAAGGAGGCAATACGCGACTACTTTAAATCACTGGATAATGGTGCGCAGCCACTGAACGAAGTAAAAGTTATTCTTTTAGGAGAGGGGGCTTCGGGAAAAACATCTTTGCTGAATTACCTGATAGGTAAGCAACACAACGCGCAGGAAGCGCAAACGCATGGAATCAATATAGACATCAGCAAGTTACCCAATGATGTATTGGTGAAAATTTGGGATTTTGGGGGACAGGATATCATGCATCATACACATCAGTTTTTTTTGACAGAAAGAAGTGTATACGTGCTCGTATTGAATGCCCGAGAAAATACAGATACAGAGAAGTGGTTGAAATTAATACAGGTCTTTGGTGGAAATTCTCCGGTGATTATCGTCACGAATAAGATTGATGAAAACCCATCCAGCCATGAAAATATTAAACATCTTACTGGAAAGTACCCTAATATAAATGGGCGCTATTTACAGATCTCCTGTCAGACAGGAAAAAATCTGCCTGAATTCAAGCAGATGCTGGTTGATACAATCGAAGAGTTGTCCTATGTAAAAACGATGTGGGGAAATAATTGGCTGGGTGTAAAGTCTGAGCTAGAGAAAATGAGAAATGGAGATGAATTGAAGGACTATATCCATTTTGAAGCTTACCGGGAAATCTGTAATCAGCAAGGAGTTGCGGACACCCATCAGGGAACATTGATTAACTGGCTACATCATTTAGGGGCTGTTACTTATTTTCCGGATGCGGGCTTGAATGAAACTAATGTAATCAATCCATCCTGGCTTACCGGGGCATTTTATGCTATCATAAATTCCGCAGAAATAGCCAATAATTATGGGCGTTTTTCTTTATGTCAATTAGATAGAATTCTTGACAAGGAGCGATATCCTATATGGAAATATAATTTTTTAGTATCGCTGATGCTGAAATTTGAGTTGTGTTATAAAATTGATGATAATAATTTTCTCATTCCCGACTTGTTGAGTAAAGAGCAACCCGACTTCAAATTTGATTTTAAGAATGCCCTGAAATTTAAGGTCAAGTACAATGCGTTTCTACCTAAATCTATTTTTCCTAAAATGGTAGTAAAGCGCCATGAAGAGATTAAGAATGACCTGAAATGGAGAACAGGTATGGTGATAGAGGATAAAAACTATGAAGCCAAAGCGGTAGTAATCGTAGATGAGGAAGAAAAGGAGCTTTCTATTGCTGTTGCAGGCGTGGAGAAACGCGGTTACCTGGCAAGTATCGTTACACATTTGGAGAGTATAAATGCGCTGTATCGTGGAATTGATTATGACATGCTGGTACCTTGTTTATGTCAGGAATGTATGAAGGCCACCATTCCCTATTATCATAAATACGTAGTCTTGCAAAAAGCAAGAACCAATAATAGGGCACATGTGATGTGTGAACAATCTATCAAGGATGTTAGCGTGAGTGAGTTATTAGGGGTATTAATAACTAAAGCGGAATTGACCAGAGAATTATCCAGGTTTGTTGGAGTGGCTTCGCATCAATTGAAGATGGACCTGGAAATGGGCAATGTGGATGGCTTTATAGAAACAGTTAAAAGGCTCTTTAGCAGTGTTTCTTATTTCTTATTTGAGAAAAGTGAAAAAGCCTATCATACGCCGTTATTTATAGTACTTCGCTCGATTTTGGGTAAAGAAGTAAGATCTGATGAGATGCAGGCAGGAGGGCGTGCAGATATTGTTATTAATACAGATAAGTTCATTTATATATTGGAACTGAAGCTGAATAGCAGTGCGTCGCGCGCTATTGAGCAAATACGCACCAATAAGTATTATCAGCCTTACCTGGATGAGAAGAAACCGATTGTTCTCGTTGGTATTAACTTCATAAGTACAGAAAGGAATATTGGAGATTATGAATATGCAATAATGGATGTCGCAAAGCATTGACATACATGCCGCTATTTTCATTCAAAAAATTGCACTGCAAGAAATGAAATCTAATTTGCTCAAATGCTAAAAATATTAGTATTTTTGTGCCGGGGCACTTTCATCCGCAAATAGTATAGCAGTGCCATTAGAGTTAGAGCATATCAAAGAAGGTTTGTATTACAGATACAAAAACAGCATCGTGCGCATTGAGGAAATTCATTACCCCTTCCTCCCTATCATGCGCCATGCCATGGAAGCAATCATTATTGAAAATAACGAACTGTTTATGCTCGGTTTTGAGACCTGGGGCAGAGCAGGTGAGTTTATACGTCATCTCTCCAATGACCGCAGTATGGGCCTGAAAAGGACCAATAACACGGGTTGGGGAGTGTGGGTCAATGGGGCCGACTTAAAAACAGAATTACAATTCGTGCATGAAATACAGGAGATGTGGCTGGTGCTATTCCGTGAAGTGCTTCGCCGTAAAGGCGATGAGCCCAAACCTCCACTCAAGCTGGTATACTACCAGATGAAAAATTCTACTGCGGCGGTGAAAACAGGCATAGAAACCAAAGGCAGATATGCCGGTAAATTTATCAATTACAGCGAGGTAATCCCTTATCAGCAACAGCTTTACTACGTAACCTGGGACTGTACTTTCGTGTTCAGGAATATCTCGGTAGCCATTTGGATGGTGACAGAACCCACAGAAGCTAAAGATATTCTTTTTGAGTTCGAAGGCCGCAAATGGGGCCTGGAACTGGTTGCCGGGAAAGGCACCACTGATAAAGATACCAGAGCCGCCGGCAAATGGCTCCATCATCATCTGGCAGAGAATGTATATAAAAGGCTATAGTATCTAGTTTTAGGTGAATACCCACTATATTACTGATATTTGCCTTTTCTGTACATACAATGGAACAATACCTGCAAGCATTTAATATACTTAATGAAGAAGAAATAGCAGCTGTCTTAAAGGCAGGAAATAACCGTGCTATTAAGAAAGATGATTATTTTATCAGGAGTGGACAAACTTGTAAAGCAGTAGCCTTTATCAATAAAGGCATCTTCAGGTCTTTTTATATAAATGAAAAAGGAGAGGAGATCACCAGCTGCTTTATGTTTGCCGGCAGCTTTGTAACAGCCTATGCGTCTTTTCTCACACAATGCCCCACCGCAGAAAATATCCAGGCGATAACACCGGTGGAAATGATCGTAATACCACACGACTTTATCCTCGAACAGGAAAAGAGAAGCATTAACTGGTTGCGATTCCTCAAACTATTGGCAGAGCAGGAATACCTGAGGATGGAACAACGTGTATTAGGACTACTCAAAGAAAGCGCTGAGAAGCGTTATCGTGATCTGCTTGCAAAAAATCCGGCTTATATTCAGTTTATCTCCTTACAGCACCTGGCTTCCTACCTGGGTATTACACAGCGCCACCTGAGCCGCATCAGAAAGGCTGTGACGAATTAGACATTTGTCCTTTTTGCGGCAACACAGATGTCATTGCTTTGCAGTCATGAAAAAGATACTGATTATAAACGGCCATCCGGATAAAGAAAGTTTCAATGATGCACTCATAAACGCCTATTGCAAAGGACTGAATGCTTCTTCCTCTGAGGTTTCCATCATTGTTATAAGAGACCTGCAATTCAATCCCAACCTTCAATATGGATACCGTAAAAGAACGGAATTGGAACCAGACCTGCTGGCAGCTATCGAAAAAATAAAGTCAGCAGACCATATCGTGTGGGTATTCCCTGTATGGTGGTTTGGTAGTCCCGCGATCATGAAAGGCTTTATAGATCGTACCTTTCTTCCAGGCATTACTTTCGAAGCTATTCCAGGAAAACCTTTTATCCGAAAATTACTTGTAGGAAAAACCGCTCATCTCATCGTTACAGCCGATACTCCACGCTGGTATGATATATTGTTTATGGGAAGTCCGGCATTGAACCAATTGAAAAAAGGTACATTGGAATTATGCGGTATCAAGGTGAAAAAAGTCTCGTATATAGCGCCGATGAAGGATTGTAGTGCTGCTTTTCGTGAAAAATGGTTAACCAGGGTGGAACGTCTGGCTGCTGCCTTGAAATAATAATGCCCATAACTTCTGTGCTACAGCGCATCTTCCTATTACAAACATATAAAGCGGTATCAGGTACCGCTTTTTATATTTAATTATTTTTCTGCCATCGGATAAAATTCATGGTCCTTATCCAGATAAACTATATTGAAGACATTTTCTTCAAAAAATCCAGCCACCACTTGCTTACTTTTTTTGGTGATATGCATCGATCCCCAATTTTTATGAGGTAAGTGCTTAGGTGCGGTGAATTTTGAATGACTGGGAAATTCACCATATTGTTTAATGCAGCCTTCCTGAAGGGCTTCCTCACAGGAGTATTTACTTAAATGCCGAATCATTTCCATCAATTCCGCCAGATGACCAAGTGTTTGCCATTCTTTGAAACGCTGCCCTTCCCGAACATCAATGAGGTATTCAAAAGAAAAAACCAGCTTAGGCTTTTTGGGAGGCTGCGGGCCACGCTTTCCTTGTTCTCTTTGATAAGCAGGCAATTGCTTTTCCTTCTTACTCGCCATACAAAAGATCAGTTAGTTTTTTGGTTATCTCTAATGTATCGGCAGCACCAAAAGTATTATCGAGATACTTCTTTGCAAAATCAGAGGTATTGCGAACGGCTTTCACACTAAATTCTGACATAGAATACAAAGTTGAGACGCCAAATTGATCTTTGCTCGTAAACCAGATTTGATCCCTCCTAAGTAATTCCTTGTCTAATAAATTGGTGTCTTGTGCAGTGAAAATAAATTGTGCATTGTGCTTATTATATTGCTGGAATAGCGAAAGCAATTTTTTGGTGAGATTCGAATGAAGCTTACAATCAAATTCATCTATTAATAAAACGCCTCCAAGCCGCAATGTTAAAAAGATTGGCCCCAAAATATGAATTAGCTTTCTAGTGCCATCGGATTCCATTGCCTGATCAAAAGGAACTGAGGATACAATAAGGTTGTTGGCATCATACTTTTTATGATAGGTAATAACTTCACCATCCTTTTCGTCAGCTTCAATGTTGGCTATTTCCAGGTATTTCAGCACAATGGTAACCCACTCCTTGAATTCCGGTTCATCCTTTAGCAGCGAAACAGTTATTTGCGTATATGGTTTCTGGTCAATGCCATCCATTGCAATCGTACTATAAAACCATTCCAAGACATCCTTGCTCACAGGTTGATTGTGCTGGGCGAGGTGGCTTAACATTAAAACATTATTATTTACTTCTGCATGATATTTTTCTCCTTCTGCAAAAGATTCACGATTAATCTGAAAATCTTGCTCCTCCCTGTTAAACAAAAGTATTTCTCTGTCTAATTTTCTATATAACCATTCTTTTTTGATGGTATTGCGAAATATCTCATAACCATACCGATAAATGTATTGCCCTTGTATAAAGGAAACCTCAAACATCGTATTCTCTTTATCAGCAGTGGTGCTGAGCAGAAAATGTTTCTGGTAGATTTTTCGTTGTTTTTCAGGATTTAAAGAATCACGAAATGAATTGAAAATGACATTAGCAAATTCATAATAAGCAGCGATGAAATTACTCTTCCCACTGCCATTAGCACCATAAACTGCGGCCACCTTCAACAGCTCAATCCCCTTGCCGGTTTTGATAATATTCTCCTTCTCCTTTTCCTTAAATGACTTCACTGGAGTCATTAAAAAACTCACTTCATCTTTAAATGAAAGATAATTTTTGAACTTGAATTCTATTAGCATAATAAAGGTGTGGTATTATGCTAAAATAGACGTTATTTATTAAAATTGCAAAAAAATGGTAAATTTTAGCATTAATAACATCCTCGTTATTTTAACATTTTCTCTCCCGGCAAACACCATTCATCACCATATCCTCCAGTTTCAGTAACCCAAAATGCCGTTTCAGTTGTATTTATATCGCAGAATTATAGTAAAATGTGACATTTGCAACGAAAAACAGTCATTTTCAAAGATATGGGAGCAACAAACGATACATTCATCAATAACCGCTGGAAACGAATAGTCATCGTCGTGACCTCGTTTTTCCTGATGTATCTCATCTCTTATATCATCGACCCATTCACTGACTGGCTGCCTAACTTCTTTAATCAGCCGCTCAAAGAAATATTAGCGAACCTTTTAACGACACTGCTTTTTTGTTTCGCTATCAGCGAACTAAGCATCGTTATCAGCAACCAGCTGAATAAAAGACTACCCTGGGTAGAAAGCCCCGGCAAAAGATTTTTTGCCGAAGCGGGCCTCGTACTACTCCTGGTGTCTATCCTTCACTTCCTGATCACCCTCTTTTTTATTTATCTCGTGGTAGGAATAGATGGGGCTACCGCTCAGAAATCATTGTCTATTGAAGAGGCCAGAGGATTGGTGCAATGGTTCGTTACCAGTATTATTATCGCCTTCGTGATAGTGGCCGTCAATACAGGCAACTATCTTATCGTCAACTGGCGCAATGAAGCACTGAAAGCCGCACAACTGAAACAGATAGCCGCTGAAGCAGAGCTGCAGTCGCTGAAACTACAACTAGACCCGCACTTCGTCTTCAATAACCTCAGCGTCCTTTCTGAACTGATATTAGAAGACCAGCAACTCGGTTATGAATATTCTGAGAACTTCGCCAAGATTTACCGTTATCTCCTGGTGAACTCCAAAAAGAATATCCTAACGCTCGCAGAAGAGATAAAATTCCTGAACGCATACGTATTCCTGCTCAAACAGCGGCTGGGACAAGGCGTCCTATTCGATATCAATATCGATAATGATTATTACAATCTTCAGCTGCCGCCACTGACCTTACAACTCCTGGTAGAAAATGCTTTAAAACACAATAAAACGACCAAAAATGAGCCATTGACGATCACCATCAGAAGCAATGATCGCCAGCAGCTAATCGTAGAGAATAGCCTCAATCCTTTAGAACGGACCGCCCCAGGTTCCGGGATAGGGCTGAATAATATCACCCGACGCTATGCGCTAATGGATGCGCCACTGCCCGAAATTTACCAGGACGAAAAAATTTTCAGTGTAACTGTACCACTTTTAAATTAAGGAGAGATGAACATTTTAATTATCGAAGATGAAAGACCCAACGCTGAAAGGCTCAAACGCCTGATTCAGGAAATCCGCCCAACAGCTGTAATAGCTGCCGTGCTGGAAAGTGTAAGCGAAAGCGTTACCTGGCTGCAACAGCATCCGCAACCAGACCTCATCCTCATGGATATCAAACTGGGCGACGGAATCAGCTTCGATATCTTCGATAAAATAACTATACAATCTCCAGTCATCTTCACTACAGCATATGATGATTATGCCATACAGGCTTTCAAACAAAATAGCATCGACTATCTCCTGAAACCTGTAGAAAAAGAAGAACTTATTACTGCCTTCGAAAAATATGATCGTATGGCGCCGACTACCAGTAATATTTCCCTGGAAAAACTCCTGCACGATATCAAACCTAAAAACTACCGCAGCCGCTTCCTGATACCCTACAGAGATGGTTTTAAAACCATTATGGTAGATAGTATCCTGTATTTCTGCTCCGAACAGAAAGCTACTAAAGCCAGACTACTCAACGGCCCCGAAGAAATAGTGCCGCTTACCTTGGATGAATTGGAATTACAACTCGATCCAAAGTATTTCTTTCGCGCCAACAGACAGTTTATCGTCAACATAGATGCCATTGAAGTAGTACATAATTATTTCAACAACAAACTAAAAATCCAGCTTAAAAAATATCCTGATGTTGAAATCATTGTCAGCCGCGACAAAGCACCATTGCTTAAAGCATGGTTAGGTTATTAATCCTTACGATTTTTTAGCTTCATACAATTTCATCATTCGGCCGGTAGTCTTACTGGCTAAGATAGTATATGCCTGTCCGGATGATCGGACGCCTTATGAAATTCCCTTTCTTTTCAGTCTTTCCATTTTACCATTCAGTCGCCATTATTTCCGTTTCAGTCTTTCTACACCTTATCCACGGCTGAAATGGGCGTCCTTTGCCTTGAATTAGAAACTGTAAAAGCAAGAATTATGTACAGGAAATATCTTCCTTCTCTATTAGTTATGATGGGTGCAATATTGCTTTCTTCCTGCGGGCATAGCGCTGAATCAACAGGAGAAATGCCTCCTATGGAAACGGACTTTATTGTATTGACGAAAGGAAATGCGGCTACGCAAAAAGGCTACCCTGGCCTGATGCAAGGTATTGTAAATGTAGACGTAAAACCACAGGTGACCGGATACCTGGAAGCCGTATTGGTAAAGGAGGGAGACTATGTTCAAAAGGGACAGACGCTATTTAAAATTAAACCTGAAGTATATACGGAACAGGTAAATAGCAGCAGTGCTGCTCTCAAAGCCGCGCTGGCGGCCCAGGCCAATGCAAGCCTGGAAGTAGAAAAACTGAAGCCGCTGGTAGCTGGAAAAGTAATTACCGATATCCAGTTGCAAACAGCCCAGGCCAATTTGAATGCTGCCACCGCACAGGTAGAGCAGGCAAAGGCGGCATTGGGATCTTCTAAAATCAATGCGGATTTCACCCTCATAAAAGCGCCAGTAAGTGGTTATATAGGTAGAATTCCCAACAGGATAGGTAACCTCGTTGCGCCGGCAGATCAGGTAGCATTGACTACGCTCGCTGATATCAACACCATCTTCGTCTATTTCTCAATAAGCGAAGCTGATTTTATCGGTTATAAAAAATCTGGTGTAATAGGCGATGGAAAAACCAACAACATCTCTCTTATACTGGCGGATGGCTCTACCTATGACCATCAGGGTACATTGGAAACTGCCAGTGGTAACATAGACCAGACCACAGGAAGTATCACCATGAAAGCGATTTTCTCCAATCCTGAAAAGCTGCTGCGTTCAGGCGGTGCCGCTAAAGTAGTCATCAACAGCACTTTGAATAATGTGATACAACTACCTATTGCCAGCGTAAAAGATATTCAGGATAAATTTTTTGTGTTTAAACTGATAGGCAATAATAAAGTGTCCATGGTGCCGGTGAAAGTACAAGGCGCTGCAACGCACAGCTACTTTGTAAAAGAAGGCTTGCAACCAGGAGATAAGATAGCCATTAACCGCCTGGACATGCTACAAGACAGCATGGTGGTGGCGCCTAAATATCTGTCTGCAGATTCAGTATTTATCAGTAAATAATTTTTTTAAGAAGATTATATGTTAAGAAAGATAATAGACAGACCTGTTCTTGCAACTGTTATCTCTGTCATCATTGTGATCCTGGGGTTACTGGGTTTGAGCAGACTGGCAGTGACCCGGTTCCCTGATATTGCACCGCCTACGGTGATGGTATCTGGTTCTTATCCTGGTGGTAATAGCGAAGCGGTGATTCGTTCTGTAGTAACGCCGCTGGAAGAGCAGATCAATGGGGTGGAAGATATGGAGTATATAAAATCTACTGCCAGCAATGACGGTACCTTTTCTATCTCCATCGTATTCAAACAAGGGGTAAACTCAGACCAGGCGGCCGTAAACGTGCAGAATAGGGTGCAACAGGCCACGCCTGTACTGCCGGAAGAAGTGGTACGCCTCGGCCTCACCACCTCCAAGCAACAGAACAGCATGATCATGCTGTTTAACTTATACACAGAAGATAATAGCCGCTACGATGAAACATTTTTACAGAACTATGCCAATATCAACCTGATCCCACAGATCAAAAGGATCAAAGGGGTAGGACAGGCGCAGATCTTCGGGATCAAGGATTATTCCATGAGGATCTACCTCGACCCGCAGAAGATGTCGGCCTATGGCCTCGTGCCAGCGGATATCTCCAACGCTATCCGTGATCAGAGCCTGGAAGCCGCTCCTGGTAAGCTGGGAGAGGAGTCCAATGCCGCACTGGAATATGTCATCAGATATAAGGGAAAGAAAAATCTGCCGGAAGATTATGACAACATCGTCGTGAAATCTAACGGCGCTAACCTCGTGCGACTCAAAGACGTTGCCAGGGTTGAGTTTGGAGCTATTTCGTATACTGGTGATAACCAAACCAATGGAAAAAATGCGGTGTCTATTGCCATCATGCAAACGACAGGTTCCAACGCCAATGAGATTGAAATCGGTATCACAAAAGAGATTGCCCGCCTAGCGAAATCTTTCCCGCCAGGTATAAAATATTCTAAGGTCATCAGTTCTAAAGACAGACTCGATGAGGCCACATCTCAGGTGAAATCCACACTGATAGAAGCTTTTGTGCTGGTGTTTATTGTGGTGTTCCTCTTCCTGCAGGATTTGCGTTCTACCATTATTCCGGCCATTGCTGTGCCGGTGGCTATTGTAGGTACTTTCTTCTTCCTGTTGGTATTAGGCTTTACGATCAATGTACTCACCTTGTTTGCACTGGTACTGGCCATTGGTATTGTGGTGGATGATGCAATTGTGGTGGTGGAGGCCGTACATAGTAAGATGGAAGGTACCAATCTCAGTGGAAAAGAGGCGACCAAACGCGCTATGCGGGAAATCACTGGTGCCGTTATTTCAATTACACTGGTCATGTCGGCGGTATTTATCCCCATCGGTTTTATGTCAGGGTCGGCAGGTCTCTTCTATAAACAGTTCGCCTATACGCTGGCAACAGCTATTATCATATCGGCAGTAAATGCACTAACGTTGACGCCTGCACTCTGTGCGCTATTTCTGAAGAATAATCACGCTGATGGCGCACATAAGCCATCTAATAGCTTCGGGAAAAGGTTCAGCACCGCTTTCAATGCCGGCTTTGAAAACATGACCGGTAAGTATGTGAAAGGCGTCAGGTTCCTGGCGAAAAAGAAATGGCTCGCAGCGGCTTTGGTTACGATCGTTATTGCTATCGCAGGACTGCTAATGACTTCCACACCTAAGAGTTTTGTGCCACTGGAAGACGACGGATTGATCATGTATTCGTTGACAATGCCTCCAGGTACGGGTCTTACCAAAACTACTGAGGTAGCAAATAAAATCAATGATAAGCTAAAACATTATGAGGCCATCAAAGAAAATACTTCTGTGACGGGTTACAGCTTATTATCTGGTTCCGCAGGTTCTACGTATGCCATGGGCTTCATCAAACTGAAGGAGCGCAAAGACCGTGGAAAAGAGAAAGACATTGCGAAGATATTAACTGCCATCAGTGCAGATTTGGGCACTATCAAAGAAGGTGCTGTATTGGCCTTCCGCATGCCGCCGGTAGATGGTTATGGTATGACAAACGATGCGGAAATAGTACTGCAAGACCGCATGGGTCGTGAACCTAAAGTCTTGAAGGCTAAGGCGGACGAGCTGATTGCCAAATTGATGCAAACGCCTGGAGTGGCCTATGCATATACGATGTTCCGCGCCGACTTCCCACAGCTGGAGCTGGAAGTGGATGAAGATAAAGCAAAGCAAATGGGTGTAGGCGTATCAGATATTTTAAGTACGATACAATCTTATTTCGCGGGTGACCAGGCACATAACTTTTCCCGCTTTGGTAAATTTTACCGCGTGAAGATACAGGCAGATGGCGTATTCAGGATGGATGAACAGGCATTTAAGAACATCTATGTGAAAAATAATAATGGAGAGATGGTGCCGGTAACTACACTTGTGCATTTAAAGAAAGTATATGGCCCTGAGGCAGTAAACAGATATAATCTCTATAATTCACTCAACATCAACGTATCGCCATATCCTGGCGTCAGCAACGGACAGCTTATGGATATCATAGAGCCAGTATTGAAGCAATTGCCTTCGGATTACAGCTATGAATGGACAGGTTTAAGTCTGGAAGAAAAAGCTTCCGGCGGACAGACCATCGCCATTTTCAGCTTATGCTTACTCTTTGTGTACTTGCTGTTGGCCGCGCAATATGAAAGTTATCTGTTGCCATTGGCGGTGATGTTATCTATTCCAACAGGTGTGATAGGTGCATTTGCCGGCGTGCTGGCAATAGGTTTTGATAATAATATTTACGTGCAGGTAGGATTGATTATGTTGATAGGCTTGCTGGCAAAGAATGCCATCCTGATCGTAGAATTTGCGGTACAGCGCAGGCGCGGCGGTATGTCTATTTTGGAATCAGCGGTAGCTGGTGCCAGGTCAAGGTTACGGCCTATTATCATGACATCACTGGCCTTCATCGTAGGTATGATACCGTTAATGTTATCATCTGGCGGTATGGCCTCCGGGAATAAATCTATCAGCGTGAGCGCCGCCATGGGTATGCTTAGCGGCGTTGTCCTCGGGGTATTTTTGATACCAGTGTTATATATGTTTTTCCAGTATTTACAGGAAAAAGTATCAGGTAAGAAAAAGGTTGCTCACCACTAATCTTATTAAAAATGAATGATTCTAATATAAAGCATATACTGACTGGTTTGGGAGCAACGCTGTTGTTAGCTGCTTGTTCTGTCACCAAACCATATTCGCGGCAGCCGCTGGATATGCCGGCGCAGTATAACAGCCCGGTAACGCTGACAGGCGACACAATGCAGCTGCCATGGCGTACATTTTTCAAGGATGCTAAGTTGATATCTCTCGTAGAAAAAGCTTTGCAGAAAAACAGCGATATCAATGTGGGCATCAAAACGATGGAGCAGTTGGACCTGGCAAGGAAGATGGCGAAGCAGGCGTTATTGCCTACTGTCAATGCTACGGCGGGCGCCAATAGAACATGGCAGTCTGCCAATAGTTTAAACGGCTCTCTCACGGAGCAGTTTGCTGGCACCAAATATATCGATGACTTTAATACCAACCTGGCAGTTTCCTGGGAAGTAGATATCTGGCAGAAAGCTAAACTGCAAAGAGAGCAGGCGCGTGCTGATTACTTTGGTCAGAAAGAAAATCTGGTAGCGCTGAAAACCCGCATTATCTCACAGGTAGCACAGGCCTATTATAACCTGGTTAGTCTGGATGGTCAGTTACGTATTGCCCGCGAGAATGTGAGTCTGAATGAAAGCACATTAGCCATGATGCGCTTACAATATAATTCGGGTCAGATAAATTCATTAGCGATTGAACAGGCAGAGGCCCAGAAGAAAACCGCTGAACTCTTGATACCACAGGCATTACAGAATATCGCTATTCAGGAAAATGCACTGAGTATTTTATGTGGAGCATATCCAGGTAGTGTGGAGAGAGCTGCCTCTTTGCAGGAACTACAGCCAGCAATGACGATCAGCGCGGGAGTGCCTGCGCAGTTATTAAGCAGGCGCCCGGACCTGAAAGCAGCGGAATATGCAGTGATGTCGCAAAGCGCTAAAACAGGACTGGCTAAAACAGCGATGTACCCAGCTATCAGCCTGACGGCGCAGGGAGGATTGAACTCCTTTAAAGTGAACTCCTGGTTTGATCTCCCTGGATCTATTACTAAAAATTTGGCTGCTAATATTACGCAGCCGGTGTTCCAGAAGCGCGCGCTTAAAACAGCTTATCAGACGGCGGTGATAGAACAGGAGAAAGCAGCCATACAATTTAAACAGGCAGTATTAGTAGCAGTAGGGGAGGTCTCCGACGCATTGGCAAGCTACCAGGGCGCCGCAGAAAGGCTATCGCTGGTGAAGCAGAAAACGGCCTCCTTGGATAAGGCCACACACGATGCCACACTGCTATATAAAAGTGGAATGGCTACCTACCTGGAAGTGATTAACGCACAGAATTCAAAGCTGCAGAATGACCTGGAACAGATCAACATCGAATTACAACAATTCAATAGCACGGTAGATCTCTATAGAGCGTTAGGAGGAGGAACAGAAGGGCAATAGTTTATATGGACAGTTTTAATTAAGATAGGTTGGCCATCTGTGTGCCAACCAGTTTTCTAGTAGCAAATGGCTGTCTCCATTATTGGAGACGGCCTTTCTGTTTTTACACTTTGTGATTCTGATCACGACCCGCGAAATTATATGCTGCTACTTTTGTTTTAAATCGATGATATGAAACCGCATATGATATTATTGCACGGGCTTTTCGGACAACTGAGCAACTGGAGCAGCGTAGTGGCACATTTCAGCAGCGACTACCAACTGCATATACCGGCACTTCCTATTTATGAGTCGCCCACCGCTGATCAGCTGAGTCATCTGACCACTTTTCTGGAAGACTACATCAAAACCAATCAGCTGGAGAATGTAATATTGGTAGGGAACTCTCTGGGCGGACATGTCGCTATTTTATATGCGGCCAGGCACCCGCAAAATGTGAGACGTCTGGTGCTGACGGGCAGCTCAGGGCTATACGAAAATACCAATATGGGTGGCTTTCCCAAACGTAACACCCACGAATATATCAAAGAACGTGTGGCCTATACTTTTCATGATCCGGCAATGGCAACGGAAGAGATGGTGGAAGAAGTACTCGCCATTACACAGGATTCCCGCAAATGCTTGACAGTACTGCGTGCCGCTAAGTCGGCGCAGCGGCATTACGTTGCAGATCTCTTACCCAACATCACTTCCCCAACGCTATTAATATGGGGTGTTGAAGACCATATTACACCGGTACATGTGGCGCATGAATTTAAGGACTGGCTCCCTGACGCCCGCCTGGTGGTATTTGCAGAATGCGGGCATGTGCCGATGATGGAAAAACCAACAGCATTCAACCAGGTATTAGCGTCCTGGCTGCATGATGCACAATCCAAATAAAATAATACATTTGATGCTTATGAAACTCCCATCTTATTACGAAAGGCTGATCAGGAAATACCCACAGGTATCCATGGAAGAGTGGCAATTGCTCGACCAGCTGGCCACGGTACGTTATATCAAGAAAGGAGAACAATTCCTGCGCATTGGAAAGATAGCCAGGTATGGCGCATTCGTTTTGTCGGGCCAGTTCAAATATAGCTTCACCGGCGAAGATGGCAGTGAGAAAATCATGAACTTCGGTTTCATGGATGACTTCCTGACGAACTGCTTGAGTTATGTTAATAATAAGCCATCATATATGGATATTACTGCACTCGAAGATGCGGTTATATTACGATTCAATATCAAGAAATTACAGCCCTTATACGACCTTCATTCCAGTATACTGCATGTCAATATGCAACTCTACCAGGATATCATGGAACAACAGGCGGAACATCAGTATATTTTATCACTGAAAAGCCCGCTGGAACGATATCGCTTTTTACTACGTCATCGGCCAGCTATCATACAAAAAATATCGCTCACAAATATTGCACGTTATCTTTTTACCAGCCGTGAAGCCCTGAGCCGAGCCAGGGTAATGGTCGCCAGGAAATTTGGAGGACATAGCAGTTTGGGTTCATCGAATACCAGTCTTTTTTCTTTATAAACCCTACACCTCCAAATCAAACTCCACAAACGACAACACCAGCTCCGGCTCTTCTTCATGTGTAATCGTATGCACAAACTTCAGCACCGTCGGTGATGCTTTATACACACTGATTGCCACGTTGAAAGCGGTATTCGGTTGCATGACCCTGTTGGGATGTATGGAAATTGTATCCAGTACAGGTTTGGAGGTTATTCCTATTACTTCCTGTACCCATTGCGCTGCTTCCTGCAATAATATGGTCATAATCAACATACCCGGCACCAGCGGATAACCGTCGAAATGCCCGGCGCAATGAGCTTCCAATATAGGTGATATAGTTGCCGTATAGTCGTAAGGGTTATCGAAATTGTTTCTGGTAACTGTTGGCAAAGGTGCAGTAACGTTAACACTGCCATCACTTTTCAACTGCGCAAATTTCCGCTTAAACTCCCCACCATTCCACATATAATAATCAAACATCAGCAGGTAAATCAACTCCCCGCTTTCAGACATTATATGCATGATGCTTTTGCGTTTACGCTTCTTAATAACCAAACTATCTATCACTGCCTTGTATTGGGTCGTTTCAGTAAATTGACCAATACGTATCGCCCTGAATTTATCTCCCAGCATATATTGATCTGCGCCCGTAGGATACAACCTGTTCGCATTCCAGGCTTCCGCGGAAAGACAATACCTCACTAATTCTATAAAATCATGCATCAAAAAATCCTGCGCACTGCCCAGTTGCACCGTAACTAAATTTCCCTTGGGCACCAGCGGAGACGCGGGAAGTTTGAAGAAAGGCGGCCGCATGCCCGTTTGAACATCAGCAAGCACCCGATCTGCTGGCTGCCTGGAAATACTGAATATATAATCACAAGCACTGTCGTCATCTATTTCTATATTGATGGCAGTAGTTGTCCAGCCCGGCGCTACAGCCGCACAAGCGCCGTTAAAGAACGGCAGTATCACCGGCCATTGCAGCAGATGAATAATATTCAATTTCCTGGCAATTCGGTGATAACGATCATGACCACTGAGTTTAAACGTCACCTCCGCATCAGTAAACGTTTCCACGCTAAATCTGAATTCAGGACTGGCAGTAAGTATGGCTGCAATGATTACCTCTATCACACCACTGGCATCAGGTTCCAGCCCTGGATAAATTTCTGCGACCTTCAATCCTTTGTTATAACCCAGTTGGTATAAAAGCGCTTGTGATAATGCATCAGCTGCATGATCTCCGGCAATAGCATCTGCCTGTTGCAATAATATCCCGTAAAATGCGGCTGTAATGTCTGATAAACTAAGGGCTAATGCTGCTACGTTTTCTGGAATATATAGTTGGTTAATTCTTGCTACCTCCATATCTGGATGGTATTTGTCATCTTTTCTTAATGAAGATAATTCCCGCAAAACCTGCGGCATCACGTACATATCGGGCTTCATGGCTACTTACTTTTAAACAGTTACACAATTTTAAAGCAATACTTATTGGGGGCTTCTTAAATAGTTGGATGTTGTTGGTAATTAATACTGTCAGGATTTCAAACAAAAATACTTTATGATGCTGCATCTGTTATTACAGTGGTGAGATCTTTGAATCTCCTTTATTTGTAAGGGTTTTATGGAGATGCAGATTTTTTGTTGTTTAAATAATTATCAAATTTAAAAGCTGAAATAGTACTTCATGTCCCCTATGTAATTTTACGTTTTGGAAATCATGCACCGGTTGTAATAGATATTTTTTTATAATCAATAGTTTACCCAAAGGGAAATACTATCCTAAAAAAATTATCATGAGAAAGTGTAGTGCTGTCATAACCGCGGTGGGAGGTTATGTGCCGGAAAATGTAGTGCCTAACGCTGTCCTGGAACAAAAGATGGAAATACCTCCCGGTTGGATCCCCAAGTACCTGGGTGTACGCGAAAGAAGAATATTAAATGAAGCGGGTGCAGGTACATCGCGGATGTGTATCGAAACCTCCCTTGAAATCTGTCGTAAGCGAGGCATCTCTCCCGAAATACTGGATGCCATTATCCTGGCCACTTCTACACCGGATATGATCACGCCTTCTACCAGCAATATCGTAGCACATGCCATCGGCGCGTCCAAAGCATGGGCGATCGATATCAATGGTGCCTGCAGTGGATTTATCTCTGCATTGGATATCGCATCCCGATATGTGGAACAAGGCATCTACAAATACGTGCTGGTGCTGGGCGCCGACAAGATGAGTGCCATCATAGATGAAAACGATCGCATTACCGCCGCTTTATTTGGCGATGGCAGCGGCGGTGTTTTACTGGAGCCAGGCCCTTTGGAAAGCGGCATCCAGGACTGTTTCCTTCGCACGGATGGCAGCGGCCGCGACTTCCTCTTCGTTAAAGCCGGCGGCTCTGCATGGCCCGCCACCAGCGATACTGTAGACAATCGAGAACACTTCATGTATATGGATGGAAAAGCCATCTTCGAGTATGCAGTGCTGCAACTAACAGAATCTATTAACGGTATCATGCAGCGGAATAACCTCACTGCAGATGATGTAATCTGGCTGGTGCCACATCAAGCCAACAGACGAATCATTATTCGCACTGCCGAAGTACTTCAATTTCCTGTTGAAAAAATTATGATCAATGTAGACCGCTATGGCAACACCACAGCAGGTACTATCCCGCTCTGTCTCTGGGATTATGAGCCTCAGCTAAAAAAGGGTGATAAGTTGATACTGGCAGCTTTTGGCTCAGGATTTACCTGGGGCGCCATGTATATGATCTGGGATTATGATGCATAATACGCGCTTCTTTCTCTCACCAATAAACAATTAATATGTTATTAGAAAACAAAGTAGCCTTAGTTACAGGCGCTAGCCTGGGTATCGGAAAAGCTGTAGCAATTGATTACGCGGCCAACGGCGCAAAAGTAGTGCTGACAGGCCGCAAGGAAGCCCCGCTTAAAGAAGTCACCGAACAGATTAATGCCGCCGGCGGCGACGCCATCTATGTGGTGGCGGATGTTAGCATCCCGGAAGACTGCGAACGTATGGTGAAGGAGACAGTAGTACATTATGGACAACTGGATATCGCCTGCAATAACGCCGGCATACTCAAACAGCCTACAGACACTGACCTGTTCGCGATCGATGACTGGAAAGAAACCATCGATATCAACCTCAATGGCATGTTCTATTCCATGAAGTATGAAATTCCGGTAATGCTGGCTGCTGGCGGTGGCGTCATCGTTAATATGTCGTCTGTAGGTGGTCGTATAGGCTTGCCCGGTGCAGCGGCATATATCGCCAGCAAGCACGCAAATGTAGGACTGACTATCACTGCTGCATTGGAATATGCTACACGTAATATTCGAATCAACGCCGTGGGACCAGCGTTTATCGATACGCCATTGGTAAGCAATAATTTTGGAGGGATGGATGAAATGCTCAATGGTGCGCAACCTATTGGAAGAATGGGTACACCGGAAGAAGTGGCGTACCTGGTCACTTTCCTGAGCAGCCATAAAGCATCCTTTGCTACCGGAGGCTACTATCCGATTGATGGCGGATACTTGGCACGATAGCAAAAGGATGACTTTTGTTTTAGCGCCGGATAGCGATCTTATGGGATAAGGCATAGTGCTGCAACAAATCATTGAGATCAGCCAGGCAATAGGCATGTGCCGCCTCAAATGACTCCGTCACCAACGATTCTACACCGGATTCCAGGAGTTGAATGATAAATAACCGGGAGAGGATCTTGCCATAAAATACTTGTGCAAGATTATCTTCCGGTATTTGCTGAAATAGCGTCCCTACTTGCTTCAGGTAGCGGGAGGCATCCCTCGTATGTGGAAATACCTGCATCACCTCGAGGAAGTCTGTCTTGCCTTTTGTGGACTCATCCTGCAGACAGTATTGCGTTAGCAACTGGTATAATACATCATTTGCACCACCAAGGATGCTGAAACCTCTTGCATCGGTGAGCGCCTGCGCTGCAAAATTATTCGTGGCATTAAACCGGTAACCATCGGCGCCGCAAAGCTCCAGGTAATGGTTTGCGCTGGTAAACATATAATCCGCTGCCGTAGTTTTGATGGCCTGCAATACAAAGAGGTCTTTAGGAAATTGTTGGAATAAATTGGTTTGTGTCAAAACATAATCATACATGATATCAGCGATTGTTTTGCTCGCGGCTATCATACCCAGTTTAAAACGTACATAGCCCAGGTCTTTTAGTGTAGCCGTGCGCGTTTTACGGGCGGTTACAAACTTATCTGCCTCTTCGTATATGCGTTTAAGGAAGCCTGCTGCCATAGAAGCCCACTGGCTCCAGCCGCCGGAAATGAGCCCCAGCAGCTCTGTGAAGGTGGCGCTGGGGATTTCCAGGCGCTGACTATCGGGAACGAATATATCCAATTCATTGAGGCCGTAATCTGGCAGATGTAATCCCAGTGGATGATACGTTTTTGTTGTCTGAAAACCGCCAGTGCTTTCATAAAGAAAGTAATCTACCGTAGTGGCAGCAGGGCCCTTCTCTTTGTCTTTTGCCACAATCAGCCACCACTCGCTCATCCGACTACCGCTTTGCCAATGTTTACGGCCGGTGATATGATATCCGCCAGCAGCTTGCTCCCACCAGGTTTGCATAGTGGTGGCCCCGGAAGGCGCGTCAGGATCTATCACCGCAAAGCCGGCAAGTTTATTATTATTTATCAGATCTGTAAAAATTCTTTCCTGTAAATCCAGGCTGCCAAAATTGGTAACTGTTCGGCAAAAGATCGTTAATGGCGTCATCAAAAAGAAGCCTAACGAAAGATGGTGGTATCCTGCCAGCCGCATGATGCGGCATACTTCCTCATGACTCTCCCTGCCGCCTATACGCTTTTTGAACAAAGGATGATAGATCCCTGCGGTTACCAGTTCTTCCCACTCATTATGACTCAGATTGCCGATAGGATGTTGGTAATAATCAAATTTTTTGATGACTTCCCCCAGCTGTTGGAGGAAATCTTCCGTGCATAAGTCGGAATATTCCATGGTTACTAGTTTAGGGTTGTCAATCTGATGATGTCTTTTTAAGTTAGTGAAGATATTAGCAGGTACTGCAAGTATATGTGAGTAGAAGAGAATCCTGTGGCATATTCCATCAAAAAAAATATACTTACCTTCCGGCTTCAGTGAATAGTTTTTGTATGACCCAACAGCAGATAAATCCATTTAGACATTCCTGGAAACAATCGGATGATGATACGGCCGGTATCGTGAGAGATAAGGCTGCCCATCAGCAGCTGAGGGCAACACTGCCTCCGGAGGAGGCTACCACATTGGATGAGCAGTTTAAAGCAACATTTGAGCAATTAGAACCCTACTTCTTAAGTAAACGTACAGGTAATATTGAAGAAATTTATGTTGCCCTGAAAGCCCTTACTGCTAAAGGGGGCTCGGCTGTGCTGCTAGGAAACAATGAACTAGGCAGCTACAACGTGGCTATGCTGATAAAGGAAATCGGCATGATGCCCACCGAAATTTTACCGACAGTAAAAGCAATCATCCGCCTGTGCATCATTGCTGGTGCTGATATCTACCATCAGAAAGCGTATATCGGCAATGGTGGCACTATTCCGCTGGAATGGTTGCTGATCTACCTGGGCGGCGGCATAGGACGCAATGGATTGTACCTGACCTCCAGAGAGCAGTACCAGTGCTGCTTTGAGATATTCCCCTGGTTTATCGAAAAGGGCGTCGCTAATCTCTATCGCTTTGAGATTTTTGATGCATTCCTCCGGGACCTGCGGCTGTCGCCGGAAGTAAAGGACATGCAGGAATCGGTAATACATCGGATGATAGAGATGGGGTTACTGCCTTTTGATACCAGAGAATTTTATGTGTCCGCATCTTATTTCAGAAGAATAGCCCTGATAGACATCCATTGGCTCACATTGATCTTCCCGTATGAGGAACCACGGATAAAACCTTACCTGGATAATCTTCGTAAAAATCTCACAGATCATGTGATTCAAAGTTTGTTAAATGCTTTCACCAGTGATCAGCAGCGGAGGAAGCATTTCCGGACTTATTTTATGCAACGTCAACATTGGCTGTTGCAGCAAATTATCAGCATCTCCCCACCAACAATATTTGATTTGGTAAGAAGAAATGAACAGGATATGCTAATGCCTTTCCTGAAATACCAGAAACGGGAATTGGCAGTATTGCGAAATGCAGATGGACAGTCGTTGTTGCAATGGGCGCATATGGTCAGGGGAGTATCACCTAAAACCATTCTACTCCTGCAACAAGCCAGTCTTTGAGCAGGCAAACAACGGCGTGTTACCTGAATTGTCATAGAATTTTCATAACTTTGCGCCGTCTTTTAACAAACAACTTTTTATTATGGCAATTGGAAAAAGCCTTCATGACCGCAGTTCAGGCACTTGCGAGCTTTGTGGTTCGTTACCTGCAACTGTAGAATATACTGTTAGTCCTAAATCTGACAGTGTCGAAAATCAGGTAGCGTTATGTGATACCTGTTTTCAGGCTATAGAGAAGAATGAAACCGGCGACTACTGGCGTTTCCTGGAAGGGGCAATCTGGAACCCGGAGCCAGCTGTACAGGCTTTAAGTTACCGTTTGCTGTATGCAGCTAAAGCACAAGACTGGGCCGCAGATATCCTTGGTTCTGTAGAACCGGAAGAGCATATCGTTCAATGGGCTTTGAGTGCTTTCGAAGTAGCAGAAGTACACAGAGACTCTTTTGGTAATGCCCTCAGCAATGGCGATAACGTAGTGCTCACACAGGCACTGGATGTTAAAGGCACCAGCTTCAGCGCTCCTAAAGGTACTGTAGTAAAGAGAATCCGACTTGTTCCTGATAACATCGAACAAATCGAAGGTAAGATCAATGATCAGACTATCGTTATCCTCGCGAAGTATGTAAAGAAAGGATAGTCAAGTATTTATATTTAGTTTTTTGTCGTGCCCCAGAGGGGCACGACAAAAAACTAAAACGAAAACAGGATGCCAACGGCATCCTGTTTTCGTTTTAGTAACAAACCTCGGGAAATCGGCGATAGCATCTATTTATATCATCTGCCTGAATACTTATATTTGTAGATAATAACCCATGCATGTACGAAACCTTCTTTCATAAATTTGAAGAAAAAGTGCCTTTAACAACAACAGACAAGGCACTGCTGCAACAACACCTGTCGCACAAAAAAATCCGTAAGCGCCAGTTTTTTCTGCAGGAAGGAGAAGTCTGCAAACAGGTTGCCATTGTAGAAAAAGGCGCTATGCGTGCTTTCCTCATCGATAACGAAGGACACGAACATATAGCCGCTTTTGCGCTGGAAGGCTGGACTATCGCCGATCTAAACAGCTTCCTGAAGCAGTCGCCAGGCACGCTCACCATCGAAACCCTGGAAGACACTGAGCTGACGCTTATCAGCTACGAAGCCTATACTACATTGCTCGAAACCATGCCAGCCTTCGAAAGGTTTATTCGTATAACCATTACCGATGCCTATGTTGCCCTGCAGAAACGGACCACTGATATGATCAGCCTTTCCGCAGAAGAACGCTACAAAGCCTTGGTGGCGGCTTATCCCAACATTCTCCAACGCGTGCCGCAACATATGATCGCCTCCTTTATGGGCGTCACTCCCGAAACAATCAGCCGTATCCGCAAACGGCTGCATATATCCTGATTTTTGTTATCTGTTGAACTGCTTTAAGCCGCTTTCTTGATCTGGATCATTGGAAACAGGAGTGCGCAGGTGATATCTTTGCATAGTAAGGCAGGACAAACAGGATGTATGCCTGGTTTTCCGCCTTTTTTATAATTTCCAGATGGAAAGAAAGCAATTTATTAAAACAGCAATAACAGGAGTAATAGGAATGACTACTTTTTCGGCTTTCAAACAGTTTACAGATTCCCTTCCAAGGGAACAGCAACTGATGCCCGTATTATTTATCGGACACGGATCGCCCATGAATGGTATAGAAGATACGGAGTTTAGCAGACGCTGGGCACAGATGGGAAAAGAATTGCCAGTACCTAAAGCCGTACTAGTAGTGTCGGCACATTGGTATACACCCGGCACCAAAATCACTGCCATGGACTTTCCGCAAACCATTCACGATTTCGGGGGCTTTCCGCAGGAATTATTCGATGTACAGTACCCAGCGCCAGGATCACCAATATTGGCCAAAGAAACGGCTGGTTTGGTGCATTCCACGCAAATTGAACTGGACCACGACTGGGGCCTCGATCATGGTGCCTGGACCGTTATACGGCATATGTACCCCGCCGCTAATATCCCGGTATTACAACTTAGCATAGACTATACGAAAAATGCCAAATATCATTATGAGCTGGCAAAAGAATTATATGAGCTGCGTCGCCGAGGGGTATTGATCATCGGGAGTGGCAACATGGTACATAACCTTCGTATGGTAGCCTGGAGTCGACTGAATGAAGAAAACTATGGCTACGACTGGGCGTTGGATATCAATGATAAATTCAAACGGCTCATTCAAAATGGTGATCACAACGCGCTAATGAATTTTCAGAGCCTCGGAAAAGAAGCGCTGCTGGCCATTCCTACGCCAGAGCATTATCTCCCGCTGATCTATACTTTAGGCCTTAATAACGGTAACGAAGCTATTTCTTTCTTTAACGACAAAGCTGTTGGTGGCTCGCTGACGATGACGTCAGTGAAGTTTGGTTAATGACAAGTTATTTTCTTTACTGCCCAAATGCAGAACGGATGCCATAGGCATCCGTTCTGCATTTGTTTTTTTGTAAAGCGCAGCTGCATCAAAAAACGTAATTATTTAATTCTAAAACACTCCATAATCTTCCTATAAATTTCGGTATTCTCATACACTCCTCTGAACAGCTGCGAATTAGGCCCATAGGCAAATACCATCACTGGTATACCAGTATGGTCATTCGTCGCAAAATGCCCACGCAGCCAACCTTCGTGGATGTCGCCATCCATCAGCGATAAGCCACTGGTTTCATGGTCAGCTGTAATCACGATGGTTGTTTCCTTGTTTTGATCTGCAAATCGAATGGCTTCTCCTATCGCATCATCAAAATCAAGCATCTCCCTTACTAAATAATCAAGATTGTTGAAGTGGCCACCATGGTCTATTCTGGAGCCTTCCACCATCAGGAAAAACCCCTTGTCATTACTTAGCTGCTGCAACGTCTTTTTCAGCATGGTTTTCAGGTAGTCGCCACGGCCTTGCTCCATAGAAGTTACCACCTTATCACTCAGTATCACCAGCGTACGGCCTTTGGTAACGCCGCTCCACTCTTTCGCATCATTGATAACGGTAACGCCTGCACGCTTTAATTCTTGTAATTGCTGGTCTTTATATTCCTGTTTGAATTCTTCGAGTCCGCCGCCTACCGCCAGGTCAATTTTGCTTTCCACCAGCTGCTGAAACAGTGTGGTGGCGCTGTCTCTGTCGGCAGTATGTCCATAGAACGATGCTGGTGTGGCGCCAGTGATTTCTTCTGTTACCAGCACGCCGCTACGGATGCCTTTAGGTGCCAGCTTCTCCGGTAATACAGGAATGGCAACATAAGTATTGTCCATACCTATCTCCCGGTTATTAGTTTTATTACCGGAAGAAATAGCAGTGCCGCCTGCGGCAGAATCAGTATGGTAGTTGTCTACCGACTGCGTCTTGGATAATCCCAGCTGCCTGAGTCGGAATATATTCAGATCACCCTTGTTAGCGGTATAGCCGGCAAATATTTGCGCGAGGCCGGTACCATCGCCAATAAAGAGGATAACATTTTTAGATTTAACGTTGGTAGCATCACTGGCATACGTTGGCGTATACACGCTGTGTACCGGCAAATTACCGGCATAGTTGGCAGTGGTATGATGCATGATGTCATATATTTCAGCAGGATGGTCCGTGCCGATAACATCAACGCCCAGGTCCATCAGCTTATACCAGGTGCTCCTGGTATCGGGCGCTCCCCAGAAACGAAAAGCGAAGCCTTGTGCATGTGCTTTGTCTATAACGCCTTTCACCGCTTGTAAGTCGGCAGGAGTGAGGGTGCCTTTACCGTTCCATTTGGAATAATTTTCAAAGTCAACACTCACCATGGCTATACGTTTCGCTGCTGCTGGCGTATAGGTGCTATCTGGGCGGCCATCAAAATAAAACAGGTTATCATATTCCTCCCAGGTATTCATATCAGGGAGATTGCCTGACAGTACTATTCTTACGGCATGAGGATTAATACGCCTGTCAAAATATTGTTTGTAGGGTTGGATCAGCTGCTGTAAGGCTTTGAGCGTAGGAACAGCAGCGGTTTTGAGGTCTATCAGTAATTGCAGCGATTCATCGCCGGGATAAGGTTTATTGTTATTAAGACTGAATTGTCTGACTACCGGTTTTATATAGAGTTCTTCCAGTGTGCGGTTAGACTTGATATCTTTATCATTATGGGCAACATATAAAACGCCGTCTTTGAGGTGGATATCTGCTTCGATGGAACCGAAGCGCAGCGCGGCAGCATCATAGAACGGGATGCCGCGTTCATAGTCGTTGTGGGAGTGTACCTGCGCCATGGTATAAACTTTCGTTTGTGCGTGCAGGGTAGTGGCGAGCAGGCAGATTGGAATAAGCAATGATTTTTTCACTGAAATGGTATTGATATTTGAGAATTGCCCGTAGGCTTGTGCCATCGGAGATGTTATTCCGCCTACGGCGGGCTCGCAAAGCAGCATAAGCAGCAGTGCAGCCAAGACCTGCATTTTGTTGTTTGTGTGATCTGTTATTGATAATAACAACAAAACATAATTCTTTGCTGCACTGCTGCTTATGCTGCTTTGCGAGAAAGCTAATTACCAGCCGGCGTTTTGTTGGATTTTTCCACCGCTGGCGTCGATTTCACGTTGTGGTACTGGCCATACAGCGTTTACAACCGGATCGAATTTGCGAGCAGGCCAAATCACTTTTGTTGGATCGTAACCGTGTAAAGGTTTGGCATAGGTTGCCTGAGCATCACCCCATCTTACCAGGTCAAAGTGGCGGTCAGCCCATTCGCCGGCAAGTTCCATTCTCCGCTCATGTTTCAGGTTCACCATAGTTGCATTAACAACAGGTAACAGCCCGGCACGTTTACGGATCATGTTGATTTCATTGTCAGCATTTTTTCCCTGCATCAGTCTTGCTTCTGCTTTGATCAGCAATACCTCTGCATAACGCATCAATGGCGGATTTAAAGCCGTGGTAGGGTGATCACCACTAGGGCTCAGATAAGTACCGATAGGGTTGGCATAACCAAATGGTTCCATGTATTTACGGAACTGATAACCACTTTTACTATTGCTGGAATTGTAAGTCATGGTTTGGCCGAAGTATTGGAACTGATCACCTGGCGTCAGGATGGTAGCAGCTTTACGCAGATCTCCTGCTTCGTACTCATCTACCAGTTCTCTGGTTGGCATATAATAACCCCAGCCATTATATGCGCCCCAGCCAGTCAGTTCCAGCATTACGCCTGGCAGAATACTTCCCCAGCCGCTACTACCAGCAGCAGTACTGTAGGCAGACCAGATATATTCAGATGTCCAGTTGTTGGCAATCGTAAATACGTCTGAAAAATTAGGCAGCAGTGAATGCTTGCCGCTCAGGATTACTGAATCGGCATAAGCTTCTGCGTTAGCGTAATCTTTTTTGTAGAGATATGTTTTAGCGATATATGCCAAGGCCGCAGTACGATGCGCATGGCCATAATCCTTTGGTTTATAGGTGTCGAAATTTGGTAACAGCGCAGCAGCATGCTTCAGGTCTGTGATGATAGAATCATAGTTCACATTAACGTTGGCAGCTCTTGGTACCACTTCTCCGGGAGTAGGATTGTATTTACTTACAATAGGTACACCTGCACGATTATCGCCATAATTATAAGCCAGCTGATAGTACATCAGTCCGCTCAGGAAGTATGCTTCTCCAAGATAACGATTTTTCAGACTTTCATCCATCTTAATGGCAGGCACTTTGTTCAACACATCGTTTGCACGTTTGATGACGATGTAACGTAAAGACCATTGGCCTTCTGTATAACTACCACCAATAAACGAAGGATTGAAGTTTTTGATATTCTCTGCTTCTGGTTTACCACGGCCTACCACCATGTCGTCGCTGGCATCAATGAACCAGAAACATCCGCGGCCATAGAAGTTTTCGTCGTCAAATTGTTCATACATGGCGTTAACACCACTGGTAGCATCCTGGGAAGTTTGCCAGAAGTTAGCCAGAGACGGTGAGCCTTCAGGCGTTACGTCCAGCTTCTTGTTACAGGCCGTAAAGCTAAGGCCTGCGAGTATAGAGAAAGCGTATATAGTCTTTTTCATAAAAAATGTCCGGTTAGTATTAGAAATTCAGGTTCAGACCAGCAATAAATCCTCTTGCTTGTGGATAACGGCCCAGATCCATACCATAGGTATCGGTACCAACTTCAGGGTCCATGCCGCTGTATTTGGTGAAGGTGAGCAGGTTATTACCGGTAACGAATACACGCAGTTTGGTAATATGCGCACGTTGGGTCAGTTTATCAGGCAGGGTATAACCCAAGGTGATGTTCTTGATACGCATGTAAGAACCATCTTCCAGGTACCAGTCGGAGGTAGTACCGAAGTTACCGTTAGGATCGCTGATAGAAACTCTAGGAATATTTGTATTGGTGTTGGTTGGTGTCCAGGCATTTTTGATGTCGGCCAGCAGGTTGTAACCCTGACCAGTTACCATTGGCGCCAGACCAGTGTATTTCAGTGCATTGAAGATCTTGTTGCCATGAACTCCTTGTATGAAGATGTTTACGTCAAAGCCTTTATAGCTACCATTGAAAGAGAAGCCATAGGTGAATTTAGGGAATGGCGTACCCATAAACTGACGATCGTTGTTATTGATTTTACCGTCATGGTTAGCATCAATAAATTTCAGATCACCAGGTTTTGCATTAGGCTGGATTTTAGACGTAACACCGGTTTTAGGATCAGTGAAGGTATAATCATCGATCTCTTTCTGTGTCTGGAAGATGCCAGCAGTTTTTACCAGATAGTAAGAATACAGCGGATGTCCTTCTTCTATACGGATAGGCGTGATAGAGCTACGGATATTGATGTCTGAAGTAGATAATACTTTATCACCGAGGCCCAGGCTCATCAGCTTATTGTTCACTGTAGCGATGTTAGCGCTCACACTGTATTGGAATTCGCTGCCTTGTTTGCTGTTGAAGGTAATGCCCAGTTCCAGGCCTTTATCTCTAACATCACCAACGTTCATCCAGGTACCGTTAGGCACACCGTCCGTACTTAATGGTGGCTTCTGGCGCAGCATTTTGATGGTATTCTTTACGTAGTAGTCTGCCACCACATAGATTCTGTTGTCCAGTAATCCCAGGTCCAGACCAATATTGGTTTGTTTGGATTCAGCCCAGGTAAGATTTGGGTTGGCCAATGCTGTTTCAGCGTAACCATTGCTAACAATGGAAGAACCAAAGTAGCTGGTAGTTTTACCCAGTAAAGGACTTACAGCGCCAGAAGGTAAGGAACCGAGGTTGCCTAATAAACCATTGCTGGCTCTGAGTTTCAGGTAAGAAAGGATCTTTTCTGAAACCATGTCTTTCATAAACTGCTCATTGGTAAGTACCCAACCTGCAGAAACAGAGTAATAATTTTGATAACGGTTCTGTGGAGCTACCAGGCTGGAACCATCTCTTCTTCCTACTAATGACAGCAGGTATTTTGCTTTATAATCATAGTTCAAACGCGCGAAGAATGACTCGATCGCTTGTTTATCTTTACCGCCGATAAAGCCGTTAGGATCAACAGCAGCGCCGTTTTGTGGGTAGCGAAATGCAGGACGTTCATCGTTGAAATTATTTACCAGCAGGCTGAAATAATCACGTTGAATCTGTTGGAAGCTATAACCACCGATGGCATTGAAGTGATGATCTTTCAGTTGCTTGTCGTAGGTCAGTGTCTGTTCTGCCAGTACGTCGTTGGTATTGCTGTTGCTGAGATACAGGTTGTTGAAGTCGAAGATCTTACCGATTTCCAGTATGCGGGAAGTAAATGATTTGGTGTTGTCAAATACTTTGTTGATAGCCAGGTTAGACCTGAAAGTCAGGTTAGCAGGCAGTTTTACTTCTACATATGGGTTGATGAGTAAGAAGCTCTTAGGATTTTTGCTGTCCAGGCGTTGCAGGTAAGCCACTGGGTTGATAACGTCGCCATAGGCGCCGGCAAATTTCACAGGGAGACCACTGTAGGTACCATCAGGCTGATAAGGAGTTACACTTGGTGTGTAGTACAAAGCAGTGAGGATAGCGCCGGTATAGGCACTGGTAGTATTAGCGCCGTTGCCGTTAGAATAGGCATAGGAAAGGTTTTCACCAATCTTCAGCCATGGCGTTACCTGGTGGTCTGTATTCAGTCGGAAGTTATATCTTTCGTTGAAGGTATTCAGCAGGATACCGTCTTGTTTGCGGTAACCGAAGCCCATGAAGTATTTGGACTTATCATTACCGCCATTGATATCTACATTATATTCTTGCAGTTTGGCAGAGCGGGTGATGGCATCCATCCAGTTGGTGCGGGTGACGTTACCATCTGGGTTCTGTGCCGGATCATAGGCTGGGTTGCGGGCAACGCCAGCATTGTCGTATGCCTGGTTCATCACATTGTTGAACTCAGCAGCGTTTAATACGTCCAATGTTTTATAAGTGTTTTGTACACCTATTTTAGCATCTGCGTTAACGCTCATTTTTCCAGACTTACCTTTTTTGGTAGTAATAAGAATTACACCACCGGAAGCTCTGGCGCCGTAAATGGCAGCAGCAGCATCTTTCAGTACAGAAATAGACTCGATGTCCGCAGGATTGATCAGGCCATTATAGATAGATCCGTCTACGATGTACAGCGGGTTTTCACCGTTGATACCACCAGTACCGCGGATATATACTTTAGGAGCAGAGGTAGGATCACCGCCCTGGTTTTGTACTACTACACCAGGCGCTTTGCCTTGCATGGCTTCTTCCACGCTGTTCACAGAGCGGGAGTTGAGTTTGTCCAGCTTCACATCAGTGATAGCGCCGGAAATTTTAGTACGGCTCTGAGAACCATAACCAACTACAAGTACTTGTCCGAGTTCGCGGCTGGAAGCGGCCATGGTTACTTGTAAGGGTTGATCGTTGTAGGCAACTTCCTGTGCTTTGTAACCCACCATGCTGATGATAAGTACTACAGGGCCATCAGTAGCAGTGTTGATGGTAAAGCGTCCGGAAGCATCGGTGATAGCACCTTTGGTGGTGCCTTTAATTTGTACTACTGCACCAGGAAGCGGGCCGCTGGCGTCAGTAACAGTACCAGTAATTTTTTTGTCCTGTTGTTGAGCAGATAAAGAAGTTGGAGTAGAAGGGTAGATAACAATTGTGTTCTGGCGTTCTTCGAACTGGAGGCCGGTGCTGTTGAGCAGTTCAGACAGGATTTTCGCCAGTTTCTCATTTTTCCAGGAGTGCGTTGTCACCTGGACGTTGGCAAGCGCGCGCTGGTCATAGGAAATTCTTACACCAGCCTGTTGTTCCAGAGAAACGATGGCAGAGGTAAGCGGACCTTTTTTTACATCCACACCTGGTACTACGTGTTCCAGTGCCTGGCTGAATGCAGAAAAACTTTCTGTGAAAGGGACGGCGGCCAATAACAGCATAAGTATTGGCTTCATCCTTCGGGGATGTTTCAGGTGTTGACGCAATGTTGGTTGCATAGTTGTTGTATTAAATATTGAATTCCTTTTTGGTTACCGTATCAGGTAGTTTTTGTTATCTGTCGTTGTGAAATGAATGCGTGGTGCTACTACGATCTTACTGATGATGTCTAATTTATTCTGTAAGGTCATGTTGCTGCTAAAGTTGACAGTGAGCCTGCATTCGCTCAGGTCAAGGTGTGTATTGAATTTGATACCATAGAACCTTTCCAGTTCCCAGAGAACCTGTTGTAGTTGTACGTTATTCAGTATGGTTTCTCCTGTTGTCCAGCTGCTGACATTCACGCTGTCGGTGCTGGAAAGTATGGCTTTATCTTTTGCGATGATCAGTTGTTGTGAAGCATGTAAGATGCCCAGTACCTGGTCGTTTTCGGTGACCTGTACTTTACCTGTGGCTACGGCGACTCTTGCGGGCTGGCCACTGGTGGAGGTTACAGAGAATGATGTTCCCAGTACTTTTACATGGATATTTTCCGCTTCTACCATAAAAGGTTTGCTGATATCCTGCTCTACATCAAAAAATCCTTGTCCTTTGATGCGTACTATCCTTTCTTTTTTATTAAAATCGTTGGGGTATTCCAGTGAGGAAGCGGCGTTTAGCCATACCTGTGAGCCATCAGGAAGCTGTATCTGTCGTACTTCCCGGAGTCCGGTGCTTACTTTTGTCCATGCCATGGCATGTTTCCCGCTGAAGGTATTTTTCCACCACCATCCGGCTACGGCCATAACAGGGAGTATGGCGGCCGCTGCGGCCCATTTACGCCAGGAGATGATGCTGGTGCTTTTATTGCTTTGTATGTTTTTAAGCACGGCTGCTTTCACGGCAGACTGCATCGCATCTGGCAATACTGCATCTGGTTTTTCCATATGCATTTTGTCCAGCCACGACATTAATATAATCACTTCTTCAGCACTACATTGTCCTGCGCGGTACTTTGCAATCAGCTCGTATAACTCCTTCTTTCTCACTTATAAATCGATTTAGCTATGAATTTGTATCGATGTTCTGATATAATGTCACATCTCACAAAAGCGATAACTATTCGAAATTTTGACTTAACAATTTGGTAACATTAAAGGAGGAAGCTGGCTACAGAACCCTTGAGCATTAGCTTTAATTTTTTGTTGGCAGTATTCAACTGATTACGCACAGTTTGTTCCGAAGCGCCCAGCCGGGCCGCAATTTCAGGCACTGACAGCTGCTCGAAGCAACTGAGTTCAAACACCTGTTTTACTCTTGGTGGCAATAGGTGAATATTCTGCCGCAGTTCTTCGTATAACTGTTTATAATAAATATGGTCTGATGTATTATTCGTATGTTCCTGCAATAAAGAAGCGAAACTGTTTTCGTGCTGACTACGGATATCTTCTCTGCGCATGGCATTCAGGATTCTTAGTCGTAACAGGAATAACAGGAATGCCCTGGTTTCCCTGGGCACAGGGAGTTGACTACGTTTTTCCCATAACTCGAGGAAGAAGTTCTGCAGGATATCTTTCGCCATAGCATCGTCGTAAATAATGCTACAGGTATATCTCATCAATGCATCCCAATGTTCCTGGAAAATCAGCTCAAATGCTGTAGTATCACCTTTCTGGAACTGTTCCCACCTGATATTTTCTGGCATAAATGCAAAATTGCGTAAGCTGGCCCAAAGATAATAATGAAATTATCCTGTTCCTGAATAGTAGTTTATGTTTGTGTTAAGTATTGATAGCAAAACTGTTTGTGTCTCTCACAAAAATCAACTGGGAATTACGACTATTATATTACGCATTAACTTTTTATAAAACAATATCTGCCGCTATAAAATGGCAGTACATTTTGGTTAAACAATCTCCCCGAAAGAATCATTATATTTAAGGTCAGTTTGTATCTAATCCACCCGAAAAAAGTATCATATGAACCTGGACGCCGCCTTCAGAAAAGCATTAATATACCTCGATACGGGCAAGGAAGAGGCAGCAAAAGAATTGCTGGACGCCATCTACCAGGAAAGCCTGGAAACAGACGATTCCCTGCACCTGGTGCAATCCAGTTGCGCCCTCGGACAATATTATTATAACCGGGATGAATTTACTAATGCCCGGCATTATCTCGATATAACCGTAAGTACGCCTTTAGAAGAAGGTCTGGACGATTTGCTGGCCTATGAAATTAATGTCGCCAACGAACTCCTGCTGGAGCTGGACGCTAAAAACTAACCTGTGCACCTAATAACCCATTAAAGATAGATATGGCTACATTAAACCTACTCGTCATCAAGACAGACAAACCCGAACAGCAGGTCGAATTTTATGCGGCCATTGGCTTCCAGTTTATTTATCATCAGCATGGAACTGGACCCTTCCATTATTCCAGCACCGACGAAGGACTGGTACTGGAAATCTATCCGCTGCCTGCAGCCGTGCATGGGACTGACCATACCACTCGCTTGGGCTTTACCGTTCACAACCTGGAACTAACCATGCAAACACTGCAAAAACTCAATGTAACCGTTATCACCGCCCCTCGCCAAACTGAATGGGGCCTTATGGCATTAGTGCAGGACATGGACGGCAGAAGAGTAGAACTGACGGAAAAACACATTTAATAAAATATCTTGACAGCAATGTCCCTGCATAACGCCAGTATGCAGGGCATTGCCGCATTTTAATAATTTTCTAATGATTTTTTATAGGCTCCCTAATCCTCCTTCAGGAAGCTCCGCAATACCTTTGTACCGCTGCTGCCAACGGCATTGAAACAAAGTACAGGACCTATAAAAAATATGACTATGCTGTCTACAGTAAAAAAGACTATCCGGTATCGCATAGCAGGAATTAATAACGGCAACGGGCTAAACGAAGAAGCAGCCGCAAAACTAAAAAAGGCAGGCTCCCATACTACAGAAGGATGCCTCGAAATGCTCGACACCTCCGCAGAAGGCCTCTCCGCAGAACAAGCAGCCATTCATCTGCGCCGCTACGGCGTCAATGAAGTACAACACGAAAAAGCCCCCTCCTGGTTCCGCCAGCTGGTAGCCGCTTTCATCAACCCCTTCATCGGTATTCTGCTCATCATCGCCATCATATCCCTCATCATGGACGTCTGGACGGCCGCCCCCGGTGAACAAGATTATAAAACCGTTGTCATGGTCGGCGTCATGGTAATGGTCAGCGCATTGCTACGCTTCTTCCAGGAATACAGAAGCAACCGCGCCGCCGAACAACTTAAAGGCATGGTGAAAACCACCGCCACCGTATTACGTAAAGATTCCGGCAAACAGGAAACGGACATCAGCCACATCGTGCCAGGTGATATCATATTCCTCTCAGCCGGAGATATGATCCCAGCCGATTGTCGCATCCTGCATTCCAAAGACCTGTTCGTCAGCCAGGCCATGCTCACCGGCGAATCCCTGCCAGTAGAAAAGAACCATCAGCCCGTCCCTTTTGTACCCGGGGCCTCGCCGCTGGACCTGGAAAATATCTGCTTCATGGGCACCAACGTTGTCAGTGGCGCCGCTACCGCCATCGTCATCAACACCGGCAACCAAACATATTTTGGCTCCCTCAGCAAATCCATCGTAGGCAACCGCGCCGAAACAAGCTTCGATAAAGGTGTAAATAAAGTCAGCTACCTCCTCATCCGATTCATGCTCATCATGGTGCCACTCATTTTTATCATCAACGGTCTCGTGAAAGGCGACTGGATGGAAGCCCTGCTTTTTGCTATAGCCGTTGCCGTTGGACTCACCCCGGAAATGCTGCCCATGATCGTTACCGCCAACCTCGCCAAAGGCGCCGTAACCATGAGTAAAAGAAAGGTAATCGTAAAAAGACTCAACGCCATCCAAAACATAGGCGCCATGGACGTTTTCTGTACCGATAAAACCGGTACACTTACCTTGGATAAAATTGTCCTGGAACGCCACCTCAATATATTCGGAGAAGATGATGAAGAAGTATTGAAATGGGCTTATCTCAACAGCTACCATCAGACAGGCCTCAAAAGCTTGCTGGACCTGGCTGTGCTGGAACATGTGGAATTACATGACTATCTCAGGGTAGAAGAACACTTCCAAAAAATTGATGAAATACCCTTCGACTTCCAACGCCGACGCATGTCCGTAGTTTTAAACCAACAAAACGGCAAACACCTGCTCATCTGCAAAGGCGCTGTAGAAGAGATGCTTGCCCTGTGTAGCCAAGCCTTTCTACCGGGCGCTGATAAAGATCTGCACATAGAAAGAGATGCTATCGTACCAATGGACGCCGCCATGCGCGAACGTATCCTCCATACCTCCCGAAAACTGAATGAAGAAGGACTACGTGTCCTGCTCGTTGCCATCCGTGAGTTTGAACCTAGAGAGATTACCTATAGTGTAGCCGATGAAAAAGACCTGGTGCTAACAGGCTTTATTGGTTTTCTTGATCCTGCCAAACCCTCTGCCAAAGCAAGTATTGAAGCCCTGCAGCAACTCGGTGTAGCCGTGAAGGTACTAACCGGCGACAATGATATCGTTACCCGCAAAATCTGCCGCGATGTGGGCATCTCCTTTGATCGCGTAATATTAGGGGCCGAGCTGGACAAACTAACCGATGATCAACTCCGCGAGCAAATCGATGAGGTGGCGGTGTTAGCAAAATTAAGTCCATTGCAAAAAGCCCGTGTAGTAAGAGTTTTGCAGTCTAAAGGCCATACAGTTGGTTTTATGGGAGATGGTATCAATGACGCTGCTGCACTCCGCGATGCTGATGTAGGCATCAGTGTAGATACCGCCGTAGATATCGCCAAAGAAAGTGCTGATATCATCCTCCTGGAAAAAGACCTGATGGTATTACGCAAAGGCGTCATCTATGGCCGCAGAACCTTCGGTAATATCATCAAGTACATCAAAATGACTGCCAGCAGCAACTTTGGGAATATGTTCAGCATGCTGGGAGCCAGCGCCTTCCTGCCTTTCCTGCCCATGCTGCCAGTACAGCTGCTCGTACAAAATCTACTGTACGATATCTCCCAGGTATCTATTCCCTGGGATAAAATGGATGAAGATTTTTTACAAACACCACGCAAATGGGATGCAGCTGGTATCCAGCGGTTCATGCTCTGGATAGGACCTATCAGCTCTATATTTGATTATGCCACCTTTGGGCTCATGTTCTGGATATTCAAAGCAAACTCACCTGCGCATCAATCACTGTTTCAGAGTGGTTGGTTCATAGAAGGGCTGCTGTCACAAACACTGATCGTTCATATGATCAGGACCAGGCAGATACCTTTTGTGCAGAGCTGGGCCGCCGCGCCAGTAGTAGCTTTAACATCATTGATCATGCTGATTGGTATCATACTGCCTTTCTCTCCATTTGCAACAGTACTCAAACTTGAACCGCTGCCATTCAGTTATTTCCCATGGCTGATAGCCATACTCACAGGGTACTGTGTACTTACGCAGCTGGTGAAAAAATGGTATATACGCAAATTCGCAGAATGGCTATAATTATAAAACTATCTTATGAAAATCAACAGGAATACGGCATTGCCTATGCATATGCTGTATTCCTGCTCTCCTATGATTTAACCCCGCCCTCAGAACATTTCTTTATACTTGCTGTTAATTCATTTACAGAAGGTACATACGATTGGCTGCTGCCATCTCCCTGATCTTCGAAATAAATGAACTATGGGTTTACAGTCGTACTGTCGTACACGTTACTGCCACCTGCAAATTGTTACCATCGTTCTAAAGAAGGTAGCTGCACTTGAAACAGCTGATCTGGCAAAAAAAACTGCTATTCATCTACCTGAAAATTCATTACCATGATCTTTGTAGAACTTGCGATATTACTGCTCATGATCCTGATAGGCTCTAGAATGAAAGGCATCGGCCTAGGAGTAATGGGTATGGTGGGACTATTAATTTTTGTGCTGGTATTTCATATGAAACCAGTAGAGCCACCAGTAGCAGTATTGTTGATTATCCTCGCTATCGTAACTACTGCAGCCACGCTGCAAGCTGCTGGCGGATTGGATTACCTGGTGAGCATCGCCGAAAAAATTATTCGCCGAAATCCCGGACAGATAACTATTATCGCGCCATTTACCACTTATTTTCTTTGCCTCTTTGCAGGTACTTCTCATATCGTATACTCACTGTTACCCATCATCGCAGAAGTTTCTGCAAAAAAGAGGATCCGGCCAGAAAGACCGCTGAGCATATCGGTCATCGCTGCGCATCTTTCGCTCACAGGTAGTCCTATGAGCGCTGCCACGGCCTCTCTGGCAGCAGTGCTGGCCTATTCTTCCGCCGCGCTGGATATCATAAAAGTTTGCATTCCCGCTTGTTTGATCGGTATACTCGCTGGCGTGCTGGTAGTGTGGAAGAAAGGAAAAGAACTCAATGACGATCCCATTTTCCTGGAAAAAATGAAAGACCCCGCCTTTGCAAAAAGTATCGAATCTTCCGATAATATAACAACAGTAATAAAACCTGGCGCCAAAACTGCTGTGTTAATATTCGGTATCGCCATATTAATGATTATTCTGTGTGGGGCGTTCCCGCAACTATTGCCCAATGTAGGTGCTGGAGAGCCCGGCCTGGCTGTAAATGCAGACGGAAATGTGAACCTTACTGGAATGATCATAATGATCACCTTATCCGCCTCCGCTATCATGATGCTGGTATTAAAAGTATCGCCGGTAGAAGTAACAAAGATGAGTCTCTTCACTTCTATGGCATCTGCGATTGTATCCGTGCTGGGCGTAGTTTGGATGAGCGCCACCTTCATGGGAGCCAACGAAGCACTCATAGAACATACCTTCGGCGATATTGCTGGCGCGCATCCCTGGACTTTTGCTTTCGCTCTGTTTTTCATGGGAGCGCTAACTTTCAGCCAGGCCGCCACTACACGTACGATGATGCCTATTGGCCTTGCGCTGGGCATTACACAGCCTCACCTCATCGCCATGTTTCCCGCAGTAAACGGCGATTTTCTCCTGCCTGGATATCCTACCCTGGTTGCTGCTATGGATTTTGATCGTACAGGTACCACACGTATAGGGAAATACGTAGTGAATCATAGCTTTATGGTACCAGGACTCACCGCTGTAACTGTAGCCGTTGCAGTTGGATTTCTCCTGAGTTTTATCGTGTAATATTTGTATGTTCGTGATCTTGTAAAATTTAAAAAGAAGTGAACATGCCACTGGAAAACTACACCATCATCCCAAATGTAAATACCAATAGCACGCAGCGTTTTACCGCTACACCCGCGGATATCATCTCCATGGAAAAAATGTTGAACATCACCACTGATGAAGACTACAAAACTTATGTGACTACTTATGGTTGTGGAATTTTAGGAGGTACATACATTCGTGTATACCTGCCCCAAGTGGCTACAGCTTTGCAAAAAGAATGGTTGGAAAGAATCACCCAATATTGGTTCTGGGACGAGGGAAAAGAAATTCTCACCAAAGAACAGGTATTGCAATCTGTAGTACTGGGTGATACTTTAGATGGAGATGAAATCATCAGCTATCACCAACAATACTATGTGTTGCCAAGACATCAGGAGATGATCTACAAAATAGGAGATACCCTGGGAGATGCCATCTCATGGCTGTGTAACACAGGCATCCTTACCGAAGCCTTTGAAGAAAGAGAGTTCGAACCTTTTGATCCTGCAGACTATCAGCAGTAAAAAATAAAGAGCCATCCGAGGATGGCTTTTTTATGCTATGGAAAACCGCGGTTTCGGCATCTCTTAATAAAAAATGAAATCGCAGGAAAGATATTTTCTTCCATCGGCTATTTTAGCTAATCTGATTTTTATTGGATTAATTGTTTCTTCAATTGTATTCGTGCTGCATAGGTTTCATCGTAGACCGAGGTTCCAACCAATTTTTATGTTTGACGCGGCATGTCCCTCACGGGAATTCCTAACGGTAACGATTAGTGCTGATTCAGTCAAAACAGCCTGTGCACTTCAGTTTACATCGATGTATATGCTTGAGATTATCCAGAAAAATGACAGTGTACATGGGATTCATTATGTTTTTAGTCCTACTGCAAACTATGGCCATTTTCTGAAAGTCTTGAGTATTTTAGATGCCAACCGTGCCCAATGTTATAAGGTTGACGTGAATCAAATATGGTTTTTTCACATTCCTGAACATGGGGATATCTGATTTATTTTGCGCTTCGCTGAATTATCTGGGGGAATAGGGGCTCCCCGCCTGCGGCGGGGAGCCCCTATTTTCTTTTTTTGAATGCCGAAGGCATTCAAAAAAAGAAAAACCAACAAAACACCATCATCTCCCAAAAAATCCCTATAATGCATACTACCAACCTATGACATCATGATTGAGGAGATAAGAAAAGAAATTGCCCGGCTGGAATCACACCACAACATTAAGATCCTATACGCAGTAGAAAGTGGCAGCCGTGCCTGGGGCTTCGCCTCAGCTAATAGCGACTGGGATGTGCGCTACATTTACATCCATCCACTGGAATGGTACCTGAAAATCGATGATCAGAAAGATAGCCAGGATGAGATACTAGATAACGATATTGACCTGGCAGGATGGGAGCTGAAAAAGGCATTACGCCTTTTTAGAAAATCCAATCCTCCTATGTTGGAATGGCTGCATAGCCCTATCATCTACCAGGAAACGTATTCCACTGCTGAGCACCTGCGCCAGCTACAGGCGGAGTTCTTCAGCCCCAAAGCCTGTATGCATCACTACCTGCACATGGCCGAAGGGAATTATGAAAACTACCTGCTCGATGAACAGGTAAGAGTGAAGAAATACTTTTATGTACTACGACCCTTGCTCGCCTGTGACTGGATTAAATCGCGCAACACCATGCCACCAACGGAATTCAGGCCATTGCTGGATACCTATGTTACTGATCCAATCGTAAAAGAAACGATAGAAGCATTGTTGCTGAGAAAGATGAGTGGTGAAGAGTTGAGTACAGAACCCGCTATTCCTGTACTTCAACATTTCCTGAAAGAAAAACTGGAATTTTATAAGGAATATGTAAAAGGCATAACGCCGCAAATCCCTGCTAATACTGCATTACTGGATAAGTTGTTTGTAGACACCATGCAGGAAGTCTGGCATAAATAACCCTGACCTATGTATAATGTTTATCATCGTTCTATCACCGATAAAGAAGCAGAGAAACTGGCGAGAATGAAGCCGGTTGCGAAAAATGTGGTGATGCACGCACTAACGACTTTTTTAGTGATCATCTCCGGATTATTTATGGCAAGCGTAACTATGAAACGCGTGTCCGATCCCGACCAGCACTGGCCTTTGCCTGTATGGACGATTATACTCGTTGCCTGCATTGGTATTGGCGCCATTGTCTGGCTGAAACGTATTATCCGTCGGAATCAGCAGATGCATGATATTTCCATTGCGCTCATGCAGGTGGAAGTACTGCACATTAAAACTAACCATGCGATCGTTCGCGAAGCAGATGAATCGCTGGGAGAAGGCTACTACCTGGATGTTTACGTCAATGGACAACAACGAACGCTTTACCTGCAAAATCCCAAGTATGATTATTGGGCAGTAGATACCGATTTTCCTAACACAGAATTTGAGATTGTACGTACACACGAAAAAGAAATAATCGGCGCACAATTCCTGGGCCAATACCTAATGCCAGAAAGAGAGCTGCCTGCATTCGATGATGCAACACTGGCTACCGGCAATTATCCTAAAGATGGAGACCTGCTAGACATTAGCATCTTCGAGGTGACAGCATAACACAATACAACTATTCTTCCTCGCCCTGTACCAGCAAGCATAAGCTATCTTCCGTAGCAACAACTGCATGCACTACTTCCACGGGAATACTGGTTTGCTCGTATTGTGTGAGCGCTTTTTTTTCATCACCCTGTTCATACATAACACTACCACTTAAAACATACAGCGTTGTTGGCTCATGTGCCTTATGATCTTTTAGGCGCATACCTTTTTTAAACGCCAGGGCCAGCACCTTTGTCCCCTGGCCTTTATACAGGGCTTTGGCCATTGGATGAGCAGCCTGCTCCAGCTGTTCCATCATTTGTTGCAGCGTATGTTCCATCATAATTTTTTTTAAAGGAGATGATCTACACTTGTTCTTAAATTTAATTCATGAGAGAAGAAATTTGTTCAGAAACTTTATAAAATAGTTGACAAATTGGAAAATAAGTATATATCTTTGCGCAGTTTTTTAAAAGTTGGTGTTTCAAAGGAAACACATGTTAACCTATGTTATTAACAATTAAGACGAACCGTTACCCCGCAACCGACCTGGGTTACCTGTTACATAAGCATCCCGCAAAAGTTCAACAGGTCTCACTCTCCGCCGGAAGTGCACACATCTTTTATCCTGAAGCTACCGATCAGTCATGTACCGCCGCGCTTCTACTGGACATCGATCCCGTGCATCTTGTGCGTAAAGGAGCAAATGAATTTGCCCTTGATCAGTATGTAAATGATAGGCCATATGTGGCTTCTTCATTTATGAGCAACGCTATTTCGCATGTATATTCTTCTGCGATGAATGGCCGTTGTAAAGATAAACCTACACTCACGGAAGAAGCTATTCCGTACGAAATTTGTATTTCCGTATTGAAGGTACGTGGTGGTGAAAAGCTGCTCCGACAGCTGTTTGAACCGTTAGGTTATGAAGTGAGCTGCGAGCAGATCATGCTCGACGAAATCCATACCGAATGGGGCATGAGCCAGTATTTCCGCGTTACTTTACGCCATACCCAAACATTACAGCTGGTGCTCAGACAGCTCTTCGTATTACTGCCTGTGTGCGATAATGATAAACATTATTTCGTAGATGCGCAGGAGTTAGAAAAGCTGACAGAGAAAGGAAAAGGCTGGCTGGAAACCCATCCTGAGCAGGAGTTGATCACACGGAGGTACCTGAAAAATATCGGTGCGCTCACAAAAGAAGCGCTGTCTTCCATCCTGAAAGAAGAAGGTGCTGCTGAAGAAGAAAAGCCTAAAGAAAAAATCCGTTTGCATGACCTGCGTTTACAAACAGTTCGTGACTTACTTCAAGAGCTGAAAGTGACAACTATCGTCGATCTCGGATGTGGTGAAGGGAAATTCCTGAAAGTCTTGAAAGATATGCCAGGACTGACAAAAGTACTCGGCATGGATGTCAGTTATCCCTCTCTGGAAATCGCAAAGAGTAAACTCAAGCTACATAAGCTTCCGGAGGCAGAGCGTGAAAAGTTCCAACTCATTCAGGGCGCACTAACGTATAGGGATACACGTTTATCAGGCTTTGAAGCTGGTGTTTTGATCGAGGTAATTGAACACCTGGATTTGCCAAGACTGGAGATTCTGGAAAGGGTAGTGCTTGAATTCGCAAGACCCAAACACCTAATCGTTACCACGGTGAATGCAGAATACAACGTGATGTATGAAAAGCTGAAACCGGGAGAGTTCCGTCATGGCGATCACCGCTTCGAATGGACCAGAGCCGAATTCCGCGCCTGGGGCGATAGAGTGGCCGAACAATTTAGATACCAGGTAAGTTATAAAGACCTTGGCGAATTACACGAAGAACACGGCGCACCTAGTCAGTTAGCCTTGTTCACCATACCTGATACTGATTGAATATTGGTAGCGTAAAATTAGCTGCCCTACTAAAGAGAAAATAATATGTCTAAAATAAGAACAACGCAAACTTCGTTAACCCTGCCAGAATTATCCCTGGTATTGCTTGTAGGAGCAAGTAGCTCCGGTAAGTCTACGTTTGCCAACCGACTATTCAAACCAACTGAAATCATTTCCTCTGACGTATGCAGAGGATTAATATCTGATGATGAAAACAACCAGGCCGTTACCGCAGATGCCTTCGAACTAGCCAGGTTTATTACCGCTAAAAGATTGAAAGCGGGCTTACTCACCGTGGTAGATGCAACCAACGTGCAAATGGAAGCTCGTAAAGACTGGATAGCACTCGCCCGGGAGCATAACGTTCCTGTAGTAGCTATCGTGATGAATATGCCGGATTCGGTGTGTTTTGAAAGAAATACAGGCCGTACCGACAGGCAGGTGGGTAAACATGTTATCATCAACCATTTGCAACTCCTGAGGCGCAGCCTGAAGTATCTCGTAAAGGATGGGATTAGGAGAGTGTTGCAGATAGATACACCAGAAATTGCAGATAGTATTACGAGTATCATCAGAGAAAAGGGCGCTTCTAATAAAAAAGAAGAGCGTGGACCTTTCGATATCATCGGTGATGTTCATGGATGCTACGATGAATTGTGTGAATTGCTGGAGAAACTGGGATATACTGTAGATAAAGAGAATGCTGCAATTGTAGCGGCGCCTTCAACACTACGTGCCAACGGAGAAATAGTACATCGTAAACCTGTTTTCGTGGGCGACCTCGTAGACCGTGGCCCTGCCTCTCCGCAGGTACTCCGCCTGGTGATGAACATCGTGAAGAATGGCCAGGGCCTTGCCGTTCCAGGTAACCATGACGCTAAGCTCGTGAAATACCTCAACGGTAGAGATGTTCAGCTGCGTCATGGGTTGGAAAAAACGGTGGAACAGTTATCTACTGAATCAGATGAGTTCAAAGCAGAAGTAAAAGCTTTCATCGACGATATGACCAGTCACTACGTCCTGGATGATGGAAAACTGGTAGTAGCGCATGCCGGCTTGAGGGAAAATATGCACGGACGTTCCTCTGGTGCTGTACGTGAGTTTTGCCTGTATGGCGAAACCACTGGCGAGATAGATGAATTTGGCTTGCCGGTACGTTACAACTGGGCACAGGAATACAAAGGCAGAACCACCGTAGTGTATGGTCATACGCCTGTTCCTGCGGCACAGTGGCTGAACAATACCATCGATATCGATACAGGTTGTGTATTCGGAGGATCACTCACCGCTTTGAGATATCCTGAAAAGGAAATTATCTCCGTTCCTGCAAAGGAGCAGTATGCGGTGCCTTCCAGACCTATTGGCTTCAAGGAAAACAACAGTCTCACGCCACAGCAACAGGCAGATGAGGTGCTTGATATAAATGATTTCATGGGTAAGAATTATCTGATGCCAAGATATGGGCATACGGTAACTATCCGGGAAGAAAACAGTATTGCTGCTTTGGAGGTAATGTCTCGTTTCGGTGTTAATCCTAAATGGATGATTTACTTGCCTCCAACAATGTCTCCTGCCGAAACCAGTAAGCTGGAAGGCTTACTGGAACATCCTGCAGAGGGTTTCAGATTCTATGAATCACAGGGCGTGAAGCAAGTAATATGTGAAGAAAAACACATGGGCTCTCGTGCAGTCGTGATTGTCTGTAAAGATGAAGGAACAGCGGTAAAGCGTTTCGGTGTGAAGGGCGAAGGTAAAGGTATCGTATATACGAGAACAGGCCGTGCATTCTTCAATGAAGAAGCCATAGAACAGGCTTTCATTGATCGTGTAAATAATGCTTTGATAGCAAGTGGCTTCTACGAAAAGTTCGATACTGATTGGGTTTGTCTGGATGCTGAATTGATGCCATGGAGCGCAAAGGCACAGTCGCTGTTGAAGTATCAGTATGCTGCTACTGGCGCTGCTGCCTCAAGTGCATTAATGGATGTAGTGGCGGCCTTGAAACAATCGGTAGCCAATGGTTCTCCTGCCCAGGCCTTGCATGATATGTATGCTACAAAGCTGGAGCAGTCTCACAAGTTCCAGACGGCCTACAGGCAATATTGCTGGCCGGTAAACAGTCTGGAAGACTATAAGCTGGCGCCATTTCATATTTTGGCAACAGAAGGTAAAACCTACTTTGACCAAACCAATGAGTGGCATATGAATACTATCAAAGACGTATGTGCTGAAGATACAAGTATCTTGTTGGCAACGCCTTACAAGGTGGTAAACATTGGAGATGCTGCCAGCGAGCAGGCCGCTATTGATTGGTGGACAAGCCTCACGGCCGCAGGAGGAGAGGGGATGGTGATCAAACCGGAAACATTCCTCACCAGAAATGATAAGGATATTATACAGCCAGCAGTAAAGATCCGTGGTAGTGAATACCTGCGTATCATCTACGGCCCTGAATATGATACGCCTGTAAACCTCGAGCGCTTACGCCTCAGAAAGCTGAATCAGAAAAGATCCTTGGCATTGCGTGAATATGCACTGGGCCTGGAATCCCTGCACTTATTCACGGAACAGGCGCCTTTGCAACAGGTACATAAATGTGTATTTGGTATCCTTGCACTGGAAAGTGAACCGATAGATCCTAGATTATAATATCTATTCAAAACTTCGAGAAGGTTTCCAGCCATAAGACTAGAAACCTTCCCTTTTTCTTTTAAACAGAATATCTTCATACCGAACAATATTAGCCCATGAATAAGATTAAACCCTGGTATCCGTTTATTGTACTGGCAATATTTTTTTTAGTTTTATCGCAGATAAATAAAACGTCCATTCAACTGCATTTGTATGATACCTATTATATTATTAAAGGATCAAGATGGTATGTTGCGTTAGCGATAATTTCGCTGATTCCGGCACTGGCCTATTTCTTTACCAACAAGTATCTCTATTCATCTACCATTACCTGGATTCATATAATTGGAACATTTATAGGAATAATTTGTCTGAGATGCAATTGGTATCACCCTGAATTACGTCCTATTCCCAATCCGCATGGTTATCCAGTTCCAGATTTACCAATGGAAGCCCAAAATGAATATCTTATAGCAATAAGTGTAATAGCATTGCTGTTACTACAATTGTTATATCCTTATAATCTGCTTAGAGGTATTATTAAGCATCCAAAAGGTTAAATTCTTTATGAAGATATTAAAGCAAGTCCCCTGGCTATTGTTCATCATCCCAGCCATAATAATGCTGGTTACCGGAGTGGTTTGGGGACAGCATCCGAATGATGATTTTGACAGTTTGGATTTAAAGATTTTCAAAATTGCAGAAAATATCAGTCTTAGGAATTGTGGGGCTGCTGCTTCCAGGAATGATCTACCTTATTTTCAGCAAGCGTATTTATTCAATAAAACTGGAATGGCTACACGTAGTTTTATCACTTGTTTGTACAGTCTTGTATTTTTGGTTACTTTTCGATTACAGGATGAAACAGCCACCGGATTCAGGCTTTGATGCGGTGTTGGATGCGGTTTTTCTGGTGGGATATATGCGACTACTTGCTTTTATTTATCTGGGTATACAAACGCTTTTGATAATTAATGTTGCATTAGGGTTTAAAAAGAATAACTAATCCAATCCAATCTAATCTAATCCAATCTAATACAGGTCTTTGCTGCTTTGCTTCTTATGCTTCTTTGCGTGCCTGCCGAAGGCGGAACAAAAGGCGCCGGAGGCGCCCTTTGCGAGCTTCGCATTCCTTTGCTTCTTTGCGAGAAAACCTATTTCGCATCTGGCTCAAAATCCAGCGATACTGAATTCATGCAATATCGTTTATGCGTTGGCGCTGGACCATCATCGAAGATGTGCCCCAGATGCGAGTTGCAACGAGCGCATTCCACTTCAATTCGTTCCATGCCATAGGAATTATCTGGCTTATAAATAACTGCATCAGGTCTTTCCGATTCAAAGAAACTCGGCCAACCACAGCTGCTGGCAAATTTGGCGTCCGAACGGAATAACTTGTTACCGCATACGGCGCAATAGTAAGTGCCTCTCGCATCACTATCCCAGTATTTACCAGTAAAAGCACGCTCTGTGCCCTGCTCTCTTGCCACATTATATAACTCCGGTGGCAATATCTTTTTCCACTCTGCATTACTTACATTCAGATGGTTCGTGTCCGTACGGGAATAGTACGGATTGTTCTTATGATCATAGCTCATAGTCTCAGTTTTTTTTGTTTGTCCTTTACAGGATGTCTGGGCAAGAAGCCCACAGATTAACAATATAATTATATTGGAAAATATTGCTTTCATATTTATTTTTTTGAGATGATGGGAGAGAAGATAAATCCTTTCTTCTATACAAAGTTAGGGATATAAGCTATATTTACGAGTCGATAAATCAGTACCAGGAAAAACCATACTTAAGTAATTAAAACCAATAAACACTGCTATCTTTTGCCCAAAAGGTGCGGGCGCCATTTTAACAATTCTTTTCTACGGAATCATTACTAATACCCAAGCCCAGAGCAACGCTGCTGATAACGCCCTCAGCCAGTTTATGCTAGGTAATATCGATCAGACAAAATCACTCACGGCAGATATCATCTCAAAAGATAAGAATAATGCCCTGGCTTAAGCCTTGCCTGGCTCCTATACTTCACAATATGAACCCGTAATGACCACCAACTACTATTACGATCAGGACTGCCTGGTGGCATGGTCGCAGCGACTGGAGCGTTTCGTGGTAATTAAAGAAGATGGAGATACCCGTAAAGTGACACTGGCAAACGGTCTGATAAAAATGGGTGACTTCTGAACTATAGCAAACATACCAACGCCAAAGTAATCAATGCCGGCAGGGCCTGCACAACAAAGATCTTGCGTGAGGCCGTAGCAGCGCCATAAATCCCTGCTATGGCCACACAAACCAGGAAAAATACCGCCACATGATGCTGCCATTCTGCATTATGAATCAGCAACGACCAGATCAAACCCGCCGCCAGAAAACCATTGTACAAACCCTGGTTAGCCGCCAGCCCCTTCGTGGCCTTAAACATATCGTCCGTAAATGCGCCCTTGAAAATTTTCTTTCCCCGGTTCTCCCAGTCAAACATCTCAAACCAAAGAATATACAAATGTTCTGCAGCAATAATTGCAATCAATATCTTCGTGATGATAGGTAACATGGATACTAACTTTAATATTTGTAAGATACACATTTATTGCTTAGGATGCCGCCGTAAGGACAGTATGGAATCCTCCCGCCGCAAAGCTTCGTAATCCTCCGATTTGAAATACCGCGTATACTCCTCCGGCTCCTCATGATCTCCCAATATATTCCTGCTGATCTCCGGCTCAAATGCCGTACTCACCACCGATTGCTTCGTAATAATATAAGGACTGCTAATTCCTGCTACTTCCGCCATCGTATGAAATACAATGCGTGTATCCGCAGGCGTATACTGCCAGGAAACAGCTCTGGCCACCTTTTCAGGGAAAGCGCTTCTATAAGTAGAAGAAAACCAGAGAAACAATGGAATACGCAATTCATAAAATGTTGGGAAAGGTGTACTATGTAAAAATAAATGCCGGTCATCATCCATTAAATTCTCCCCATGGTCCGAAACATACAGCACTCCCGCACAAAGATGCCGCTGCTCCAGCATATTCAATATAGTAGCCAGAATACTATCACTGTAGCGAATACTGTTATCATAGGCATTGATTAATTCCTTTTTGTTCTCCTGCTTAATCGCCAACGGATGATCAGGTTGAAAATAATTCTTATCCTGAGGATATCGATTCGTATACTTGAAGTGTGATCCATGCATATGCAAAACAATAAACGCATCGCTGGAATCCGCATCCAATGCCTCTTTGAAATGCGGTATCAGGTTCGCATCAAACTGCCCGACCACCTTCTTCTTATCTGTTCCCTTGTTAATGTCTATCCATTTTTCTGCCTCCCGCGAATAGGCGCCTATCAGCTGCTGATTAGCCACCTGGTTAGTTATAAACCAGGTCCTGAAACCCGCTTCATTAAACAACGACAATATACTTTTTCGGGTATACAACCAACGGGCAGTGGAAGCATCTGCAGAACTCAATATCAGCGGCACGCTCTTCTGCGTAGCATTGGATTCGCTCGTAATATCCGAAAAAGGAATTATGCCGGGCAGCGGCTGTAACATTGGATTGGTGGCCTTTTCATAGCCATAGATACTCCAGCTCATCGCCCTGGCAGATTCGCCTAATATCAGCACATATACTTCCCGATGTGCGGCCTTCTGCGACTTCACCGCTTCAAACCTGAATCCCGCAGAGGTAAGCGGGTAACGTTTCTCCCTATACCATTTATCTATCGCAAAATTTAAATTATACAATACGTTCAGCGGATATACCTGTTTGTCTAATCTTATTCCTGCAATCAATATAATCCCGAGTAACCCCAAACTGGCTACCCCGCTATATAAACTGAACTGCCGCCTGAAACCTGCATGGAGTCTCATTTTCATACAACAGGAAATAATCGAAAGGGTAAGTATAGGAAGATATAAAACGCATACAATGACAATGCTAGGCATGATATTCCCCAACAACTCTGTACTCTCTTCTACATCTGTGGTAACGGTATTGAGAAACATATCCGTGGTAATCACACCTTCCCTGAATAAATACAGGAAAACGATTTCATAAGCATGGATGATCAACATAGGCAACAACACCAGCATCATAATGCCTGGCTTTCTGAACACAGAGATCAACGCCATGGAAAGCAGAAAAGGAAATAGCAGGTTGTATATCAGTTTAAACCACGTGAAGTGAATACATACCAATGCTAAATTTGGAATGATCCAGCTGATCGCAAACAACACCAGGTAGGTGGCCTGACGGTTCCAATGTAGTCCGATTCTTATTCTCATCAGAAAACTTCGTTAATACCAAAATAAAACCCGGACTGGTCTTTACCCATGCCATAATCCAGGCGGATATTGATCCTGCGTTTGAATTCCCATCTATACCCAATACCATAACTGATAAGGGTTTGATTAAAACTAATGGCGTTATACTCAGGAAATACATTTCCCGCACCCACCCACACAACAGCACCATTCCTTCCATGAATTTTCTGACGTAGCTCCACCTGCCCGGTGAGGAAATTATTATCCCTGAAACGACCTTCAAAATATCCACGCAACCTGTTGGAACCGCCGGCTTCAGGCATCAATGTCCAGGGTACGCCCTTGGTACAAGATTCTGCCAGCAGGTCGGTCGCCAGCACAGCCCCTTTCCATAACCTGCGGTACCAATCAAACTGCGCATCCCAAGCCCTGAAAGTAGCAGTGTTGCCTAAAAATGATGGAAAGAATTTATATCCCAGTCTCACATAAATACCCTTATAAGCATTTGGGATAAAGTCTCTGGAATCAAAGGTGACAAATGGCCCAACGCCCAATCCAAATACATGGGAAGGCTGCATCAGTGGCTTGCCACCGCTGGTATCTATTTGCTGAGCACTGCCATCATTGAGTATTGTGCTGATGCCGGCAAAGAGCCTGCCTATGACGCAGGCGCTGAAATCAGCGGATATCTTCTTCGTTACCAGCGTATATTTCGTATAGTCGTCCTTTTCAGATCCCTCGTCATAACCAATCCCCCAGTACTTATTAGGCTGAGAACTGAAAGAAGCCTTTACCTGCAACCGAAATCGCTCATCCGGAAAAATAGTGATGCTATTAATACCAATGCCATAGAAGCCAGACAAAGACCCCGTTCCATATACAGAAATACTGGACATGGGTAACAGTGTGTCTTTCCGGTCCATGCTATATAAGCCTGCTGCCATCGCGGCAATGCCGGCACTTGTTTCCGGCGCATAGTAAGGCCCCCCGATGATGCTGAAATCGAATTTCTTCCGCGGACGAACATCGTTGGTGTGTTTCAGGTAATGCACAATTTTATTAAAGATGCCCTTAATATCCTCCTCCGCTGCAGTAATAGTAGTTGTATCTGTAGATAATCCCTGGACTACTGTACTGTCTCTCATCACTGGAGGAACAGTGTCCCGCACCGGTTGACCAGCGTATAATTGAAGGGGTATCAGAAACAAAATGAGAAAAAATATGTTTTTGAACATAGAACAGACATCTGTAACCTATAACACCTTTTTCGCTAAAAGGATGACTGTCTTTATAAAGTTTCTTCACCCCAGGTATGTATATATGAAAACAGGATTGCTCTTATGTTGCACCATTTGCTTCGCACTGCAATTGTTTGCACAGCTAAAAAAAGGAGATAAGGTTCCTCAGGTTACCATCCGTGACGCCAGTAATAAACCCATGCAATTGCCGCATTTTAAAGAAAAGGCATTGTTAATTTTTTATCCCGATCCCGATCATGCATCTCAGAATAAGACTATTACAAATTATTTAAAGGCACATCCTATCAATAGCCACAACATTTTTGCCTTTGGAGTGGTTAATTTAAAGGATGCACCGCTCTTGCCAAACAGTATTGTCCGAATGATGGTCAGAAGAGAAGTCAAACAAACAGGGGCCAACATTTACACAGATGTCGATAATACCCTAAGCCGGTCCTGGAATATGGGAGATGTTAACAATAAGTTTGTCATCATCTTTATTGATAAAACGGCCACTGTACAGTTTTACAAGGCAGGTGAGCTAACCGCAGAAGAAAGAAGGGATTTGTTACATGTGATAAAGCAATTCAGCTAGATTTTCCGTATATATTGATATCCGCAGACAAAGATCAATCACCGCATCTTATGCACGAGAATGAATTATGGCTATCCTGTAAGGCCGGAGAGCTGAGAGGCCTCGAAGGACTGTATTCGCAGTTCTACAACCCACTCGCCAATTATGGTGGTAAATTTACCTCCGATAATTCCTGTATAGATGAGAGTATACAGGACCTTTTCCGCAGGCTATGGCAAAACAGACAACAGATGACTTACGCAGTCTCTGTAAAAGAGTTACTCTACAGCTCTTTCCGAAAGATATTGCTGGGCAACCTGGAATACAATTCCAGCCGCAACCCGCATTCACTCAGTGGAGAGCATATTCCTTTCTTCCTGGCGCTACCCGAACATCCGCTTATTCCAAAAAGTAGGATGATCGACCTTTCCAGCCGCCTGGATGCTTTACTGCAATCTTTTTCCAATCGCCAGCGTGAAGCGATGTACCTCAAGTATTACGAAGGTATCCCACAGGAGAGAGTGGGCGACATCATGAACATGCATTCCGGCGGTACCTACAGCCTGCTGCGTACAGCCTTGGAATCATTACATAACAGCTTCGGAAATTTCTCCCTGCTGGTATTGTTCTACGTATTAAAGCAGTCCTGATTCTATTGTTCCGTAAACATCTCCAGGAGATTTTGTAAACCGGCAGCCGAATGTAGGGAGGCTGTCTGTGCAAGCGTCTGTTCCGCTGCGGCGCCTGCCCGGGCATGCATATCTGCCTCAAAAGCTGCAATGGCAATAGCTATAGAGGGATATTCCGTAGAGGTCAGCGCCATACTCAATTCCAGGGCGTCTTTCATCGCCATATTCACACCTTCACCGGCATACGGTGGCATCAGGTGGGCCGCATCACCCAGCATTGTGAGGTTAGGAAGCGTTTCCCAGCCTTCATATGGAGGCATGCAATACATAGGCCTTACTATATAGGATTTATTAGCCTTTTCGAACAAACGGTTCCATAAAGGTGACCATCCGGAATAGGTCTCACGAAACCACTCACTCACCTGCGTAATATTCGTATAATCGATCCCGTTGGCTTTATGCCAATCTTCATCGCAGGTAAATCCGGCATAAAAGACCATGCTGCCATCCCCTTTAGAACTGATGATGAGCGATTTCTCATCACTAAGTATGAAGATCTTGCCGTTCTGCAGCAGGGCATGTACTTCAGGTAGATTGACTGCACTGTCAAAAACGGCCCCCTCTATGCCTGTTACACCGGAATAAAAAGGTTGAATAGCTGTTATATAGGGTCTGATCCTGGAGTTGGCGCCATCGGCCCCAATCACGATATCCGCATATGCTTTGTTGCCATTCCTGAATAACATCGACCAGCCTTCACCGGCAACTTCCATAGATACAAACTGGCTGTCCCAGACAACAGTGCCATCCTGAAGAGCATTGAGCATCATTTCCCGCAATGGGCCACGGTCAATTTCAGGACGGTTCCAGCCTTCATGATCATCGTGGTGCTCATCGTAAAGGATAGTCGCCGCTTTATCCATAATGCGGATCTTGTCAGCGCCTGCGCGGTAATATCTTTTAAACTCCTCCATAAGCCCTGCATGCTCCAGGGCTAGCAGGCCTGACTCTTCATGAAGGTCTAGCGTAGCACCTTGTACACGCACTCCTCTGTTTAGGTCGCGTTCATATACTTTTACCATGGCACCTTTCATCTGTAAAAGCCTGGCAAGTATTAACCCACCTGGGCCGCCACCAATAATGGCTATTTGTTTGTCATTAATTAAATGCATAAATATTATTTGAGTAATCCTTTTATGACCATCTCGCAGCAATCTGCCACCACCTGGTCTGTAATAATCTGTTCTTCGCGACCGATATGATCAAAGTACTCATATAGCAATGATTCCATCGGAGCTGCTGTCATGGCGCGGTATACATCCATGGGTAATGTGGGTATCCTTCCTGCAGCTGCATGCCGCTCATAGAACTGGTGGATGGCCTGGAAATGATCACCTTGCCGTATGTTCCGCTCATGAAAGGCCTTGTTGAGCAGAGGAGTGGTTTTACTGTATTGCAGCAGCGCAAACCCTGGCCTGTTCTGCTGCAGATAACGGAACGAATTCCACCACAGCTTACGGATGCCGGTAGCAAAATCCATCTCCACCGAAAAATCTTTTAAAACAGCCTGCTCATATTCTCCCAATACTTCATCCACAAATAATTTCACCAGCAAATCTTCTTTATCTGCATATTTTATGTAGATAGTACGTGGAGAGATACCAGCAGCTTTTGCCAGCTTTTGCATGGTCAGATTTTCCAGCCCTTCGTTGGTAATGATTTCCAGGGCAATGGTTTTAATAGCTTGTTCCTTCTCAAAATTCCTTGGTCGCATGATACAAAGTAAGTAAATGTTTATTTACTAATAAAATATTCTTTTAAAAGAAAATTATTTTATTCTATATCAATAGAATAAAAATGATAAAAAAATATATTGAGAGGTCTTAGGATGTTTTTTCGTAGTAAAGCTCTTTGGTGCCGTCTTCATAAGTTTTTTCTCTGACGAGGCTGAGGGAGGTATGCCAATGGAATTCGGTGAAGAGTCTTTCACCATGGCCGGCAAGTGCAGGGTGAATATATAACAGCAGGTCATCAAACAGGCTGTTCTCAATAAAGAAATGCCAGAGGCCTACGCCACAGGCTACACTGATATTTTCGCCAGATTCATTTTTGAGTTCATCCAGTTTTACACGGAGATCATCTGCAGAAGTGTATTGTAGTAAGGAGGAGTTTTCCCAGACGAGTGGTTGTGAGCTTCGGGAGAGTACTAGTTTTTTCTTGCTGTTGAGCTGTCTGGCAAATTCCAGTTCAGCATAGGAGATAGGGTTTTTGAGGGCGTTTGTCCAGTATGTTGCCATACCAGGATATGTTTTACTGCCAAACATAACAGTATCGAGGGTTTCATAAAGGGCTGAGCCGTCATTGAGCATTTCATCGGTGATCTTCATCCAGTGATTTTGCTCACTGATAATGCCGTCCAGCGACATATGTGCGTGTAGTATGATTTTCCGCATGATTTATTTCTGTGAGCTGGCTGGTTCAAAAACGGCAGAGAGCCTGACTTCATTCGCGGGCTTTTCATACCTGGCAGCAAGCTTGTTGATATTATTAACCAGAGAATCTTCGCTGTTGTTCTGGCCTTTGGCAAAGCCTATCAGTTCATGACAAATTTTTACGAGCAAACCGGTCCTGGAACTGGATGTAGGAGAGGATGCCTGACCATTTACCATGCCGTCTTTTTCATCATAGGAAGAAAAGAAATATCGGATGCCATCCACGCCGAAGTCCATCGTTTCTCTACGCTGCTGTAAGGCCAGGTCAAAGAGGTGCTGTATTTTTCGCGCTAATTTCTCATTGATTTGTTTGGTGAGAACGACCGGTTTTTCGGCGGTCACTCTTTTTTCGGATGCCGGATCATAGTAGGCCACACGGATATTGGATTTAAGCCAGTAGTTGTTGTGCTGATCCTTTTCTACAGATAGCGCATATTCCGGACTATAAGGTGGTATTACGACAAACCTGGCTAGTGGTTTATCAGCCATTCGCCATAGTACTTTTTGGTACAGATGGTTATAGTAGCTGTCCACCGCATTCTGCGACGGTTCAAAAGGCTCCAGTTGATCGGAAGCCTGTGCCACTGAATGATAAGGCATGGCAATACCTATCAGCATAATCAGTAACAAATTTTTCATAGCTTATAGTATTTCATTCACATGACAGTAGTTAATGATCCATAGTGGATATTAACTCTTTGAATTTCTCCAGGGATATAGCGGCCTTAAATGCCGGATCGTGCGTGGAATAAAAGCCTGCCACTGGATAAAAAGGTAAGGTCCATTGGCCGTTAGTAATACCATATGGGTTGTAGTCCGGTTTTTTCTGTTCAAATCCAATAATAATTCCGAATATTCCATCATGGCCGGTCCTGTCAGTTACAGAAGGCGTGTAATCGCCCGCTTGTTTAACATTACCATACTCGTCTAAAATACGCGGATGAATATGAACCGAAAATTTCACGGAATCGCCCTGCATATGAAGACTTTCCCGTGCTGCATTCACTGATTCTGCGCTGACCGATTGGCCATCGCCTTTGACAATGCTGGAAATACGACCTTTCCATCCTACCTGGAAGTAATATTCACAATGATCAATCTCTGATAAACGATATACTTTGTCCAGACTATCTATTAGCGCTTTGCCGGGGTCGTTGAGACAATATCCTTTCGTAAGTGTTGTACTGAACTGCTTGTTGCTGGAACTAAGTACAAGAATCCTTGCTGTAGTATCTTTCTCTTCATATTTCCTGAAGCCATTCAGATCATAATAAAAAATACCTTTTTTATTTTTGAATGAGTTAGGATTACTGATTCCTGTGTTTAAAGATAAGCTTTCTTTATTATACAGTTGAATGTCTTTTTTTGTTCGTACTGTTGATACCGTTATAGGCGCTTGAAAAGACTTGCCGACATCTGCCGTAAGTGGCACAGGATCGCTGTTAACCATAAGGCTAACAAAAGTGAGTAATGTCGTTGCTGAAATGATAGCGTAGTTCATTTTGGGGGTGTTGGCAGGTTAAACAATGAATAAATTTTTATTACGGGCCTTCCTAACTGGATCAGGCTACAACGGATTGATGAACAGGTTTTACATAGTGTGCCACACTTCATCAAAAATACGAAAAACATAAACATAAATACCAAATCAAAATGATAATGGTAGATTAATGTAAAGGGCACCGCAGCAAGCCCCCTTATATTTATTTTCACTATGCCCCTTCCCATGAAAATAGAAAGCTGCATTCCTTTTTTCCTGCTAATCACCCTCACCATTTTATGGATAAAATTTATTGCTGATAGGTTCGGCTATAAAGTGAAACCAGGGAAATATAAATCCATAGACGGACTTCGTGGATTACTTGCTTTTTTTGTTTTCTTTCACCATTCAGTGATATGGTATTATTTCCTGCATTCGGGTCAATGGGGCTTTCCGCCATCACATCTGTACAGCCACCTCGGGCCAACGAGTGTATCCATGTTTTTCATGATCACCGCCTTCCTGTTCTTCACACGATTAAGGTCTTTTAAAAGAAATGGGGCAGATTGGCTAAAACTTTATACAGGCAGGTTTTTTCGCATTTTGCCTTTGTATTTTGTAGTGGTAATAATTGTTTTCTTCATTGCTGGTATCATCACGCATTTTCAGCTCAATGAACCCGTTCCGGCCATAGGCCTGGAACTGGGAAAATGGCTCCTCTTCATGGAACCCGATATTAATGGTATTGGCGGCACCAGACTGATAGTTGCAGGCGTGGTTTGGAGTCTGGCCTATGAGTGGTTGTTCTACTTCTCCCTGCCTTTGTTAGGTATGCTGTTTTTTCAAATATGGCCTTCCTTCAGAACATTTATCTGTGCCTTATTATGCTGGATGCTTTTCATATTTATCCTGCTTTATTTCTATCAATACAACATGTTTCTGCGACTCAGTTTTTTTGCAGGAGGAATTATGGCTGGTCTCTTATCGGAAAATACCATGGTGCAACGCATCGCCAAAAGTTGGTATGCCTCGATGGTTATCATCGCATTATTGATGGTGGTAGTGATAGGTTATCGGGATATTGACAGTATTATTCCCTATTGCTGTATGGCGTTGAGCTTTATATTGATAGCAAATGGTAATTCAATTTTTGGTTTACTTAATCTTCCTGCCACGGCTATCATCGGTCAATTATCTTACAGTATTTATCTACTGCATGGCATTTTATTATTCTCAACTTTTCATTTTCTGCTCGGACATGGCTTTGTTGCAGGCTTAAGTCCTGTAGCCTATTGGTGCCTGATTGGCGGATTATCTGTAGTGCTGATGATTGTCAGCTTCTGTTCTTACCAGCTGATAGAAAAACGTTGGTTGGATAAAACGCCTGCGGCGGTTCGTATTGCAGAGAAATATTTAAGGAGGAAATCCTAATGATTATTTATTCGCCTCCTTCCACTTTTCCTCCTTGATCCAGGCAATGCAGGGATCAATCCATTGGCGTTTCGAGGTTTCATTGTTGACGCCAAATCCATGTCCTCCTTTCGTATATACGAAAAAGCGTACCGGCACCTGTTGCTGTTCCAGGGCGGCCACAAAGGCCAGGCTGTTACCAATCTTCACGGTAGAATCATCCATGGCATGAACAATAAATGTAGGTGGGGTATTGGTCCGCACCTGTTTTTCATTGGAGAATTCATTGACTTGCGTTTCGCTGATATCCGGGCCTATCAGGTTTTTGCGGGATAAGGTATGTGTCAGGCTATCAGTAAGGCTTATAACAGGATAGACCAGCACCATGAAATCAGGGCGAAGATTAATTCCATTTGGGTTCTCAATATAGTTGGTGTTGAAATGCGTACCAGCAGTGGATACTAAATGTCCGCCGGCAGAAAAGCCCATAATGCCGATATTATCTGGATTTAACTTGTATGTTTTAGCGTTTTCTCTGGCAAATAATATAGCCGTTTGAAGGTCTTGCATTGGAACGATGGATTTGTTCTCCATCAAATCAGCCCTGGGTACACGATAATGCAACAGGAACACGGTAATCCCAGCATCTACCAGCTTCTTAGCGGCGGGGATGCCTTCTTGTTCATCGGCCACATTTCTGTAGCTACCGCCCGAGCAAACAATTACGCCAATATCACTGGTCTTTTTATGTGGAACAAAAACCGTAAGTGTAGGCATGATAGTTCGTGGGCGTATTACCGTAGTATCCATACCCGTTATCCAGCTTTTACCATGCAGCGTATCCGTCAGGATATCTGTGTGGATGGCATTGGGTACTTTATCTGTTTCATACAAAGGTATTATATCCTGTGCCTGAAGGGTTTGAAAAGCAATGAGGCAGCAAACGATGACTGTCAATATTTGTTTATGCATAACCAGGGTCTTTCATGGGTTTCTAAATTTAAGAAGTTATCTGCTGATAGTGAAGTACCGGTTTGATAGAGAATTTATTGGAACAATAACAAGGAGCGACTGTTTATAAAAAATAAAAATCAGGGTATTATGAAGAAACTGCTGTTGTTATTGCTGGGAATAATTGTTGTATTGGCTGTGGTAATCGTTGTTAAAACGCTGACCTATCCTTTTGCGAAGATTGTTACTGGTGAAGGACAATCAAAGACTTACCCGATCAGCGATACAGCACTGATACGCTTTTCTGGTGGCATACGGATACCAACCGTTTCCAATGTAGATTATATGCAGTTTAACTATACGCCGTTTGATACCCTGGAGCAGTACCTAACGCGCACGTACCCACGGATTTATGAGGGAATGGAACATTATGTGATCAATAAACACGGCCTCGTATTTCATTGGAAAGGAAAAAATACTGGTCTCAAACCTATCCTGTTTCTTGCTCATCAGGATGTGGTGCCGCCGGGAGATTTTGCCGGGAAAGATAGTGCAGCTGTGATATTCTCACCTAAAGACCCACCGTTACCACCGATCACTGCGATTGCGCAAACCTGGGATTACTATCCATTTTCAGGGAATGTTGTCAATGGCCGTATCTATGGCCGCGGCACGCTGGATATGAAGTCAATGCTTTTCTCCCTGCTCGAAGCTGCTGATAACCTCCTGGCCCAGGGATACACACCAGAACGCGATATTTATTTTGCCTTTGGGTTTGATGAAGAAGTAGGCGGAACGGAAGGTGCGAGAAAAATCGCAGAAGACTTCAAACAGAAAAACATCAGCTTTGATGCTGTTTATGACGAAGGCGGCATCGTATCAACGAAAGGGAGTTTGCCCGGTATAAACACTGCTGTGGCATTGATCGGATGCGCAGAGAAAGGCTTCTGGTCAGTAAAAATAAAGGTAAAAGGATTGGGTGGGCATTCTTCTATGCCTCCGCTGCAAAGTGCCATGGGTAAGGCTGCTGTTATTATGCAACGACTGGAAAATGATCAGATGAAGCCCATGATCATTCCTACCATCAATCAGTTTTTTACGGAAATCGGTGGTTCTATGGGTTTTGCAAGTCGTATGGCGATTGCTAATCAATGGCTGTTTAAAGGCATGCTGATAAAACAACTGACGGCCAATCATACTACTAACGCTTTGGTACGTACTACTACTGCGCTTACACAAATGAAAGGCAGCGATGCAAGTAATGTGTTGGCTCCTGTGGTAGATTTTGTGGTCAATTTTCGTTTATTACCGGGAAACACGGTGGAAGATGTAAGAAAGCATGTACTGGCTGCTTGTCAAGGATTTGATGTGGAACTAGAAAATGTGCGCGAAGCAAGGGAGGCATCTCGTGTGTCTTCTACCAATTCACAAGGTTATAAGGTGATGGAACGCACCGTAAAGCAATATTTCCCTGATGCGGTGGTAGCGCCATATCTGACCATTGGTGGCACAGATGCCTATAAGTATGAAATGATCTGTGACCATGTATACCGGTTTTTGCCCGTAGCCATTAATAATTTTGAACAACAGTCTATACATAACAATAACGAATATATCAGCATAGAAAATTATAGCAGGATGATCAAGTATTTTGAGACGATGTTGAGCGAGTATGACAAAAAGTAGGCTGATGTTAGCATTAATTTCTACATACCATAAACAATGTTTGGTACGACCTGTTAAGTTAAAACAATTAATCTTCAACATCCTTTCCTGAGCAAAGCATAGCAACACCAGGCACTGCGTGTATTACAATATACGGAGGGCAGCTCCCGATTATGTAAACCTAAACTCAGGACCCATATGAAACGTTTGTTGCTATCAGGCTGTGTTACCCTTGCAACTGTCTTCCTGTTGCTATTGGTACAGTTACCAGTATCTGCCCAAAAAAAGCCTAATATCCTTGTCATTTTTGGTGATGACATTGGCTTCTGGAATCTTAGTTGCTGGAATCGAGGGATGATGGGATTCAAGACCCCTAACATAGATCGTATTGCCAAGGAAGGAGCAATGTTTACGGATTATTATGGTCAGCAGAGTTGTACCGCTGGCCGTGCTGCTTTTATCACCGGGCAATGTCCTTTCCGTACAGGACTAACAAAAGTAGGCCTTCCTGGTTCTGCGGTGGGCCTACAGAAGGAAGACCCTACTATCGCGGAGTTCCTGAAACCTTTGGGATATGCGACTGGTCAGTTCGGGAAAAATCACCTCGGAGATCAGGACCGCTATCTGCCTACTGCGCATGGCTTTGATGAGTTTTTTGGGAACCTCTATCACCTAAACGCAGAGGAAGAGCCGGAATACCCTGATTATCCGAAAGATCCGGCATTTAAGAAAAAGTATGGCCCGCGAGGCGTCATACATTCTTATGCAGGTGGCAAAATAGAGGATACTGGACCGCTTACACGTAAACGTATGGAAACGGTAGATATGGAGTTTCGCGATGCTGCCATTGACTTTATGAAACGCGCCAAAGGAGATAATAAACCATTTTTTGTGTGGTTCAATTCTACCCGTATGCATGTCAATACTCATCTTAAACCAGCCTCTGATGGCCGTACAGGCCTCGGGTTGCAAGCGGATGGCATGACGGAGCATGATGATATGGTGGGTGATCTTCTCAAATTTCTGGATGATAATGGATTATCAGAAAATACCATCGTAATTTATTCTACCGATAATGGCGCCATGAAATGTGAATGGCCTGACGGTGGTGTATCGCCTTTTAAAGGAGAGAAAGATATGAATTGGGAAGGCGCTTTCAGAGTACCTTGTGTAGTGCGCTGGCCAGGGCACATCACACCGGGTACCGTCTATAATGATATCTTCTCCGCTGAAGACTGGCTGCCAACACTTGTAATTGCTGCAGGTGGAGATGCTGATCTGGTGAATAAAGTAAAGAATGGCTATGCAGCAGGTAACAAATCATTTAAAGTACATCTGGATGGCTATAACATGGTGCCATATCTGACGGGCCAGGTGACGGAGGGGCCACGTCATGAGTTTTATTATTTCAGTGATGATGGTGACCTGATGGGCGTGCGCTGGAACAGATGGAAATTTAACTATGCATTGCAGGAGCAGAAAGGACTGAAAGTATGGCGGGAGCCGATGGATTTCTTACGAGCCCCGCAGATCGAGGACCTTCGTGCAGATCCTTTCGAGTACGCATATGATCATGCTAGCAACTATTATGAAAAATGGTCGATGGACCATGCTTTTCTGGTGTTGCCCTCCGCGGAGATGACAGGCGCCTACCTGGCAAGTTACAAGCAGTTTCCTCCGCGGCAAAGACCGGCGAGTTTTAATATAGAAGAATTTACCAATGCCTTGAAGTCATTGGTGAAATAAGGAGTAGTTTAGTTTCTATTTACCGGGGGCAGATTTGTGTAAGCATTCTGCCTCCGTTTTTATTTTTAGGGAGATAATTAACGCGGATTTAAGTATATCACTCATCTTCGTATTGTAATGCTGGTGTTTCCACTGTTTTGCCTTTTTTCTTCATCCAGGTATAGTAGAAAAACAGCCTGACGGTATGGTTATAGTCGTATTGGTAGCCACTAGCTTTCTGGGAGCTGACAAACATATAGCCGAAATCGAAAGACCAGCCAGAGCCCATATTCTGGCGTATTCCCGCAAAAGCCCTGAACTGATCGAATGTATTATTCACAATGGTTTTACCAAATTGCACGGCCACCTCGTTGGCGAGAGAAATTTGCGGTACAAAAGGTTTGGGAGAAAGTGGAATGCCTATGCTGATCAGATAGCGGAAGCGATTAGAAAAGTTATAGTTGCCGGTAGACTGATCGTTCTGCAATTGTTCGCGCCAGCGTTGCTCACTACGGAAGCGGTTGAGCAAAGCCACTTTCCCTACTTTGGTGGCATAGGCAATTTGCTCGTACCAGCGGTTTTCGTCGGCAAAGGTTTTATAACCTGGCGTGGTAGGGGCCAACCATAGATGTCCATAGCCAGTAATAAAGGAGAGCTGTTCGTTTAGCCAGTAGCCAACGCCGCCCCGAATAAAATAGAAGCTGTTATCTGCTACAAAATTATTCCTGCGCATATGCAGGTCGCCGATAAACCCCCAGTGACTATTGAGTCTGAACGTGGTGTTCAAACTAATCCAGGATTGTAACTGATTATTGATTTCTTTTTTCTGCTGTGCAAGACTTGGCGCAGCTGTCAGTAACAGGAACCATAATAAGCGATGCTTCATAAAATTGTGGTGCTATTGTGGCACCAGGAAATTACAATCAAACGAAGGGGAATGTTCGGTGATAGATTATTAGCCGTCATTAAAAATTATTATCTTCCTGCACCATGAAAGAAAAAGCGACGCTTAGAATTATCCTTATATTTTGCCTGGTAAAGTTAATTTTCCATCTTATTTCCGACTCCCATACGGGATTTCAGGGAGATGAACCATTACATATTTCCGCAGGCAACCACCTGGCCTGGGGGTATATGGAATTTCCACCCATGATAGGTTTAATTGCTTTTGTGCAAAACCTTTTTCATTCTGATAGTATTTACGTACATCATATTTTACCACATCTGGCGAGCCTGCTGATAATAGTTGTAATCGGGCTAACCACTAAAGCTGCGGGCGGAGGGCCTAAAGCCGTGTTCCTGGCATTACTGGCATATGTTATAGCGCCGGCTTCCGGTGGATCTACCTTACAGCCGGTTGTCTTCAGTCAGTTATGCTGGGTGCTGAGTTTTTATCAGTTGCTGAAATTCATGCAACATCTTGATAAAAAAAATCTCTGGTACCTGACCATTTTTGTAACGCTTGGTTTCCTGACCAAATACGATATTATCTTCTTTATGGTGGGTTTGCCGGCCTTACTCACGAGTAAGCGCATACGAAAAGCACTCGTATTGCATCGCTGGTGGCAGTGTGTTTTATTTTTCCTGGTAGTGATATCGCCTAATATTTTCTGGCAAAGTCAGCATGAATGGCCGGTTTACCAGATGTTTCACCGACTCTACGAAACCCAGCTGGATCAGTTGAGCAAGGGTGGTATCCTGAAAGGTATAATACTGGCATCAAATCCGCTGAGTTTATTATTATTGGTACCAGGCACTATCTGGCTTTTTATCAGGCGACCCGGGGAAATATACCGCTCGGTCGGAATTTCAATCATGCTGTCATTGCTGGTGTTGCTGGCGGCTAAGGGTAAGCCTTACTATTTCTTCTCCATCCTATTTACCATATTACCATTTGGGGCAGTATGGATAGAACAGCAGGTAATAGCCAGACAACAATGGCTGCTATGGCCCATTACCGCCATATTGCTGGTAGGTACGATGATGATACCATTTGGATTCCCGCTGTTGACACTAGACAACTACCTGAAGTACTATTATAAATTTCAAGAGAGGGAAGTGCCAGGTGCTAAGTACGCAGTGCCTTATGAAGAATATTATACAAAAGAAATGTGGCCTTATGTACTAGGGGAAATGCGTGCTGTATATGATAGTTTGCCTGCCGCAGAAAAAAGAGACTGTATGGTCTGGGGCAAACATTATAATCAGACTGGGATTTTAGAATTAGAAGGAAAGCAATATGGCTTACCCAAAGAATTTGGTTATCATGGTAGTTTTTATAGCTGGGCGCCAGTAAGTGGAGTTATGCCGCAAACCGTAATAGCGTTGGCATTTAAGGACACACCTGATTATTTCTTTACGCCTTTTTATGAAGAGGTAATACCAGTAAGAGTAATTCCAAATATCTATGCTGGTGTGGAAGGCAGGGTGAATCAGACGATATACATCTGCAAGAAACCCAAATATAACTTCACTGAGATGAAAGAGCAGTTTAGAAAAAGGATATTCGAGTAAGATTTCTATATAAAAAAAACTTGTGAAAGCTTTACCACAATTAGCTTTCACAAGTTTTTTTATATAGATGCTGTTGGTGTTTTATTACGCTACCACATGGCGTGTTTCATTTATTACCTGTAATGCATCAACCGGAGAAGAGCGATATAAATGATAGAGCGCTTCTGTATCACCAACCCTTATTTCATAATTATCTTCAGCAAGACCTTGCATAAATTCGGTAGCTACCTGCGTTGGAGAAATACCTTTATGTCCATCTATGCCTTTGGAGAATGCTGTATTAACTAATGGCGGCATCAATTCAAATACACGGATATTGGAGCCAGTAAGACCAGCACGTAAAGCAGTGGTATAAGAATGAAGCGCGGCTTTGGTCGCAGAATAGGACGACACACGCAGCAAAGGAACAAACGCTGCTACTGAGCTGACATTTACAATAGTTGCTGCTGGCTGTAGCAGGAGTCCAGGCAATAACAATTCATTCAATCTGATAACGGAGAGGTAATTGGTATGCATTTCGGCGGATGCTTTTTCATAGGCCTGGCCATCGCTGACGAAGTTATTCAGGAAAGCCGCGCCGGCATTATTAATGACCATATTCAGCTGCGGAAAATTTTCCTGCATATAGGCAACCAGGGCAGCGGCATCATTAGCGTCTGCAATATCTCCATTGAAAGTATGCACCCCCGCTAAAGTGTTGGCCGCAGCTGTTAATCTTTCTTTATTTCTGCCTGTAATAATAACAGTATTTCCTGCAGTTAATAATTGTTTGGCAATCTCGAAACCTATGCCGGCGCTGCCGCCGGTGATAAGCACCGTGTTTTGTGTTGTTTTCATGTATTTAGATTTATGAGATGAATGTTAATGGTCCTGGATATTTTTTAATGCAAGTGCTGGTGTATTGCGCTTCTGTACCATGAATAGGAGCGGCAGACAAGCAAGAAAGAGGATGCCCACTAAAGCAAAGGAATCGAGGTAGCTAAGCAGGGTAGATTGCTTTACTACGCCGTATTCCAGTAGCCCTAAGGCGCGTTGATGTGCGGTGCCTGGCGTGCTGCCGTGAGACAGAAAATAATGCGCATAGCCGTTGAGGCGTTCTGTTACAGCAGGGTTATCCGGGTTCAGATCAGCAACCAGGTGGTTTCTATGATAGGCGCTACGCCTTGCCGTATAGGTATTAACGATAGCGATCCCAAAGGAGCCGCCCAGTTGTCGCATCATATTGTTGAGTGCTGCCCCTTGCGGGATATCCTTCATCTCCAGTGTGGAAACGGCCAGCATGGTAAGTGGTACAGTTAATAACGCAATACCTACCGCACGGTAGATCAGGTTGCCGCTGATAAGTTGAGCAGAAGCATCGGTACTAAGTGTAGCCATGGTATAGGAGAAGTAGATAAAGAGTGTAAACCCTATGACGATCATAACCACAGGTGATAGCCCGTTTTGCAACAAGCGGCCGCTGATGATGAGCGAGAGTAAAGCAAAGAAGGAGCCGGGGAGAAGTAAAAGCCCTGTTTCTAACGGTGTGAAACCGAGTAGTCGCTGGGCGAAAACCGGTGTGAGATACACAGAAGTAAACATACCTATGCCGGTGATAAAAGTAAGTATAGCCGCTACCGTTAGCGTACGACTTTTAAAAACGCGGAGATTGACCACGGGTTCATCTACCTGTAATTCCCAGATAATAAACAAGGTGATGGCTGCAATCGCGATGACTGTGAAAACGGTGATGTAGGTGGTATCAAACCAGTCTTCTTCCTGGCCGCGTTCCAGTACTGTTTGCAGCGTACTGACCCCGATGATGAGTAGCAGGATGCCTGTCCAGTCTATTTTTTTTACTGTTTGTTTGATGGGGGATTCTTGTAGTAAAAGAAGGCAGGAGAGGATTACTGCGATGCCTACGGGAATGTTGATATAGAATATCCAGGGCCACGAAAAATTTTCGGTGATGAATCCACCGAGGGTAGGACCAATGGTAGGGCCGATGAATACCCCTAATCCGAAGAGGGCGCTGGCCATGCTTTGCTTTTCTTTGGGAAAGAGTTCAAACATAATGGTTTGAGAAACCGATAGGAGTGCGCCTCCACCCAGGCCTTGGAGAAAACGGAAGAACACCAGTACCCATATATTGGAGGCGTTGCCGCACATGAAGGAACAAATGGTGAAGAGTATAACGGAGCCGATGTAGTAGGTCCTGCGGCCGAGTGAGGTACTAAGGAAGCTGGACATGGGTATGACGATTACATTGGCGATGGCATAGGAAGTAACTACCCAGCTGGTATCGGCGAGTGTGGAGCCGAGGTTGCCACTCATGTGCGACAGTGCTACGTTGACGATGGAGATATCTATCAGCTCCATGATGGCTGCACTGATGACAGTGAATATGAGTATCTGTCTTTTTAAGGAGTTCATATACTGTTAATTATAATTAGACCGATCGGTCTTTTTTATGGCAAAAAAATAATCGCTCATCACCGGAGTATTAATGCCGTGAGCAAACCTTTTTGATGAATAATGCTGGTATAGCCAGGTCAGAGGCTGAAGGCGTTGATTTCCTGTCGGAGTGCGTCGGTAATGACTTTCATTTGCTGGTTATTATCTAGCACTTTGCAAACGAGGACGGCGCCTTCGTACATGGTAAACATTTTGATGGCAAAGGCCTGTGGGTTGATTTCCGGGGAAAACTCAGCATTGGCGATGCCACCTGCCACCAATCGGGCTATTCGGGCCTGACTGGCTTTTATGGCGGTTGCTACGCGTGCTTTCATTTCCGGATCGGTATCATCTGCTTCTGCACCAAAATTGATCATTGGGCAACCTCCTGCCTTTTCCATAACACTGGTATCTTCATAAAAATCCAGTAGGGCAAGCAGCTTCTCTTTGAAAGTCGCTTTTGTCTGTAGTTTTGCGTCTATACGCTGGCTAAGCCTGGCATAGAGGTAGCTGAATACCTCCTGGCAGATCTCTTCCTTGCTTTGAAAATTACCGTAGATCCCTCCTTTGGCAAGTTTGGTTGCCTCCATAATATCACTGACGGAGGTGCCGGCCATTCCTTTTTTATTGAGTAGTATGGCTGACTGCTCAATAATAAACTGCCTTGTTTTTTCTCCTTTCGTCGTCATGGTACAAAATTAAGACCGATCGGTTTATTTTTCCAAATTTATTTTGAAAAATCTGGAGATAGTGATTACTGTTGGGGTGGTAGCTGATCTTTTTTCATGAGTAAACTGTAGCTAATGGTTTGGCTTTTAGGATGTTGAAGAATGTGTTGATAGAGCCAGTTTGCTCTGGTTGCCAGCTCGGGGTTGTTGGTGGCGGTAGCTTTAAATTTGAGGGAATCGGCGATCAGTTCCAGCAGTTGATCGCTGGCATCACTGATTTCGAGGAATTGCGACAGTTGTTGTAGCGGCATTTCTTCAAAGGTTTTGAAGTCGAGCTTAAATTCTGATAGCAAAAAATTCAGTTGTGCTTCATACGAAGGCAGATCTGACGGGCCTCCTGCGCCTACGAGGCGTTTCAATGCTGCAAATGCTTCGGCGATCATGCGTTCGAGATAATCACTCTTTCTGTGCTGAATAGGCATAATGCTATTTATTTCTTTGCAAGTTAACTAAAAAGCCACGGACAGGAATATAAAACCTCCTGCTTGCAAACGGTGTGTTTGTCGGGCAGGAGGTAATGTTTTAGTTAACGAAGCCTGGATTATTGCAGTATTTTCAGTTTTTCCGGGTCTACTATATTATTGACTTGAATAATTGCATCACCAGCTTCATTGAGTTCGAATACCTGGCAGGAGGAGAGTTTGCCTTCCACAAAGAAAAGGAAAGCTGGCTGATGATTGATCCATCGGAATACCATTTCTGCTTTTGCTTGCCATTTGTCGAAGATCAGTTGGAGCAGTGGAGCCACTTCTGTAGCGCCAGTGCAGAATTTGCGCACCACATTCAGGTGAGGGCCGCCATCTGCGATCATGGTAATTTCGGCAGATAACATATTTTCTACCCTATGTACATCCCCTTGGCGAATGGCATCTATATAGCTATACAGCAGGTCTGTCGCCTTTTGTTGCTCCTCAGCTGACCGGGTAATAGATCCGGGCTTATAGAGCCTGGATTTAGCCCTGCTGAGCAGTTTTCTGGAGTATTCCTCGGAAATGGATAATACCTCCGCGATATCTTTATGATCATAGTCAAAACTTTCACGCAGAATAAATACAGCCCTTTCCATGGTGCTTAATTTCTCCATAATGATCATCAGAGAATAAGAAAGTATGTCTTTGAGATATAAATTCTTATCTGCATTATCATCTGTAGCGATAGGTTCTGGCAGCCACTCTGCGGGTTGAGGGCTCATCTTCTTTTTTCTGTTCTTATAATTGATCGCCAGGTTGATGACACTTTTTATAAGATAGTTTTTTTCGTCAAGTATGCCTTCTTTTGGAGAGGTGTAATGTTTGGAAATAACGTCCTGGATTACATCTTTCGCATCTTCTGCTGATCCGAGAATATTATAAGCGTATGGGAAAAGTACCTGTTGATAGTCTGTCATGAAAAGTAGGTTTAACGATTAAAATTAAGCATATTGTCCCACTTTGTAATCGCCAGGCACGGTGAGGAATGCTTTGTTTAAGCGGTTCCAGGTATTGATCATGGCTACGGCGAGTGTGATGTCAGCAATCTGTTGTTTATTATAGAACTGTTGCAGCGCTTCAAAAGTTTCGTCTTTTACATGCATTTCAGTTACTTCTTCTGCATAAGCCAGTACTGCCTGTTCTTCGGCGGAGTAGTAAGGGCATTCTCTCCATGCGCCGATAGAATAGAGGCGCTGCGGATTTTCGTTATTGTGAATTGCATCTTTGTAATGCATATCCAGGCAATAAGCGCAGCCATTCATCAGGGATACACGGAAATTGATTAATTCCTGTATAACAGGGCTGATGCTGGAATTCTTAATATAAGCGCCTGTTTTGAAAAGTCCGTCGGAAAAGCCTTTAGCGGTGTCTTGGAAGGTGATTCTTGCTTTCATAATTATTGGATTTGTATATAAGACCAATTAGAAAATCGAAACGTGACAACTTTTGGAAGAAAATTTCAGATTTTTTTTAAAACACTTGTCTGTGGAGTGTTTTGGGTGAAATGTTTTTCTGAAAAATTGAAGACAAGAGCTGTTGTCCGATATGATTTGAAGGGAGCCTGTTATTTAAACCGATTGGTTTGAATAACAGGCAATTGGAAATAGCTGAGTACCTGATTAGTTATGTTGACCAATTTTATAATCGCCAGGAACAGTGAGGAACGCCTTGTTTAATCGGTTCCAGGTATTGATCATGGCTACGGCGAGCGTAATATCAGCAATCTGTTGTTTGTTATAGAACTGTTGCAGCGCTTCAAAAGTTTCGTCTTTCACATGCATTTCAGTTACTTCTTCTGCATAGGCCAGCACAGCCTGTTCTTCGGCAGAGTAGTAAGGGCATTCTCTCCATGCGCCGATAGAGTAGAGACGTTGTGGGTTTTCGCCGTTATGGATAGCGTCTTTAAAGTGCATATCTAAGCAATAAGCGCAGCCATTCATGAGAGAAATACGGAAGTTGATGAGTTCCTGCAACACAGGGGTGATACTCGAGTTCTTAATATAAGCACCAGATTTAAAAAGACCATCAAAAAAACCTTTATTGGTATCCTGGAAGTTGATTCTTGCTTTCATAATTTGTTTGATTTGTATATAAGACCAATCTCAAAATGAAAACGTGACAATAATGGCCAGAAATTTTAATAAATTTTTTAAATCCTTTGTGGTGGCTAGTTTTATAGATGAGGGGAATCAAATTTTCGCATGGTTGTTTAATGAAAAATGATTTGAAGTAATCCGATTGAAAGGGATTTTCGTAAATATTTTACGACCATATCTGCGGTAGCAGCTTTCATGTAATCATTGTTAACCAAGTATTCGTTGATAGCAACGAACAACCATTAAAATAGTTTTATATGCCATTAAATGTGAAATTTTCAAAAATTGGGTGGGCACTCTCAAATAATAGACCTTTGACACGGTATATTGCTCACAGAAGTAGTCATCTTACCAAACAGGAAAAGCACCGTGGTTTTTTTGAAATACCAGTCAAGGGTGAAGTTTTGATTGTATTTGTAGGGCCCGATCAGCGCACAAAAGAAGAAAAAGCACGAGATGGAGACAATATCGTGGAATATGTGCCTTGTTCACCATTAATTCAGTGGCTGAAAAGGCGATTTAAATTCTTTTAATTTTTTGGTTGGGCTTTAATGGGCACCACCTGTACATTATAAGGAATTTTTTGAGCAAAGAAAAGTCAGACAAATGTATGTAAAGTAACTTTTAAACTCAATGCCGTGAATTTAGCCATAGGTGCAATTTTGTTAACCATTTTGTTGATACCTCCATTAATATTTTATTACTTCTACTTTTCAGGCACTCATGCACGGGCTGCTCCAAAATACTCGATTCCTGAGTTCATGTTTGTTTCTTCCATTGCATCATTAGTCATTCATTGTAGTATTATCCGCTTAGGTGGATACAATATAAATTTTGAATTATTGTTCCGAATATTAGCAGGCCAGATGACTGACCACTATATAGCTACCGTGTGCAATAAATTACCGCAATATTTTTACCAATTCACCGCCTATTGTTTTTGGATAAGTATAGGAGCAGCTGTATCAGGATGGCTTGTTTCATGGTTTGTAAAGTCTGCCTGGTTGAGAAGCCGCTCATGGATAAAAAAAATCAGGAATGGAGAACCTCCTACGCACGCAGTCAGGTATTATAATAATTGGTGGTACTATTTCTGTTCCCACGAATATAGTTCCTCTGGTACATATCGAATTGGCGATTCCCATAATGTTTTAATAAGTATTCTCGTTGAAACAAAAGAGGCGAGTATTATATATGAAGGCATACTTTATGACTGGATTACCAACGGAGAGTCATTGGATAGGATTTATTTGAAAAAAGCGATTAGTAGGATTTCTTCAGTGAAAGCATTACATGAGGCAGCAATGCCGTTGGATAGCCAAGTCGATAATTTAGAAAGTGATGAATATGGTATCCTATGTATACCATATTCTAAAGTTACAAATATTCACCTCCGTTTTTTAAGTACACGTATTCAACGGAAAATTATCCTGACAGCAGAAGAAGCGCTTACAAGTTTCATTGAAGCAATAGAGGAGGATGATTTGCCCATACTTCAATTTGAGTAACCATCGATTAAGGGTATCTCTATTTGACTATCACAAATCTGATATTCACTTCATTTCTACTTATCCCCAAAAATTGCAAAGGCACGACTTCTGTATAGTTTCATTGGAAATGATAAAAAAATCCCGCCTGCTGGAAAGCAAACGGGATCTTGCTGATAGTGTTGCTATTTGTCTAGTAACCGGGGTTTTGCGACAGATTTTTATTCAAGTCGATCTCCTTCTGTGGTACCGGCCATAAATAATCTCTTTTTGGATTAAATAATCTCTGCTCAACAAGAACATGATTACCCGTAAGGCTCAGCGCTCCTGTGGTTTTGTCAACAGTTCCCAGTCTGGTGCCATACACTGGTCCTACACGCACATCATCACCAATCTGCCAGCGTTTTACATCATACCAACGCAGACCTTCCAATGCCAGCTCCACACGACGCTCACGTCTTACCAGGGTACGCAACTTATCCAGGCTGCTATAAACCGTACGGTCTACTTTAGGCATGCCTGCACGTACTCTCACCGCATCAATCGCATCATATACAGTACCGTCCATAACACCTGATTCTATCTGTGCTTCTGCATAGGTCAGCAATACCTCTGCATAGCGGATAACAATCATATTCAGGCCAGTATTCCACATGTCAGGATAGTCGGACAGGAAAGCTGTGAATTTCTTTTCGATATAGCCGGTTGGGCTGTTATTATTACCATTGTAGTAATCCGCACTACCCGCTTCTATGGAATTATAAAATACGCCTTCATATTTCTGGCCAGGACAAACGACGCTCGCGGTGAGTCGTGGGTCCCTGTTTTTGTAAGGCTCATTCTCATCATAACCGGAGGTTGGATCATCAATGGTTTTACCATTCGACATTTCATAAGCATCTACCAGCGCCTGGGTAGGACTGAGTGAAGCCCAGCCACCAAAGCCGGAAGATGGCATAATACCAATATCTCCGTTAGGTACATCATTCGCTTTGTATTGCACATCCAGAATAACCTCACTGTTATTTTCGTAGTTGATACGGAAGAGATCCTGGTAGCTAGGGTATAGTTGATAACCCAATCCCATAATCGTTTTGCAGTCTGTGATACAGTCGGCATACTTCTTATCATATAACTCCATCCTGGCTTTCAGCGATAAGGCTGCGCCCTGGGTGATGCGTCCAACATCACTGCCGGTATAAGAGACCGGGAGGTTTGGCGCGATATCTTTCAGTTCATCATAAACGAACTGCCTTACTGCTGTTACCGATGTCCTGGTCAGTTTTGCAGCTTCGTCAGTGGTCAATGTTTTTGTTACCAATGGCACGTCGCCGTATAGCTGCGTCATGGTAAAATACTGGTATGCACGAAGGAAACGTGCCTCTGATTTAAAACGCAGTTTCAGCGCATCATCCATTTTCGTCTGGTCAATATTTTCCATGAACCAGTTTACACGCTGTATGGTTTTATAATCCCAGCGGTTTTGTGTGTTATTGTCGGAAGCACTGGCGGTACCGTTACCGATGTGTTGATAGTTATCCCAGTACCACTGGCTGAAAGAGTTATCACTGGCTGCGTCCATATAAAGCAGGTTGTAATCTCCTTCCCAGCCGGCATAACAGCCGTTTAAGGCTGCCTGTGCATCAGATGCTGATTTCCACAGCGAACCGTTAGCGTAAGTATCTGTAGGTTTTGTATTGAGAAAATCTTTCTGACAGGCACTTTGCGTCATTCCTGCCAGCAATAGCATATATATGATTTTTCTTTTCATGGTCTGCTTGCTTTTGAATTAAAAGGTAACGTTCACGCCTATAGTATTTACTTTCACCTGAGGGTAGTAATACAAACTGCTGGCGATGTAAGCCTCTGGATCTACCCATTTGTAGAGATGATCGAAAGTCAGGATATTCTGTCCGCTGTAATAGATGCGGAATTTGCTGATACCTGCGCGTTTGAGCAGGCTTTCAGGAAGAGAATAACCAATCTGCAGATTTTTCAGGCGGAGATAACTTCCGTCTTTCACCCAGTAGGAGGAAGGCATTCCGGAAGGGTCGTTCTGTTTCTGTGAATACAGCAGTCTAGGCAGCGCTGCATTCGTATGGTCGGGTGTCCAGCTGTCCAGCATAGCAGAAGTAGGCTTACCTACTGTAGAACCGATTTCACCGAGTTTACCGGCATCAATGTATGTTTTAACGCTGGTAGCTCCCTGGAAGAACAGGCTCAGGTCAATCCCTTTCCATGCTGCGTTTAATGTCAGACCAAATGTAACCTTAGGGAAGTAAGAGCCGAGATAGATTTTATCTGCAGCGGTGATAGTATCGTTACCATCTTTATCAATGTAACGGATATCGCCAGGTTTGGTATTAGGGCCTTGGTATGGCGCTTTGTTGATTTCGTCCTGTGTCTGGAAGAGACCTTTCGCTTCATAGCCATAGAGTGCATTATAAGGGCGGCCTTGTATTGTTGCCGTATAGCCGTCGATGATAGGACTGGTGCCTTTAAGGTCGGATACAGTATTTTTAATTACTGAGGCGTTCAGGTTAGCACTGTAAGTAAAGTCACCTTTGCTATCGTGATAACCCAATGCAAATTCCCATCCCTTGTTATTTACTGTAACAGCATTCTGTACTGGGGCATTCAGGCCATAAGTAGCAGCAACAGGTAATGCCTTCAGGATATTATCAGTTGTACGGTTGAAATATTCAGCAGTAAAAGACACTTTATTATTGAACAGCGTTGCATCAAAACCAGCACCGCTCTGTGTGGTGCTTTCCCATTGCAGGAATGGATTTGCACCGTTAACAGGTGCTGCGCCTGGAGCTACTGTTGGAGAGGTACCACCGAAGGTATAGTTCTGACCAGTAGAGATGGTAGGAATTGTTGGATAGTAAGGGAATGTAGGAAAATTAGTAGCATCGATGGTGATTACGTTCTGGTTACCCAGTCGGCCCCATGAACCGCGTAACTTGAATGCGTTTACTACTGATTTCAGTGGCTGGAAGAATTTCTCTCTATCCAGGTTCCAACCTGCGGAGAAGGATGGATAAGCACCCCATCTGTAGCCATCCGCAAAGCGGCTGGAGCCATCATAACGGAGGTTAGCTTCAAAGAGATATTTACCATCATAATCATAGTTGATTCTGCCGAAAACAGATTGCAATGCCAGTTCTGCGCTATAGCCATTGGCTACCTGACCATCTGTGTAAGCTGCATTAACGTCAGTAATCAATGAATTGAGCATGCCTTTACGGTAAGCCGCATCATAGTTTACTTTATCCTGTTCCTGTGAATAACCAGCCATTGCTTTCAGGTTATGTTTACCAAAGCTGCGGGTATAATCGAGGAGGAACTGCGGAATAACTGCCGTGTAGCCGTTGTTCATATCTTTTACTGAGCTAGGGCCCTGGTAAAAGGTTGCATCTCCATTGGCATTATAATATTGTTGGTCAGCGATGAAATTCTTGATACGATTTGTTTTCAGCACATAACCTAATGACGGTCTTGCATGTAATCCTTTGATAGGTTCCCAGTCAAGGCCTACGTTTCCTAACAGGTCATAATAGGTATAGCTGTTGAAGCTACCGCCTTCCAGCCATGCCATTGGGTTACCATCACCCACAGCACCGTAGTTGCCATTGGCATATTTATATGGAACGGTAGGGGAAATGCGGTTTGTCAGACGAACAAGCTGTGTGAAATCGCCGGTATAAGGGTTACTCGGCTCATTTCTGATGGTATTGGTAAAGCCGATGTTACCGGTAACATGCAGATTCTGGCGCACTTCCGAGTTGATATTCAGACGGGTCGTATATCTTTTAGCGTTAGTTTCTTTCACCAGACCATTTTCATCGAATACACCTAACGATAAGCTGTAAACAGTTTTTTCACCGCCGCCGTTGATACCGATATAATGATTTTGCTGAACGCCGCTTCCTTTATAGAAAAGTCCCAGCCAGTCAGTGTTTGGATAGTTATATGGATCAGAGCCATCTTTGAATTTCTGTATTTCGGCATCGGTATATCTAGGCGTGAGTCCTTCGTTTACCCTTGCTTTATTATACAGATCCGCAGCCTGCCATGAAGGAAGATATTCAGGCAAACCAGTTGGTTTCTGTTTACCTACATAACCTGAATAGGTGATGGAAGCAGGGCCTTTTTTTCCTTGTTTGGTGGTTACCAGTAAAACCCCGTTTGCTGCACGGGAGCCATAAATGGCTGCAGATGCCGCATCTTTTAATACGGAGATATTTGCGATATCATCCGGGTTGATGTTGTTGAGATCTCCGGAAGTGGCGATTACTCCATCGATAACGATCATTGGATCAGCAGTATTGAGTGTACCAATACCACGGATACGGATGCTACCATTATCAACACCTGGCTGGCCACTACGTGCAGACGTTACCGTTACACCTGGCATAGTACCCTGTAAAGCGTTGGTAACGGAGGTAGAAGGGCGGTTCGCCAGTTCTTTGGTTCCTACACTGGTGACAGCACCGGTGAGGTTAGCTTTTTTCTGGGTACCATAACCTACTACTACCAGTTGTTTCAGGCCTGCCACATCGGATTTCAGATGGATGTTCACGCTGCTGCGGCCACCCACTTTCACTTCCTGCATTTCATAACCAATACTAGTTACTACTAATATGGCATTACCGTCTGCACTCAGGTGGAAAGACCCATCAGCACTGGTGATAGCTCCTTTCTGTGTCCCTTTTACCATGATGGAAACGCCAGGAACAGGCTGACCGTTTTCATCGGTTACCTTACCTGTGATTTCTGCAGGTGGTGGCGGTGTAACAGTGTTTTTTACTGCTACCACTTCAGCTCGGGTAATAAAAACAGTATTCCCCTGGATGTCAAAACTAAGCTGCTGGCCTTTAAGGGCAGTTTCTACTGCTTCTTTAGGCGTAACATTTTTAACGTCCATGGTTACTGGATGGGCTTCTTTTAAATCTTCCTTATCATAGAAAAATAATAAGCCTGTTTGTCCCTTGATAACATGGAGGACTTTCTGTAAACTAGTTCCTTTCGTGGAATAGGTGACGGACTGCGCCGTGGTACTTGCGCTTACATGTAATACCAGCGCAAGTAAAAAGAAGGTAGTTAGCTTCATGACTAACAAGATTTTGGAGGGTACTTTCGCATTTCTCCAATAATTGCGGGTACCGGAACTACAAATAGCATTTGCTTGCATACTTTTGCAATGTTTGGTTGAGTTAATAAAAGTGGTTTACGGACTGCTTGAGACAAAACTGATCCGGCCGGGGTAGGACGCCAATCTTTAGCCCCGGTCTTTTTCATGTCATGTCTTGCTTGTTGTGGATGTTTACTGTCGCAAATTTTTCATTGTTATTTCTTTTTCATTGTTTCATAACTATGGCAGAATAATAATCCTGTTGCCGTTTTCAATTCTGTACTTTATCCTGGTTTTAGCCAGTCCTTTTAATACCTGGTCCAGTGTCAGGTTTCTGCCTATATCGCCGGAGAAGGTGCGGGCAGGCAGTTGGCCATCATAGCTTACTTCTACATTATACCAACGGGCGAGCTGGCGCATAACGGTGGCCAGGTCGGCGTTGTCAAAAGAGAAGTAGCCATCTTTCCAGGCGACTACCTGTTGTGTATTAGCATGATCGTTTATTTGTATATCGCCGTTGGCTTTTATGCTGGATTGCTGGCCTGGTTGCAGTACATGTTCTTTGTTGTTGCTACTGACTTTTACAGCTCCCTGTAGAAGGGTCGTACGAATACTTTCTTCGTCTGTATAAGCATTGATATTAAAATTCGTTCCTAGCACCATAATATGGGTATTTCCTGCCTGAACGATAAAGGCTTTATCTGCCATGGAAGCCACTTCAAAGTATACTTCACCGGTAATAGTTACCTTTCTTTCATTACCAGCAAAGGCGGCAGGGTAGGTGATAGACGAGCCTGCGTTTAGCCATACCAGTGTGCCATCCGGAAGCATCAGTTTATATTGGCCGCCGAGCGGGGTACTCATGGTATTGTACAATAGCTTTCCGTCTTTGGTGCCAGCGCCTTCATAGCTGATCTGGCCATTGGCCAGCTTTTTAATACGTGTGCTGCCTTGCTGGGCCAGTACGCCATTTCCGGCGCTATCGAGTGTAATCACACTTCCGTCTGCCAATGTCAGCGTGGCTTTGTTACCTCCAGGCTTCACGTCTGCCTGCGTACTTGATGCGATTATTACATCAGGAGCGGTATAGCTGGAAGCTTTATACAGCCAGGCGCCTATTATCAGCAGTGTAATCGCAGCTGCAGCATAGTACCATGCTATACGTCGTGGTGGGGTAGATATATGAGTATCTTCCTGCAGTGGCTTGTCTGCACCAAGGATTTGCTGTACAAGGGGTTGCCATTCGACAGCGTTATAGCTGCTGTCTGCAGGTAGCTGATGCGTGGCATGAAATGCATCTATGGCGGCTACTACAGCACCGGAATCATCTTCCTGGATGATGCTGAGCAGTTCCTGGTATTCATTGTCCCCTGCCTGTTGGGTGTGTATCTGCACCAACAGGAAATGTAATCTCTCTAAATCCGGCACCCGCGCGTGTTTTCTTTGATATAATTAATACTGTTGTAAGTAATGTTTTACAAGCTCTCATAGTATACGTACCGTGAAAAAACAAATAGTACCTATCGACTTAAAAAAAAATTAATAATTCACATGAAGGGTAAGAAGGATAATAGGAAGAACGATGCCGTGCATCGCGAGGTATTCGCGGATAAACCGAAGAGAACGGACCAATGAATTTTTTACGGTCTGATTGGAAATAGATAATTGTGATGCGATATCAGCTATCTTCATATCTGTTTCCCTGCTCAGCTGATAAATACGTCGGGCCTGCGGTGGCAAGAGGTTTACCGCTTGTTGCAGCAAATTCCTGGTTTCCGAAAGTGCAAGGTCCTCTTCTGTATCATTGGATACAGCCACCTGTAAATGGCCCAATTGCTCACTGGCTTTGGTCCTTACGCCCTGGCGTTGCAGCCAGGAATAACAACGGTGATATACCATCCGAAATATCCAGTTGTGAGGAGTTTCTATGGTGTCGAGCTTGTCACGGCTTAACCATAAACCAAGAAATATTTCCTGGAGAATATCTTTTTGTGGCTCATCTGTTTTGACTACACTGGTAATAACAGGAAGAATCTTTGGTGCATATAAATGAAATAGCTCCTCAAAAGCAGTCTCATTTCCGGCTGCAATTTGCTTAAATAATATCTTGGCCTGTGCTGTATCCTGATGAGCCATCCCCTGTTACTGTCGTTGTATGGCAAACTTATTACTATTTATAAAAAGACGGCTGATTTATAGTTGGTCTCTTTTACGTTTCCTCGTGCCGGCAACCGAAAAGTACAAAAAAAAGATAAAAAAACATGAAAAGTTTAATTTTCAAAACATTATCATCCAGGCACCCAAAAAAATATACTTTTTTAATTTATACTGATTATATTAGAAGGCCGACAACCGATTTCAGAGAGATCAGCGCTTACAGTGAACGTTTTTATAACCCATATTTTCTAGCATTTCTGTCATTTATCAAAAACCAAAATGTTCTCTCCAATGAAAATGTACCAAAGACTATTGTCTGCCCTTTTTGTATCTGTATTTCTATTCTCCTGTTCTAAAAACCTACAGGAGCCTGCCACTAATGTTAATGCAGCCAGTCTTGTTTCACCGGCTTCCGTGCCTGCAGCCTCGAGTTATGATGTAGCACTGGCAGGAAACGGATTCGTTACCACCCTCGCCAGTGGCGGCGTAGAGGTGATTACCTCCAATGGCCTTGGCAACTGGACCAACGCGAATAGTATTACCAGCACTTATTTCAGATTAGGCCTCACTGGCACGTTGAATATCACCGTACGCGCAAAGGTGCCCTCCGGAACAAGTGTGATCAAAGTAACAGTGAACGGAACTTCTTTTAACAAAACCATTACTGGTACCGGCTATACGGATTATAGTATAGGTTCGGTGAATGTTACTACCCCTGGCTATGTACAAGTAGATCTCCAGGGTGTCAGCAAAACAGGTGGCTACTTCGGCGATGTATCACATATTGTGATCAGTGGCACGGCTACTGCCAACAGTGTCGTTTATGCCAATGACGCCACTAACTATTATTGGTCAAGACGCGGACCTTCCGTGCATCTCAACTATACCATTCCATCTGGTACTACCGCAGAATGGTTTTATAATGAGGTAACTGTGCCTTCCGGCCAGGACAAAATCGGTTCTTATTTTATGTCCAATGGCTTCAATGGCGGTTATTTCGGGATGCAGGTAAACAGCGCTACTGAAAGAAGAATACTTTTTTCCATCTGGGACCCAAGCGTAGGAAAGACCTCATTAGTGCGTAAAGGCACTGATGTTGTTGATAATACATTTGGTGGTGAAGGTACCGGTGGACAAAGCTATCTGGTATTCAACTGGCAGGCAGGTACTACATATAAATTCCTCACGCATGTTTTGCCTGATGGTGCAGGAGGTACAGATTTTTCCTCCTGGATATATACCCCTGAAACCAGTACCTGGCGCTTCATTGCTACCTGGAAACAGCCTAATACCACCACTTATCTAGGCGGATTGTACTCTTTCCTGGAAAACTTCAATGATACCAACGGCTATCTTGGAAGGAGTGGTCAGTACAGCAATGCGTGGGTGCGTTCTACGGCAGGTACCTGGTACGAGCTTACCAGCGCCTATTTCACTGCAGATGCTACCGCTACGGCCGACCAGCGCCGTGATTACGCAGGTGGAGTGGATGCCTCCACGGGTCGCTTCTTCCTGAAAAATGGAGGGTTCTTCTCTAATTATGTGAGCTATAATCAAACGTTTACGCGCACAGCTAGCGGTGTTGCACCTGCTGTAAACCTCACCACATTGCCTTAATTGTATTGTAACAAACAGAAATGCTATTAAAATAAAAGAGGCAGTGCTGTATTAGCGCTGCCTCTCTTTTGTGAAACTTTTTTGTTAAGTAGTTTTATAAAGATACCAGCCATCACCCATATCCCTTAACATAATCAGGTTACCATTATAGAGATCAGGCAGATCTTTTTTATCTTTTACATACAGAAAGCCTACCCAGTTATCAATAATACCACCAATGATAAAATCTATATTTTTTCCGTGATCCTCTGTATCTGTGGCGATACTTTCTATCAACAGTTTTTTATAGACCGGCTCCATTTTCTTTACTAGCTGGCTCTCTGTTTTATCGTTGGTGCTTTTGCGTTGCAACTCTGCCAGGGCGCTGTCTTTTAGCTGGTTGAACGCAGCTTTGTTATCCAGGAAATGCTGCACGATGCTATCATCTGGCTGTAATATCAATTTGATATTTCCGAGCAGAAAATGATAATCATCCATAGATGTCAGCATCTTCAATGCATTGCCTGCTTTGTCTCTTTGCGCTGCGTCTATTAAGGTGTCGAGATAACCTTGCGGCATTTGTTCTAGTTCTTCCAGCTCGGCCTGCAGCATGCCTGTCATTGCCAGTGAGTTGATAGCGGTAAGTTTCCACACCTTATCCTTACGCATGGTCAGGTAATAGTCAGTGGCTTTGCCGTTGGGCTCCATCACGGTCATGTTTACCAAAGCAAGACTATCATGCAGTTCATCCAGGAGCCGCCATTTAAAGGAGGCGCCTGGAAAATCTTTAGCGCCGGGCACAAGGGTATCTGTTGTGGCAAAATCTCCTGCAAGGTATTGGTGTATGTCAGGGGAAGGCTGATGTGCGTAAATCATTTTTGCAACATCCAATGGCCCTTCTTTATTTGGGATGATCTGTTTGCAGCTGCAATGCCAGATCAACACCACCAGGAGGGTCAAACAGGGTCTGAAGTGATTTTTCATAGCATATATTAAACGTAATAAAGATACGACTATCTGGCCGGGGATGTATCTTGATAATTCTGTAGATTTTTTGTACCTTATCACGTTAAGATTCAGTTCGTTATATTATAGTGGTCTGTATAGTGGCACTGCAGAATATTCCCTATTTTCGTGAGAAACCAACTATCGCTATGGCATCTAAGCATATCAAACAGGTAATAGTAATGAGGAAGGACCTCAACATGCGGAAAGGAAAGATGATTGCACAGGGTGCGCATGCGAGTATTGCATTTCTGACCCGGCAGGCTACCGTTGAAGGCTATACTTTTCAGACACAACTACGCAACCCCGAAGAGGTATTGGAGTGGATGACGGAGGGTTTTAAGAAAATAGCGTTGAGCGTGGACTCTGAAGAAGAGTTGGACCGCATCTATCAGCAAGCCGTTGACGATGGATTAGTCGTTACTTTGATCACAGATTCGGGATTGACCGAATTCGGTGGTGTGCCTACCAAAACCTGTTGTGCTATAGGACCGAATAAAAATGAAGATATAGATAGAATTACCAAAGACCTGAAATTATTATAATATAGCCGGTACCGTGATAGGGGGGAGACTGTCATTACCTTCTTCGCTAGTTGATTGAAAATTTTTTTTACCAAGGCTATACGCTGCAATTATCGTGCAGTGGCCATTATTCCACTGACGTCGCCATGCAGTGGCATGTTACTTTTGTTAAAATCTGTGGAATATTTATCCTTTTTAGCTATCTTTTATATGAAATATGCCCGGTAAGGGGCCTGCTATACTCAGTCATTTTTTTCCCTCAAACTGCCCTGTAAAGGATAGATAGCTAATTTTTTCTCATAACCAATAACTATTAATACAACTCTTATGTATATCCGTATCCGCGGCTCTCCTCCTGCCGTCGCCCCAAATCCTATTCCAGGCAGCGTTGCCGTATCCTCCATAAATAACTATTGCGCCTTAGCTATACTCATATTGATACTCATACTCATCATCATCATTTAAACCGACATTTATTATGGAAAAAGCATTAAACCTTGAATTCCCGACCCCATCTGTTATCAGCCCTTATGCAACCCATATTCAGGAACATACGACTGAATGGGCGAAAAAATTTCATCTTATTAACGACGACAAAGTTACCTTCTTCAACAAAGCTAAATTTGGTTACTATGCAGCCAGGGAATATCCCGAAGCTTCCTATGTGGACCTCTGTATTGTAGGGGACCTCATCGCCTGGTTATTTACTGTAGATGATCAGTGCGACAGGGCCTCATCTAATGCAGTGGCAGCCGCCATCCTGAAAGAAATGCTCAACGGATTTATCGGTATTATCCGCAAAGGGGGGATTACCTTTACCTCCACCCGGCATCAGGTGTTGAATGAAAGCTTGCATGATATCATGATCCGATTCAAAAAGGTTAGTACTCCTTATTTGTACGAACAGTTTGCGGATTATATGGTCATGTATTTCGAAGAGTGTTTATGGGAAACAGATATGCAACTGAACGGACATGAACCTTCTATTAGGGAATACCTGGAACAGCGTCCGAAAACTGGTTTTTATATTATGTTTCCGATTATTTCTATGTTTAATGGCGTACAGCTACCCGCTGAAATCTACGGACATCCCATTCTAAAGGAAATAGAGCTGTTACTCAATCTCACGGCCAATCTTGCGAACGATTTGCATTCCCTGGAGAGAGAGAAGGCTTTGAAGACAAAAGGCCTTAACCTGGTATTTATCTACGAAAGAGAGCTGGATATATCCCTGGATGATGCTATTCGTGCTATCCGCAGGGAGTATGATCGCAATCTTGTAAAGATGGATAACCTGCGTAAGCGTTTTCCTTTTTGGGGCGTAGAATTGAACCGTCAGCTGGAAGAGTATATTGATGGCCTGTATGTAGTTATCAAAGCCTATTTTGACTGGGCGATAATAGATACATCTAGGTATCAATCCTGATTATTATAAATTCCTTTCGGGAGGTGCGTTTTCATCACAGCATGTAGTTCTTTAAAGGATAAAGGTTTTTTCAGGTAAGCAAGAGCGCCTGCTTTGAGCATTTCATCAGATTCATTTTCACTACCATTACTAAACGCATCTCCCGAAACGATTATCACTGGTATATCTGCATATCCGGGTACCTGTCGCAATTCATGCAACATCTGCCGGCCATCCATTACCGGCATGTGTGAATCAGAAATAATCAGGTCTGGCTTGTCCGCAATGGCCGCATCCAGTCCCTCTTTTCCATTGTCTGTGATTACTGTTTGAGCACCTGTTTTAGAAACAAACTTTTTGATGATCTGCTGGTTCATCAGATTATCATCCACAATCAACACCTTCAGTCCTGCAAATTCCTTTTCATTGATGCTGGCGGCTTCTGGCTGCGCTTCTGTAACTAATGGTTGCTGCCGGGATTGCGGACAGTTTTCCAATGGCATGGTGAATGCAAAAGTAGTATAGGAGCCATCACAGGAAACACTGATTTTACCATCCAGGCGGGCGATAAGATTCTGGGTGAGATGCAACCCGATGCCGGTTCCTTCAAGGAAAGTATTACGCTCAGATTCAAACGGCAGGAAGATGGTCCGGATTTTATCCTGGCTTAATACGCCCATATTACGTATACTGAATTCTGCTTCATTCTTCTTTTGTAAAGCAGCAATAAATATTTCACTGTTATTGTTAGAGAATTTAACCGCATTGGATACCAGATTATTCAGGATTTTCTTGAATACGATATCATCACAAAAAGCTTCTGGTTCGGCCAACTGGAAATCCAGTCGGATTGTTAATCCGCGCAGGTTGGCTACATATTGGTTCATCTGGATGCATTGCTCAATGCTGCTGAGCAGGTTGACCTTCTCTTTTTTAATATCATAGAATTTTCCTGCTTCTATCTTTTTAAAATCAAGGACATTGTCAATAATTTCTTTTGCGAGCAGGCTTGATGCCAATACGTTCTTTATCTCTGGGGCAATTTCCTGCATAGTGGGGTCATTGCTATGCTCCTTATGTGCCATATCCAATAGCTGTGCGGCGCCGAACAGGCTATTCAGCGGGGTCCTTACCTCATGGAAGGTTTCCCGGAGGAAGGCAGCATTAGCCATCAATACTGTATTGGTATGTCTGAGATGATTAAGTAACCCGTCAATCTCAATGACAAAGGCATACATCACATAAATGATAAAAAATAGCATTCCTGCTGTTGTACATAATCGCATAATAAAGGCGCTGGCCGGAGGAATTGCCATAGGGTGAATTACATGAAAATATACATTTGCCTGAATTAATAGCAACAACACGACTATTGCTATCAGCGACCATGTTCGTATACGCTTGTCCGTATAGGCGAGGAAAGAACCGCAGGTAAGAAAAATAATCAGGAAAGCGGTAACTACTTCGATTGGGATAGCATTGCCTAATAAGGTTGTCCAATAACCTGCAGCTATACAGTGAATGGAAAACATATTCAGGTTAGCCATGTCCCTTCTGCCCGCAACATTAAATGCCAAGACACCAAGCATACCAATGCCTTCCAGTAACAAAGGGATAAATACATACAAACTATCAACAAGCCAATAAAAAATACCTCCAAGTGCAAATACCAGTATGCTGGTAAAAAAAGCCAGAACATTTATATGTTTTGTCAATCTGCTTCCTGACTCATTCGGATTTTCCACTCCGGCATTCTTGATACGGTTAAAAAGGTTTAACAGATAGTGGAATACACGCATATTTTCCTATTTGAGGGTCTAACCTATTGCTACACTATTAATATATCGAATATACCATACTAAAAATCGTTAAAAGTGTATCAGATGTTAATGGATGTGATGTTATATTGATCTGAAATGAATAGAAATGATCTTGTGTTGTTAAAATTGAACCTTATGTGTAGCATACTATTGCAAATTCCTATTCCTCAATGATCACTACACGGCAGTCCGGCCATTGGCGGAGCAGACCGCTTGTCAATTTAAGCCTTGAATAAACTCTGCTAATTTCCTACTTTCCCATTCTGTTCCCTGTACCTGCCTGTATAGGGTAAAAAACCAATTTTTACCGCTTATGAAGAGATTAATATTTGGGTGTGCCGCCTTAATAATGGCCACCAGTACCTATGCTCAGGAAAATGCCCTCTGGCTTAGGAACCCATCTATCTCCCCGGATGGCAATACCATTGTTTTCGGGTATAAAGGCGACATTTACCGTGTAGACGCCAAAGGTGGAGTAGCTGTACCACTCACCATCCACGAAGCACATGACATGATGCCTGTTTGGAGCCACGACGGAAAATCCATCGCCTTTGCCAGCGATCGTTATGGTAACTTCGACGTTTTTGTAATGCCCGCAACCGGTGGAACTCCTGTACGACTCACTACCAACAGTGCCCCAGATTATCCGTATGATTTTACCCCGGACAATAAACAGGTATTATTCGGTAGTGTAAGAAATGCTCCTGCATCCAGTGTGAGATTTCCTTACCGCATTTTCCGCAATATGTACACCGTTCCGGTAACTGGTGGTAAATCCATACTGCTCAGTGCCGCTGGCGCTGATGTAGCCCACTACAACCAAAACGGTAGCAAAATCATCTTCCAGGACCGTAAAGGATATGAAGATCCTATGCGTAAACACCACGTTTCTGCTGTAACCCGCGATATCTGGGTGCTAGACGTGGCTAAAGGAACCTACCAACAGGTTTCTGGCTATGCAGGGGAAGACAGAGAACCGGTATTCGGCGCCAATGATGATATCTACTATCTCAGCGAAAACGGCGGTATCTCTCAGAACCTATTCAAAGGCTCCCTGAAAGATAAAAGCAAAATGACCCAGCTGACCAACTTCACTACCAACCCGGTACGTGGACTCTCAAAAGCTGATAACAATACATTCTGCTTTACCTATAACGGTGAAATATATACGCTGAAAGAAGGTGAAAAACCACGTAAGGTAAACATCCAGGTAATGAACGATGGCCGTGAAGGTGTTGTGAAAAATATGCCTGTTGCAGGTAACATGACCGAATTCACTATCAGCCCTGATGGCAAACAAATGGCCTTCGTGGCCAGAGGTGAGGTGTATGTTTCCAGCACCGATGGTAACATGACCAAACGTATTACCAATACTCCTCAACAGGAAAGAATGGTAGCATGGTCTCCTGATGGTAAAAAACTGGTATATGCTGCTGAACGTAATGGTAACTGGGATATCTACCAAACTACCGTTGTTCGCAGTGAAGAGCCTTACTTCTTCAATGCTACCCTGCTGAAAGAAGAACCGCTCATCGCTACCGCCGCCGAAGAATTCCAGCCACAGTTTTCTCCGGATGGCAAAGAAATCGCCTATGTAGAAAATCGAAATGTACTCAAGGTATTCAATGTTGCCAGCGGTAAATCAAGAACGATTCTGCCGGAAGGCCATAACCACTCCTATGCAGATGGCGACTGGTCATACTCCTGGAGCCCGGACAGCAAGTGGTTAGTTGCAGATGATGAACAAAACTATTTTGGTTCTTCTAACGCAGCCATCCTCCCTGCTGACGGAAAAGGCACTGCATTTTATCCGATCCACAGCGGATTCGGTGAAGGCGATGCAAGATGGTCTGCAGACGGTAAAGTAATGACATGGACCAGTGCCCGCGATGGTCGCAAATCCCTGGCAAAACAAGGTAGCCGCGAAGTAGATATCTACGCTGTATTCTTCGACCAGGAAGCATACGACAAATTCAAACTCTCTAAAGATGAATTTAGTCTGCTGAAAGATGGTGATGCAAAACCTGCAAAAGATACTGCGAACAAATCTAAAGACAGTGCAAGTGCTAAAAAAGCATTTGTTCCTGATTTCAATAACCTGGATAATCGTCGCGTAAAACTTACCATCAATAGTTCTTCTATCAGCGACTATGTAGTAAATAAAGATATCAGTAAAGTATTCTATACTGCCGCATTTGAAAAAGGTTATGATCTCTGGGTAACTGAACCTAGGACCGGTGAAACCAAGATCCTGGCTAAACTGGGCGGTTCTCCCGGAAGCTTGAGCCTGAGCAAGGATGGTAACACTTTGTTCGTGAGCAACCGTGGTAGTGTAGTGAAAGTGGAAGTAGCTTCCGGTAAGGTAACACCAGTAAGCATCAGCACTGAAATGGCGCTGAACCAGGCGAAAGAACGTGAATATATCTTCTGGCATGCATGGAAACAGGTGAAAGAGAAATTCTATGATCCTACCATCCATGGTATCGACTGGAAAATGTATGGCGATAACTACGCCCGTTTCCTCCCGTATATCACCAATAACTACGATTTTGAAGAACTGCTGAGCGAACTGTTGGGCGAACTGAATGGTTCACACACTGGTGGCCGTTTTTCTGCTTATATACCAAATACTGACGCAACGGCAAGCCTGGGCTTATTGTATGATGAAACTGCCACTGGCGACGGCCTGAAAGTAGATGACGTGATTGCCGGCGGCCCATTGGATAAGTCTTCCAGCAAAGTGAAAAAAGGCAACATCATCGAAAAAATCGATGGACAGCCTATCACTGCTGACCAGGATTGGTCAACACTGCTGAATCGTAAAGCAGGTAGCTATGTGCTGCTGAGCATTTATGATCCTGCAACCAAACAACGTTGGGACGAAACCGTTAAGCCTATCAGCATAGGAGAGGAATCTAACCTGATGTACAAACGTTGGGTGGCTTACATGACTAAAATGGTAGATAAGCTGAGCGGTGGTAAAGTTGGCTATGTACACGTACAAGGTATGAACGACGCTAGCTATCGTTCTGTTTACGACGAAGTAATGGGTAAAAATAAAGGTAAGAAAGCACTGATTGTAGACACCCGCTTCAATGGTGGCGGATGGCTGCATGATGACCTCTACACCTTCCTCAGTGGTAAAAAATACCTGGAATTTGCGCCACAAGGCAATCGCCTCAGCGGTGGCGAACCTATAGGTGTATGGCAAGGCGTTAGTTGTGTGTTGATGAGTGAAGGTAATTACAGTGATGCATTCATCTTCCCTTATGTATATAAACAAGGTCACCTGGGTAAATTGATCGGTATGCCGGTTGCTGGTACTGGTACTGCTGTATGGTGGGAAACACAAATCGATCCTTCTATGGTATTTGGTATCCCTATGGTAGCTACCATCGGTAAAGAAAACCGTCCTACTGAAAACTTACAGATAGAACCAGATATCCGTGTTTCATTGCCTTACGAAGAATTCCTCGCAGGTAAAGATGCACAGCTGGAAGCTGCCGTGAAAGAGATGTTAGAAGAAATCAAATAAGCTGTTAAGCTTGCAATAAAACAAGGGCTGGCCAATTAGGTCAGCCCTTGTTATTTTATAATATCAGTATCAAGATAATTACATTATACTAGAGATGAAGTAATCAATTAAAAACTTGAATAAGCTCACTTATTTAATTATTTTGGCGCCCTGTTTCCCCCCCATACCAACGAGTATAGGATAAAAAACAATTCTTATCGCTTATGAAGAAACTCATGTTTGGGTGTGCTACCATCATTATGGCCACCACTTCCTATGCCCAGCAAAATGCCCGCTGGCTCAGGAACCCCTCCATTTCCCCTGATGGTAATACCATCGCTTTTGGTTACAAAGGAGACATCTACCGCGTTGATGCGAAAGGTGGCGTAGCCACACCACTCACCATCCACGAAGCACATGATATGATGCCTGTCTGGAGCCACGACGGTAAGTCCATCGCCTTTGCCAGCGACCGTTACGGAAATTTCGACGTTTTTGTTATGCCGGCTTCCGGCGGTACTCCGGTACGACTCACCACCAACAGCGCCGCTGATTATCCGTATGACTTTTCGCCAGATAATAAGCAGGTATTGTTTGGTAGTGTAAGGAATGCTCCGGCAAGCAGTGTAAGATTTCCTTACCGCTTCTTCCGGAACTTGTATACCGTTGCGGTAACCGGCGGAAAACCAATACTGGTCAGTGCTGCAGCCATCGATGCTGCACATTACAACAAAAGTGGCAGCAAAATCATCTTCCAGGATTTCAAAGGTGTGGAAGACGCGATGCGTAAACACCACGTATCCTCCATTACCCGCGACATATGGGTACTCGATGTAGCAAATGCTACTTATCAGCAGGTATCAGGGTATATTGGCGAAGACAGAGAACCGCTATTCGGCGCCAACGACGATATCTACTATCTCAGCGAAAATGGAGGCATCTCTCAAAACCTCTTCAAAGGTTCGCTGAAAGATAAAAACAAAATGACGCAGCTGACAAACTTCAACAGCCATCCGGTACGTGGATTGTCAAAAGCTGACGATAATACTTTTTGCTTTACGTATAACGGTGAAGTATATACGCTTAAAGTGGGAGAACAACCTCGCAAAGTAAGCGTGGAAATAATGAATGATGGCCGTGATGGTGTTGTGAAAAATATTCCTGTACTGGGTAATACTACCGAATTCGCTGTCAGCCCTGATGGTAAACAAATGGCTTTCGTTGCGAGAGGAGAGGTGTTTGTTTCCAGCACGGAAGGTAACATGACCAAACGTATCACCAACACCCCGCAGCAGGAAAGGTCAGTAGCCTGGTCTCCTGATGGTAAGAAGCTCATTTATGCTGCAGAACGTAATGGCAACTGGGATATCTATCAATCAACAATTATACGTAGTGAAGAGCCGTATTTCTTCAATGCTACCTTACTGAAAGAAGAGCCGCTTGTAGCTTCTGCTGCGGAAGAATTTCAACCACAGTTTTCGCCGGATGGGAAAGAAGTTGCCTATATTGAAAACCGTAATATCCTGAAGGTATTCAATATTGCCAGCGGTAAATCCAGGACTATACTGCCGGAAGGACATAACCATTCCTATTCAGATGGCGACTGGTTTTACGCCTGGAGTCCTGATAGTAAATGGTTAGTGGCCGATGATCAGAAAAATTACTACGAAGGCGGTAATGCCGCTATTCTTGCCGCTGATGGCCAAAACCTGCCTTTTTATCCCATCAATAGCGGCTTTGGTGAAACTAATTCAAAATGGTCGGCGGATGGTAAGGTAATGACCTGCCTGAACGCCCGTGATGGCCGCAGGTCAATGGCCAGGGAGGATAGCCGCGAGGTAGACATCTACGCTGTATTTTTTGATCAGGAGGCATATGATAAATTTAAACTCTCCAAAGATGAATTCAGCTTGCTCAAAGAAGGCGGCGATGCTAAGCCAGCAAAAGATACCACCGGCAAGTTGAAAGAAAGTGAAACGTCAAATAAAGCATTTACGCCAGATTTCAATAACCTGGATAATCGTCGGGTGAAACTGACTATCAATAGTTCGTCCATCAGCGATTATGTAGTAAGCAAAGATATCAGCAAGGTATTTTATACAGCAGCCTTTGAAAATGGTTATGACCTGTGGGTAACAGAACCGAGAACTGGTGATACCAGGATACTGGCCAAGCTGGGTGGAAGTCCTGGTAGTTTGAGTTTGAGCAAAGATGGAAAGACCCTCTTCGTGAGCAGCAACGGCAAAGTAATGAAAGTGGATGCAAGTTCCGGTAAGATAACTCCAATAAGCATCAACGCGGAAATGGCGCTGGATCAGGAGAAAGAACGTGAGTATATCTTCTGGCACGCCTGGAAACAAGTGAAAGAGAAATTCTATGATCCTAAGCTGCATGGTATAGACTGGAAAATGTACGGTGATAACTACGCAAGTTTCCTTCCGTTTATCAGCAATAACTATGATTTCCAGGAATTACTGAGTGAATTATTGGGAGAGTTGAATGCATCTCACACCGGTGCACATTATTTTCCCATTATCCCTAATGGAGATGTTACCGGGAGTTTGGGTTTGTTATATGATGAAACAATTCCTGGCAACGGCCTCAAAGTAGAGGAGGTGATTGCAGGCGGCCCACTGGATAAGGCTTCCAGCAAAGTGAAAAAGGGCAGTGTCGTCGAAAAAATCGATGGGCAGCCTATCACTGCTAATGAAGATTGGGCATCACTGCTGAATCATAAAGTTGGTAATTACGTGTTGCTGAGCATGTATGATCCTGCTACCAAACAACGTTGGGACGAAACCGTTAAGCCTATCACTGGAAAAATGGAATCACGCCTGCTATACAAACGTTGGATAGAAATAATGACGAAGATGGTGGATAAACTCAGTGATGGCAAAGTGGGGTACGTGCATGTGCCAAGTATGGACGATGCCAGTTACCGCGCTTTATTTGATGTGGCAATGGGTAAAAATAAAGGTAAAAAAGCACTGATTGTTGACACTCGGTTCAATGGTGGTGGTATGTTACATGAAGAGTTGTGTAGTTTCCTCAGTGGTAAAAATTACCTGGAGTTTGCACCGCAGGGGCACCGTTTAAGCGGCGGTGAGCCAATTGGCGTATGGCAGGGAGTTAGCTGTGTGTTGATGAACGAGGCTAATTACAGTGATGCGCATGTTTTCCCATATGTATATAAGCAAGGGCATTTGGGTAAACTGATCGGAATGCCGGTTGCCGGCACTGGCACTGCTGTATGGTGGGAACCGCAAATAGATGCTACAATAGATTTCGGTATCCCGGCCATCGCTATTATTGGTAAGGAAAACCTCCCTTTGGAGAATTTAGAATTAGAGCCAGATATCCGAATACCATTGCTTTATGAAGAATTCCTAGCAGGTAAGGATGCACAGCTGGAAGCTGCCGTGAAAGAGATGTTAGCTGAAATTAAATAAGTGGTTTAACACAAAGATAACGGCTGCCCGGAGGGGCAGCCGTTATCTTTTACGAAATCAACACCAGGATAAATGCCACTATAGCTGCAATCCCTGTGGTCAAAAAATTAACCATATCATTCTTTATCCAGCCTTTCCTTTCCCAGGCTGCTCCCAGCAAAGAATCGAAATAATTACCCAAAATACCTCCAATAAATATTATAACGGTATCGCGTAAACGAGGATGGTAGCAACCATAGATAATAGCGATCATAGCCGCGCCTGCTGCGCCAATCAGTGTGCCTTCCAGACTTACCACACCATCCAGCCCACGCTGATCTCTTTTGAAACTGAGCACATTATAGAATCTTTTGCCATAAACGGTACCTAGTTCAGAACTCAGTGTATCCGCTGTGGCCGCGGCCAGGCTGGCGCCTAGTGTAATGACCAGTTCCTGTTGCGATAATTGGAGGAATATGATCCCGCCAATAAAAGCCGCCACGCCGCCGTTGGCAAGCACTTGCCAGGCATCGCGCTGCTGACTATGTGCAGGGAGGTCTTTCAGACTTTCCTTGTAAGCCTTTTTATGTTTGGTAGCCCAAACCGCCGAAAGGAAAAACGCAGCCAGCATCAGTAAGCCCATGCTGCCGGCGCCGCCATAAATCATTACCGCTACCAGGCAACCGGCAATACCACCCCCTATAGTTAGCTTCTTTTTCAATACTGCTGCTATGGCGGCCAACATCACCAGGATGATCACGATTGTAGGAAACATACTTATCAGGGAATATAAGCGTCAAAAATAGATAAAAAAATTAATGTCTCCCGGTAACGTATATACCGAACTATTGTCCTGTTCTATTGTTATGATTTTTAATTGGGAAGATCACAATGCCATCCCACGACAGCTGCCCTGTTACTTTGTGTTAAGTATTGTTATTTAGTGTTAGGAGACGCAGTAATGGTTAACAAATCGCAGTTCACGGCCTGATGTTTGGCAGCTGAAAGTTAGCATTATTAATACCCCGGATTAAAATGGACTATAATACAGATCGGATTATGTCGCTGTCTTATCGGTTTAAACAACTCCTGCTATTTGCCCCGCTGTTATGCCTGCTGCTATTCCTGCACCCGGCTAACGTGAAGGCACAAACGCCGGTGCCATCCATGGAAGATTCCACTTCTTCGGTGGTGTGGAGCCTACAAGATTGCCTCAATTACGCAGCCAGGTATAACATCAATCTGAATACCCTCCGGCTGACCAAAAAAACGAGTGAACAGGATCTCATTCTTTCCAAAGCTGCCAAACTGCCCAACCTCAACGCCACAGTAGGCCAAAATTTTACTGGTGGCAAAAATGTTAATGAGTCGTACGTCTTGTCGGCCTCCGGAAACTATAGTATCAATTCTAATGTGACACTCTACAATGGTGGTTTTCTCAACAAAGATATCCAACAGAAAAATCTGCTGCTTCAGATTGCTGACCTGAATGTAGACGCACAAATGAATGATATCACGCTGCTGATTACACAAGCTTATCTCAACATCTTACTGGCAAAAGAAAATATAGTTTATGTAAAAGATGTGGTAACCACCTCCCAAGCCCAGGTGGCACAGGCGCAACAACAATATGATGTAGGTAGCTTGGCCCTGGTAGGCCTGGTACAGCTACAGGCGCAGCTGGCAAATGATAAATTCCTGTTGGTAACGGCAGAGAATACACGCCGTCAGAATCTTCTGACACTAAAACAAATATTACAGCTGCCTACTAGCAAGCCATTCGATATTATTTCTCCTGATACACTGATAGAAACAGGTATGCTGACACCAGTGCAAGAGGCCCAGCAACAGGCATTTGATACCCGCCCTGAAATCAAAACAGGCAATATCGGAGTAGATGTTGCAAAACTGGACCTGGAGAAGGCAAAAACTGGCTACTTGCCTGTGTTGACCGCTGGTGGTGCCTTAGCGAGTAACTACGCTACAAATATCAGCAACGCTTATTTGAAACAGTTAGATAACAACTTCTATCAACAGATAGGACTGACACTCTCTGTACCCATATTTACACGAAAAGTCAATAAAACCAATGTAGAAAAGGCAAAGATAGAAGTAGATCAATCTAACCTGAATCTGCAAAACACAAAAGTAAATCTCTCTCAAACCGTAGAACAGGCTTACATCAATGTTTTAAATGCACAAAGTCAATACGATGCGGCAGTAGAACAGTACAAATACAACCAGGAAAGTTATCGTATCGCAAATGAAACACTGAAGATAGGCGCAGCAAATATTGTACAGTACCTGCAACAGAAAAACCTCTATATACAAGCATTACAGTCGTATATACAGGCTAAATACAATGCTGCACTTACTATCCGAATCTATGATTTTTACAGGGGCATCCCGGTAAAACTATAAATGCTTTTAGCTATGAGAAAGTATAAACGGCTGATAATATCTATTGTGGTGGTGGTAGCTGTATTGCTGCTGATCTGGTTCTTCTTTATCCGTAAAACAGGACCAGCAGTAAGTTTTGATACAGAGACACCCGCATATGGTCATATAGCCACCACCGTTACTGCTACAGGAACGATTCAGCCAGTAGATACGGTGGCCGTTGGTACGCAGGTTTCTGGCACGCTTAAATATCTGTATGCAGACTTCAATTCCAAAGTGAAAAAGGGAGAGCTGCTCGGACAGCTGGACCAGTCACTGTTTCAGGCTTCTGTAGATCAGTTCCGCGGACAACTAGCCAATGCAAAAAGTAACCTGGTTTTCCAGCAGGCAAATTTTGGCCGACAGGAACAACTATATAAAACAGGCGCCATCAGTAAAGCGGATTATGATAATTCTACTTACCTGTTAAACGCCGCCAAAGCCAGTGTGGCCAGTACCACCGCGCAGCTGGCATCTGCTGAAAAAAATCTGGAATTCAGTAATATTTACTCGCCTATTGACGGGGTAGTGCTGAACAGGAATGTGAGCGTAGGACAAACAGTAGCGGCTTCCTTCAATACGCCTACACTCTTTGTGATCGCTAAAGATATTACCAAAATGCAGGTACAGGCCAGTGTAGACGAAGCTGATATTGGAAACGTAAAAGATAGTCAGCGTGTATCCTTCACCGTTGATGCCTACCTGGATGATGTATTTGCGGGTCATGTCCAGGAAATACGTCTGCAGCCTACGGTTTCATCTAATGTGGTTACCTACACAACAATTATCAATGCTTCCAATGATCAGATGAAACTCAAGCCAGGTATGACGGCCAACGTAACGATTTACACCGCAGAAAGAGATAGCGCCCTGCTGGTATCCGTACGTGCATTGAAGTTCAGACCAGATTCTACTACACTTGGTAAGAAATATGTGCTGCTTTCCGCGGTAAGAAAGCATCAGCAGGAAACACCGAAAGACACCAACGTAGTAACTTCCAATGCTCAAAAAAGAGAGGGTGACGTCAATTATGTATGGGTGTTGAGAGGAGATACACTACAACAGAAACGAATTCGTACAGGCCTCAATGATAATACGCATATTGAAGTATTACACGGCCTGGACCCCGGCGATATGGTAATTACCGGTCAGGAAACTGGCTCCACTGGCGCTGCGCCAACAGCAAAAGGCACCAGCAGTCCATTCCTGCCTAAAATGGGACGTAAGCGATGAACAGGAAAATTCTGGAAATAGACAATATCCGAAGAGAATTCAGGATGGGAACAGAAATAGTTCATGCGTTGAAAGGCGTGAACTTTTCTGTTAGCGTAGGAGAATTTGTCACCATCATGGGGAGTAGCGGTAGCGGTAAAAGTACCTTGCTCAATATCCTTGGATGCCTGGACAAGCCTACTTCCGGCAGCTACCTGCTGGATGGGATGAGCGTTGGAAATATGCAGAAAAATGAACTGGCAAGAGTGAGAAACCTGAAAATTGGATTTGTTTTCCAGTCGTATAACCTGCTGCCACGTACCTCAGCACTTGAAAATGTAGAACTGCCATTATTCTACAATAAAACTATTACAGCACATGAGCGCAGAGAAAGAGCCATCAATGCACTGGAAGCCGTGAAACTGGCGGATAGGTTGGACCATAAGCCCAATCAACTTTCCGGCGGTCAACAACAACGTGTAGCCATTGCCCGCGCACTTGTAAATGATCCGGTGATGATACTCGCCGATGAGGCCACTGGTAACCTGGATACCAGAACATCCTACGAGATCATGTCTTTGATGCAAGACCTAAACGCAGGAGGTAAAACGATCATCTTCGTTACACATGAACCGGATATAGCTGCTTTCAGCAGCCGTACTATTATGTTGAGAGATGGTAAAGTGCAGAAAGATAATTATAATGATAACATTCGTTCCGCAAAAGAAGCGCTGGCATCATTGCCGGTTACGGACGATTATTAATACTGAAACATGAGTGTATTCAATCTCATACGACTCGCATTGCTGGCCCTTCAGCGTAATAAGCTCAGGGCTTTCCTGACGATGTTGGGTATTATCATTGGGGTGGCCGCTGTAATTGCCATGGTGGCAATAGGGCAGGGGTCTAAAGAAAGTATACAATCGCAGCTGGGAAATATGGGTTCTAACATGGTCACTATCATGCCGGCCAGTAATGTTGCCGGCGGCGCGCGACTGGATGCATCTTCCGTGCAAACCCTCACCATTGCGGATGTACGAGCTTTGCAAAAACAAGCGACCTTGCTTACTGCTGTGTCGCCCGTGTCCAGTGCCAAAGGCCAGGCCATCGCAGGAGCGCTCAACTGGCCTACCACCTTACAAGGTGGTAATACCGACTATTTCGATATACGAAAACTGACACTGAAAGATGGTATCCTTTTCTCTGAATCAGATGTAGCTTCTGCAGCAAAAGTTTGTATCATCGGACAAACAGTAATTGATAATCTCTTTCCCAGCGGAGAAAGTCCTATTGGTAAAATTATTCGATTTAACAAGATTCCCTTGCAGGTGATCGGAACGCTGGTGCCTAAAGGACAGAGCTCTTTCGGGCAAGACCAGGACGATATCATTGTTGCGCCTTACACTACTATTATGAAGCGGGTATTGGCTACCACTTATCTGCAAAATATTTTTGCTTCTGCTGTTAGTGAAGATCAGTCGGATGCCGCAGTAGACCAGATAACCAGTATTCTTCGGGAAACACATAGATTACGCCCTGGTGATGAAAATAATTTCCAGGTAAGGACTATGGCAGAACTGATCAAAACGCTCAGTTCTACCAGTAGTTTGCTTACCATTTTGCTGACAGCGATTGCCGGTATATCGCTGGTTATTGGAGGGATTGGTATCATGAATATCATGTATGTATCCGTCACTGAACGAACCCGCGAAATTGGATTGCGCATGTCTATCGGCGCAAGAGGAATTGATATACTGTTACAATTTCTGGTAGAAGCGATCATCATCAGTATCACCGGCGGCATCATTGGCGTGATACTGGGAGTTAGCACCAGCACTATCATTACACTTACATTAGGATGGCCAACGTTAGTTTCTAAAAGCAGTATTATTCTGTCTTTTATGGTGTGTGCGCTCACCGGTGTTTTCTTCGGCTATTATCCAGCACTGAAGGCTTCCCGCCTGGATCCTATTGAAGCATTGCGCTACGAATAATTATTTTCTTGGAATAAAATTCCATCTGATACCAGTACTGAGATAATAGTTGGTGCCAAGTCTATGTTCTGGCTTATCTTTAAACATCTCTGATAATTTCTTTTCGGAGAAACTTGCGCTATTTAATATCATAACACCACCCGCTACTACTGCATCCAGGTGCTTACCCAGGTGCCAGGTGTTTTCAAGACCTGTGGTCAGTTGCATAGATCCCATCAAACGTTTATTATTAACATAGTGAGATACATCATAGGTAGCGCCGGTCATACGTAATGCCAGGGCCAGTTCTGTGTATTTGTTAAGATTAGTGGAGACGCTGGCCTTTTCCGGGAACTGGATATCGACACGGAATTTATTACCGGTTTGCCAAGCAATATAAAAAGCTGGAAGGACCATCGGTGTACCGAAAGTATTGGTGAGCACAGCTCCAATACCATAGGAAGTATGCGCATTTCTGGTTTTGATGAACAGCACGCCTCCCTGCACAAAGAGATCTTGCCCGTTGATATCTTCGAGGTCCGTACCGAGGGAGACGCCTGCAATGCCCATCATTGCCCAACGGTTACGCATACTCCGGTAATATTGAAATCCGACAGTTGCATTGAGCAGTTCTTTTGGAAATATCTGATCTTTATAATCCTTATTTTCTAATTGGGTATAACTGGCTGCAAGACCCATGGAGAGCGTACGCACTTTTCCGGTAGCCGTATCGATATGATTATACAGATTAAATCCTGCGCCAAAATTATATCTGCGCTGGCTTGTAGTGCTGGAGGTCTTCACACTGTCTTCGGGTCTGATATAATGTGATGCTGGCAGGTAATCCGCGCTGATGGCGATGCCTGGGCCTTTCAGTGATGCCGCTCCTAATTGGGCATAACCCTTACTGGCCAACGTAATACAGAAAATAAACGGAATACCACGACGTACGAATCCTAAAGTATAGCAGGTTTGCATATTTTGTTGTTATAGTTTAGGTATCGACACGATATCTATCTACTACCCCTATGCGTCTCTAAAAAATAATATATAAAGATTTAAAAAATACAAACTGGAATTAACATTTCCACAACATGTATTGTTATAACCTAAAAATTTCCCCTTCAATGATGAGAACCGCATTAATACTGATATTCGTGTGCTTTGCCAATTTACTGTATGCGCAGTCCAGCGATAATGACCTGGCAGTCATCCAAAAGGTTTTTGGTAAAGAGAAGAGAGCATTGGTGACTCAGTATATGGACTTGCAAAACAAGCCAAACGATCCTTTCTGGTCTATGTATGATCAGTATGAAAGCGACCGTCAGAGCCTAAGCAGGGAAAGGTTGTCTATCCTACAGGATTACAGTCGCTTGTATGAAACATTGGATGATGAATCAGCAACGTCATTGGCTAAACGATTATTTGCAAATGATATCGAGTACGATAAATTCTATCAACGTTATTTCAAGAAATTTTCCAAAATAATGGGCGGAAAAAATGCAGCTAAATTCATGCAATTAGAGCTCTATCTGCAGATCGCCATAAAATCCTCTATCCTGAACTCTATCCCCTTCATTGGTGAATTACAGAAAAACAGAGATGCTTTACCGGCAGAACATAGCTAGGTAGAGATTGTACCAATAAAAAAGTCTGCATCAGTAATTGGTGCAGACTTTTTTAGTTTAATAACTTTCTGAAAAGCGTGTTATTTCTTAGGATTTAAATCGTAGCTCACCATCCAGTTAACCCCGAATTTATCTGTCAGCATACCGAAGTAGGCATTCCAGAAGGTTTTAGCCATTGGCATGGTAACAGTGCCGCCGGCAGATAGTCCGTTGAAAACTTTATTGGCTTCATCTTCTGAATCCACGTTCACTGCCACGTTCAGATTGGAGGCTTCAATAGGGCGCTGATAAGCTTTAGGCGCATCGCTACCCATTAAGATAGTACCATTGCTGAATGGCAAAGAAACGTGCATAATTTTGTCTTTCTCTGAAGGGTCACATGGGAATTCAGGCGGCATTTCGCTAAAGCGGGAAATCATAAAGAATTCACCGCCGAATACGGATTTGTAAAGATTGAATGCTTCTTCACAGTTACCGTTGAAATTCAAATAAGGATTTACACTTGCCATAGTAATTGACTTTATTGGTGGATAATTATTTTTACGTTGACAACACAAAAGTAAGACCATTCACAAAGTAGGATGCTGTGTAACTTTGACAATTTCCGGGGAAAATACGACATTATAAATCTTCCCTGGTGAGGGCATGGAAGAGGTTCTGTAACTGGTGTACATGTGCCAGTGGCCTGCCGTAAGGCACCAACCCCGAAGGACTTTCAACTACTGGCTGAAAGATACCATCTCTGCAGGAGATATGTACACTATGCAGGCGGTTGTATTTTAAAGAATATACGTAAGGATCTTCATCATGGGCAGGATCACCCTGTATGAAATCAAAATTCTCCAGCCATTGTATTTCTAATGGAATAGGATTTGCCTTCTGACAGGGGATTTTGCTGAGTGGCAGGCCCGTGTTATAGATATAGCCCTGCCATACGCCTTCCACGGGAAAGATTGTTTCCTCCATGTTGCGGTCAAAATAGGCGACCAGGTTGCCAATTCGTATATCCGTTTCCTCTATCATCGCGAAAGCTGTTATTGCAAATATAAAGAACGCCGCAATAACTTTAAATTGCAGCCAGATATGATAGTTACATTACAATTAAGTGGCAGTGATCAGCAATATTTTAACGCTTTGCGCGATGCACATTATCCCAAACGTTTCAATTATCTGGAGGCGCATATCACGTTGTTTTATAAGTTGCCGGAAGACAACCCGGAAGTATTGGCTATCCTGGCTGATGCCGCCGCAGTGCCTCCCTTTGAGCCAGCAGTAACAAGCATCTTTAGCTTCGGGCCAGGTGTGGCTTTCGGCTTACATGACAATGCCTTGCTGCTGTGGCATAGCAGTTTGCAAGCCCAGTTGGCGCCTTTTCTCATAAAGCAGGACCAGCAGCCATTACATCCGCATATCACCATTCAAAATAAAGTAACTGAATTTAAGGCCACGCAATTACAAGCTACGCTGATGGCTTCTTTTCAGCCTTTTACCCTAAAAACCCTGGGGCTTCAAACCTGGCGGTACCTCAAAGGCCCCTGGAAAGCATTGTCAGAATACCCCTTCCGAGGGTAGAAGACCGTACAGGAGGATTTCTCGTATATATGGTAAGCTTGTTGATTTATGTAACGCTTTGTTGACTGCCAATTATGGAAAGATTTTATCAATACCTGCGCCATTATACGAGTCATCCGCTGGAAGAAAACGAACAGCAATTATTGGCAAAAGCCTTTGTGCTACGTAGGTTCAGAAGAAAACAATATCTTCTGCAGGAAGGAGATATATGCAGACATTTATCGCTGATTACCAAAGGCGCCATGCGCCAGTATTCAGTCGATGATAAAGGTGTAGAACACATCGTTCAGTTCGGCATAGAGAACTGGTGGATGTCTGACAGGGAAAGTTTTGAGCTGGGTTCAGTATCGAAATATAATATCGATGCCTGGGAAGATACGGAAGTACTGCAAATCGGCTACGACGATTGGTGGACTTTACGCAACGCTATTCCCGCCATGCGCATACTCACTGCGGAAATGGACAAGCGGCATTCTATTGCCGCCCAGAAAAGAATACATGCCGCCATTACACTCACTGCTGAAGAAAGGTACCTGGAAATGCTGCAACACCAACCGGCATTTGTACAACGATTCCCGCAAAACATGATCGCATCATACCTGGGTATATCCCCCGAAACACTGAGTCGTATCAGGAAGCAAGCCTTTCTGCGGGGCGACTGACCACCGCCCATGGCTTGATATTTGTCAATTCTCTTTCTTGCTGTATGTCATTTGAAAGCGCTGTTGTTTGAGAGATCTTCGTAATGTTAAATCGATCTTTCTCCAAACATCAAGGATAACGGTATGAGAGAATTGAATACCCGTCATATCCTGCTTATTCACGGCGCTTTCATCGCTGCGGCAGCCTGGAATAACTGGAAGGTATTTTTCGAAAGTAAAGGGTATAAAGTATTGGTTCCACCCTGGCCTCATAAACAAGAGCCTGCTCCTGTACTGAGGCAAAACTTCCCCGACCCGTTGCAGGATTCCATACGGCTGCAAGACCTCATACAGTATTACGCCGATATTGCCGCCACCCAACCGGAACCTCCGGTATTGCTGGGACATTCTACCGGGGGATTAATTACACAGCTGTTACTGCAACGTAATATTGGCGCTGCCGGTATTACTTTAAACAGCATCCCACCACAGGGCTTGTATTCACTCAATTACGCTTTCTTAAAATCAAACTTCAGGCAATTGGGATTTTATACTGGTGCTAAAAATCCTTATCTGATGACTTACCCCGAATGGACATCGCGCTTTACTAACGGAATGCCTGATGCATTACAAAGAAGCAGTTATGAACAGTACGCGATTCCTGGCTCCAGACGATTACTGCGCGATTGCATCAGCAACGCCGCAAAAGTAGATTTCAGTAAGCCGCATGCACCGTTACTACTGCTTTCTGGAGATAATGACCAAACAATTCCAGTCTCTCTTGCTTACAAAAATTTTAAAAAATATAAACAAAATGGATATCTGACTGAATTCAACAAACTTCCTGGTCGCAACCATTTCATGTTGGGCCAGCCCACCTGGGAAGAAGATGCTGCATTCATTCTGAATTGGATCCGATCAAAATAAAACTATGGAAAACACTACTTTCCTCGACCTTACCCTTGATGCCTGGGATAGCCAGGTGAAGCGACTTACAGCTGCTTTCGACAGCTTCTCTGATGAAGAATTAGAATTACAGGTGGCGCCTAACAGAAATAGGGTTATTTATGTCCTGGGCCATATGATTGCGGTAAATGATATGATGCTGGCGTTGCTGGGATTAGCCGAAAGAAAATATGCGCAGCTGGATGAATTTTTTATCAGCAATCCTGATGAAGCCATTGATGAAATACCGGAAGCGAAAGACCTGAGAAACTACTGGAAAGATATCACAGCCACTGCCAGCCAGCTTTTCAGGGCATTGCCACCAGATGAGTGGCTGCAGAAACATACTATGGTAACGCAGGAAGAATTTGAGAACGAACCGAATAGGAATCGCTATAATGTGCTGCTGTCGCGACTTAACCATATGGCTTATCACTTAGGACAAGTGGTTTTAGTCAACAGGTAATGGGGCTTGGAGGATATTAGCCTCTAGCAAAAAGCTATACTGAGTTTTCGGTTATGTGTGGCCCGAAGAGCCGTACATAACCGAAATTCAAAAATGCTTTCATAAAAGAAGATTAACTGGCAATCGCCACCGGCATCTCCTTACTTACATATCCAATAAACTTCCATATCTCCAATACTTCGCTGGCATTCACGCGGAATGGCTCAAACAAAGGATTTAAGGAATGCAGTCGCAGCGTGCCATCCATTTTCATCGTATTATCCACCAGTTTAAATACGATACCATCTTCTTTCAATACCACTACACAAGGCACATCTTTCTTGATCAAAGACCAGTCATCTACGTATTGCGCAATAATATGGCTGCCATCTGCGATAGGCAGCATACTGTCGCCACTTACCGGGAACATACGAATGGTTTTTTCGCGTGGTAATCCTGGCAGGGTGAATTTTGGCAGTGCAGCAATAAACTCAGGATCATTGAAGCCCTGGGTATAACCTGCCTGGGCTTTTAATGGAATGAATTCCATGTTTTCCTCGTTGTTGCTGTTGACGGTGATAGGTAGTACACGTATATGCTTGCCAGTGATATCCAGTGGCCCCGCTGTTTCCAGCTCATATACCTGCTCGTCTGTTAATGTAGTAAGATCTGTTCTGATAAGATGATCAATGGAGATATTGTAGTAGGTGGAGATACGTACCTGGTCTTCCATTTTGGGATTTCTCGTTTTGCCCGTTTCCTGGGCTGCGAGCCGGCTGATCTTAATACCGGTAGCATCGGAGAGTTGTTGGCGGGTCAGACTTTTCCGTTGTCTTAGAAACCTGAGATTGCCTGCCCAGTGAAATAAAAACTGATCCATCTGTCGTTTTAGTAAGCTAATGAGTTAGTAAGTGCAATGAGCAGGCGAAGGTAAGCGAAATTATCCTATTATCTCGGCCACGCGGCCAATCTGGCCATCTTCCAATCGCACTTTGATGCCCCTGGAATGATAAGCGGCAGAGGTGAGGAGATCTTTTACGATACCATATGTCTTTTTACCGCTACGCTGGTCTTTCTTCAGGATGATGCCTACTTCCAGGCCAGGATATACGTCTTTTCTGAATTGTCCGTCCATGATAATTTACTTGTACACTAGGGCAAAGGTAAGCATTTCGCCGGGACCCGCTTTTTGATATAAATGCGCTACATTCGTGCCCCATGGAAGAGAGTAGCCACCGATATTTTATTATTCATAAACCATATAAGATGGTTTCCCAGTTTATCAGTCCGGATAATGTACGGTTACTGGGCGACCTGGATTTCGACTTTCCCGAAGGCACTCATGCGATCGGGCGGCTGGACAATGATTCTGAAGGATTGTTGATTCTTACCACTAACAAAAAAGTTACCCGTCTTCTTTTTGAAGATACGGTGCCGCATACACGTACATATGTAGTCAAGGGAAAGCATGTTATCCCGCCGGAAAAAGTAAAAATGCTCAATGAAGGCGTGTCTATCAAAACCGGTGTGCATGAGCATTATCTGACGCAGCCCTGTGAAGCAGCGATCGTAGAGAGGCCACAGTATCTTACATTGCGGGAGGGCGATTATGAGAATCATCCGCATACCTGGCTACGGATTACGCTCACAGAAGGGAAATATCATCAGGTAAGGAAAATGATGCTGGCTATCGGTCATCGATGCCAGCGGCTAATACGTACTTCTATTGAAGGGCTGGAGCTGGGAGATATGAAAGCCGGAGAGGTGAGGGAACTGGCCGAAGAAGAGTTTTTCCGTAAGCTGAATATTAAGAACTACCGCTAAGTGGCCGCCATGCAGGCTTTTTTGCTATCTTTACCATAACCACACTATATGATCCCGGTATCACCCATACGACTGTCGGACCTCACCACGAGGATCCGCCACGCGCTGCAAAATGCATTTGCAGGACAAAGCTTTTGGGTAAAAGCCGATGTTACCAGTTATTCCTGGTATGCACAAAAAGGTATCCATTATTTTGATTTAGTAGAAAAAGATGAGAGCGGCGGCAATATCGTTGCCAGGGTCCCTGCCGTAGCCTGGGGCCCGGGAGCCAAGCAGATAAAGGCTTTTGAGCTACTCACCGGCCAGCAGTTCAGGAATAATATTCATATCCTGGCGCTGGTATCCGTTGCGTACCATCAGGTCCATGGTTTACAGATTACGCTGCTGGATATAGATATTAATTTTACTATTGGCCAGCTGGAGGCCCAGAAACAGCTGGTATTAACGAGACTCATACATGAAAACCCTGACTCGATCTGGCAGGAGGGCGAGCGTATTATTACCCGTAATCAGCAGCTGCCATTGCCGGTGGTGATACAGCGTATCGCCGTGGTCAGTTCGGGTAATTCTGCCGGCTACCAAGACTTTCAGCATACCCTGGTGAATAACAGTTTCGGCTATACGTTTCAGCTGGATAATTATTTTACGGTTGTTCAGGGAGAAACCAATGCAGATGTTGTGCAACAACGTATGGTGGATATCTTCCTGTCTAACAAACCCTATGATGCCGTTGTAATCATCCGTGGTGGCGGGGCGCAAACAGACTTTCTGCTGTTCGACAGTTATCAGCTGGGAAGAGTCGTAGCGAGGTTTCCTATTCCGGTAATTACCGGTATTGGGCATCAGAAAAACGAAACTATTGTAGACCTGATGGCTAATACTGCCACCAAAACCCCTACCAAGGCGGCGGAGCTGATCATTGCACATAACAGGGCTTTCGAAGATAAACTATTAGGGCTGCAACGGCAGACGCTTATACTTACCCAGCAGATTACTGCCGCTGCCAGCAGGACACTGCATCAGCTGCAAAGTCATATCGTTCATAATGTACGTTCCTTGTTGGAAACAGGCCGGGAACAGTTGGTTGATGTAAAGCATAATGTACAGCAGGGTACCCAGCAGATTATGTTCACCCAGCAGCAGGCTTTGCGCAGCATTTCCAACACGATTACTGCAAAACCACAGGTAATGACCGCTGGCAGACAGCAGCAGCTGACGCATACGCTAGGGAAATTACGTAGCTTTAGCAGGGTGTTACTCCAACATCAGCAGGCCGCGTTAAAGCAACAGGAGCAATTGTTTAGACTGATGGCGCCTGAAAGCATCATGAAACGTGGGTTTGCGCTGTTGTACCAGGAAGGAAAACTGGTTACTTCTGCCACAACGTTGAAAGCAGGAGAACAAGTAAATATTCAACTGCATGATGGTAGTGCGGATGCCATTATCCAACAAAAAAATAAAAACGATGAGTGAAGAACTGACATATGAAAGCGCTTTCCAGGAGTTGCAGGAGATTGCAGAAGAGATTGAAACGGAAACCGTATCTGTAGATTTGTTGGCGGATAAAGTCAAGCGGGCAGCCATGTTGATTGCATTCTGCCAGCAAAAGCTAAGAGCCACAGAAACAGAAGTAAATAATATTATCAAGCAGATGTCTGAATAATTCGGACTGCGTATTGTTAGAAGGTTCCGGTAAGATTACAGCGAAATCTTACCGGAACTTTTTATTTTTGCGCCGGACGATTATGAGACATAAGATTAAACGTAGCATGCGTATTGCCCGATACGTGATGTACCGTGAGACATTGATAGACAGACACAACATACTGTGGTCTTTCGCGGGCGCATTTATTGGAATTGCGGTGGTGGGAATGTTGAGTCATTATTACCTGCCAGTAAAAGATAACCTATTTCTGATTGGATCTTTCGGCGCTTCAGCCGTATTGATTTATGGACACACACAAAGTCCGTTGGCGCAGCCACGGAATCTGATCGGTGGACATATCTTCAGCGCAATTGTTGGGGTGACAGTGCGTTACCTGATCCCATGGCCGGAGTTTGAGTGGCTGGCTTGCGCTACAGCAGTGGCTTTGTCACTGATTGTAATGCAGATGACCAAAACGGTGCATCCTCCTGGGGGCGCTACTGCTTTGCTGGCCATTGCCGGATCCCCGGCTATACGAAAGCTCGGCTATTGGTATGTTCTGAGTCCTGTAGCTACAGGCGTGGCTATACTACTGCTGGTGGCTGTTGTCGTAAATAATATGACCAGCATCCGGGAATATCCTGCCAATAAACGTTGGTGGTAGGGTAGATTTTCTATTGCTTTATACTGGTTTGTTAACCCGCGAATGTCCCCTTTCTGCTAGGGGGACAGTGGTTTCCTACATTTTTCTGAAAATATTTTTTGCTGTTTATCAGGAGTTTATAAATGCTCCTGATAAATTTCTTTTAGTTTGTAAGTACTAAATTTTCAGAAAATTTTGAAAGTTCGGAAATCTGATATAGCTTTGTTTTCATAAACGATACAGGCTATGAACATTCTTGCTTATATCATCTATTTCTTCATTACAGCGCTGATCACGATACTGGCCGGATGGCTGTTTTATCACAATGGCCGACATTTTATCCTTTATTTTTTTAAGGGAGACGTAGGCCTGACAGACTCGGTGAATAAGCTGTTATTGATAGGCTATTACCTGCTGAACTTAGGATATGCTATCATCATGATTGGGTTCTGGGAGCAATTGAACAGCTGGCAGCAGTTGATAGAAACAGTGGCATCGATGTGTGGCAGGATCATGATAACACTGGGTATTATTCACTGGGTGAATATGGCTACTATTTATCTCTTAGGAAAGAAGCGCGAAAATAATACGTAATCCTTACCATCTTTAAAGTATTAATAAAAAAATATTTATTCTCACCTAAAATATCTTCATATGCACACATCATTCAACAGTATTGCTTACCTGATCTACCTGCCTTTGGTAGTAGTCGTAACCTGGTTCGTGGCGCATACCTTATTTAAAAACAGCAGGGTTTTTATGCTGGACATTTTTCATGGCAAAGCTGAAATTGCAATGGCCACCAACCGTTTGTTTGAAACAGGATTTTATCTCCTCAACCTGGGATTTTCCTTGTGGATAATGACCATAGCCTATAAACTGGAAGGAACACAGGATATGCTGGAAGTATTAAGTACAAAGATCGGTGGGTTTCTGATATATCTGGGTATTATGCTATTCTTCAATCTCTACCTGTTTTTCAGGGGAAGACGCATCTCTAAATCTAAAGAACGGTTGGCCGCTGTTACTAATGCGCCGTTCCCTAAAGACTGATGATTGATGTTGTAGTGTGAAGGAGTCCCTCTGTGTAGTAGCAGAGGGACTTTTGTTTTTATATTATTGTTGATATCTGCAATAATATTTTCCTTACTCCATTTAAGGATTATTAAAAGTTATTATCAAGCTAAAAATTTTTCAGGCCATTTAAGTTGCTTCTGTTTCAATAATTATTAATTTAGCTCATGCATTCAGAAGTACTGCAATTCTGAAAATGCAAATTTGTTAACGTAGCCATTTAACCCAATTCAAAATAACTTTCATAGTTACACGTCCGGGCATTCCCCGAACGTGGTCTGTTCCCTAATTTTTCGCCGTATTATGATATGATCTTAATGACGGTATTGTATATGCTTTTGACAAGGATCGCCACAGCGTGAGGGTGAATTCCTATGCCCTGTGTGATGCGCAGCACACTCAAACAGGATAATCCAAACAAAAACAAACAACATGAAAAACAGAAAATTTCAGCTGGATGAGCTGAGCAACCCAGTATGCCCAATTGTATCGCAGGAAAATTCTGCGGCAGTATTCACCATCATCTTTGTGATCCTGCTTTAATTTAGAACAGAGCCGAATGACTGCAGTGCATTCGGCTCATAACGCTCCTCACCATGAATAATTATGTGGATCGGATAAATAGCATCCCATTGCTGAAAGAATTCCATTCTATACTAAAAGGCTCGGAAAGGAAACTTATGAGCGATTTGGTTTCTCCTTTGCAAATGCTTGCCACTCCTTCATTTCTCAAAGATTTGCTTCACTATGAGTTGGAGAGAATGGGAGCAAATTTTGAATATGCTCCTACAGAAGGTACTTTCAGCTATCTTAATCTCTTAAAAACAGATAATTATATTCTGACCCTTGTCTATAAAAAACCAGAAGAACTGAAAGTATCCAGGTTTTATGGTAATTATGCGTCGGACCAGATCATTTGTGCGCTTAGCGAACAAGGAATTTCCTATGATCTTTTTGAACAACCAATTATCAAAGACTACGAAGTTCTTGATACATCACTGGAACTGAATCCACTGACGTTAGGAGGAACCTTATTACAAGGAGATGCACTATATCTAAGTAGTCGTAGGCATGTGTTTTCGTTTAAAAGTGGCATCAGTAATCCCGTTATTGCATTAATCCTTGGAGACATGCATCTGGCTAAGTATACTTGGGAATATGAAGCAGCTACGCTAAAACCCGTAAGAGTATTGTCTGGGACCAATGATCATACAAGGATTGAGTTTACCTGCACCATTCTTAGTGAAATAGGTAATGAAACATCGTTGCCTATACTTTTCAAATTATTGGATTATCCTGCACACAATGTACGTTGGCAGGCAGCAAGAACCATCTGCAATATTGATATAGATCAAGGAATAAAAGCACTTGAATTTTTATGCCAGGATAAAAATGATGAAATAAGGCAACTGGCGACGAAATCTCTTGATTCAATAAAATCTTTTACCATTAATAATTAGTATATGGCTTTGTCATTTGCTCCAATTTCCCAGAATAGCATTGCATTTGAAACATTCGTTGAAAAGGTAGATAAAACGGTTGATTCAAGGTCGCCTCTGAGCTTACAGGAATGTGTAGCGCCTTTGCAAGAGTTGACCAATAATGATTCATTCCTAACAAATATTATCAATACGGAACTTTCTGATCTGGACAACTTCCAAAAAGGGAATGCCCATTCGGTACAGAGTCTTATGCTACATCGTGGCAGTAATTATTATATCAGACTGAACGCCTGGCCTGTATTATCAATACGCCCAGATGTAAGAGTGTGGCAGGAATATCTTTACCAATATCTAAAGGCACATGATCACAATTTCTGGTTCTTAACTGCCGGATACTTTGGGTTGGGTTATGAAACCGAAATATGGGAGTATGATCATGATAGCATTCTAGGATTTCCAGGGGAAAAAGTTGAAATGAAATTCCTTGAAAAAACTTCACTACCTAAAGGAAAAGCCATGCTATACAGAGCTTCTACAGATATTCATTGTCAATATCCACCCCTGGAGTTTTCAATGTCGTTAAATATTATGTTAATGTCCGCTGATTTATTAGAAAGAGAACAGTTCTATTTTGATACTGATCGACAAGAAATAATTGGGAATACTAACACTTCTCTTTCAACACGGTATCTGATACTGGAACTGGCGTCAAAATTCGGTGATAATAATTCGGCTATATTGTTGGAAAACATTGCGAAGAATCATAAATTGCCACATGTTAGAATGAAGGGCTACCAGGCACTCGCCAAGCTAAAAGACGATCCAATTGGAATTTGGGAGTATGCACAGCGGGATGGTAGCAGGCTCGTGAAGGAAACAGCAAAAGCGAATCTATCTGCACTCAAAATAATCCCATAAATGAAGTTAATGAAGGTATTTCGCAGTTTTACAGCAACCTGGTCTATTGTAATTTTAGCAACTATTCTTACTGCCATCTATTTTTTTGCGTGGATGAATTACCACCTGTTGCTGGCTGCATGCGCTAGTTTCTCGTTTATGCTACCAGCAGCATATTTACTGGATACAGTACCTAAAAAAAAATATTCCCTGTTAACATTCCTCCTGTTATTATCTATAGGACTAAAAGTAACCTCCTATATCCTGTTGTTTCAAACGGATAACCACCGCTATGCCATTCTGAATCATGTTATGTCGGCTGTTATCATTGGAGTCCTCTCCATCCGTTTAATATTTATTATCCGGAAAACCAGGAAGAACTATTTTTCCCTTCGTCATTCCACACCGCATGAGGATTTTTTTGAGCGTATACCAATGGCATTAAAAGGCATTATTACCGTCGACAAGGTCCGCGAAATGCTTTCGGCGGAAATTGCAGTAATGTATTATTTGTATTCCGGCAAAACATCAACCAGTAATCACCCCTTCACTTATCATAAATTTGGAGGAGTGATTGCTGTTTATATAGTTTTTATTTTTCTCTTGATTATCGAAGCTACAGGCACCACTATTCTGTTGCATAAATTATCTGCGCCAATTCCGGAAAAAATATTGTTTGTCCTCAGTATTTATTCCATCATCTTCCTGGTGGCACATATACGTGCAATGAAGCTGCGCCCAATAATAATTAATGACGATACGCTCACCATCCGTTATGGTTTGTTGACCTCCGTCAAAATACCACTGCACAGTATAAAAGAGATTAGGACAGATAAGAAAACATACCCCAAAGGTCAACCTGGCAAAGTAAAATTAGCATTGTTAAGTTCCTTGGAACAGCATAATATGTTATTGGAATTGACTACCCCGATAGACTTAAAGCTACTATTCAAACGCAAGAAGAATATTAAAGAAATTTATTTCCGGGTAGATGACCAACAGGCTTTCATCAATAGCATCAATAATATGCAGGTCGCCTCAATAGGCTGATCGATTTAACAACCAAGGATAATTCAAATACAAATATATGATAATGTATCCCGCTGCCTAGCAGTGGGACTTTTGTTTTTATCCACTAACGTTTCCGAACAAACGTATTTTTTACGCTCATCACAATTATTCGCCGGATTCAGAAAAATATAGCTTTCTTAGCACTAATGCCGGCAACGGCCAACGCTGTAAACATATTATTGAACAATGAAAGGAAAACTAATTCTTGTTGCCTGTACCTCCCTGGCGCTCACAAGTCAGGCCCAGCAACTGCCCACGGAATTGCAAACCCCGGAAGTAGTGTCGGTAAACAGGATGCCAATGCGGGCCTCTGCATTTGCATATGAAAACCAGTCGCTTGCACAGCAAAGGGAAAAAGAAAAATCAGCCAATTTTCTGTCACTCAACGGTAGCTGGAAGTTTAACTGGGTACAGGACCCCCGCAAACGCCCCCAGGATTTTTATAAAACTGATTATAACGACAGTGGATGGGATAACTTTAAAGTGCCCGCCAACTGGGAAGTTAACGGTTATGGCCTGCCTATTTATGTCAACCAGCCTTACGAATTTGCCGGAAGACGCAAGACAGGCGCAGCTTTAAATGCTCCTTTTGATATCCCGGAAGATAATAATCCAGTAGGTTCCTACCGTAAAAAGTTTACTCTCCCGGAAAACTGGAACGGTAAACAAGTATTCATTCACCTGGGCGCAGTAAAATCTGCCTTCTTCATCTGGATAAACGGAAAAAAAGTAGGCTACTCTGAAGACAGTAAACTGGCAGCAGAATTTGATATCACCAAATACCTGCAACCTGGCGAAAACCTGGTAGCGCTACAGGTTTACCGCTGGAGTGATGGGTCTTACCTCGAATGCCAAGATATGTGGCGCATCTCCGGTATTGAAAGAGACGTATATCTCTATGCTACGCCTAAACTGGATATCAGAGACTTTAAAGTAATGGCCGGCCTGGATAATACCTATAAAAACGGTACCCTGAATCTGAATATTGAAGTAGATAATTACCGCATAGATCAGCATACCAATCATAGTAAACCCGATACTTTCGCGGTAGCAGTAAACCTGCAAGATGCCACAGGCAAAACGGTGTACAATGAGGAAACGAACGGTGTACAAAAGGTTTTGGGCAATTATAAATCAACAGTAACCTTCAATAAAGAAATCCCGGATGTACATACCTGGTCTGCTGAGGTACCTTACCTGTATACACTTTTAATCACCTTAAAAGATAAAGATGGCAAGGTACTGGAAGTAATCCCGCAAAGAGTGGGCTTCCGCACAGTAGAACTGAAAGACAGGAATTTCCTTGTCAACGGTAAACGTGTGTTCCTCAAAGGCGTCAACAGGCATGAACATAATGCCACCCAGGGACATACCCTCTCGCATGAAGATATGCGCAAGGATATGGAGATGATGAAAAAACTGAACGTCAATGCGGTACGCCATTCGCATTACCCTCCAGATCCTTACTGGATGCAGCTTTGCGATGAATATGGCTTGTATGTGATCGATGAGGCCAACATTGAGTCACACGGCCGTTACTACGACCTGGCCTATTCTTTTGCCAATGATAAACAATGGCGTGTGCCGCACCTGGAGCGTATCTTACGTATGTACGAACGCGATAAAAACCACGCGGCAGTAATCACCTGGTCACTGGGAAATGAGGCTGGCAACGGATGTAATTTCTATGAGGCCTACGATTGGCTGAAAGCACATGACATTCGCCCAGTGCAGTATGAACGTGCAGAAAGAGACTATAATACCGATATCATTGTACCACAATATCCGTCACCTAATTCGCTGATCAAATATTCACAACGTAATCCTGACAGGCCAATGATTATGAGCGAATACGCGCATATCATGGGTAATAGCCTGGGCAACTTCCAGGAGTATTGGTCCGCGATAGAGAATAATCCTTTTCTGCAGGGAGGATTTATCTGGGAATGGATAGACCAGGGAATCGATACCGTGAAAAATGGTAAGCGTATACTGGCCTATGGTGGCGACTTCCCACTGAGTGGCCCTGTCAACGAGGATTTCAGCGACAATAACTTCTGCGTGAAGGGCGTGGTGACGGCTCATCGCGAACTGACACCAATGGCCGTAGAAGTGAAAAAAGTATACCAACATATCCATACCACCTTAACGGATAAACGAATTAATGTACGTAACGGATATTTCTTCCGAGATCTGTCTAACTACCAATTAAACTGGGAATTAGTGGAAGATGGAAACGTGGTAGAACGTGGAACCATAGCGGATTTGAAAGTAGCACCGCAAGATTCTGCTACTTTCTCCATCTTTCCTAAAAAACAAATGGATGCAGCTAAGGAATATTTCATTAACGTGAGATATAACCTGAAAAAAGAAGAGCCATTCCTTCCGGCAGGATATGAGCAGGCTGCAGAACAGTTTGCCGTACAACTGCCTGTGAAGGCGGACTTCAAAGCTCCTGCCACTGGCAAATTAACCGTAGAGGACAGCGATGGAAACACAATTCTGGTGAAAGGTAATGGCTTCAGTGTTGCTTTCGATAAAGCAAAAGGAATACTGAGCAGCTACACTATTCAAGGCGATAAAGTGCTGGAGAATGGTCCTCAGCCAGCATTCTGGCGTGCGCCTACCGATAACGATATTGGAGCTGGCTACAATCATAATATGCGTGACTGGAGAAATGTCTACGAGAAAGCACAGGTGAGTAATAAAGTGGAACAGTCCAATGAGGCTACCACAGTTACTTTCGTAGCACAGCTACCAGGCGTGGATGCCGCTACCACACAGCAGTTTACTATTTATGTTGATGGTACCATTAAGGTGAGTAACGCACTGCAATGTGCTCCAAATAGTAAGCGTACCATGCTGCTTCGCTATGGCACTGATTTACAGCTCGCCAAGCAATTTGATCAGATTAAGTATTATGGCCGTGGCCCTTGGGAGAATTACTGGGATAGAAAAACAGCTTCTTTCGTGGGTATTTATAATGGAGATGTTGCAGGACAATATTTCCCTTATGCACGTCCGCAGGAAAGTGGTAACAAATCAGAAGTGCGTTGGGTAACGATGACCAACAAAAAAGGCAAGGGTATTCGTTTTGAAGCGATCGGACAACCAATCAGTTTCTCTGCACTGCCTTACAGCATAGATGACCTGGATCCAGCTGCTGAAAAGCATCAGTTTCATTCTGGTGAGCTGGTAGCGAGAGATAAGATTTTCATGCATATAGATTTAAATCAATCAGGTGTACAAGGTATGGACAGCTGGGGCTCACAGCCACTGCCGCAATATCGTATACCGTTTGCAGATGTGAAATATGAGTATGTAATCAAACCAGTTAAATAAAGTCATTCGTTGGCAAGCGAAAACCAAAGAGGCCGTCTCATTTTGAGGCGGCTTTTTTCATTACCAGCAAAAGCTAAGAATTTAATTGTGCGTATCTTTGCAGGATAGCCTGCGGTATTCATGGACAATAGTAAACATAGTCATCTACGTAAAATCATTCATATTGATATGGATGCATTTTATGCGTCTGTGGAGCAGCGGGATAATCCTATGTACCAGGGAAAAGCAATAGCAGTAGGTGGTTCACCCGAAGGCAGGGGAGGTGTGGTAGCCACGGCCAGCTATGAGGCCAGGAAATTTGGTGTTAGGTCGGCAATGCCCAGCAAGCGTGCCTTGCAACTTTGCCCGCATATTATTTTTGTTAAGCCCAGGTTTGATGCCTATAAAGAAGTATCCAGGAAGATCAGGGAGATTTTTTCGCGATACACAGATATCATAGAGCCTTTGTCGCTGGATGAAGCCTATTTAGATGTAACCGTAGATAAGCCACAGATAGGTTCTGCCATTGAAATAGCCAAACAAATAAAACAGGCCATCAGAGATGAATTACAGCTCACTGCTTCTGCGGGCGTGTCTATCAATAAATTTGTAGCTAAGATCGCATCTGATTTACAGAAGCCCGATGGATTGACATTTATCGGTCCATCTGCCATAGAAACGTTTATGGAGCAATTACCTGTAGAGAAGTTTCATGGTGTAGGAAGAGTGACCGCAGATAAGATGAAAAAGATGGGGCTATACACAGGCGCTGATCTGAAAAAACTTACAGAGGCACAGCTCACACAATATTTCGGAAAGGTAGGCGGTTTCTATTACAGGATCGTGCGTGGTATTGATGACCGCCCGGTCCAGCCACACCGCGAAACAAAATCCGTAGGCGCCGAAGATACTTTTCCGGAGGACCTTACAGAAATCGCGGCCATGCATGAAGAGCTGACAAAGATTGCAACAACCGTAGTTGGCCGATTAGAAAGACACCAACTGAAAGGCCGTACGGTGACGCTGAAAATCAAGTATAACGACTTTAAGCAGATTACGCGTAATCAGTCTTTCCCTTATCCATTAAATGATTTTCAAACCATATTGGATACCGCCAAACAATTGCTGGGGGCTACTTCGCCGGGTGAGCATCCGATTCGCCTGCTGGGTATTACTGTTTCTAACTTCGGTGAAGCGCATATTTCTATTGGAAAAGAAGGGCCTTCTCCGCAACTTTCTCTTTTTAATTTCGACGAGGAATAATTTTTCACGCAAAGCAGCACAAGGAGCAAAGCTGCAAAGACCTACCATTCATTATTTAAGTAATCTGCTATAACAACATCATTATTTACTAACAAAACATAATTCTTTGCTGCTTTGCTCCTTGTGCTGCTTTGCGTGAAACTAAAGGCCAAAGGCCTATTTCGCATAACGCGGCAATACTAATTTCCGTACTACCGTATGTGCAATAAGCGATAATGCAAAAGCCAGCACCACCAGCATAGCGGATTTAACAGGTGAATCAAAAACATCTACCAGTGAGGAAACGCCTTTACCAGCGAACATCAGGGTGATAACACATGCCAGCACGCCGGCCAGCCAGAGGGTTATGTGCGACCACAGGTATTTCCCTTTGTTGACGCCATTTTTGTTAAATGCAGTAAATAAAAGGAATACATGTGCAACAAAAGATAGCAGGCACAGTGCGGTCAGGGTACTTAACATGTTTGGTTGCTTTTAAGGTTAGGTTATGGTGTTATTTTTCTAAAATACAACTTCCACCTGTATTATAAAAATTATCCTCGTTTACCGACACCCACCTTTTCCCAAATTAAAGAGATATATTCCGCGATATTATGCAAGCGGAAATAGTATTTTTCAAAAATCTCTTCATACATCAAGTGCCTGTTATGCAAGAAGGCATTGAGTGCTAAATAGATAAATTCTTCAAAAGTAGTTTCTGCTTCCACCCGAATGACGCAGTTGGGCACAGGTTCCATGCTGGTCGCAAATTGTGTGGTTTGCAACACATCATCCAGGGAGGTGATCAGGTAATGATGGAGGTTAGGCGCTTTGCTAAAAGCCATATAATGAAGGGCGGTGAAACCATGTTCATCATAGGCATATTTATTTACCTTTTCTTCTGCCAGGAATTTCACGACTTCCGGATTGGGATTATAGCGTGTGGCAAGCAGGAGTGGGGTTTCCAGACTTTCCAATACAAAATTGAAATGGATATTGTGTTGAATGAGAATCAGCAGTATATCGGAAATACTGCTTAGGCGGTATTCCCGGAAGATATAGGCAATCGCAAAGAGATAATCGGGATTGTCTACATGTAAACTGGCACCTTTGGCAAGCGCATATTCCACTGCTAAAGGCTTGTTGGCGCCTACCGCACAGAATACGATAGGTATCATCCCTTCTTTTTTGTAATGAATATCAGCTTTACCGGTAGTGGTTAAAAGTTCGGCTGCTTCAAAAAAGGTATCCTGGTATTCCAGTAATTCACAGAGCAGTATGGATTGTGCTTCTGGTGAAAGATATGGCAGATTATGGCTGATATAGGCAATGATTTCATCTGGTTGCTCGCTTGTTCTTATTTTACGTTTTAACTCCGGAAGAGTGATTCGATGCATAGACCGTTATAAGGTGAAACTAGGACGGGATTGCGGATGAAATATATACGCAATTTAGTTAATTTGTTAATAGTCTAACATGAAATGGCAGAAAACATTTTTGGATTTGAATTTTTACGAAATTTAGAGAGCACATCACAACGATGTTGTTATTTAAAAAGGAGCATATGAAAAGCATCTTCATTCCTATTATGTTGGGGATATTGTCTATTGGTCCAATATCCGCCGTTTCCGCGCAGGGAAAGGAAACCAGGGCGCAGAAAGAAGCCGCTCAGCAGGCAGCTGTGAAATCATGGCTGGATGCGCAACAGTATGTTTTTGTTCCGCAAACCGCATTACCCATGTCTGGCAGGGCTGTACAGCTGACGAGTGAGTATACGTTTTCCGTTACGAAAGATAGTGTAGAGAGTTATTTGCCATACTACGGTCGCGCCTATACGGCGCCGATGGACCCAACTAAATCGCCGTTGGCTTTTAAGTCGAAGCAATTCGGTTATAAAGTGGTGGAACGTAAGAAAGGCGGTTGGGATATCACTATAACGCCAACAGACCAACGAGAAATTCAATCTGTGAATATGACCATGTCTACGGATGGATATGGTTCGCTGCAGGTGACCAGCAACAATCGGCAGCCTATCAGCTTTAACGGTTATTTCAAAAAATTAAAAGATCCGAAAACAAAGAGTAAGTCTAAATAGTTGTTATACAGGAGTTGGTAAACAGATATCAACTCCTGTTTTATTTTACTGATTATGAGCAAGCATAAAATCACTACGTTATTTCTGGATATTGGCGGTGTATTGCTGACCAATGGTTGGGACAGAAAAGCCCGCAAGCTGGCTGTTGAAAAATTTGACCTGGATGCCGTGGAAACAGAGGAACGGCATCACCTGACCTTTGATACCTATGAAGAAGGGAAACTTACGCTGGATGAGTATTTGAACCGCGTGATATTTTATATGCCCAGGAGTTTTACAAAGGAAACCTTCCGTCAGTTTATGTTTGAGCAATCGGCGGCGCTGCCAGGTATGCTGGAGTTGATCCGTTTGGTGAAAGTAAAGCATTCACTGAAGGTAGCAATTGTGAATAATGAAGGAAGAGAGTTGAATACGCATCGCATACATCAGTTTGGTATTGCGGGTATTGCGGATTTTTTCATTTCTTCCTGCTTTGTGCATTTTCGGAAACCAGATGCAGATATCTATAGGATAGCGCTGGATATTGCACAGGTAAAGCCTGAGGAGGTGGTGTATATTGAAGATAGAGATATGTTTGTAGATGTAGCCCGTGGCTTGGGATTGAATAGCATTTGCCACAAAACCTATGAAGAAACAGTGGCTGAATTAGCGTCCTATGGCCTTACCATATAGTTAAAAAGGGCTGGCCCTTGCATACCTGTTCGTGTTGCAATTATGAGAATAAAAAAAATATTGAACATTTTAAGAATGTTCCTGTTAATATATTAACAAATACAATATAGGACTCGGTCCAGGTAAACTCAAAATTAGCCATGTCTAATTGTTAGCCGCTCTGAATACCGCCAGGCATAACCAGATTACCGCCATCTCATGATATTGGGGCTTGACCAAGCCGGTTAATTTCTATGGTCAGCCTTTTATAAAAACAGTTCTAAATACGGTTGATAAACAGGTACAACATCTTGCAATGGTTCGAGATGTGCAAGGGCGGGCTTTTTATATTGAAGCGCCCGCCCTTCTTTTAATTAAGTAGTAGCTGGCTTACTCACTCTGTTAGCTATAATTGCCAACGGTAATCCTATCATCAGAATAAGAATTACTGCGCCTATTACAACGCCTTGCGTCGTAATAGGAACGGGTTTCACATGTGTTAGTGGTAATACCACAAGGTTCATGATGACCCATACGAAGCAGCCGTATAGCACGGCGATGAGGAAGGTATTCCGGATGCCTTTTCTTATCATTGGATAGATGAGAAAGAAGATGGTCGTGAATACAAAGGCGATGGCATAGTGAATGAGCACGCCGAACCAGGGCATGGCTTTATGGCCGCTGAAGGCCGCGGGGCCGAAGATGGCACTGGATATAAATAATAAAATATCCGTAAATGGCCGGCCTGATCTAAGGGTATATGCGATCAGGGAGGTGGCCAAGTCGAGAGTGCCTGCCAGTAGGGCGGCGCCAGCGATGACAGGGGTGGTGATTTTCCCGTATTGTCGGGTCTTTTCCATATATGTAGCTTTTAAAATAGCTGATTATTTCTATTAAGTTAAAATATTTCCGTCGGAGTATCGTCTTCAGAATCGGGAAGATTTTACGAGAATTTTCGCTTTGAAGTTAAGAAACTGTGAAGAGAAAAAAATCTTATGGGATTTATCTACTCAAATATAGTTATTTATACATTATAAATAAAAAAATTTAAACAAACGATTAATTGAAAATTTGTTTAAATCAAACGTTTGTTTAATTTTGCCTTGTCAAATCAAACAAATCGACAAGGAACATGGAAGTATACAGTGAAAAACAGCTCGGGATTTTATTTGTTGCTGAGCGGCTGTTTGCCGACAAGGGCTTTCATGGCACTTCGGTCAGAGATATTGCGCAGGAAGCGGATGTGAATATCGCCATGATATCCTATTACTTCGGCTCCAAAGAAAAATTGCTGGAGGCAGTATTCAGGTATCGCATGAACGCATCTCGTTCATTTATCCAGGAACTGGTACAAAATGATACCATGGGTCCAATGGAAAAATTATATGCGCTGATTGACCGGTTTGTGAATAAGTTGCTGAATGAACAGAATTTCCAGTGTATTATGAACCGAGAACAGATGAACCGGGACCAGAGTCCGGTTAAAGATCTGATCTGGGACTTAAAGGTGGAAATGCTAGGGTTGATTCAGCCAATCGTAACCAAAGCACAGGAAGATGGCACCTTCTATAAAGATGTAGATGTGGTATTATTGATGTCTTCCCTTTTTGGTACTATTCACCAGGTAATGCCAGCAAAGTCATTCATAAGATCAGAACCCGAATTCGCACATATGCCTGAAGATGAATTCAGAGAATATTTAAAGATCAGGGTAAGTGCTTATTTAAAAAAATTGTTTAAAGCAATCCTTACACATGAATTCTAGAAGCATATACGCACGATTATATGCGCTTACAACGGGAATCCTGCTGACGCTGATTTTTCAGGCAGCATCCGCACAGCAGCAAGGCGCTACCAAGCAGCTGTCGTTAAGTGAAGCCATATCTCTGAGTATTCAAAACAGTAAACAGTTAAAAGTAAGTCAGGCTAAAATTGAAGAAGCAAACGCAAATGTGAAAGAAGCCAACGACCGCCAGTTACCTGACCTGAGCGTTACCGGGGCTTATATGAGATTAACCAATCCGAACATCGATCTGAAATTCGGCCAAAGCAATTCTGGCAGTGGTTCAGGCGGTTCCGAAATGCCTAAGGTAAACAGTGCCGCATATGGAATGGCCAACCTGACTATCCCGGTATTTTCAGGAATGATGATCCAGAATGGTAAGCAAGCATCTCGCTTCCTGGCTACTGCAGCCAAACTGGATGCGGATAAAGATAAAGAAGACGTAATGCAGAATACCATCGCTGCTTACAGCAATCTTTATAAAGCACAACAGAGCGTATTGCTGATGCAAGAAAACGTAAGACAAGCGGCTTCCCGCGTGAAAGACTTCTCCAATATGGAAAAGAACGGTTTACTTGCCCGCAACGACCTCTTGAAAGCTGAACTGCAACAATCCAATTATGAGCTCCTGCTCATGGATGCAGAAAACAGCCTGAAAGTAGCTAACCTGAACATGAACATCATGCTGGGTTTACCTGATAATACACAACTGGCGGTAGACTCTACCATCTTTGTTGGTGGCGCTGCACAGGATGCCCGTGGTATTGCCGAGTTTGAACAGCTGGCTTATCAGAACCGCAAAGATGCACAGTCACTCCAGGCACGTGAAGGCGCTGCTAACTCAAACGTTAAAATGGTGAAAGGTGAAATGTATCCTCAGCTGGCATTGACCGGTGGTTATATTGCTGCTTACGTTCCCAACTTCATCACCATCACCAATGCAGTTACAGCTGGTGTGGGGCTGAAATATAACGTACACTCTCTCTGGAAAAACAAATCTAAAGTAGCTGCTGCAAACGCTCAGCTGGCTCAGGTTCGTGCTAATGAAGCCAGAATCAATGATAACATTCATTTGGATGTTTACCAGGCTTACGAAAACTATCTGTTGAGTCACAAAAAAATGGATACTTACGTAAAGGCGATTGAACAATCAGAAGAGAATTACCGTATCACTAAAAACAAACATGCTAACGCGCTGGCAACCACAACAGATTTGCTGGATGCAGACGTAGCAAATCTCCAGTCTCATCTGAACTATGCTTATGCAAAAGCGGATGCACTGGTAGCTTACAACAATCTGCTCAAAGCTGCTGGTATACTGGAACAGGCAAATAAATAAATCCTTACACACACAAACTTTTAAGCTGTGGAAACGCAAACAAAAGCTACAAATAATACTAATAATACAACCATGCAGGAAACAACCGCTCCTAAAAAGCGTAGTAAAGGGTTCGTCTTCGTACTGGCAGCACTGGTAATCGGTGGTGGCGCATTCGGTATCACTAAATATATTCACGGTCAACATCACGAAGAAACTGATAACGCGCAGATCGATGCCAATGTTAGCCCGGTAATTCCCCGTGTTTCTGGTTATGTTAAACAAGTACTCGTAAAAGATAACCAACACGTTAAAAAGGGTGATACGCTGGTTATTCTGGACGATCGCGATCTGGCTATTAAAGTACAGTCTGCCGAAGCTGCGCTGGTTACCGCAGAAGCAAATAAAAATGCTGCTGCTGCTTCTACCGCTGCTGCCGAAGCTGGAATCAGCACCGCACAAGCACAGGTAAGCACTTACGATGCACAGATCGAAGCCGCTAAAGTAAATCTCTGGAGAGCTAACCAGGATTACGAGCGTTACAACAACCTGATTCAGGACCATTCTATTACACAACAACAATATGAGCAGGCTTTAGCTGCAAAACAAACTGCTGAACGTCAGCTGGATGTTTTACAGAAACAGAAAGCTGCGGCTTCCCGCCAGACAAACGTAGTGTCTTCTCAGAGCGCTGCTACCGGCAAACAAATCAGCCTTGCTGATGCAGCTATCAAACAACGTGAAACAGATATCGCTGATGCAAAACTGATTCAGAGCTATTCTGTGATCATCGCGCAGGAAGATGGTGTACTGTCAAAAATATTTGTACAGCCAGGTCAGTATGTAAATGCTGGTCAGTCGCTCTTCAGCATTGTATTAGACAACACCCCTTGGGTAGTGGCTAACTTCAAAGAAACCCAGCTGGAGAAAATGAAACTGGGCCAGGCAGTAGTAGTGAAAGTAGATGCCTTTGGTGGTAAAGAACTGAAAGGTAAAATCACTTCCTTCGCTCCTGCAACCGGTGCTAAATTTGCCCTGCTGCCTCCAGACAACGCTTCTGGTAACTTCGTAAAAGTGGTTCAGCGTCTTCCTGTGAAAATCGAATTCGATAATCCTAATGACGAGCTGGTTAAACAATTACGCCCAGGCATGAACGTACTCGTAGACGTACATCTCGACTAAAAAATATTTGAAAGTGCAATGACCCGGAATTAATAATTAATCGGTAACCACGATCCAAATCAACGGCGGAAACCATTAGCAATAATTAAGATTCAATTAAAAGGAAACTTGTTCCGACATTAATTATTAGTTCCTGGTCATGCTACTTTCAATCTAACATAATTACTCCATGCTACAACAAGAATCTCTAATAGAATACGGCTCGCGCAGGGTGATCATCACGATCACAGCTATTTTCTGTGCGCTGCTGGAGATCGTGGACACCACGATTGTGAATGTGGCATTGAACGACATGCGTGGTAATATGGGTGCCACCATGAGTGAAATTGGTTGGGTTATTACGGCTTATGCAATCGGTAACGTAATTATTGTACCAATGACCAGCTGGTTGTCCCAGCAGTTCGGACGCCGTAACTATTTCGCAGTATCCATTATCATATTCACAGTAGCTTCCTTCCTTTGTGGTAACTCATCCACGATGTGGGAACTGGTACTATTCAGGTTCATTCAAGGTGTTGGGGGTGGTGCGCTCCTGGTAACTTCTCAAACGATCATCACAGAAAGCTATCCGCCAGAAAAACGCGGTACTGCACAGGCGATCTATGGTTTGGGTGTTATCATCGGCCCTACTTTAGGTCCTCCATTAGGTGGTTGGATTACCGATAACTATGCATGGCCTTACATTTTCTATATCAATATTCCTATCGGTGTTATCGCTACCCTGCTCACTTTGCAGTTTGTACGCAGCCCGAAATATGGTGAAAAGAAATCAGCAAGTGAAATTGACTTCCTCGGTATTGGATTACTGGCAGCCACAGTAGGTTCCCTTCAATATGTACTGGAACGTGGTCAGGAAGACGACTGGTTTAATGACCCGATGATTACCATCTTGGCCGTTACCAGTGCTTTATCACTATTCTTCTTCATCTGGAGAGAATTGACTTACAAAAATCCAATCGTAGAACTAAGGGTACTCAAAAATGGGAACCTCCGCGTAGGTACCATTCTATCCTTCATTCTCGGTTTCGGTTTATATGGTTCTACTTTCATCATCCCGCTGTATACGCAAGGAACACTAGGATGGACAGCCACTCAATCGGGTATGCTGATGATTCCGGCCTCGCTGACAACAGCCTTTATGATGCCTATCATTGGTAAATTGCTGGAGAAAGGAGTTCCACAGCAATACCTGGTGGCAGGTGGTATGTTCCTGTTCTTTGTATTCTGTTTCTGGGGATATAATGTACTCACGCCTTCAGATACTGGTTCTAAAGACTTCTTCTGGATGTTGAATGTCCGTGGTATTGGTATGGGTCTGCTCTTTATCCCAATCACGACGTTGGCACTTTCTTCACTGAAAGGTCAGCAGATCGGACAAGGTGCGGCATTTACCGGTATGATGCGTCAGCTGGGTGGTTCCTTTGGGGTGGCTTTGATCACTACCTTTATGACCCGCCGTACACAGATGCACCGCAGCGACCTGGTAGCTAATCTCAATGTCAATAATCCCGATGTAGTTAACAGAACAGCGCAGCTGCAACATAACTTCCAGGGACATGGAATGGATGCCGGAACAGCGCTGAAAAGCGGTTATCAGTTACTCGATTACAGCGTGATGAAACAGGCTGCTACCATGTCTTACATGGACGTATTCCTGTATCTCGGCATAATGTTCCTGATCTGTATACCATTTGTATTGATGGTAAAAGGTAATAAACAAAAAGGTAAACTGGATACCAGCAACATGCACTAACAGTTTACTGCTTTATAAAAATATTGTTGCAATAACAGTGTAACAGTTGTAGGTTTAGGTAAATAAGCCCCGATATTCATCGGGGCTTTATTGTTTTATATAGATAATGATTTGGAGCTGAACTTTGCTCAATAAGGAATGCCTGCTTTTTTATACACGAAACTCATTAACCACGCCGGGCCAATCAGCAGAAATTGTAAATCTTTAAAGAAAGATGGCTTAGCGCCTTCAATTTTGTGGCCTATAAACTGACCTATCCAGGCCAGCACAAAAATTGCCAGCGATAACTTCCAGGGTGCAATACCATGGTTTTCAATAAAGCGCCATAACCAGAGGCATATCAGTACAAAGATGAGCATGCCCGCTGCCAGAGAAGGAGAGAGGCGTACATAATAAATCAACACCAAGGCTAAAGCAATATGCGCTACCGTTAGTTGTAAACCGCCCAGGTGTACCGGCAAAGCAATATTATACAGAAAGCCTACAATGCTAAAGAAAATCGCCGGTACACAGATCCAGTGTATCAGCTTGTTCGTGGAATTACGATGACTGACGCCATATTCGTCGAGCCAGGATTGAACTGTTCTCATGTTTGGGCTTTTGAAGGTCTATATAAATATAAGGTTTATTTCCCGCGCTGCAACGCGGGCAAATAACATCAGGGCTCCTTGATAGCAACCTTTTTCATGCCCTCCCTGCCATACATTACCGGGGCATACATCTCTTCCGCCCTGGCAGGGTTTAAGGTAAATGTGCCACTATAGCGTGGTAGTAGCTTAATTGTGAATTCGTGCTGTCCTTTACGTAATCGGCGGCAATAGATATTCACCTTTTCGTATAGGTATTCCCGATAGGACTCATTTCCTGACCAATAATACTCCTGCGGCTTCTCGGCAAAGGAGCACCCTGCCGGGATAGGAATTTCCAATAGCACATATTCACCATCATTTACTGCTTCAACGCTTACTTTCAAGGCAACCTCCTTGCCGGCTGTGAGCTGCGTGAGCGTATTATTATCCTGCACAAAGGAGCTGCTGACACGGAAAGCGCCGTCTTTTTTCGTTGGGTTGGAATTAAAATGCGTTTGAGTAGCAGAGAAATAAATACTTCGACTACCACTCTTTTGAATTTGCAGGTCGGCCGCGGGATAACGTTGTGCGTAAGGGAATTTTGTCACCGCCACCTGATTGATCTGCAAGCCTGGCGCCGCACTTTCTTTTTCTGCTATAACATCATCCCCGATTGTTTCGAGGATGTTAGCTGATTCCCAGGTGTTTAACCAGCCGTTGGGACCTCTGTTTTCCAGTATCCATGCCCTGGTACTGCGCAACAATTCCTCGTGGCCTCCTTCTTTTTTGAGCATGCGGTAGATGGCAAGGGTATTGCTCATCCTACTACCATAAATACCAGGGTCGTTATCGGCCCAGAAGGTATTACCATAATTGGTATGCTGCACGGTGCGGAGGAAATATTCAGTGCTAACGTTGATGCCTGCACGCTGTTTTAGCTCTAGCAACTGTAACCTTTCAGTGGCGCTGATTTTAGCGATGCTGATCGTATCCAGGAAGGTGGCAGCTTTAAAAGTCGGGTCTATAGTCATCAAAGCATCGAGGAGGTAAAGTTTATTGGCACTGGCATAATTGCTCAGCTCCGGCGCCACAAATCGGGTGATGGCATCAGGATTGACTTGAGATGCAAAGCCTTGAAGACCGGCCATATGGAGTGCCTTCATCACATGTGCGGTGATCCAAAATTCGGTTTCATTATTTTTCCACCAGCCCCATAAACCTTCCTCGTTGCGATTTTGCTCCAGGCGACGCACCAGTTTGGTAATTTGTACATCGCCGGTGAAGGTGCTGTCCAACAGCCCATACCACTTTTTCTGCAAGAGCAAAGCAATCAATTTTGAGGCTGCTTGTTCGTTACAAAGATGTTTATAGTTATTTAATCTTTCTATTTCAGTTAACAACACCGGCATCGCCGAACTACTGGCAAAAACCTGCACCGGCGTGGTATCTATAGGATGCACCATGAAACTGGTATCTTTCCGCAAAGCGAGAAACATGCCTATCGTCTCTATGGTACCTGCTTCCTGTACAGGAATAGTTCTGTACTCGCCATCCTCAAGATGATTATTGTTGATCTGAAATGTGACGCGCATGCTATCAGTACTGACTGGAGTGGCAGTAGTGGTTTCTATGCTGGTATTGACCAGCGACACAGCTCCGTGCCGGCGTTCCAGTCCATCAATAGTTAAAAGACGTTGCAGGGTAATGCTATCCTGGTTGTAATTTGTAATTTTTGTCAGTACGTTCAAGGTATCGCCACGTAGCAGGAAATGAGGCAAGGCAATTGATGCCGCAATAGTTCTGAAAGCATTGGTGGTAATAGATGCGCTGCCTGTTTGTTTATGGTTGGTAATTGCCAGTGCATATGTATTCCAGCTGGTAAGGTCGTCAGGAAAGGTCACATTAAAGGTGGCTTTACCTTCTTCGTTGGTGCGTAACCGTGGTTGCCAGAAAGCGTCGTCGCGGAAATGCTGGCGTATCCTGCTTCCTGGAGATACCGGCTCTTCTGCTACTCCACTTTTAGCAATCACCGGGTTCTTTCCGTTGGTGTTGATAATGATTACGCCGTTTGCTGCGCGGCTCCCATACAGCGCACTCGCTTGTTCTCCTTCCAGAATATTTATAGTAGCGATGGCATCTTTATCCAAATTTTCTACACTGCCATCATAGGGTACGCCGTCAATAATCAATAAAGGTTTGTTGGCGCTTGTCAGGGAAGCTACTCCGCGAATTCTCACCGTATCTGAATATGCGCCCGGCTGACCTCTGTAATTTGCAATGGTGCCGATATTCTGGATATTGACAGCACTCACCGAGCCAGCCAGATTGCCTTTTAATGTAGTCCCATAGCCTACCACTACAACATCATTCAGTCTTGTTACACTTTCATTCAACACCACATTATAGACAGTGCCCGCACTGATCAGAAATGTTCTGATCTCAAAACCCACCATGGCAAAAACTAGTTCTCCATTGGCTGGAACTCTTAACGTAAATTCTCCATTGGCTTTTGTTACGGTGGCATTCCGGGTTCCCTTTATCTGAATGGTCACACCAGGAATCGGCATTCGAGAGTTATCCCTTACCACACCAGTAACAACTCCAGTGAGGTTTACATCAGGGATCAAGGGCAGACTAAGATCAACAGTAGCAGGTGCAGATTTGGTTACAGTCGCGGGTTCTGGAACCTTCACCAGTTTTTGCTGGATAAATGTCCAACCATTGTTATCATCCAGTATGGAGTTTTTAAGTCTTACACGTAAGCGACTCACCGTATCATTGTCTGGTTGAATAATAGCATTGTTAAAGCTATATACCGTGAGCTGGTGATCTTTCACCAATAAAGAGTCATGAACAAGGTATCCATTTCCTTGCATCAGCAACATTAGTTTATAGTAGCCTGCTTTGAGCCGAGTAAACCTATCAGCTGCATTTCCTTGAAGGACGATAAAAGTAGAGTCGTCATAAGAATATAAAAACTGTTGTCTGATTTTTATACTTGTCTCAAAAGGATGCTTAAGCAGTAGGGTATTCGTTCCTGGATGGTCATCATGATTGGTTGTAATCGACAATGTTTCTATAAATGCGTTATGTAGCGAATCCAGCGTGAGCCTGTCTGGTATAAAGCTATTCAGCTTCGGCTGATCCCATGCATATTCCAATATTTTGGAGAAATATTTATTGCTGATATCAGTTTCTTTCTGCTTTATCAATCCTTCTCTGATATCAAATATATAATTCCCTTCTGGCTCAAAATCCTGTATCAGACTACCTTGTACTACATAGGTACTTTGCGTATGGTTAAAAGGTCCTATCAGTAAAGGATCGGTAGATGTATTAAATGAAAGTGGGTAGATATTCTCATTTGCAGTGATATATTTCAACCGTTTGTCAGCATCTGTCTTTAACAAGAATGTATTTCTGTCGATCAAATATTTTTCGCTGATCGTGAAAATAGAATCCTGACGTATAGTATAATAGCGCTTTCTGGATTTATCTATATTCAGGCAGACATACGTTTTTTTATGCGCTGGTGTGTAAATAAAATCTGATATAACGTCTCTGTTATAGGTGCGGATGCGCAGTTTATGATAGCCTTCATTTACCCGGAAGCTAAAATTACTATTTTCTGTTCCGCTGATATATACCAGTTGATTGTCTATCCAAATCAGGTGGGGCATCAGTACCACACCGTTTTTGACAACAAAGGGTGCCAGTTGGGTAATGCCATTGATGTCGGGTTCAAAATTATACAAGATGCTATCCGGGTGGAAGAAGCGGTAATAAGCCATGGTGTCCAGTCCTAGTACTGATTTCCATTTGCTCCAGTTGAGCACTTGTGTGCTGCTGGCAGGATCGGTTTCGTTCGTTTTGTAAAACAGTCTGCCATTCAGTGATTTGCGATTGTAGTAGGGGAATTCCGGCATGCTGGGCATGCTGTTGCGAAGTTTACTGGTATAAGCATAGGAAGTAACGTCCGCATCTTTTACGGGCTTATGGTCTGCATCAGTAACGTTGACGGTTATACGCGCATTTCCACCAGGTTGAATGACCGTAGGTGCGTCTATGTTAACATTCAGGTTATGACTGTGATGCAGGAAGTAGAAAGATTTATCCTTTGGCTCACCATGAACAATGTATTGGAGCATCAGCTTGTACACCGTTTTACGCTTGGTTTTGCTGGCTCTCGCATAGTCAGTTCCATATCCTCGTTCTATGATCTTCCTGCCAGCAGCCAACTGGTACCATACAGGAATTTTATCTGGGTTACTAAGACTTATCACCAGGGAATCATGGAAGATGCCGCCACTAGCGCTGATGTTATTGCCTGTCTGTTTTATACGATGAGCTGTATAAACGCTATCAGTGGAAGCTGCATATATTTTGGCAAAAGAAGAGATAGGAATTTTGCAGGGGTAATGCATATCGGAGACAACAATCGAATCGTTGATCTTATTCCTTAGGTGGAGTTTGCCGTCGATTGGTATTGGCTTTCCAGCCACTTCATAATAAATTGCCAGGGAATCATTTGCCTCCTTAAATCTGAACATGCCTGGATCTGTATTCCTTTCAATAATCAGTGATCGTTCTAGCTGGCTGAAACTACTTGTTTGCAGGATACATTTTAGATTGAAATTTACATTTGCATTTGGAAAAATACTATCGGGCAATGTTAGTACCGTTTCTCCTATAGACTCAAGCGGGATTGTTGACTCCCATAATTTGCCAGGAATATAGGTGATGCCAGGCGCATAATTACTTGAGGAATTAGTAGTAGCAATTATTTTCACATGAGCATCTAATACAGGCAACTCATTTCTGTCGGTGGCTTTCAGGTAGATTTTAATTGGCTGCCCACGGTAATATTGCAAGGAAGTTTCATTGGCGCGGATAGTAAATTGCTCTTCTGTCAGTTCATATGCTTCATAGTCAAAGACCTGGTGAGATATAGCACGCGACTTATTCTTTGGTGAAGGTTTATAAAAACCGATTTGAACTGATTGGTCCAATCTAAGCCGGAGGCTATCAGAAAGCACAAAACTATAATCATAACCACCAGGCCTGTAAGGCTGTATGGTGGCGATAGAAGTGTCTATATCGCTATGGTATTGAGATAGTCGTAGCTGTAGTGGCTCATTTAATGGCTGGCCATTTCCTTTAGTGATAAAGGATTTGAGTTTTACGGTATCACCAGGTTTGTATTTAGGCTTGCTGATGACCATAAACTGTGCATAGCCATGTTTGTGCTGCTTGAATTTATCTGTGAACTTTTTGAATACAGGAGAAGGGTTAAACATCCTCCCAAACCTGTTCCACCAAAATTCCCATCGGGAGTCGAAATAGTTATGATGGTAGCCATAGTTATTTACGGCTGAGATATGTTGGAAATTAGCCACATCCTTATACCTTACCTGTAATACGCCTGGTTGTTTCGATTTTGGAAGAAGAAAACATTTGTTGTTTTTGTCAAAGGGAATGTAGCGATCGTTTAAATAAACCAGCGCATTCGATACAGGATTACCATTGTTATCGCTGACAACTACCAGTAAATCTTTATAATTATTCAGTAATGTAATATGTGCCGAAGGAACAGCCAGATAGCTATAGATTTGGCTTTGGTTAATTGTTTTGACTACGATATAATGCCCAGGGGAGAGCTTTGCCGTTATATTTTCTTTTTCATCAAATATTTGTGGAGATCCATTAAAAATATAATCCTCTACGAGAAAACCCTCCTGGCGAATAGCTGGGCTGGTGTATTCCAGCTCGTCCGGGTACACGATAGTAGTCTTAAAGATCGCCAGTGCTTCTTTATTTGTAAGGCGGTATACTGCTTGAATATGTCCGCTGCTGGCGGCTTTTGAAAGTGGTTGCTGAGCGGTGAGTATACCAACGTAACAGCACAGTAATAGGGCAAGTATCCATTTCATAATATAGAGGCATAAGGTCTGATTCAAATTTAATCTACGCTCTGGATATTATCAATGATGCTACAGGAATATAGTTGAGCTATAGGGTGTTGGAAAAGAATTTTACAGAAATAACTTACCAAGTTGCCTACTACCTCAAGCGGATATATTTCCGCTGAGAGTTGTGATAGGTATCTGGATTTTTTACCCTAACTTACCTAGTAAAGTAAACCTCTATATTTTAGAAATAACAGTATATGAAGAAAATAGGATTTATTGGAATCGGTAATTTGGGCTTGCCTATTGCGACTAACTTACTGAAGGCAGGACATCAGTTGAGGGTTTATAATCGTACCCGTGAGAAGGCGTTGCCGTTGGCGGAGCTGGGAGCAGAGATTGTTGATAGTCCACTTGCTGCGTTAGAAAAAGGCGGCGTGGTATTTACGCTTGTATCTGATGATGCTGCGCTGAAAGAAATTGCGAATGATGCATTTGTGGCGGCGTTGGGGCCTGGTGGTGTACATGCGTCGTTGAGTACTATTTCCCCGGAAACGGCGAATGAGTTGGCTGATCATCACAAGCATCATGGCGTTACCTATATAGGCGCGCCGGTATTTGCCCGGCCTGAAGCTGCGGCTGCGAAAGTAGGCAATGCCGTTATATCTGGTCATCCGTCTGGCAAAGAGCGCATCCGGCATTTACTGAATGATGGCTTTGCGAAAAATATTTTTGATCTGGGAGAAAAGGCTGGCAGTGCCAATGTCTTGAAGCTGATTGGCAACTTTATGATTGCCGCTTCAATGGAGCTAATGGCAGAATCTTTTGTGCTGGCGGAAAAGAATGAGCTGGACGTTAAAGTAGTTTATGAAATGCTGACTACCACACTGTTTTCAGGGCCTATTTTCCGCAACTATGGCGCAATGATCCTCAACAGGGAGTTTTCCGGAGATGCTGCGTTTAAGGCATCTTTAGGTTTGAAAGACATAGACCTGGTACTGGAGGTGGCGCGTGCTTCCTATACGCCGATGCCGATGGCTAACCTGGTGCATCAGCGTCTGCTGACGGTGCTCAGTAAAGGCCGCCGCGATGACGACTGGGTGGCACTCGCTACCGGCGCCATCAATGATGCCGGTTTGAAATAATAGCAAAAATTATTATATTTATACATGCTGAAGTGCCGGGTCCTGTGTATGACGTACCTCTTCTGGCATATGGGCAATTCCCCAGTCAGACATGATCTCCAGGATCGGCTCCATAGAAGCTCCCAGCGCAGTAATTTCGTATTCTACTCTTGGCGGCACTTCAGGATATACCGCGCGTTGGATCAGTCCATCTGTTTCCATTTCGCGCAACTGTAAAACCAAAACACGTTCGGAAATGCCGTTGATAGACTTTCTCAGTTCTGTATAACGCATTTTCCCGGCAAGCAGTCGCCATAAGATAACAGGTTTCCATCTTCCGCCGATAAGCGATAAAGTATAAACTGTTCCACAATCGCCCCGTAGTTGCCTGGCATTGATTGAATTAGTGGAGTTTTCTTTTTTCATGGATTCTTCTTTGACATAAAGATAATACGAATGCACTATCACATAAACAGACAGCACTATGAAAATTGTTCTTTTACTCGGGCGTATACTATTTGCCCTGATTTTCGTTTTCTCAGGTTTTAATCATGCATTAGGCGCCGGTATCGATTATGCAGCATCTGCCGGTGTTCCTGCAGCGAGCTTAATGGTGCGCGTAGCTGGCGTACTGGCACTGGTGGGTGGCCTTAGCGTTTTACTGGGTTTTAAAGCCAGAACAGGCGCTGTTTTGCTGGTCATCTTCCTCGTACCCGTTACCTTTTACATGCACAAATTCTGGGGCATTACTGACCCTGCTGCGGCACAGATGCAAATGGCCATGTTCATGAAAAATGTTTCATTGACAGGCGCGTGTCTCATGATCGCCTATTTCGGGTCCGGACCTGCCAGCATCGATAAACAGGTGTGATCAGCTCATGGCTGATTTTTCACTGAACTTTTTTCTGTAGGCGCCGGGCGTCATACCCCGGTGCTTCCTGAAATATTTTGTCAGATAGCTTTCATCATTGAAGCATAACTCTACCGCAATTTCCTTCAACCGCATATTGCTATACGATAATCTCGTTTCAATCAATTTCAGGCGGTATTCCTGTATATATTCCTGCAAGCTGCGTCCAGTATGCTTTTTAAAATATTCGCCCAGGTAGTTGGGAGAGATATTCATTTTTTCGGCCATGATCTCCTGCTTTAATGCATCACTATCATGAATATGCTGCTGTATATAGGTGATCAGTCGCATCGCGGCCGGTTGGCCGCTGCCATCGCCGGATACAGGCCCCTCGCTGCTGATTAGGTTCCTGGCAATCAGGTTGATTAAGATAGATAATGATTGACGTATGATCAACGTATGTCCATAGTTCTTCTCCTGATATTCCCGTATAATACCATTCAACAAAACATGCGCTGTTTTCTCATCTTCACGGTCACGGAAAATACATCCCGCTTTTGCATGATAATGATGCAGTATGTAGCTGATCTTACGCAGATTGTCGCAGGTTTCTATACGTTCGTTCTCAAACCTTACCTGATTAATAAACGCAGGACTGAAGCGGAAAAAAGCAATGGTTGTTTCACATTCCGGTACAAAGGAATATGGAACGCCCTGTTGCAACATGAACAGTTTACGTGGACTATACCGATATTGGTATTGTTCGTCGGTATGTTGTCCTTTTCCTGTTAATACAAAAGCCATTTCAAAGTAGTAATCAGACCGAAACCTGTAGGGTTTCGATTTGACATGCACGATTTGCACTTCTGCCTGATCGATGATTTTTGTAAAAGTCATTTCCAAAGATACAATACAAACCTCTGAAAATACCATTTTTTTTGTACTTACTGTTGTTGCTTTGCAGTTCAAAAGTAGCGTATATGATAGTTGCAGCACAGGAGTATAATAGCCGGAGATGGTTGATATTAGCCATTTTGGCTGTAGGTGCGTTTTTATCGCCATTAGATTTTTTCATCGTGAATGTGGCATTGCCAGATATTAAAACTGCTTTTCATGCAAGCGATACAGCTTTGCAGCTGGTAGTTGCCGGCTATGGACTTACCTATGCTGTATTGGTTGTCACGGGAGGGCGATTAGGGGATATCTTCGGGCGTAAGCGTGTATTCATGACCGGTATGATCGTCTTTACACTGGCCTCCGGCGCCTGTGCAGCGGCGCCACAGATTAACTGGCTGATTGCTGCCAGGATTGTACAGGGCATAGGTGCCGCCATGCTGGCACCACAGGTGATGGCTACTATCCGGGTGATATTTCCTGCACAGGAGCAGCCCAAAGCCATGGGGATATTTGGCGCTGTTTTCGGACTGGCTGCCATAGCCGGGCAACTACTCGGCGGCCTGCTGATTAATGCAAGGCTATTTGGAAATACCTGGGAAAGCGTATTCCTTGTAAATCTGCCAGCAGGGATGGTTTGCTTCCTCCTGGCATATGTTTTTATGGAAGAAACCAGCGCGGCAAAACGCCCCAGGCTGGACATTGGCGGGATGCTCCTGGCCACATTGACCTTACTGTTATTTATTTATCCGCTGGTAAAAGGGAGAGAGCTGCATTGGCCGGTTTGGATTTTCGTTTGTTTATTGTTGTCGTTGATAAGCGGCTATCTATTATGGCTATACGAAGAAAGATTGTTGCAACGGGAACAATCGCCACTGCTCTACATTCCACTTTTAAAGGACCCAATCTTTCTTAAAGGTGCTGGTGTGATATTTTTATACAATCATACAGCTGCTTTTTTCCTCATCTTCCCATATTACCTGCAGAATGGATTAGGGCAGGATGCCTTTACAGCCGGAATGGCGGTGATGCCCTATGCTATTGGTTTTTTTCTCGCTCCGCTGTTGAGTCCGCGCAGCGGATTGGCAACGCAGCAGCTGATACAGGGTGGACTTTTATTGCTGGTAGGTGGTTTTACTTGCTGCGCGATGGCAATGCAGCTACAATCCGCGCCAGAATTGCTGTTGCAGGTAGGGTTGTTATTGGCTGGCACCGGCCATGGTACGGTAATGCCGGCCATGCTGCGACAGATCATGGGAGATGTTGAGGTGCAGCTGGCTGGTCAGGCGGGAGGCATTATCAGTACTGCGATCCAGGTTGGTGGCGTGACAGGGACAGCACTCATCGGCACTTTATTCTTTTCCTTGCTACCACGTTTTTCGTATAGTCGTTCGGTTGAGATCACATTTATTACATTAGCTGCACTACTGTTTGTCGGCTTCCTGCTGGCAAGAAGTTATAGCAGCGCAAAAAAACCATGAAATGAATTATGAAGCAAAGGCCATAGAGATGGTCATGGATTTTAGCGTAACCATAGAAAAATGGTTTTGCGGAGATGAATCGCTAACGGTGGAACAGCTGCTGCAGTACTTTAGCACTGATTTTGAGATGATTGGTGCTGCTGGAAAAACGATGAACTTTACACAGCTGGCAGATTGGTTGCCGGGCGTAAAAGGAGCGAAGCCGGGCATACAAATCAGTATGAAGCAGCAGGCAGTGATGAGTACCTTTTACTATACACTGGTTTATTATGAAGAAGTACAGCAACAAGAGGAAGTCATAAATACACGCAGGTCTTCTGCCCTGTTCCGATTGGAAGACGGAGCCCTGAAATGGTGGCGGCTGACGGAAGAATGGGTGTAAGTATTTTGCGGCGTTTCTGTCTTGTTGCGCCATAGCAGTGGCGCAACAAGACAAACGCATATAATTAAAATCTGTGTTCAACCAAATCTGGAGGATGTCTGTTTGCAGTTATAGAAAGGGAGCAGCGAGAGTTGTTTTTAAAAAGAAAAATATATTATATTTGTCCTCATCGCTAAATCGTTTTAGCGTTTAACAGCATTTATTAATATATGAAAAATTCCATGGCGGTTGGAGTGGATGTAGGCGGGTCGCATATTACAGCGGCATTGGTGGATCTGCAAGGCAGATCAATTATTGAGCAAAGCTGGCGCAGAGAGCGTGTAAATTCTAAGGGCAGCATAGCAGAAATTATCGATGCCTGGGCTGCGGTAATATTGGATGTCGCTGCTGGTCTACAACATAAACCTGTAATAATTGGTATAGGAATGCCTGGTCCTTTTAATTATGAAGAAGGGATCAGTCTGATGCAGAACCAGGATAAATATGATGCCTTATATGGCCTCAATGTCAGAGAGCTGCTGGCTGCTAAGCTGCACACCGACCCTCAGCAAATCCGCTTTATCAATGATGCTGGATGTTTCCTTCAGGGAGAAGCCTTCAGCGGTGCTGCCAGAGGCTTTAAAAGCGCTATAGGCCTTACCCTCGGAACAGGTTTAGGCTCCGCTACATTCGATGGTCATATCGCTAAAGACGCCAACCGCTGGTGTTCTCCGTTTAAAGATAGTATAGCAGAAGATTATATTTCTTCCCGCTGGTTTATCAGCAAATATGCTGCTGTAAGCGGCAGTACCGTAAAAGATGTAAAAGCCCTCACAGAGCTGATAGATACAGATCCACGGATCCTTGATATATTCAAAGAATTTGGTACCAACCTGGGCAACTTCCTGGCGCCATTCATTCAGGAAGAAAATCCTGAGGTGGTGATCATGGGAGGCAACATCGCCAACGCTGCTGCATTGTTTTTGCCGGCAGTTACCGCAACATTGGAACAACATAATATCCATATTCCGCTGCGTACCGCCATGCTGGGCGAATCGGCTGCTGTAATCGGTGCCGCCAGTGTATGGTTTGATGAAACAGTTGACGTATAAATTATCTGACAATAGCCAATAAAATATTGTCCGCCTTTAGGATAATTATTAGCCTTACTAATGCACAACGCCTTGCCTTTTGGCAGGGCGTTGCTGTTTTCGCCATTCATCACATTTTTAGGCAATATACTTGCAATTACAAATCAGCCCCAGTATCTTACCTACTCATTTCCGTATAGTCTGCACATATTACTGCCCCCGCAACAGGGGCTGGCTTTGTATTGTATAACAGTGAACTGATGATGCCAATATAGGATTTTATCAACCAATCTGTATCGGCATCGCCTACACGAAAACCTAAAGTATATCTATTCTAATAATTACACTATGGCAAATCAAAACAGTAATTCAAGGCGCTCATTCATCCGGAATTCCCTGGGTGCTATTGCTGCTTTTACTATCGTGCCCCGACACGTACTAGGTCGTGGATACCTTGCTCCCAGTGATCAGCTCACCAAAGCAGTGATCGGTACCGGAAATATGGGACGTGGACATTTCGGCTACGCAGGAACCCGCGTAGTAGCCATTTGTGACGTGGATCGCAGTCATATTCAGCTGGCCATGGACCAACTGAAAGATAAATCTGTAAAAACGTTTACGGATTACCGTGAGGTAATACAACTTCCAGAGGTAGATATCGTGCATATCGCCACGCCGCCGCACTGGCACGGTATTATTGCTGCTGATGCCGCACGCGCCGGTAAAGACATCTGGTGCGAAAAACCTATGACAGCGACCATTGGAGAAGGTAAACGCCTTGTGGAAGCCGTGCAGCAACATGGCCGCATCTTCCGCCTCAATACCTGGTTCCGCTTTGAAGATAATTTCTATGGCATGGGAACCACCGTAAAACCTATTAAAAAACTCGTGGAAAGTGGGCTCCTCGGATGGCCACTGAAAGTAACCATCAGCAAACATACCGGCTTTGACTGGAAATTCTATTGGGTAGGTAAAACCAATCTCCCTGAAATGCCAGTACCCAAAGAACTGGACTACGACATGTGGCTGGGCCCCGCGCCATACAAGCCTTACAGCGCACATCGTGTACATCAGACCTTCCGCGGATACTGGGACTACGACGGCGGGGGCTTAGGCGATATGGGGCAGCATTACATCGATCCGGTACAGTACTTCCTCGGAAAAGACAATACCAGCCCCGTTAAAGTAGAAGTAGATGCGCCACAACAACACCCCGATGCAGTAGGGACCTGGCGCCGTATTACCTATACCTACGCGGATGGTTGCCAGATCATCCTGGATGGTGAAGGTAAAGATGAAAAGGCCGCCTATATAGAAGGGCCTAACGGCAAACTCTATCCAGGCTTCAAATCCAACATTCCTGACCTGGAAAAGAAATTGGCATCATTCCCTGACCCGGCGCCTCAGCAAACTGATTTTGCAGAAGCAGTGAGACTACGCCGCAAATTTGCACTCAACGAAGAAAACGGACATCGCTCTGCTACACTGGTAAACATGGGTAAGATCGCATTGCGATTAAATCGCTCCCTGGAATTTGATCCGGTAAAGCAGGAGTTTATCAACGATGCTGGCGCCAATGCCTTGATTTATCAGCCTATGCGCGGCCCATGGACTATCTGATCTCACTAAAATCTATCTCATGAAAAAAATTACGCTCGCTATATGCCTGCTGATCAGCTGCTGTACTGCCTTTGCACAACCAGCTCCAGATCAGCGTGCATTTCATACTAAAGTAGCTGATATACTCGCCCTATTCCCGGCTGCTAATACACAAGTCCTCAATTCCAACATGGAAACCATCGCCGGCCTTGGCGAAGAAGGCCTCGTACAAATGGCTGCCATGCTTGCTGACCCGGGAAAAGGCGACAATACAAAAATGGAATATGCCCTCGCCGGTTACGCTTTTTATGTGACACAACCTGGTAAAGAAATGCTGAAATCCTCAGCCAGCAATGCTTTTATGAAAGCCCTTACCAATGCGTCTAATCCTGAAACAAAAGCATTCCTGATCCGTCAGCTGCAAATCACTGGTAATGCAAGTGCTGTCACCGCGCTTATTCCTTACCTGAAAGATGCCCGCCTCTGTGATCCTGCTGCCAGGGCATTAGTGAAAATCGCTGCGCCTGAAGGGGTGAAAGCCATTGCTGACGCGCTTCCTGCCGCTGATGCCACAGCTAAAATTACGCTCACAGAAGCCTTAGGAGATGCTAAGTACACCGCTGCTGTACCCGCACTGCTGGCACAGTTAAACAGTGCCGAACCGAAACTGGCTAAAGTAACTAACTACGCACTCGCTGAAATTGCCATGCCAGCCGCTGCTACAGCACTGAAAGCTGCTGCTGCCAAAGCGGATTTTCGCTATGACGTAACCAATGCTACAGCATCTTACCTCACCTTTATCAGCCATCTGTCTGACAAGAAACTCGCAGATCAGCTGGCACAGGGCCTCCTGGCCGCTACTAAAACGCCAGCGCGTGAAAATGCTTATGTCGCAGCCCTCGACCTGTACGCTGAAAATAATGCTGGTAAAGGTATTAGTGCCTACATTGCTGCTGCCACAGATACTCGTCCACGTGTTAAAAATGCAGGCTGGAAACTGCTTGCTGCCAACGCAACCGCAGCGTCGAAAGCTCAACAAGTGCAGGTGATGACCTTATTACGTACTACCGACAAGGTTACCAAGGCCGCTGCACTCCGCCTCATGGCCGACAATAAAGTAGACTGGGCTTTACCACTGGAAACAGACCTTATAAAAGATAAAGATCCACTGGTAAGAGCTGCTGCTATTGATGCTGCCGGCCGCACTGGTGGGGCTGCCGCACTACCTCAACTCCTCACGGCCCTTAATACCAATGATACTATCACGACAAAGGCTGTACGTAATACACTGCTTATCATGCCTGGTAACCAGGTTGTAACCGCGGCAGCAGCAGACTATGGCAACATGACTGCTGAAGGAAAAACAGCTATCATCACTTTGCTGGCTGCCAGAAAAGCTACGGATAATACTGCACTGGTACTGGATGCTACCAAAGGTCCGGAACCTATGCGCACAGCAGCTTTTGAAGCACTGCCTGCCGTGAGTACCAGCAATGATTTATCTGCATTAAATAGTCTCTTGTTAAATGCAGGTAAAGAGAAAGAAATTGCGGCAACCCAACAAGCTATTATAAATACCGCTGTACCTGCCGCTCAGCTGCAACAGCTCATGTCGCAGGCGCCAAAGACTAAACAAGCGACCTACTTTAACATACTGGCCGGGCTCGGAGATAAAAACTCCCTGCAAACCATCCTCACTGGTTTTAATAACGGTGATGCACAAACGAAGATGGAGGCAATTGGCGCGCTGGCTTCCTGGACAAATACAGATGCTGCGCCTGTATTATTGGAGATCGCCAGAACCCTTGCTAATAAAGACTTCCAGGACCGTGCACTCCTGGGCTATATCAGCATCACAGCAAAGAATAAGTTGCCGGCAGACCAGAAAGCACTCATGCTCCGGAATGCGCTGGAATTGACCAGCACCACTGCAGTACAACAAAAAGCACTGAAAGCTTTATCAGCTTGCAAAACCTACAGCGCTTTACTGCTGGCTGGTAAGTATCTCGACAATGCTGCTGTAAAAGCGGAAGCGGCTGAAACAGTAATGAACATCGCACTCGCAGATAAATCTTACAATGGTAATACCGTGAAAGGTTTGCTGGAAAAGGCTTCTGCTAATCTCAGCAGCGGTGATGCAGATTATCAACGTCAGTCTATCCGTAAATATATTGGGGAAATGCCTGCCGGCGATGGTTTTGTGCCAATGTTCAATGGTACTGATCTTAGCGGCTGGAAAGGATTGGTAGAGAATCCGGTTGCTAGAGCGAAAATGACCGATAAAGCCCTGAATGCAGCCCAGAATAAAGCGAATGAAACTATGCGCAAAGGCTGGACCGTGAAAGATGGTCTGCTGGTATTCACCGGTGAAGGTGATAATCTTTGCACGGAGAAAAAATATGGTGATTTTGAAATGCTGGTAGATTGGAAAATCACTGCTAAAGGCGATGCAGGTATTTATCTCCGTGGTTCGCCTCAGGTGCAGATCTGGGATACCTCCCGCCTTGACGTGGGCGCACAGGTAGGCAGCGGGGGATTGTACAATAATCAGGTTAACCAAAGCAAACCCTTGGCACTGGCAGATAACGCTATCGGCGAATGGAACCATTTCCGTATCATCATGAAAGGAGATAGAGTGACCGTATACCTCAACGGACAACTGGTAACGGATAACACTATCCTTGAAAACTACTGGGACCGCGGCTTGCCGATCTTCCCGGAAGAACAGATAGAGCTGCAGGCGCATGGAACTTATGTTGCCTACCGCGATCTCTACATCAAAGAATTACCGCGTCCAGTTCCTTTCACATTAAATGAGGATGAACAAAAAGCAGGTTATAAAATATTATTCGACGGTACTAATATGCATGCCTGGACAGGTAATACCAAGGATTATATTATGGAAGATGGTAACCTTGTTATCCGTCCTTCAGGAGATGGCGGCCACGGTAACCTATATACGAAGGATGAGTACAAAGATTTCTCTTTCCGTTTTGAGTTTCAGCTAACGCCTGGCGCTAACAATGGTTTGGGTGTTCATGCACCATTAACCGGCGATGCAGCTTATGTAGGAATGGAATTGCAAATACTGGACAATGAAGCCGATATTTACAAAAGTCTGCATGAATACCAGTACCATGGCTCTGTATATGGTGTCATTCCTGCAAAGCGCGGATTCCTGAAACCGGTAGGAGAGTGGAATTATGAAGAAGCTATTGTTCAAGGTACGCACGTTAAGGTCATTCTAAATGGAGAGGTAATCATGGATGGAGACATCGCGGATGCCCGTGATCATGGTACTTTGGACCACAAAAATCATCCTGGACTGAAAAATGAAACAGGGCATATCGGATTTTTGGGACATGGTAGTGTAGTGAAGTTTAAGAATATTCGTGTGAAAACATTGTAAGCCGCTGACGGCGTTTCTCGCAAAGCATGCGAAGATGGGCCCTCGCCCTAAGTTCCGCCTTCGGCGGGCTCGCAAAGCAGGATAAGTAACATAAGCAGCAAAGAGCTGTATATTATTTATAAAAGGAATGGGAAACCAATTATTGGTTTCCCATTCCTTTTATAAATTCAAACAACATAGCATAATCCATTGCTGCTTATGCTCCTTTGCGAGAAAAAAATCAAAATGCTGTTTCAGGATGCTGGTGATTAGCCGCTGGGTCCTGCTGAAAGATCTTACAAAGCATTTTATATAAGTCAGGATGCTTCTCCGCCAACAAATCCGGGCGTTCGAAGAAATATTCAGAGATCACAGCGAAGAATTCTCCTTCATTGGTAGCGCCATAAGGATTGATGTCCGTGTGCCCTGCCAACATTTGTTGGATGGTCTGATGCACGAGTTTCATCCAGGGGATACTATAGCTGTGTTCAATGAGGTTACGCGGTAATCCATCAACAAAGCCGTCAGCTTTGTCGAGCAGGTGCACGAATTCGTGAATGGCAGTATTGCTCTTATCACTGGTATTGGCAAAGCCTTCGCGGAGTGCATTCTTAGATAAAGCCATCTGTCCATTTAATGGCCCGCTACCAACCATGCCTAGAATATTCCTGCGGTTACCTTCGAATTGATAGCTTTCATCAAAAGTATCCGGATAGAGTATCACATTGGTAAGATTGAAATACTCCCAGTCTTTAAATCCGAAGATGGGAATGATAGCGCTGGCAGCCACAAGGACGCGGTCCAGCGGTTCTACACTGGTATGCACGCCTTCAATAGTGGTGCGTTTCAGGAACTTGGTTACTTTATCTTCAAAGCGCACTTTATCCCCTTCGTCTAACTGTTGATAATAGCGTACATTGTCCTGCAGCAGTGATTTGTAGCTGTCAGGTATTGCTGCGTGTAAGGTTTTTCTTCGTGAGAAGATATTGTATATATAGCCGATCAGTATCAGCCCCATCATAATTAATCCAAACAAAACCATCTTATTCCTATTTTATTCAATCGTTTAAAACTTGTCTTTACTAAGTAGAGTATATCAATCCAACAGCCATTGTTGGATGGCCGTTTCAAAAAATCTTCCCTACAAGAATCGCTTAATACCTCTTTCGATGGATGGCATATAGTGCTATATATTGTAGTTGAATTTTTATCTTTTAATGAACTTAAACTCAGAATTTGCTTTCCATTTAGGGAAAGTCGTTTCATTGCTGAGGGTCAGTCCTACATCAAACAGCAGCCTGATGTCCTGTACCATGCCATCGAGTTTCCAGGTGACAGGATCGAACTCGTCTTTCGGTGAGTGATAACGTTCACGGTTATACGTGGCAATTTGTTCTTTTGCCCAGCCAGCGTCTTTTCCTACGGCTTCGGTGCCTGGTCCGATATAGAGGCCTGGCACGCCTTTTTTCGCGAAGTTGAAGTGGTCGGAGCGGAAGAACCAACCACCTTCGGGATGGTCTTCAGGTGTGATAACCCTACCTTGCTTAGCGGCGGCGCGTTGCGCGTATTCATCCAGTTCGGATTGACCCATACCGATGACGGTGATATTTTTTGTTTTACCGAAGTAGTTGAGTACATCGAGATTGATATCCGCAACGGTTTTATTCATTGGAAATACGGGATGACTGGCATAATATTCAGAGCCGAGCAGTCCTTGCTCTTCTCCGGTAACGGCCAGGAAGAGGACAGACCTCTCTGGACCAGGCTTTACCTGTGAAAAGGCTGTTGCCAGTTCCAGCAGGCCGGCAGTGCCACTGGCATTGTCTACTGCTCCGTTATAGATAGAATCACCTTTTACAGTTTCTCCAATACCGAAATGATCCCAATGGGCCGAATATACCACACATTCCTGCGGTCGTTTTGAGCCTGGAAGAATAGCCAGCACATTGTGAGACGTAGATTTTTTAATAGTATTATTGATAACCAGCGATGTTTTCAGGTGGAGATCCACAGGCTTAAATCCTTTCTTTTTTGCCTGGCTCATGATATCAGGGGAGAGGCCTGAGAGTGCAAACATTTTTTTTGCAGATTCCTGTGATATCCATCCTTCCATAATGGTGCGCGACATATTATTATCCGCGGTTTGCAGGTGCAGTTTAGAATTGGACCATCCACTACGTACTACTTTCCAAGGATAGCTGGCGGCAGCTGTTTCGTGGATGATGATCACACCAGCAGCACCTTGCCTGGAGGCCTCTTCAAACTTATACGTCCAACGGCCGTAGTAAGTCATGATATGTCCTTTAAAAAGTGTGCTGTCCGCAAACCCTGGATCATTGATTAATACGACTACTGTTTTTCCTTTTACGTCAAGGCCAGCATAATCGTTCCAATGATATTCAGGTGCTACAATACCATAACCTACAAATACCAGGTCTGAATTTTGCAGCTTTACCTGGTCTTGTACCCGGCGGGTGGCGGCTACATAGTCGTCCAGGTATTGAAGGGAGATGCTATCATTTTTTCCTTTTATAACGAGATTACCTACGGGTTTTGAGAAGATGTTTACCATTGGTACATCCTGGAAATAGCTGTTGCCATTACCGGGTTTAAGGCCCAACGCTTTGAATTGCGCCGCAATATATTGTATAGCGCTGTCTTCACCACGGGTAAAGGGTTTGCGGCCTTCGAAGGCATCAGAAGCAAGTTTGCTGATATGCTTAGTAAAGCCTTCTTCGTTGATAAGGGCGGCAGCAGGATTTTCCTGTGCAAATACAGGAAGTTGGCCAAGGCTGGCTGCCAGTAATAAGAGTCCAAGTTTTCTCAAAGCAAAAAATATTTATAGTAAAAATTAGTGGAGTTCGGTTAGATTTCCAAATTCGTATGAACCCTTATCTTTGTTATTATGCAGATAAAGATCGCTAAAAAAGCTGCGGCAGAAGAGGCCGCCAAGTTGGTAAGAACAGGTATGACCGTAGGTCTGGGTACCGGCAGTACCGCTTATTATGCCATTATACGTTTAGGCGAGATGGTTAGAAACGAAGGACTGATCATCAATGCGGTAGCCACTTCTGAAGAGTCGGATAAACTGGCCCGTGAGCAGGGTATCCCGATGGTACCTTTCAGCGAGGTACAGCAAATCGATATCGATATTGATGGCGCCGACGAGGCGGATGCATCGCTGCGACTCATCAAAGGTGGGGGTGGCGCTTTGCTTCGTGAAAAAATTATCGCGGCAGCATCTGACCAGATGATCGTTATCGCTGATGATGCCAAGCTGGTAAATACACTGGGTAAGTTCCCACTGCCAGTAGAAATTATCCCCTTTGCGCATGAACTGACCATGCATAAACTGAGAGAGCTGGGCGGAGCGCCGGTTATCAGGCATAAACAGGATAAAGTCTTCATAACAGATAACGGCAATTTTATTGCTGATTGTTATTTCGAAGAAATCCAGGACCCGGAAACCTTAAACATACACTTGAACAGTATTCCGGGTGTTGTGGAAAATGGTTTGTTTATTGGCCTGGCTACTACACTTATCATAGGAAACGATAAGGGAGAAGTACGCATCATTCATCGCTAATCCTTGTCCAGCAAGGAATGCTTTTTGGTATCCCTTGCTGTAATATATACCAGCAGGGAGATGAATATGCAGATGGTCACATACCAATAATAGCCAGATTCATGTCCCTGTTGTTTAAAGAATAGCGCTATCGGTTCAGCGGTGCCGCCAAATAAGGCCACCGTGAGTGCATATGGAAATCCTACGCCCAATGCCCTGATCTCCGCAGGGAATAGTTCTGCTTTTACCACCGCATTAATAGCGGTATATCCACTAACAATTACCAGTGCTGCCAGTATGAGCCAGAAGGCTGTCCAGGAGGAATCAGCCTTGCTGATAGCTGTCAGGATGGGAACGGTCAATAATGTGCCTAGCACGCCGAAACTTATCAGGATAGGCTTTCTGCCTATCTTATCTGAAAGCCAGCCTATCAATGGTTGCAAGCAGGCATAAATAAGCATTAGGAAAAAAGTGAGTGTGGTGGCGCTTTCTATACTCATCTTCACCGTATTTACGAGAAATTTCTGCATATACGTGGTATAAGTATAGAATGCCAGCGTACCACCCATAGTAAGGCCTACAACGGTAAGTACGGCTTTTGGATGCTCCTGGAAAAGTACTTTCAGACTTCCTTTTTCCTTTTTATTTGTCTTTTCCTGCTCGAAAGCAGCAGATTCTTTCATGTTTCTCCGAAGATATAATACTGAAAAGGCCAGCAGCGCGCCTATCCAGAAGGGTATGCGCCATCCCCAGCTATGTAGCTGTTCTGGTGTGAGAAACATTTTTTGTAATATTAATTGTACCCCCAATGCCAGCAATTGGCCACCAATCAGGGTTACATATTGAAAGCTGGAGTAAAATCCTCTGAAATCCGGCGTGGCTACCTCACTCAGGTAGGTGGCAGAAGTGCCGTATTCGCCGCCTACGCTCAAGCCCTGTAAAAGCCTTGCCAGCGTAAGCAATACGGGTGCTGCTACGCCAATGGCTTCATAAGAAGGTGTGATGGCAATTAATACGGAACCCAGCGACATTAGCATGACAGAGAGTGTCATGGCCGTTTTCCGGCCCTGCTTATCGGCAATACGGCCAAACATCCAGCCGCCTATAGGGCGCATCAGGAAGCCCACCGCAAAGATGGCCGCCGTATTTAATAATTGGGCTGTATAGTTGCCTTTAGGAAAAAAAACGGGTGCAAAGTATAAGGAAAAAGTTGAATAGATATACCAGTCATACCATTCCACCATATTGCCCGCAGAACCAGTGAGGATGGCTTTAATGCGCCATGAATCAGGATGCTTCATATATACTACGAAAATATATCTTATACCCGAGAAATCAGTAGTTATTTGATACAGAAGAAACTAAGTGAAAAAAATTAGGATAGTATGATATTTCCTCCTATCTTCGTACGGCTTCTTAAGAATATTGTATATCAATTCTGTTAGTAATCTTCACTTACCTTCAGCTTTTCTTACTTTTTCTTGTAGTCGCTCAGCGAGCCGTCTGATCAACATGGCGAGAATGCGTTCACTATTAAAAATTAAATAAATGCAAACAGGTGTTGTAAAATTTTTTAATGAAACTAAAGGTTTTGGTTTTATTAAAATCGAAGGTAGTAACCAAGAAATCTTTGTTCACGTATCTGGTATTAAAGAAAGCATTGGCGAAAACGACCGCGTCGTTTTTGACATTGAAGAAGGCAGAAAAGGCCCTAATGCTGTTAATGTAAGACTGGCTTAATTATCTTAAGATAAAAGTTTTGTTACAAGCGTGTATCGTTCTACGGTACACGCTTTTTTTATCTACCTATATCAACTTCTTCAACAATAATACTGCCCTATGCAAATCTTCCATTGAAGACGAAGCAAAGCCTAACCGAACACCATTGACATCATACCCAGGGTAGATATGCGCCTGCCCGTTGCTGAGATACAATCCCTTTTTATATGCATCGCTGGATAACTTTTTCAGATTGGTATGCCTGGAAAACTCTGTCCATACGGTCATGCCACCTTCTGGTATCTCAAAACGCACAGCATCCTTCAACTCCCGCTGCATCAGCTCACAGAAATAATCCCGGCGCTCCTTGTAGATGCCCAATGTTTTCCGCAGATAGCGCTGAATAGTACCATCTGTCAGCAAATCGGCCATGGCATTCTCTAATATGTGATCGCCCTGCCGGTCCAACAGCACGCGGACCTGGCTGAGGTGCTTTACCACATTGTCTGAAGCCACCAGGTAACCCAGGCGGAAAGCGGGTGACAGACTCTTGCTGAACGAGCCGCAATAGATCACCATCCCATTTTCATCAGCGCTGGCCAAAGGCAGCAGTGGCCTTTGACGATAGTGAAAGTCATAGTCATAATCGTCTTCAAATATGATAAACCCATACTCATTAGATAAGCGTAATAGTTCCAAACGCCTGTCCAGACGCAAAGAAACAGTAGTAGGATAATGGTGATGCGGCGTTACATACACCATCCTTACCTTTCTTCGCTTGCATATTTTTTTCAGTTCCTCTACTACGAGGCCATGTTCATCTACCGGAATGCCAATATGTTTGGCGCCGGCATGCGCAAAATTCCGTTCCGACCTACTCCAGCCAGGAATGCCCGATACCACTAGATCTCCGGGTCTTATAAGACCATTACATACCAGGTTGATGCCCATCACCGTACCACGTACAGAAAGAATATTAGCGGCCGTCGTTTTCAGGCCACGGGTCTCATTTAGGTATGCCGACAATCCATTTTTGTAGTAGTCCGAACCATCCGGATTACCATAGGCGCCGAATTTAGTATATAGGCCACTGCGCGTGAGCTGACTGCGATAGGAGCGATAAAGCTCCTTCAATGGCGCGATGCGTGGGTCTGGCAGACCATCATCTAAATGTAATGCTGCAGTAGCTATTTCCGGCAATGGCCCGAGATAGTCCATCTTGTAAATTTCAAATCCGGCTTTCACCGGAACGGCATTGACTGGGGGAATGCCAAGGCTGCCAGGACTCAATTCTGGCACGGCGGCACTCACGAAGGTCCCCTTGCCTACATGGCTTTCCAGCCAGCCTTGCAGGTGCAGCTCTTCATAGGCTTTGGTGGCCGTGATACGGTTAATATTACAAATGGTGGCTAGCTCCCTGCTGCTAGGAAGCTTCTCGCCGGTACGGAGCCGCCCCGACTTGATAAATAGCAGTATGGCATCCGCCAACTGCAGGTATACCGCCCTTTCGCCCTGGTGGTCTAGCTGAATAGCATGAAATATTCTTGAAGACATTGGCCTATCTGATTTATTGAAATTGGACTACAATAGTAATCCATTTTCAAAATACTTTTGTTCCTGAGATAGCACATTAACAACTGGCAGCGTTTTTTGCTGTTATCTATTTTTTAGGAAGAAATTGTATTAAACAAATGCCTGCAAATAATATACTTACTATTCAAAGTCTTGTTTCAACGGGTTATGTTGGCAACAATGCGGCTATGATGGCAATACAGCTGCATGGTTTCGATCCTATCATGTTGCCAACAGTGATGTTATCGGCACATACCGGACATAAAGCGTTTTATGGAGAGGCTATTAGCGCGGAGTTATTCGCAAAATTGCTGAGAGGTATCAAGGAGATAGATATATTAGTAGATACCAAATATCTGCTTAGCGGTTACATTGCCACTGCCGACCTGGTAGAATTATCTGCTGCCTTTATCGCAACGCTGAAGCGGGATGACCATCATTATGTTTATCTCTATGACCCTGTATTTGGAGATATGCGCACAGATGGTTTATATGTTCCCAAAGAAGTGGCTGATTTGTCTGTATCCGCACTGCTGCCGCTGAGCGACGTACTAACACCTAATCATTTCGAATTGGAGTATATCCTTCAACGTGAGGTGCGTACCATCGCTGCTTTGCAGGAGGCCGTACAAGCGCATCCGTTATTAAGTACAAGATCGGTAATAATGACCACCGCTGAATTAGCAGATACGCCTGCCGACCAGGTAGAGGTGATACTGCTGAAAGATAATAACGTCAAGCGTTTCCGCAGCAAAAAAGTACATGCAGATATCGTAGGTACCGGCGATCTGTTTGCCTCCATTATCACAGCTCAGCTGAATATGGGGAGAGAATTGGAAACCGCCATCGGCATCAGCATGGAATTGATCAGCAAGGCCATGGATTATGTAAAAGACAGCAGGTTCAGTGAAATCAATGCTAAGTCTTTACTGAAATTCAGGCATCTGCTGGAAGCTTAATATTAAAATTTTACCCACATGGAATTTAATATTCAACCCATACTGGAAAATGACAGGGCTACACTGGAACCCTTACAGGCAGCCGATTTCGAGACTGTCTATGCTACTGCCTCCGATCCGTTAGTTTGGGAACAGCATCCCAACAAAACCCGCTGGCAGAAAGATGTATTCCGCGTATACTTTGATGGGGCCATGGAAAGCAAGGGCGCTTTCAAAATCATTGACAAGCGAAGCGGTAAAGTAGCCGGCAGTACGAGGTATTATGATTATAATGCGGCCGACAACAGCATCATGATAGGTTATACCTTTTATGCCCGCGAGTTCTGGGGTACTGGGTTGAATATGTCTGTTAAAAAGCTCATGTTGGATTATATTTTTCAGTATGTAGATAAAGTGATTTTCCAGGTAGGAGCTACCAATACCCGCTCCCAGATTGCAATGGGGCGTGTAGGTGCCGTGAAAACAGGTGAGGAAACCATCACCTACTACGGTGAGGCACCTAAGCATAATTTTATTTATACCATCAATAAAAGTGACTGGAAGCATGAATGATGTAGCGCAACATATTCAGGAAATATTAGACCGGATAGAAAAGGCCTGTATCGCCAGTAATCGTAGTAAAGACAGCGTTCGATTGCTATTGGCTACTAAAACAGTACCGCCTGAACGTATCAAACTGGCCCTGGAAACAGGTCAGACGTTGATCGCGGAAAACAAAGTACAGGAGCTGAAAGAGAAGTATGAAGCATTACAATCTACTCCGCATGAAAATCATTTCATCGGACATCTGCAAACCAATAAAGTAAAAGATATCCTGAAATATGAAGTGCATTGTGTACAGTCGCTCGATCGAATAGACCTGGCAGAGAAGCTACACCAGCGACTTTCAGCGGAAGGTCGCAGTATAGATGTACTGCTGCAAGTCAATACTTCGAACGAAGAAAGTAAATACGGCGTGCATCCTGATCAGGCGCTTGATCTCGCGAAAGCTGTTGCCGCACTGCCTTCTTTACATATCAAAGGCTTGATGACCATAGGCCTGCTTAGTGCAGATGCCGTGCAGGTAAGACAGTGTTTTCAGTTGTTGAAAAAAGTACAGCAGGAAATTGCTGCCGCTGCTATTCCTGGTGTTGAAATGAAAGAGCTATCTATGGGCATGAGCGGTGATATGGATATTGCCATAGAAGAAGGCGCTACTATTGTGCGTGTAGGCACCGCTATTTTCGGTAAACGCCCTACACCAGATAGCTTCTACTGGAATGAAAATAATTGATTTTGTTTTTAATTGCTATACATAAGTAGGGCTGACCATTTTTGGTCGGCCCTTATCGTTGTTACTCCTGCGCCACCGTAATCAAAAAATGCTGATCATCTAACTGAAAATCTTTGTTTTTAGTATTTTTTAGTACCAGGGTTTTTAATTTGGTGGTAGGGAATAATGTCATGCGTGTATTGCTGTGCAATGTCGCTACTGCTGGCATGTCGAATTCTGGGATCGTGTTTTTCCAACGATAATGGACTAATAAATCATTGCCTTGCTGTATGGTCTGGTAAAATAAAACAGGAATGGCCGTTTCTCTTAAATATTGCTGAAATACACTATGATAGGTTCTTTTTAAAGCTTTACTAATGAAAGCTTCCAGCATATCAGAAGTGATTGTCTGGTAACGGAAATTTTCTTGTATAGATTTTAAAGTTTGGAACCATAGACTATCATTATCTGTGCAGCTTCTTAAAGTATGCAGCAATAAGCTTCCTTTAGTATACATATCCCCAATGTCGTAATGTATGTGATTGACGTTGTAAACACCAATGATAGGATCTGTATTTTTAATGGCTGGTCTTTGCATATTCAGGAACTCCAAGGCACTTTCTTTTCCAAACATTTGTTCTATTCCTAATGACTCCGCGTAGGTGGCAAAGGCTTCGTGTATCCACATGTCAGCGATATCTTTACTGGTGACGGCATTGCCCCACCATTCGTGGGCTATTTCATGCCATACTACCTGTGGCAGCAGGGCCATGGAATCATTGAATATCTTGCCAACACAAACGCCACTCTGGTGTTCCATAGGATATGGACTTTCCAATAATCTAAAACCATCTCGGGGGAAAGGGTATGGCCCAAAATATTGTTCATAGATCTTCAGCAGGGTTTTTATTTGCGGGAATAACTGTTTGGCTGCAGCAATATGTTCGGGCAGTACATAATAATCTAACGTTAACGTATCCTCGTTTTGCTGTAGGTATTGATCTGTGAAATGTGCATACGGGCCAATACAAAAGCTAACATCATAGTTGTTGATAGGATAGGAGACTGCCCAGTCGTAACGCATTTGTTTATTTCCTACCGGTGTTTTTGCAAGGAGCTTTCCATTGGATATTTCCGTAAAACGTTCGGGAACGGTAATGGCTATACGCATACTGTCTGGCTCATCCGACAGATGATCTTTATTAGGCCACCATAGGCTTGCACCGGAGCCCTGGCAAACCATTTGGGCCCAGGTTTCACCATTGGGTGTGTGGTCCCAAAGCATTCCGCCGCACATGGGTAGATCGGGGCGGGCTGTTTGTGGACTACCTTCATATACTACACATATGGTTGCTATGCTATTGATGGGCAGTTGTTTCGGAAAGGTGATAAAAACTGCATCCGCGGTTCGTGTATAGGGCAATGATTGTTGTTGCCAGGTGACCTGTTTAATTTGCATGTTATGATGTAGATCCAGCTGTAGTGTCGAAAATGGCGTCAGCACTTTAAAAGTGATTTCGTTGCTGCCGCTGAGGAATTGTTTGTCTGGGTCAACAGTGACCGCGAGGTTATAGAAAGTAATATCAAAGCAGGAGCGTAGTGGAGAGAGCATTCCTCGCAGGGTATCAGCGAGGGTAAATCCATTTTGGCGGTTGGATAGTCGTATAGTCGTGTCAGTGATAGGATGTGAAGTAGTTGCTGCTTCAGGCAACTGGAAATTATGTTGCTCCCAGAATGCGGTATCATAACGTTGCTGTATCAACGAATTGACGGAGGCGCTGCGATTGATGGCGCTGTCGCCGAATGGGCGTGCATTCTCCGGCTGGATAGCTGTGACTTGCATGGTGAAGCGTCCGTCCCAGGCGGCGTTGCGGAGGTTACGCTTAGCGCTGTTGATATCCATTTTCCAGTGTCTGCTGATATTGGAGAGGTACCATTTTCCATGATAGGGCTGGTAGGAGATGATCGTTTTTGCGTCCGTGAAATCCATTTTCGCTTTTAGGGTAAAGGCCATGATCGTATATCCGAGGCCGCCTTTGCCATGTTTGTTGATATAGCGTGCGCCCGCAGGCGTTGTAGCCCATTCACAGCGTACAATCGCCAGGGAATTGGATTCCAGAAAAAGTTTTCCGCTCATCAGCACATCTGAAGAGGGCGATTTTGGCCCGAAACTGATGACGGTCAGGTTGATATTTCCTTCTTCCAAATTTCCTTCATAGGTGTAGCGGTAGTCATCAAAATTGTCCTGGTTGAGAAATGATTTAGGCCCATTGGGAAACCTGGCTATATCTTCGGTGAGCGAGCTATAGGCAGTATTCATGATGTTGCTGAGCCACCCATAAAATCGAGGGTCTCCATGCTGGTTGGTTTCCAGGCGCTGGCCTTTGATTAGCTTAATTTGGTTTTGGGCAGCTGTTTGAGCGTTGGGAGATTTATAAATATCCAGTACAGATTCGTTATAGTTTAAGGTGTCGGTATTGAGGCGTATAAATTCCCGGTAGAAAACGGTCATGCGGGTGGCAGCGGTGTCGTGATTTTTCGGAAGTAGGGTGATCATCTCCCGGATAATATCTAACGCATTAACTGTTTTTACGGTAACACTATTAAGCAAGATGGCTGCAGGGGGCAGCGACAGCTGGAGGCAACTACCAGGATTGGTAGCTATAGTCTTTGATTTATAGCCAATGCTGGATATCAGCAGCGAATCATTATTTAGCGCAACCGGGACCTTAAAAATGAATTCACCATTTGCGTTACAGGCAGTTCCTATGCCGGCATTTTTGATTTGGATACTGGCATATGGAATCGGTTTGGTGGTAGTACTATCGGTAATACGACCCTGAATGGTATAATAATTATCCTGGGCAAAAAGCAGATTACATGATAAAATAAAGAGGATGTGTAACAGCAGGGCTACTGGTTTCAGCATGTTTTTTTAAAGCAAAAAACGCTGGAAACGCTTATCTGACCTACTCAAATCCGGATTTGAATACTAATTTTCAAGGGAAGTTGCTGATCGGCCACCCTGTTGCTGGATATATTCTTTGGGGGAGATGCCGGTAATTTGTTTGAAGGTTCGTTGAAAGGTTGCCTGCGAATTAAAGCCGGATTCATAGGCAACGCCCATAATTGTCATATGCTCAAAATCAGCTGCCAGAATTTTTTGTTGGAAGATACTGACACGATATTGATTGATATAGGTTGCGAAACTTTTTTTCAGGTGCTGGTTGAGCACTGCCGATATTGTTTTGGCAGGGATGCCGGTATGTTGCGATAACGTGGCGAGGTCGAGGTTTGGATTGAGGAAGACCAAATCCTGTTCCATAGCTTTTTCAAGAAGGGGCACTACTGCTGCAACGGTGTCTGCTGGTGGTACCGCTATTTTTTTATTTGCCACCAGTTCCTGTGGCGGCAGCAGGTAACCCCGTATTCCCAAAGTATAAATCAATGCCACTATTGGTATATATACCGGATACCATCCGATGGTATCTAGCATAAAATTGGTCATGGAAGGGATTACATAGGGTATGAGATACAGCAGCCAGATAGCCTGGAAAGCCAGGAAGATGTACAGGAACTGTCGGAACCATTTTATTTTAGGATTGACAGCTATCATGGGCTGGCGCAGGTATCGCAGCGACAGCCAGATATAAGTGCTGATGCTAAGCCACCGCGGAATGTCCACGAAAGTATCATATTGATCAATGAAAGCCCCCCAGGGTTGTGGATTATTCCGGATTGTATTGGTTAACACACCGGTGACATATACCAGGGCCGTGAGTTGTGGCACAATATCCAGTATTGTCGTTACAAAATGTAGGCGTTGTTGTTTACTCAGCTGAAAATCGGACTCCATACTACTTCTCACGTAGCAATAAAGCAGCGGGCCTACCGGCATCGTGATGATTAGCGGAATGAAGTTGGCGATAAATGCCAGTAGCGGTGATTTATTAAGGATGCCCGTTGTGAAAAAGAAAAGGTTCAAAGAGGCCAGCGCCAGCAATAGTAGAAGCAGCGCCAGAAATTTATTTGCACGTTTATTCTTAGGCGTTATAAACAGCAGGGCACTTAATATGAAGCCCTGAAGGGTACCTAGTAGTAATATCGTGGTGAAAACGCCTGTAAAAGTCATGCATGGAACGCGTTAGCTTACAAGTTAACGTTACCGTTGAAATTTTTCAAAAAATCAGGATAAATGATTTTCTTCCTGTTGAACTGAATTTCTAAGCAAGCATTTTTATCTTGCAGCGGGTCAAATCAAACAATAATTGGCATGAACAGGAACAATCTATTGATATTATTGCTTTTATGCTGTGCTAGTATCAGCAATGCACAGCCAGTCGCTGTTTTTCGCAGCGGCACTGAAGGATACAAAAATTTTCGTATACCCGCTATTGTGAGCTTGCCAGATGGTAAGCTGCTGGCCTTTGCAGAAGGACGCGTGAATAATGCTGGCGATTTTGGCGATATTAATATTGTCATGAAAACCAGTATGGATAATGGTAAGAGCTGGTCGGCGCTGCAAACAGTAGTAGATAACGACACTTTACAGGCAGGCAACATGGCACCGGTGGTAGACCTCACTGATCCCTTGTATCCGCAAGGCAGGATATTCCTGTTCTATAATACGGGCAACAACCATGAAGGAGAAGTACGCAAAGGTCACGGTTTGCGCGAAGTATGGTATATCACCAGTGTTGATGGCGGCAAAAGCTGGTCCTCTTCCGTAAATATTACCACACAGGTACATAAACCATTGCAGCCAAAGATAAATCCGGCATATAATTTTTCGGAAGACTGGCGTAGCTATGCCAATACTCCAGGTCATGGGTTGCAGTTTTCCCGTGGTAAATACCGTGGACGCATATACGTTGCAGCCAATCATAGCGCCGGTGCGCCACAACCACATTTTACCGATTATATTGCGCATGGATATTATACAGATGATCATGGTAGAACTTTTCATCTGTCGGAAAATATACCGGTGCCTGGTTCTAATGAATCAACAGCGGCAGAGCTTTCTGACGGGCGTCTGGTATTTAATACACGTAACCAGCGAGGCGATAAAAAAAAGCGTATAGTAGTGTTGAGCGATGATGGCGGGTCTACCTGGACTACTACTCACTTTGATGAACGGTTGCCTGATCCGGTTTGTGAAGGAAGCCTGTTAAACATTGGCTGGAAAAAGAACAAGGCTATTCTTGCCTTCTCCAACTGTGCCGATACGATACAGCGTAATCATCTTACTATACGTATCAGCAATGCGGATGCAGACTCCTGGCCTGTTACAATACCAGTTGCTGCCAGTGAAAATACCCAAGGAGATTTTGCCGCTTATTCCGATCTGGTACTTTTGAAAAACAAGCAACTCGGTATTTTGTATGAAAAAAATAACTACCGGGAGATCGTGTTTGAATCTTATGATATTAAAAAATAAATCGCATAAAAAAACGCAGCAGGATAATGTTCCTGCTGCGTTTTTACTATTTAGTAAATTGTAATTAATTGTTTGTTTTCTGCAAGTCTGCAATAAGCACGATTAGATCTGCGATTCGGTTAGAATATCCAAATTCATTATCATACCAGCCTACTACTTTTACGAGGTCGCCTACGATAGAGGTCAGCAGTGCGTCGAAGGTGCAGGAGTAAGGATTGTCTACCACATCGATGGATACGATGGGAGCCTCTGTATACTTCAGCACACCTTTCATGGTGGTTTCTGCCGCTTCTTTGAATTTGGCATTGATTTCCGCCACGCTTTCCGGTTGTTTTTTCAGGATGCAGGTGAAATCAGTAAGAGAGCCGTTTAAAACTGGTACTCGGATGCCAGCGCCACCTAGTCGGCCTTCCAGGTGAGGAAAGATAGAGGTGATCGCTTTTGCAGCACCAGTGCTGGTAGGGATGATAGACGCAGAAGCAGCGCGCGCCCTGCGAAGGTCGCGGTGTGGTGCATCATGGAGGTTCTGATCTCCGGTCATGGAGTGCACGGTGGTGATATAACCATCGAGAATACCCCAGTTATCATCCAATACTTTTACCATTGGCGCCACATTGTTGGTGGTGCAGGAGGCATTGGAGAGAATAGGAGCGCTGAGATCTATCAGGTGGTCGTTTACGCCCAATACCACGGTAGGAATATCTTTATCAGCAGGAGGAGCTGAAATGATCACTTGCTTGGCGCCTGCCTGCAGGTGTTGTTCTGCGCTTTTTCTGCTGGTAAATTTACCGGTAGATTCCAGTACAAGGTCGATATGCATGTTTGCCCATGGCAGCTGCAGCGGATCACGTTCTGATAAGATACGGATAGATTTTCCGTCGATTACCAATGCATCAGCGGTGGCTTCCACTGTGCCCTGGTAGGGGCCATGCACAGAGTCGTATGTATATAGATGCGCCAGTGTCGGGATATCTGCCAGGTCATTGATCGCGACAACCTCAATACCTGTTTTCTCCAGTAGCATACGTAAAGACATCCTGCCGATACGTCCAAAGCCATTGATCGCTATTCTCATCTTTATTTTGTTGTAGCCCGCAAAATTACCAGATATTGCAGTAATCCCCAAAAAGACAAAACGCATCTTTTTTAGTAGCAACCTGCGGTAGCGCGTTATTTTTCATTCAGCCATACTACCTTTTGTACGGAGGCATGTTCCTGACCAATGATATCTGCGTAAAGATCAGGTCTGCGAGCCTGGCGATATCTGTGTCCACCGGCCTTTTGCAGCTTTTCGCGTGTAAGTGTTGCCGTTACTACTTCATCACCTAGTTTGCGACATTCAGCTATTACGTCTCCGAATGGATCTATGACCATGCTACAACCATTTTTCAGCTGATCGTCGTCCATGCCGATAGGATTGGAGAATATGGCATAGATGCCGTTGTCGTAGGCACGTGCTGGCAACCATTTCATGAGCCATGAGCGGCCTTTCATGCCGTCAAATTCCAGTCGAAGCGGGGTTGGATCTGTTTCGCGTTTTTCCCACAGGGCAGGATCCACAAAGCCGGCGCCTGGGCGTGGGCTAGGGGTGCACATGGTCACATGTGGCATGAAAATAATTTCTGCTCCCAGCAAGGCGGTAGCGCGCACATTTTCGATCACATTATTGTCATAGCAGATCAGCATACCACATTTCCAGCCATGGAGGTCAAATACCACATACTCATTGCCTGGGCGAAGATGTGGGTTGATGAAAGGATGTAATTTCCTGTATTTAGCCACCAGCCCGTTTTTATCTACACATACATAGGCTTTGTAGAGATGATTATGTTCATCTTTTTCAAATAATCCGGCGAGTACGTAGATATTATTTTCTTTTGCAATATCGGTCAGCGCTTTGATGGAAGGCCCGTCAGGTATTGGTTCTGCGAGTGCCAGCATTTGCGTTTCTGATAAATTACGTGCAAAGGTATAGCCGGTGATGCTACATTCGTGAAAGGCAACAGCCTGGGCGCCCTGTGATGCTGCGGTGGCAGAAAGTTGGCGAATACGCTCCAGGTTAAATTCTTTATCGCCGCTACGGTTCTCAAACTGTGCTGTGGCGATCTTCAGGGTATCTGTCATGGGTTAATGTTTGAGCCAACAAATATAGGTATTGCACCTAAGTTTCTGTGGAAGATATCACAAGAAAACTCTGACGAAAAACTCCTATATTCGCAGTTTCAATTTTTATAGCGATGGCCCAACCAGATAGCGCAAATGTCATCTTTCACCTGGCGGCAGATTTTGTTAACCAGACCAACCGCCACATCTTTCTTACAGGTAAGGCCGGTACGGGAAAGACTACATTCCTCAAATATATTAAAGAGCATTCTAAGAAGAATACCGTAGTCGTGGCGCCTACAGGCGTTGCTGCCATCAATGCAGGCGGTGTTACCATGCACTCTTTTTTTCAGCTGCCTTTCGGGCCTTTTGTGCCTGGTACCAAACGCGGCTTCACAGATGATGTAGTCAGCAGCACCGACAGGCACTCTCTTTTCAGGAATATCCGTTTCACCAACGATAAAAAAGCATTGCTTCAGGAAATGGAACTGCTGATCATCGATGAGGTATCGATGGTACGCTGTGATATGCTGGATGCAATAGATGTTATTCTCCGTCATTTCAGGAATAAGCCACTGCAGCCATTTGGCGGCGTGCAGGTCCTGTTTATCGGAGATCTTTATCAGCTGCCCCCTGTCATCCCTGAAGATGAATGGGCACTGCTACATCAGTACTACAACTCCCCGTTTTTCTTTGCGGCTAAAGCAATAGAACAAAATCCTCCTTTATACATTGAATTAAAAAAGATATATCGACAGAACGAACAGCTCTTCATCGATGTATTGAATCGTGTAAGAAACAGTGAGGTGGAAGCGGAAGACCTGGAGTTACTGAATAACTACTACAATCCCAATTTTAAGGGAGAAGAAAAAGAATATATCACACTTACCACACATAACAGAAAGGCGGACGATATCAATGGCAGCAGGTTGGCATCCATGGCTGGTCGCTTATACAGCTTCGAAGGGAAGATAGAAGGAGATTTCAGTGATAAAGCGCTTCCTACGGAGATGGTATTACAGCTGAAAATCGGCGCCCAGGTGATGTTCCTGAAAAATGATATCGCACAGCCAAGGCGCTATTACAATGGTAAAATCGCTACGGTAAAAGAAATCGACGACGAAGAAATTACCCTGGTACTTTCCGGCAACCATGAAGAAATGAAGCTGGGCAAGGAAACCTGGAGAAATATTCGTTATCATTTTAATGCCGATGAAAATAGTATTGAGGAAGAAGAAATAGGTAGCTTCACACAGTTTCCTATCAGATTGGCATGGGCGATCACCATCCATAAAAGCCAGGGCCTTACTTTCGAACGCGCCATCATCGACGCGGGATATGCATTTGCACCCGGACAGGTATACGTGGCGCTCAGCCGCTGTACTTCACTGGAAGGGTTGGTGCTGCATTCCAGGATTGGCTATGGTAGCATCAAAACAGATCCGCAGGTAATAGAATTTGCAGAGAAAGAAAGTGAACCTAATGAGCTGGTAGTACTATTGGAAATGGAAAGGAAGAAATTCCAGGCCAGTTCATTGCTGCAACTTTTCGATTGGTATAAGATGCAGTCACTCATTAAGTCGCACGCCATTTGGATTGAGGACAAGAAAATCCCTGATTTTGATGCCGCTTTGAAAATGACCCGCTATCTCTCCAGTATAATCGTGCAACAGGCGGAAGTAGCAGCAAAATTTACAGTGCAGCTCCATTCACTCCTTGATAATGTTACACAAACCGGTGAAACCAATCAGCTGGAAGAACGTGTGACAAAGGCAATCGGTTATTTCTCTAAAAGTCTTTATGAGGAGATGATCAAGCCATTGCAGGAGCATATGGAAGAAGTGAAGAAAGCCAAAGCAAAGAAATATCATCTGCAGTTAATGTCGCTGGAATCAGATATCTGGCTGAAGCTACAGCAAGTTTGGGAGGCAGACTATGCAAATCTGCGCTTTAATGCAGGTCTGACAGATTACCTGGCAATGCGCAGCAAGCCGGCGGGAGGAGAAGCTGCACCTGCCAAGGCAAAAGGTAAAGTAGAAAAAGGTAGTAGTCGGCGTGGCACGCTGGAATTATTCTTACAGGGTAAAACCATGCAGGAGATCGCGGCAGACAGAAACCTGGCATTAAGTACTATTGAAAGTCACCTGGCCCAATGTGTGGAGACTGGTGAACTGGAGTTAAATAAATTTGTACCTGAAGGAACCGTGAAACTGATCATGAATCATATCAGGGAGCTGGGAGCTACCGCTGCGGGCCCTATCAAGGAGCGTGTGGGCGACAAGGCCAGCTTTGCAGAAATCAGGGCAGTACAAGCCCATTTGCAGCGTAAGCAGCGCGAAGAAACTTTGCAGGACTAACATCTTTTTTCACTAACTGCCGGCATCCCCAAAACCGGCAGTTAGCTTCAGAAAATACAATTTTCATTCTTTTTGATAAGAATCGCTTATAAACCGATAAAAAACTGCAAGGTTTCCTGATGCTGCACCTGCTAAATTTGCATTAGATCTAATAAACGAAGCATTCTTGAAAGTCGGACTTTTTATACCTTGTTACATAGACCAGTTCTATCCACAGGTAGGTATTGCCACGTTACAACTTCTGCAAAAGCTGGGTTGTCAGGTGGAATATCCGCAGGGACAAACCTGTTGTGGCCAGCCAATGGCTAACTCAGGATTTGAGCATCTTACACATGGCTGCAACAGCCTTTTTGTAAATCATTTTGCAGACTACGACTACATAGTAGCCCCATCTGGGAGTTGTGTGCTGCATATTAAAGAGCACCTGCATGATCCCGGGCGGGAACAGCAAGCCACCAACATCCGGTCACGTATATACGAACTGACAGAGTTCCTTACGGACGTGCTGAAGGTAAGCGCCATTCCGGCGAAGTTTCCCCATAAGGTGGGACTTCACCAGAGTTGCCATGGGCAGCGCGGCCTACACCTGGCACAGATGAGTGAACTCGTGGATAAGCCCTACTCCAAGCCGGCACATTTGCTGGGCATGGTGGAAGGTCTGGAGTTGGTGCCACTGGACCGTACAGACGAATGCTGTGGCTTTGGCGGTACTTTCTGTGTTACCGAAGAAGCGGTGTCCGTAAAAATGGGAGTGGACCGTATAGCCGATCACGTTAAGCATGAAGCCAGCGTGATAACCGGCACCGACGTCAGCTGCCTGATGCACCTGGAAGGCATCATCAACCGCAGGAATGAACCCCTGAAGGTGATGCACATTGCTGAAATCCTTAATAGCGCATACTGATGAACAGCACTATACATGATCATGCCGCCCTTGCCGGAAAGTTCAACGAGAACGAACCAAGGGTCAACTGGCACGACGAAACCCTATGGTGGGTACGCAAGAAAAGAGATCGTATGGCCTGGTCGGTAAATGGCTGGGAACAACTGAGAGAAGCCGCCTCACAAATCAAAAGGCATGCGCTGGGAAACCTGCACGATTATCTCGCACAATTCGAACAGCAAGCTATTCAAAACGGTGCTGTCGTACACTGGGCCGCAGATGCAGCAGAGCATAACCAGATCGTACTGGATATTCTCAAACGCCATCACGTAAAACGTATGGTGAAGAGTAAGTCCATGCTCACAGAAGAATGTCACCTGAACCCACACCTTGAAGCCAATGGCATTGAGGTGATAGATACAGACCTTGGTGAGCGTATTGTGCAGCTGGCAAAAGAACCACCTAGTCATATCGTACTGCCTTGTATTCATAAAAAGAAAGAAGAGATAGGGGCGTTGTTTCATGAGCATCTGGGAACACCTGCCGGCAATGCAGATCCGCAGTTTCTGACAGCTGCCGCAAGGCAACATCTACGCAAAGAATTCCTGGAAGCTGATGCCGCTATTACAGGCGTTAATTTCGCTGTAGCAGAAACAGGAGAGATGGTCGTGTGTACGAATGAAGGTAATGCAGATATGGGCGCACATCTTGCTAAAGTGCATATCGCATGTATGGGCATAGAAAAGATTATTCCGCAGCGTCAGCACCTGGGCGTATTTCTGCGCCTGCTGGCCAGGAGTGCGACCGGGCAGCCTATTACCACCTACTCCAGCCATTTCCGTCAGCCACGGGAAGGACAGGAATTGCATATCGTACTGGTGGATAATGGTCGTTCGAGGCAGCTGGGAAGAGAAGACTTCCGTAATTCGCTGAAGTGTATTCGTTGTGGAGCATGTATGAATACCTGTCCGGTGTATAGACGAAGCGGCGGACATAGTTATCATACGGCCGTTGCAGGCCCGATAGGTTCTATCCTTGCGCCTAACCTGGATATGAAAGATTATGCAGATCTTCCTTTTGCCTCCACACTTTGTGGCTCCTGTTCGAATGTTTGTCCGGTTAAGATAGATATCCATCAGCAGCTATATAAATGGAGACAGGTGATCGTAAAAGAGGGTTATGCCACTACCGGCAAAAAAATGAGTATGCAGATGATGACGACTGTTTTATCATCTCCCAAAACATTTAAAACAGCTGGTAAAATGGGCAGATGGGTATTACGTGCATTTCCAGGAATGGTAAATAATAAAATGAATCCCTGGTATAAGCAACGTAATATGCCGGAAGCGCCGAAGATGTCATTTGCAGAGTGGTACGCTAAAAATAAAAACAATGAGCAGCAGGGATAATATATTAAAAGCAGTAAAGAATAATCAGCCGGAGAGTACGGAACTGCCTTCACTTGCAGGATTATCCGATATGCCTGGCACCCTGGAAGATTATAAGAAGGTAGTAGAAGGATTGGGTGCGATGGTAACAGAAGCTGCAGATGAAAATGCCGTTGCTGGTTTGGTACAGCAACATTTTCCGGATAGTAAACGCATTGTTGATGCGAGGTCAGCAATACAACCCGAATGGATATACGATGATCCGCATTTACTGGAAGATGTGGATGTAGCAATAGTAAATGGTCAATGGGCTGTTGCAGAAAATGGAGCGGTGTGGTTAACAGAGAAAGATATGAAAGTGCGAGCGCTGCCGTTTATTTGTCAATACCTGGTGCTGGTGATCTCACGTGAACGCATACTCGCAACTATGCATGATGCCTATGAAAAAATTCAAGGGCCTGATACAGGTTTTGGTGTATTCATTGCTGGTCCCTCAAAGACCGCAGATATAGAACAGTCGCTGGTTTTAGGCGCACATGGCGCAAGGAGTCTGTTAGTTGTGATACTGCCTTAAAAAAACTAGTGTATAAATAAATGCCCATCTTGTTCCAACAAACGGGCGGAACAATTCAAAAACGAAATCGTATATGCGGTTTCGTTTTTTTTATGTGTGTTAAATTATGTGTGATAAAATATTTGAACTGATGAGTTGGTAATATTCATTGCCGCTACTATGCTGATTAACAATCATAAGGAATAAAAATATACGTTTAGTCGAAGGTGTTGGTATAATGTTTGTTTCTTAAACGGAGCTTTGAAAAAACCATATCGCGAATACAAAGAACCATATCAACAGATTTTTGCGAACCAGAAAAATTGAAAGACCATGTACTTTAAACTAACTTTAGAGCAGCCACCAGTGAGCATTTTACTGGATAGTAGATGTGAACGTTGTTATCATTCTATAAAATTTCAGTTTCATTGATATAGATTATAAAATTTATTTTCTACTTTGCGTTTCTATTGAAAGCCTGAATAACTAGACAAAGTTTGTTGTTTAAGAATGTAGGAATGCAAACCTGTTAAGAGTTTCATTTCAATCAGCTGCGCACCTATATGAAAACCTTGAAAAACCAAGCGTAGCATGATTGTCATGGTGCTGAGAGAATATTATTAACCGTATCTTATTATTGAAACCTATGGTGCGAACATCATCATGGATTACCCCGTCATGGCTTATATTAATGCTAGACCTGGGGTGTTCCGTCCTCGCTGTCAATCTTGCCTTTTTACTCAGGCTGAATTTTGACTTCCAAGACATTGCTCCATATCCCCTGGCGGAAATTTCGTTATGGGTGTTGTGTGTTAACCTGCTACTGTCTTTGTTATTACGAACCTATAGAGGTATTGTAAGGCATACAGGACTAGCTGATATTGGGCATATAGCACGTATGAACGTGTTAAGCAGCGTCATCCTTTTTACCATCGGTTATGCATATACGCAGTATGGAGGATTTAATATTCTACCCCTGTCTATTTGCCTTATTTATTTCTTCATCAGTTCATTCGGACTCCTATCTTACAGGTTGTTGGTGAAATGGATCTTCAAATACACTGCGCTGTTGAAAAATACAGACAAGGGGAGGGCTGCCATTTACTATACAGGTCATACCGGATTGATGTTGCGTAAGGCTATCAGCGATGATCCTAAGAGTAATATTAAAGTAGTGGCATTCCTCGCTGAAACTGCCGACCATGCTGGTAAATCGCTGGAAGGGTTGCCTATTTATGCAGCAGCAATCAATCAGCTTTTTCGCCTGGTGAAACATGCAAAAGTAGATGTAATACTAATTCCGGAAGATCATCTTGATACTGACAGGTTGAATGAACTGGTAGAAGCCTGCATGGCACTCAGCATCCGCGTACAAAAAGTGACACCGGTAAACAGATGGATTGATGGTGCTTTAAATAACAGTGTACAGTTGAAAGACATTAACATCGAAGATCTGCTGGAACGTGCAGAAATTCGAATCAGAAACCCCCGTATCAGCCAGGAGCTGAAAGGAAAAAATATCCTGGTAACAGGTGCCGCCGGATCTATCGGCAGCGAAATAGTAAGACAGCTTGTAAAGTACGAACCACAGCTGATTGTACTCTGTGATAAAGCAGAATCACCATTGCATGAACTGGAGTTGGAACTGGCAGAAAAAAATGCCGGCGTACAGATTATTCCTTACATCGGCAACGTATGCGACTATACGCGTATGCAACAACTATTTGAGATATACGCTCCTGTGATCGTATACCATGCCGCAGCATACAAACATGTACCCATGATGGAAAAAAATCCTTCCATCGCAGTGATCAATAATGTATTGGGAACAAAGATCATGGCTGAACTCTCTGTAGAACATCGTGCCGAAAAATTTGTGATGGTGTCCACTGATAAAGCCGTGAACCCTACCAATGTAATGGGTGCATCCAAACGTATCGCGGAAATTTTCTCTCAATCATTTAATAATTACCTGAACGAACAATATCAGCGCCCGGGGCCCGTATATAGCACTCCTCCTACACGTTTCATTACGACACGTTTCGGCAATGTATTGGGCTCCAATGGCTCTGTTATCCCACGCTTTAAACAACAACTGGAAAAAGGTGGCCCATTGACCGTTACACATCCCGACATCACCCGCTATTTCATGACCATACCAGAAGCTTGTCAGCTTGTACTGGAAGCAGGTTCCATGGGACAAGGGGGAGAGATCTTCGTGTTTGATATGGGTAAGCCAATGAAGATAGCCGAACTGGCCCGCAAAATGATACGCATGAGCGGAAAAGAACCGGGAAGAGATATACAGATCGTTTACACTGGCTTACGCCCAGGTGAAAAATTATATGAAGAACTGCTGAATAACGCAGAAAACACGATGCCTACCTACCATGATAAAATCATGATAGCGCAGGTACGAACCTACGACTTCCTTGCAGTGAACGAACAGGTAGAAGAGCTAATAGGCGCTGCCCGCAAGCATTACCTGATGCCAACAGTAGCCCGTATGAAACAACTTGTACCCGAGTTTATCAGCAAAAATTCTTCTTTCGAAGAACTGGATAAAGGAACTATAACCATGTAATCAGTAATAACGTACAGGCATATATTAAAATCGAGAGTTGATTATGAATTTGTTTAAAAAGGAAAGGGAAATTCACAACGGTCCCTCGCGTAGTTCTCTGCGTTGGCTATTGGGAATGTGGGTAGTATTAGGCATGTTTGCGTGTAAAGCACCCAAAAATATTACGTATTTCAGAGATATTCCTGATTCTGTCAGGTTTGCAGAAGTAAATCAGACCATCTATAAAACACCGGAAATACAGGTTGATGATATCCTGCAGGTTACCATACAAACGCTGGATCCTACTGCTACAACAATGTTGAACCAGCAAGGACAATCAGTGCCTGGTACCCCGCCATCGGTGTCCACCGCGCCTGCACCTGCTATTAACGGGTACCTGGTCGATAAAGATGGTAATATCAGTCTGCCACTCATAGGCAAATTACAGGTAAAAGGAAAGTCTACAGATGCTGTCAGAGATGAAATCCAGGCGAAAGCTGCCGCGTATTATAAGGACCCGGTAGTAAATGTACGATTCGCCAATTTTAAGGTGACAGTGTTGGGAGAAGTAGCCAAACCATCTTCCTATATTATGCCTAACGAAAAAGTATCCCTGCTGGATGCTTTAGGTATGGCAGGAGACCTGACCATCTTTGGAAAAAGAGAAAATGTGCTGCTGATACGCGATAACGACGGGAAGAAAGAATTTGTACGATTCGATCTGAATAAGAGCAATCTGTTTACCTCTCCTTATTTCTATTTACATCAGGGAGATGTAGTATATGTAGAGCCTAACAAGAATAAAGTAGCATCTACAGATATGCAACAGGTAAAACGTATTTCTATCATGGCTTCTGTACTGTCACTGCTGATCGTGGTGGCTTCCAGGATCAACTTTTAAACATTTACCATGCAGGAGAATTTGTATCAGTCACTAAACGGAAAGTATGCAGTCAATGGAAACGGCCAGCTGAAAGAACCTGAAAGTACTTTCGACCTCAGGAAGCTTTTAGACCGCCTCGCCCGTTCCTGGTATTGGTTCCTCTTCAGTGTCATCATCTGTGGTGCGCTAGGATGGGTATACCTGCGCTATGCTACCCCCGGCTACAAGGTAAATGCGAAAATCTTAGTCCAGGATCAGAAAAAAGGCGCGGACATTCCAGGCGCTGAAATCCTTGACCAGCTAAATCTCTTCGATAACAAGAGCAGTGTCGACAATGAACTTGAAATTATTAGCTCCCGTTCCCTCATGGAGCAGGTAGTGAGAGATCAACACTTATACATACGTTATCTCGTAGATGGACGTATGAAGAAAACAGAGATCTATGGCAACGTTCCTTTTACCATGGATTGGCTCAACCTGAAGGATAGCCTGGCCGTTGCTAAATATGTACTCACGCCAAAAGGTGAAACAGGCTTTAATATCTCCATCGACAGCTGGCAGAAAAATGCCCAATGGGGCGATACCATCCAATGTGCTGCAGGTCTGTTCCGTATTATCCGTAATGTGAACTTCCCGCTGGAACAAAAGGATTATACCCTGGAAGTTAGTCCGGTAGATAAAACAGTGGCTGATTATCAGCGCAACCTGGAAGCAGCTATTCCTAACAAGCAGGTAAGCACCATTGATATGGCCTTATCTTCCAATATCCCGCAAAAAGGCGAGATGGTGTTGAATAAGCTCATCGCCGCATACCTGCATGCCAGCGTGGAAGATAAAAATCGTATTGCCGACAGCACCATTGCCTTCATCGATAACAGGCTGTTGATCGTTACCAGTGAGCTTTCTGGCGTAGAAAAGAATATACAGCGCTTCAAAGAGGTTAACCAGCTCGCAGATATTTCTGAGCAATCAAAAGCTCTGGTAAATGGTACCGGCGATTTCCGTAAGCAGATCATCGACCAACAGGTACGACTCAACGTAGTACAGTCGCTGGAACAATATGTAAGAGATGAAAAGAATAATAAGAGAGTAGTGCCTTCCGCTATTGTTGTTCAAGATCCAACTTTTATCAGCATCGTTGAAAAGTATAACACCCTCCAGCTGGAACGGGAACGCTTACTCCTGGCTAATACTGAAAACAATCCTGCCGTGCGTACCATCGACGGGCAGTTGGCTGGATTACGCGGAGATCTCCTTAGTAACCTCGCCACCTTCCGTAGTAGCCTGGAAATGAGCCTGGATGCCCTGCAGAAGAATGCAGGTAACCTGGATCAGAAAATCAGGCAGGTTCCTTCCACAGAAAGGGTATTCCTGGATTTTTCCCGCCAGCAGGCCATCAAGCAGGAATTATATCTTTATCTGCTTAAAAAGCGCGAAGAATCAGCACTTTCCAAATCATCCAACCTGGCCATTGCCCGGATTGTGGATGCTGCCAAGAGCGATCCCTTGCCTTACAAACCTAAAGGATTATTCATCTATCTGATCGCTGTCATTTTCGGTATGGGATTTCCGGCTGGTATTTTCTATCTGGGAGATCAACTAAATAGACGTATACGCAGCAGGGAAGAACTGAGCAGTCTCACACCAGTACCAGTACTCGCAGAAATAGGACATTATTCTGATAGCGATATTGTAGCAGTAAGAAAAGATGTGAGAACGCCCTTGGTAGAACAGTTCAGGGCTTTAAGAACGAACCTCCAGTTTATCATGGCCAACCCACAGGAAAAAGTAATACTGCTTACTTCCAGCATGAGTGGGGAAGGAAAATCCTTTGTAGCTACCAACCTCGCCGCGGTGATCGCATTGTCAGGAAAAAAAGTACTGCTCATGGAAATGGACCTTCGCAAACCAAAAATTTCTGAAAAATTAGGCCTCTCCAATCATACCGGCTTTAGCACCTACGCCATCGGTAAATCCTTGCCGGAATCGGTGATTAAGCCCTCAGGCATTCATGAAAACTGTTGGATCATGTCTTCAGGACCAATCCCCCCCAATCCCGCAGAATTACTACTGCTCGAAAACACAGGATTGCTCTTTGCAGAGCTACGCAAACAGTTCGATTATATTATCGTTGATACTGCCCCGGTAGGACTTGTGACAGATGCCCAGTTGTTAGGTAGGTTCGCTGATGCCACTTTATATCTCATGAGACAAGGATATACTTTCAAAGAACAGGCAAAACTGACCAAAGACCTCCAGCAATATCAGAAAATGCCAAGGATCAACATTATCCTGAATGATGTGAAACAAGGCTCCAGCTATGGCTATGGTTATGGTTACGGTTATGGCATCGAAGATGAATCAGGCAAACCAGTAATGACAAAAATTAAAAAAGTATTCAGCAAATAAATAATTATTGAAAACACTATGAACCAGGATATCAAAATTGGAATTATCGGTTTGGGCTATGTAGGTCTACCATTGGCCGTGGAATTTGCAAAAAAATATAAAGTTATTGGCTTCGATATTAACACCACAAGAGTGGCCGAACTTACTGCCGGTAACGATCAGACACTGGAAGTGGAATCAGATTTGTTGAAGTCAGTACTCACAGATTGCACAACCCCAACCGGATTGTATTGTACAAATGAACTGGAGCGTATCGCGCCATGCAATTACTATATCATCACCGTGCCAACGCCGGTCGATAAAAATAATCGCCCAGACCTCACCCCGCTGTTCAAAGCCAGCGAAACGGTAGGTAAGGTGTTGAAAAAGGGAGATATAGTCGTTTATGAATCTACCGTATATCCTGGTGTGACAGAAGATGAATGTGTGCCAGTACTGGAACGTATATCCGGACTCACCTTCAATAAAGATTTTTTTGCAGGATATTCTCCTGAACGTATCAATCCAGGTGATAAAGAACATACCGTTGCCAAAATTCTGAAAGTAACTTCTGGTTCTACTCCTGCGGTGGCAGAAAGTGTAGATCAACTCTATCGCAGTGTCATCACAGCAGGTACACATAAAGCCACCAACATAAAAGTGGCGGAAGCAGCAAAAGTAATAGAGAACGCGCAACGTGATATCAACATCGCCTTTGTAAACGAACTGGCTAAAATTTTTAACAGGCTTGGTATCGATACCGATGAGGTATTACAAGCTGCAGGTACTAAATGGAACTTTCTAAAATTCAAACCTGGGTTAGTAGGTGGTCACTGCATCGGTGTAGATCCTTACTATCTCGCACAGAAGGCGCAGGAAGCAGGTTATCATCCGGAGATCATCCTCGCTGGCCGCCGCCTCAACGATGGCATGGGCGCCTATATTGCACAGGAAGTGATCAAGCTGATGGTGAAAAAAGATATTCCGGTAAAAGGTGCTAAAATACTGGTGCTCGGTGTAACATTTAAAGAAAACTGCCCGGATGTACGAAATACTAAAGTAGTGGATATCCTCAATGAACTCAAAGATTACGGAACGTCTATCACCGTATATGATCCATGGGCAACCCCAGGAGAGGTGGCACATGAATACGGTTGGACATCCCACCAGGAATTGAATACCCTTTGTGACTACGACGCTGTAATCCTGGCTGTAGCCCACAACGAATTCAGAGAACTGAACATCAATAAACTTTGTAAAAACCGCGCAGTGGTATATGACGTGAAAGGTGCATTACCAAAAGAACTGGCAGATGCGCGTCTTTGATTTCCTTCATTTCTCAAAAAATAGTCATGTACGAAAATAAATACCACAACAATAGTATTCAGAACAGTTCCTTCCTGGTAACAGGAGGGGCTGGCTTCATTGGTTCCAACCTGGTAGAATATCTCCTGAAATACGGTGCTCCTAAAGTACGTGTAATGGATAACTTCTCTACAGGTAGTATGGATAATCTCAGGCCATTTCTGGAGCACCCGGCCTTTGAACTGATAGAAGGTGATATCCGTAATTTGAATGACTGCCGTAAAGCAGTGAATGGTATTGATTATATCAGCCACCAGGCCGCATTAGGCTCGGTACCAAGGTCCATCAATGACCCGGTAACCACTAATGATGTCAATATCACCGGACAACTACATATGCTGGTAGCAGCCAGAGATGCAGGGGTTAAACGCCTCGTATACGCAGCCAGCTCCAGCACTTACGGCGATCATCCAGGGCTCCCAAAGGTAGAAGACCAAATAGGTAAACCACTCTCGCCCTATGCCATCACAAAATATGTGAATGAATTATACGCGGAAATCTTTTCCCGTACATATAACTTTCATGCCATCGGATTACGATATTTCAATGTTTTTGGTCCAAGGCAAAATCCTCGTGGGCCCTATGCAGCGGTAATTCCACTGTTCATTGAATCAGCCCTGAAAGGTGAAGCGCCTTTTATCAACGGCGATGGTGAAACCAGCCGTGATTTTACCTTCGTGGAAAATGCGGTACAAGCAAATGTAAAAGCATTGTTGCTTCCAGATCTTCAAAAACATGAAGTCATCAACATTGCTTTTGGCGAACGCACCTCCTTGAATCAGCTTTGGGAAAGAATATCCGGCATCACCCATATCTCTATTCCTCCACATTACAGGGATGAAAGAGCGGGAGATGTCAGACATAGCCTGGCCAATATTCAAAAGGCAAACGATCTTGTTGGATATAAACCTGAATTTTCCGTTCACGATGGCCTCAAACTAGCCGTAGAATGGTATGCTGCCAATTTACAACGCAGCGAAGTATAATAACCTGCCGTCTGCGCGGATGAAACCTTTTTATGAATTTAACCATATCGAAGCTACGACGCAAGTGGTCAGACACTGCCGTGAAATACCGGCTGAATGCCCCTAAAAAGCTGTCAGGTGATCATAAAACCCTGATACGCAACTTCGGCGCCCTGTCAGTATTACAGGGCCTGAATATGGTGCTACCGCTGATCACCTTACCTTATGTACTCCGCATCTTCGGCGCGGAGAAATATGGGGTAATCGTGCTGGCCAATTCTTTGTTGGCCTACTTCCAGAGTTTTACTGATTTCAGCTTTAATATAACTGCTACCAGAGACGTAGCCGTACACCGGCATAGTAAACGTATGCAAAGTCTTATCTATAGCCGTGTACTCTCTACTAAATCCATATTGGTAATATTTTCTTTCGCACTGTTTCTGCCGCTAGTCATCTTCGTTCCACAGTTTGCTGATAATAAACTGGTGTTCCTGATGGCTTTCCCGGCACTGGCAGGATACGCGCTCTTCCCGGAATGGTTCTTCCAGGGTATAGAAGAAATGAAGTTTATCACGATCCTCTCTGCCTGCATCAAGATATTTTTTACCATCTGCATTTTCGTGTTTATCCATAAACCCGAAGATTTCTTCTGGTACCCCATGTTTAATGCACTGGGTTATATCGGAGCCGGTCTTTATGCGCAATATCTTTTGAATACACGCTACCAGCTTAAGTTTCGATTTATTGGTTTCAAAAGGATCATCCGTGTATTGAAGGCTAATTTCAACATCTTTATCAACCAATTTCTGCCCAATCTTTATAATAACTCTACCACATTCCTGCTGGGCATACTCACTGGTAATGCAGCGGTAGGTGTATATGGTGCAGTTAAAAGCCTGATTGAAGCTGCTAACACAGGATTGAGTATTCTATCGAGAGTGTTCTTTCCGTTTCTCAACCGCAACAGCGGCGCCTTCGACAAGTTCAAGAAACTCATTTTGGTTGCAGGTTTGGCCATGTGTGCAGGTATCTGTCTGCTCTCCGTACCCATTGTACACATCTTTCACCTGAAAGGAACACAGGCAGTATGGATGCTTTGCATTATGGCCATCAGCATCGTATTCATGGCAATGTATTACTGCTATGGTACAAATTATTTTATCGTGAAAAGAGCAGATAAACTAGTGATGAGGAACACCGTATTTGCTTCTATTGGCGGTTTTATCATGGCTTTTCCACTGATACTCCTGTTTTCAGGAATAGGGGCCGCGCTCAACCTCGCGCTGGCCCGTGGAATGATGGGCATCGGATTATGGTGGAAATATAAAAAAGAAGAAAAATGAAACTGGCAATACATCATACAAAAGGATCATTCAGCGAAAGATGGATCAACTACTGCAGGGATAACGCTGTCCCATATACGCTGGTAGACTGCTATCGCAATGATATTATAGAACAGCTGAAAGACTGTGATGCATTGCTTTGGCACTGGCATCACGGTGATTATAAAGCAGTACGCTTTGCCAGACAGCTGACCTACTCCCTGGAAGCCGCTGGTATCAAGGTTTTTCCTGATAGTAAAACCGCCTGGCATTTTGATGATAAAGTAGGACAGAAATACCTGGCAGAAGCCTTGCAAATGCCTTTGGTGCCTTCATATGTTTTTTATAGTAAAGAAGAAGCACATGTATGGGCTAACACGACAACCTATCCAAAAGTTTTCAAATTACGCGGCGGCGCCGGTGCTTCCAATGTAAAATTGGTACGCAGCGCCAGCGACGCAGATAGACTGATAAATAAAGCCTTTGGCCGTGGATTTGCAGCGCGGGATCGTTTTAATCGCTTTAGAGATGCGTTATGGCGATTAAAACGTGACAGGAACCGCGCTGCATTCTTCGGTCTGTTTAAAGGTATAGGTAGAATTTTCCTGCCTACTGTATATGAAAATATGCAGGGGAGAGAAAAAGGATACGTCTATTTCCAGGAATTTATGCCTGATAATAATTACGATACCCGCATCATTGTGATCAACGGGAAAGCATTTGCTATCAGGCGTTATAACAGGGAAGGAGATTTTCGGGCATCCGGTAGTGGCCTCATTGGCTTCGACAAAAAACTATTTGATGAACGGATGGTTCGGATCTCCTTTGACCTGGCCAATAAAATGCAAGCGCAATCGCTCGCACTCGACTTCATCTACGACCAACAGCAACAACCACTAATAGTGGAAATGAGCTATGGTTTTATGATGCCAGTATACGATCCATGCACCGGATATTGGGACCAACAACTCAACTGGCATGAAGGCGCTTTCAATCCACAACAATTTATGGTAGAAGGCCTCATAGATCAGATCGTTCAACAAAAACCGGCATTTTCATGAAACCACTCCCGGTAAAAATATTAGTATCACTGTTTATTCTCAGCCTCCTCTTTCTCAACAAAGAATGGCTGGTAATATATGGTTGGGGTATTACCATATTGATGTACATGGCTTTTTTCTTTGACCTCAATAAAGTAAAGACCTTTAACTTCAGTGCTAACGTACATGGCTACAGGATTTTCCTTTTGGCCATGCTGGCACTGCTGTCGGTACTATGGTCGCCGGATGCGGATGCTACCTTGCAGCATACTTTTGTGTTGTTCATACTGGTAGCAAATAGTTTTATTCTGTATTATTTCCTCGTTCGTTATAACCTGTATTCCCTCGTGGCAGCGCTGGTGCTGGTATATTCCTTCGTGAACTACTCACTGGCATTAGGGCTGCCTTTTTTTGGCTTCCTGGAAAATCATGATGAAGAAATACCAAGATTTATTGGTACAGAACTCAACCCGAACTATCTCTCCATCATGATCATGTTCTCCATATTTCTCAGCCTGCTGGCATTTCACCAGCATAAGCTGAAATCTGTTGCTGCCAAAGGTTTGCACATCACTAATATCTTGCTGGCACTATACACCATTTTTTTGACCGCCTCCCGTAAAGGGATCGCGTTCAGCTTCGTATTGATACTGTTTTATTTCTTGCTCAATTTTAAACGATTGATGGGGTCATTTAAAACAATTGCTATAGCAGGACTAGCCGTTTTTGCCTTATCATTTTTTTTAAAAGGAGACTTTGTTAGCGAGAATATATCACCAGCAATAGATCGTGTAGGAAGAATGGTATCTACCCTTGGTGGCCGCGATAATGAAGGAAGTACAGAAGAACGCGTACGCTTCATGAGGGAAGGCTGGACACAGTTCACTGCCAGTCCGCTGATAGGCTACGGCGCCGCCAGTTTCAAATACTACTACCACCTCTATGCACATAACAACTACATAGAACTATTATTTGGCGTAGGTTTCCTCGGGCCATTGATTTACTACAGTATACATTTTTCTATACTGCGCAAACTATGGCAATACCGCACTGGTATGTTCCTCGCCGGATTTATTATTGTACTCATGCTCATGGACGTTGGCCTGGTGGCCTACTACGATAAACGCATCATGCTGATGCTGTTAGTAATTATCATTATGGCCGAACGAGAAATCGCCGAAAAACAGCTGAACTACAGCCTTCGGCACTTCCCACTAAGTCTGAACTAAATCTCGCGCCCATGAAAAAAAAGATCGTATTCATATTACCAAGCCTTAAAGGCGGCGGCGCTGAAAAAGTAGTGATCAATATTATCAATTCACTGGATACCTCCAAACTGGAAATATTCCTGATGGTCATCTGCCCGGCATACGATTATCTGCCATTGATCACACAGTCCGTCAAACTGATCAAACTGGAAAAAAACAGTACCAGCGCTGGTACGAAAGATATTTACAGGGTATTGAAAGATATGAAGCCAGCTATAGTATTCACTACGCTGAACCATATCAGTATTGTCAGTATCCTCTTAAGAAGATTTACCGGCGGGAAATATATCAACGTGGTACGCCTGCCTACACTACCCAGTAACAAGCTGGGCATAGGCTGGAAAGGAAAGGTAGAACGCTTCCTTAATAGCAAAGTTCTGCGTCATGCACATCACGTGATCGCACAAACGCAGCAGATGAAAGATGAAGCAGAGCAGTACTATCGCATCCCTGCCACAAAAGTCAGACATATTCCGAATCTGGTAAACAGCAAGCAAATTGAAATACTAAGCAAGGAACTGATTAATGTATTCGACAGAAGCCGCTTTAATATCGTGGCCGCCGGATCGCTCTACACTGCTAAAGGCTTTGATGTGCTCATAAAGGCCATGCCTAAAGTAAGACGCATCATACCTAATGCAAGACTGCATATACTCGGCAGAGAAAGTATAGAACCAGGCTATGGCGAAAAACTGCGTAAACTCGCTGACAGCCTTTCGCTCTATGATGAGGTGTTGTTTCATGGATTTAAATCCAATCCATATCCTTACTTCAAAGAGGCCGACCTTTTTGTACTATCCTCCCGCAAAGAAGGATTCCCGAATGTAGTGCTGGAAGCATTACTCCTCGGAACACCAGTGGTAGCCACTGATTGCGTGGATTTCAAAGGCATCATTGACACCGGTACCAACGGCTATACCGTGCCTGTTGAAGATGAAAACAGTCTGGCTACTGCTATCGTAAAAGCAAGAAACCTGGAAGCTCCAAAACTCGCTGTCAGGAATTTTGACTATTCATCATTTTTTATGTCAGTTTAATGAGATGAACAACCGTAAGATTTTATTTGTGATTACCAGCCTGGGATTTGGTGGGGCAGAAAGTCAGCTGCTGGGGATTATCCCCGCGCTGGCCGACAGAGGCTATGACATATCACTGCTCACCATCAAAACTGATCTTGGCCTCATCAGCCGCCTGGATAAAAGAGTTAATTACTTTGACCTGGCAGTGAAAGGCGCGAAATCTATACCTGGCGCCCTGCGAAAGCTCAATGCCATAATAAAAGAAGTAAAACCAGACATCGTGCATACGCACCTGTTCCATGCTAATTTACTCGGCCGCTTTATTAAAATGCGACACCCGGGTATCAGAGTTATTAACACCACCCATAGCAACTACGACTCACATGCACGCACCATCAGCCCATATCTGTGTTACAGACTTACCTCAAAATGGGTAGACTACCACAGTGCTGTGTCCGTGCCTGCCTTACGCGCACTGCAATCCAAATCCGGCATCCAGAAAGAAAAATCCGGTGTCATCTATAACGCAATCGACGTAGATAGCTTTATAAACACTGGCGTTCGTGTAGACCCTCCCGTTTTTAAATGGGTTGCCATAGGCCGGCTCATAGAAGTAAAGGATTACCGTAATCTCTTTGATGCCATGCAACTACTGCTACCAAGTGGAGTAGCCTTTTCCCTTGATATCGCCGGAGACGGAGAATTGAAAAATGAATTAAAGGCACAGGTAGAACTGGCGGGCCTTAACAGGCATGTGCGCTTCATGGGATTGGTGAAAAATATTGCACAGGTACTGCCGGATTATGATGGCTACGTTATCTCCTCACGCAGTGAAGGAATGCCCATGGCCTTGCTGGAGGCAATGTCTGCCGGCCTCCCTGTAACCGGTACGGATGTTGGAGGTATAAGGAGTATTGTGGAAGGTGCCGACGGCGGTATTGTCATTCCTCCAAGAGACCCCGTAGCGCTCAGTAACGCCATGATGCAGATGATGAAAATGAACCCATTGATGCGTCAGCGTTTGGGCGAAAGAAATGCGGTTTATGTCAGAAATAATTTCGCTAAAGCAAGGATTTTAGACTTCTGGGAGAATATTTACGAAAACAAAATGGCTGTTACTGCTTGATGATCTGTTGATATAACTGTTATCATTTACTGTTAATTTTCAAACTAACGTTTATGTACAAACGATGTTTAGTATTTGCAGCCGCCATCGCCTTTTGGATGGGATGCTTTGCACAGGAAGGTTTTCGTTATAAACAATTGCCTGCTGTTTATAACACAACCTCCATCGCTGCCGCCTCTGCAAAACAAGCAATGGCAACGAGTGCCGGCACAGCATTTGATGCTACGTCATCATTGCCTTCCGGTTACGTAAAAGATGGCTCCGCCGATTATACCCAGCAACTGCAAAATGCTATCAATGGCCATAACATAGTCAAAATGCCTGACTTTCCAGTCATGATCAATGACAAAGGACTATTACTGAAAAGTAATAGCACACTCATTTTTCAGCCCAACTCAAAGTTGATATTACAGGGAACTGATAAAGGTAAATATGCCATGCTCAAACTCCTTAATGTACAACATGTCAATATCTACTCACCAGTACTGGTAGGTGATAAAGACAATCATAAAGGCAGTGGTGGCGAATGGGGCATGGGCATCGATGTAAGAGGTAGTTCAGATGTAAACATCTATCACCCGCAAGTCTCAAAGTGCTGGGGCGATGGCTTGTATATCGGACAGGCAGGTAAGGATAATACCAATAACAATATCAACGTGTATTACGCTGCCATGGATGATAACCGCAGAAACGGTATCACCATCGGTTCTGTTAAAGGCCTGAAACTGATCAAACCTGTTGTAAGCAATACCTCCGGTACACTGCCAATGTGCGGTATCGATATTGAACCTAACAGTCCGGATGATATGATAGATGATATCGACATTGATCAACCGGTAACTTACAATAACGGGAAGTATGGATTGGTAATAGGCTTGGCCCGACTCCCAGGTCCAGCACAGAAACAGGTAAACATCACCATAAACAAACATACGGATGACGGGAGTCCTACCGGTTTCTGGATGGGTGGTACAGATGCAAACTATACACCAGCAGATAAACCATTGGCAGGAAATATCCAGGTAATAGACCCGGTATGGAAAAATAATAGTATGCCATTTAAAGGTGGCAAAACATATGACTTTGCGCCACCTTCAAAGTTCCGTAATGTATCAATCATGAAACAAGGCGGAGTAAATGAAGTTGATAAAATAAAACGCGCGCAGGCTAATAAGAAGAACCTAGATATAGATTAACGAAAAACCAGGAAAATTTTAACCATATCTTATGAAGCTGTTTATTGTAGTAAATGTAGACTGGTTCTTCCTGTCTCACAGGCTGCCTATTGCACTGGCCGCAAAAAAAGCAGGCTACGATGTTACCATCGTAACTGCCGATACAGGAAGAGCAGATGACATTCGGCGTCACGGACTGAAAATGATCAACTTTCCTTTTAAAAGGTCAGGGATGAACGTGCGGGAAGAAATGAAATGTATCCGTTGGCTGTATGCACTCTATAAACATCATAAACCAGATGTGCTTCACCATGTCACCATCAAAGTTTCTCTCTACGGCAGCATCGCCGCTCGCCTGAATAAAATGAATGGCATCGTCAATGCCATCAGCGGACTTGGATACAACTTCATCGACAATAGAGGTGGTATCACCCAAAGGATTTTACTGACCATGATGAAGTTCGGATTCAGAGGTGGAAAACGACATTTTATTTTTCAGAATGAAGATGATGTCAGGATGTTCCGCTCCCTGAAAATAGTAGATGATAAAGATGTAACATTAATCAAAGGAAGCGGAGTAGACCTTCAGGAATTCGAATTTAACGTAAAATCGCTTTTACAGGATACCGTTCAGGTATTGCTGCCGGCGCGAATGCTGCGCGACAAAGGGGTGATGGAGTTTATCGCTGCCGCGGAAATGCTCCGCCCTGAACTGGAAGGCAAAGCACAATTTATACTGGCAGGCGATATCGATCATGAAAATCTCGCGGCTATCTCAGCCGAAGAACTCGAAACTATCTCCGATGGTGAATATATCCGTTGGATAGGCTATCAGAGAGATGTACGTCAGGCATTGCAAAATGCCGATGTCGTGGTATTGCCATCCTATCGCGAAGGGCTTCCCAAATCCTTGATAGAGGCCGCCGCTATTGGCCGCCCCATCGTAACCACCGATGTTCCCGGCTGTAGAGAATGTGTGATCCATGAATATAATGGCTTCCTCGTACCTGCTAGAGATGCTGAAACATTAGCCGCCGCTATGCGCAGACTTATCCTTTCCGAGGAGATGAGAATAGCCATGGGAGAACGGTCCAGGGAACTGGCGGAAAAAGAATTTGGCGTGGAGAAAGTGGTGGAAAAAACACTCGACATTTATAAAACCTTAGCACAAGTATCGTGATGAATGTACTGATGAGCGGATATCGTGGGTTTGTGGGTACTAACCTCATCGAATACACGAAAAATAACTGGAATATTACAGGGCTCACCCGCCATCGGCAGGAGAATGATATCCTGCCGAAAGTAATGACCTGGCAAGACGTTTCGGGCGCCGGACTGCCGGATGTATCTACCGTAGTGCATCTGGCAGGTAAGGCCCATGATATGAAAGGAGTAAGCCAGCCTGCTGCCTATTTCGAAGCAAATACGTATCTCACACAGGAACTATTCGATAAATTCCTGCAAAGTGATGCGCGTTGCTTTATCTATTGCAGCAGCGTAAAAGCTGCCGCTGATAAAGTAGACGGCGTACTTACCGAGAACACAGATCCTAAGCCGCAAACAGCTTATGGTAAGTCTAAACAAATGGCCGAAGCCTACTTGCTCCAACAAACATTGCCAGCCGGAAAATCCCTTTATATCCTGCGCCCGTGCATGATTCACGGCCCCGGAAATAAAGGGAACCTTAACCTGCTGTATAATTTTGTGCAACGTGGTATTCCTTATCCATTACACGCATTCGAAAATAAACGCTCCTTCCTTTCCGTAAATAATCTCTGCTATATCATCAACACCATGGTAGATAATGCTGGTAAAATTCCTTCCGGTATATACCATCTCGCGGATGATGAAGCGCTATCTACCAACGAGCTGATGAATATAATGGCCGAGGTAACGAAAAAGAATATACGAAAATGGAATATCAGTCCTTCGCTTATTCGCAAGGTAGCCAGACTGGGAGATTATCTTCACCTTCCACTGAATTCCGACAGACTACAGAAGCTCACGGAATCATACGAAGTATCCAACGAAAAAATTAAAAATGCCCTGTCGCTGCATCATTTGCCCGTGACAGCCAGAGATGGACTGGTAGCCACTATCCAAAGTTTTCAATCAACCTGACATGTATTACCTTATTACTTTAATTTTTCTGCTCATTGCGCTGCTGGTTTATTTTAAAATCGCAGATCGGTTTAATATCATCGATAAGCCTAACCAGCGTAGCTCTCACACCGAAATTACTATTCGTGGTGGTGGAATAGTAGTGCCGCTCGCAGCAGTGGCCTACGCAATTTTATTTCATAGTGTATCGTTGTATGTCGTAGCTGGAATAATTCTAATCAGCGCCATCAGCCTGGCAGATGATATCAGTAGTCTTTCCAATAGAGTCCGCCTACTGGTACAACTCATTTCAGTAGCCATGATCCTTTATGGCCTTGGTGCCCTGGAAACCTGGCCTTGGTGGATGATTGCATTAAGCTGTGTACTCATACTCGGCGTTATTAATGCGTATAATTTCATGGATGGTATCAACGGAATAACCGGACTGTACAGCCTGATCGTACTGCTGAGTATCTGGTATGTCAACGTTTACGTATATACGTTTACAGATAATGCATTTATTATTTTACCAATACTGAGTTGTCTTGTATTCCTGTTTTTTAATTTCAGGACAAAGGCCCGTTGTTTTGCCGGAGATGTAGGCAGTGTTGCGCTCGGATGTTGGGTCGCTACTTTGATTCTCTCCCTGGTGCTTTACAGCAATGACCTGAAATACCTGTTGCTGCTGGCTGTCTATGGTTGTGATACGGTACTCACCATTGTACATAGGTTATTATTAAAACAAAATATTTTCCAGGCGCACCGCTTACATTTTTACCAGGTGCTGGCTAATGAACAACGGGTGTCTCACCTCGTAGTAAGTACCGGCTACAGCATATTACAGCTGTCCATCAATATTATGTTGATCAATACGCACTGGAATTTTATTACCACCTTATTTGTAAGCTGTTTACCACTGGTGGCTATTTACGTAAGCATGAAACCCAAATTAATGACCAAAACAATTGCTGTATGAAAAAAGAAGTAGTTATCTATGGCGCCGGCGGCCATGCCCGCGTAATTTCAGCCATGGTAAAAGATCAGGAGAGAGAAGTATGTTGTTATTTTGATGATCAGGGAGAGGTGGAAGATGTCAGCATTGTGCCCTATCAAGATCATATATATCCGGATGCCTTGATGGTGCTGGCGATTGGGAATAATACTGTCAGACAGCGTTTAGCGGATACCGTGTCGCATGGGTATGCCACCTTGATACACCAGGATGCAAGCGTAGCAGCAGATGTAGCGACAGGGGAGGGCACAGTTGTATTAGCACGGGCTGTTGTACAGGCAAATGTAAAACTCGGTAAACACGTAATAATCAACGCAGGCGCCGTAGTAGATCATGATGCCATCATAGAAGATTATGCGCATATAGCTCCCAATGCCTATATCGGTGGCGGGGCGCATATCGAAAAAGGTGTAGTCATAGGAGCTGGTGCTGTTGTATCCAGATTTGCAAGAGTTAAAACCAATACTGTAGTGCCTCCACTAACCGTGGTATAGCCGCAGTATGGCATCGTTAATCTATATTTTAAACCATGTATTTTATGAAAGCCCTGACTACGATAGTGGTCATAGCCTTGTTATATTGCCATCCGATATTTGCACAGGATATCAGTATCGGAAACCCTTCCATAGAAGGGCCTCCCAGAGCTGGTAGCGTGCCGTTCCCCTGGTTACGGACATTGTCGCCAGACACCCAACCGGGATTTTATGGCATTAGTCTTTCTGCTTCCAATGGTAAAACATACGTAGGCTTTATCAATGGTCACAGATGGGCAGAAGGCATCTCGCAGGTTTTGCCTGCTCCTATGAAAGCCAATACGAGTTATCAATTATCTTTTGATTTAGCATTCCCTGTACACTATGACACCTTATTACTTTGTTCCGGCGCACTCGCCATCTATGGCAGTTTTAGCGACACAGATCCAGGCGACCTGCTCTGGCAGTCCGGAATGTTCACACACACTTTCTGGCAGCGATATACCGCTACTATCAATCCGAAAAAGAATTATCCTTTCCTGGTGCTGATGCCTTATCTGCCTAATGGTTGTAAGGCTAATGGCTATGCAGGTGCATTACTGGATAATATTTCTGCTACATTAGCAGAAGTCCCACAAATCTCGCTGGATGTGCAACCTACCTGTGCAGGTAAAAGAACAGGTGCAGTAAAAGTTAATGTTAGTGGTAGCACACCACCATATACCTATGCATGGGATTCCTCCGCGAATAAAACCGCCTACATTGGGCAATTGGGTATCGGGAGTTATACAGTTACTGTGACGGCCGCAAACGGAGCTACCAACAGGGCTACAGCTTACATTACCGACTATACGCTGAAAGTACAGGCAGTACCTGAGTTACCACACTGCCACGGCTATACGGATGGTACCTTTACATTAAAACCCACCACAGGTGTACCACCATACCTATTTCAATGGCAGAATGGCCATTTTCAGCCGGATTCTCTCATCACAAACCTGAAAGCAGGCAGCTATAACTTTGCTGTGCAAGATGCTGCAGGTTGCATGATGAGCAGCACTGCTGTATTATATGAGCCTGATGTACTCCAGGTGATTAATGTAAAAAAACATGATGTCAGCTGCAGCGAAACGATGGATGGGAAGATTCAACTTACTACCAGCGGAGGTACCAGGCCATATAGCTATAGCCTGCAGTCTGCTGGCTTACAGCCTGATAGCGTTTGGACGAAGTTAGATGCCGGTAATTACCAGTATACAGTTAAAGATATAAATGGATGTGAAACGGGTGGCTCCCAGGAAATAATCCGTTATATGCGCGAATGTGCCGTATTTATGCCAAATGCGTTTTCTCCTAATGGCGATGGCATGAACGATATTTTCCGAGCAAAAGTAAATGACGATGTAAAGGATTTCCGACTGGCGGTTTATAGTCGGTGGGGAGAACTGGTTTTTGAAACACATGACCCGGAAACCGGTTGGGATGGCACTATTCGTGGCCGTCTGGCACAGCTGGAGGTGTTCGCATGGGTGTTGACCTATACCGACAGCCACCAACAGGCCCGTAAACAAACCGGTTCGGTAACACTTATACGTTAAGCATCGGTATCATAGCGTTCTTGAATGGATAAGCCTCTAACATCAACCTTAGCTTTTTGTTGGAGGCAATGTCTTGTATCGCCTGTAAATGTTTCTCGTGATGCAGGTCGGTGCCAATATAATCTGCCAGGTTTTTCTGTACCAGATAATCAGCGGCTTGTTTAATATGTTTGCCGTAATACCCGGTCAGTGAAAGAAGGTTTACCTGCAACATACATCCTCTTTCCTTAAAGCGCGCATATACATCTGGTTTGCTATGATAATAGGCATAACGCTCAGGATGCGCCAACAGCGGTTGATAGCCGGCAGTCTGCAGATCGAAGATCCACTGAAAAATCTGTGGTGGTGCAGACATAAACGACATCTCTACCAATACTGTTTTATTGAAGAGGGTGAGCATGGGTTGCTGTAATGTTTCCGGAAGATTTTCATCCAGGTAGTATTCTGCAGCATGATGAAAAGGTATGCTGTTGCCACGTTTCCTCAATGCTGACAGTACGTCCAGGTAAGGATTTTTCAAGGTCCCTGCATTATTGGGATACCTGTCAGGCATTGCATGCGGTGTAGTAATCACCTGGTGAATACCCAGCTGCTGCAGTTGCTCAATAAAATAAACGCTGCCTGTAATATCACGTACGCCATCATCTACGGCGGGCAGCAAATGTGAGTGTAGGTCAGTTCCCATGAATGCCAGCAACGATTTCGTACTGGCTGCCGGTTCCCGTCTGCGGAATAAAAACATAAGCGGTTTTCTGATAAAGACTAGACTAATATTAAATCCGGTTGTCTTTATATCGAAATCAATGCCACAATTTCTTCCAGGTATTGCTGATCTGTTTCATCAAATTGTGCCAACAGCTCGCTATCTACATCCAGCACACCTTTTACAACTCCATTTCTAATAATCGGAACAACGATTTCGGAACGAGAAAGACTACTGCAAGCAATATGCCCAGGAAATGCTTCTACATCAGGAACTACTAATGTGGTCGCTTTTTCCCAACTGCTGCCACACACACCTTTTCCTTTACGGATACGTGTACACGCTACTGGCCCCTGAAACGGTCCCAGTACCAGCTGATCTTCTTTCACCAGGTAAAATCCAACCCAAAACCAATTGAACTGCTCTTTCAATGCACCTGTAATGTTTGCAAGATTCGCTACCAGGTCTGGTTCTCCGTCTATCAATCCCTTTATCTGTGGTATTAATGAAATATATTGCTCCGCTTTTTCTCCTTTGGAAATTCTTAAATCGTCAGCCATAAATCAAAGGTAGGATAATCGTAGTATAATCTTTGTCATACCAATGGCATACTTAATTACACTTATATAAATATTTGTTCATTTTAGGTTTTATATCGTATATTTATTCGAGTAACCATACATCATTTCAGTGAACTTGCTAAATTATATCAGAAGCAAAAAAAATTTTAAACTTACGGCAAAACCCTAAATTAAAATAACTTTGTTGCGCTATGAAAATACCTGAAGTAATACTTGTAAACGAATCAGACGAGGCAATCGGAAAAATGGAAAAACTAGAAGCTCATCAAAAAGGGTTACTCCATAGAGCCTTTTCCGTTTTTGTTGTAAATAATGCCGGAGAAATTCTCATTCAGCAAAGAGCCCTGGACAAGTATCACTCAGGCGGCCTATGGACAAACACTTGTTGTAGTCATCCCGCACCTGGCGAAACTACACTGGAAGCTGCCCACAGACGTTTATTGGAAGAAATGGGGTTTGACTGTCCTTTACAAGAAATATTCTCGTTTACCTATAAAAATATTTTTAACAACGGTCTTACTGAGCATGAATTTGACCACGTGTTAGTAGGTACCTATAATGGCCCTGTTCATCCTAATGCCGAGGAAGTGAATAGTTATCAGCATCTGACTGCTGATACTATCTTGAATTTGATGGAGAAAGAACCGGATAGCTTTACAGTATGGTTTCACAAAGCTTTGCCAATGGTATTGGAGCACCTCAAATTAGCCGGAGAAGTGAAGATATAATCTGTTTATAGTTTAATTCGGATAAGCTTCAGTAGTAATCACTACTGTTTTCCTATGTCATCAATGCCACAGGCCTGTCCGTTTTTTTATTATTCTATCTACTGTTGACCGATCACCGTTACCGCCATTTATGGCGCTGAACTGCTATTTGCTTATTAGATACACTGCGGCCGCCTGCCCGCAGGGGAAAATTGCTATACCATCATTTCAAGCTTCAAATGTTAACTTAAAATCACAGGCACATGAACGCTATCCAACTTCCGGCGCTACGGTATCCGTTTCCGTCAAGAGTAAATCCGCGCGCAGTCGACGCGCAAATCCATGTCACCAACTGGGTTAAACAATTTCAACTGATCTCTTCTCCAATGGCGCAGGCAAAATTTGACCGCGCCCAATTCGCATGGCTCGCTGCTAGAGCCTTCCCCGATGCCGCATTCGATGAACTCTGTCTGATCGCCGACTTCAACACATGGCTCTTTCTTCTCGATGATCAATGTGATGAAAATGCCGCAGGTAAAAAAGCTGCTTACCTGCGTACCATCATGACGGGACTCATGGACATCTTCCGCCAAAACAAAGTATTCTCCCTCGAAGAGGCTGGCCCTTTACCAGCTTCTTTGTCAGACATCTGGGCCCGAATGCGTAACATCAGCCAACCCGCATGGAGACTCCGGTTCATCCGCAGCATGGAAGACTACTTCAACTCCTGCATCTGGGAAGCAGACAACAGGGAAAATAACATAGTGCCCTCACTCAAAGACTATGTACACATGCGCCCATATACCGGCGCCCTCTTCGCAGATGTAGAAGCCATCGACATCATCGAAAAAATCTACCTGAGGGAAAATGTGCTCTACAACGCCATCCTGCAGCGTATGATCCTGGCATGTAACAATATTGTTTGCTGGTCAAATGATATCATCTCCTGTAATAAAGAATCCCTGCAAGGCGATGTACATAACCTCGTGCTGGTACTTAAACATGAACAGCAACTCAGCCTGCAGGACGCTATCTCAGAAGCAACTCGCATGCACAACGAAGAATTAGCCATCTTCCTTGTATTGGAAAAATTGCTGCCAGTACAACACACCGATGAAGACTATGAATTGCTACGCTACGTATCTGTTTTACGCAGCTGGATGATTGGCAATTATGAATGGAGTGTTATCGATACCGGAAGGTATGATGTCGCTAAAAAAGTTGCTACTGCCAAATAAAAAGATGGGAGTCTTGTTATTAAAGCCCGCTTGCGGGCTTTAATTTTTTATGTCGTAAGCCGCCATACCTGCTACTTCTCTTTCTGCGCAGGTATCGTTCTCCGCTTTTCTATCAATCTTCCTATTCCCCAAAATGACAAAGCCAATATCCCAAAGAATAAGCCCTTGTTTGTTTTGTCCCACAGGTATTCGAAATATCTTGTATAAAGATTTAATAAGAAGAAGATAACCCCGAGATCCCTTATCATGGTGTCTTTCAGTCTTAACCCAAGGAGAAAGGCCACAACACACTGCACCGTATATACCACCACCCACGACAGCAGATGTACCTGCCGCAATTGCTGCCACTGGTCCCAGGTGCCAGTATTACCAAAAATAGAGATCAGCCAGCCTGAAATCATAAATAATAACCAACCACCACTGTGCGTAATATCTCTGATAGGACTATACAATTTTGTATTTTTCATCAGCGCTGCTGCAATGATCAACACTAATCCCAGCACCGCCATACGGCAAGGGAGGTTCATCCCAAGGAAATATTCATTGTCGCTGGTTATATAATAGGTAAGTTTCACATAGGCAGGGATGAGACATAGAAGCGTTGCTACCCACAACAACCTCGAATGTAACGTCAACGCCAACACGCCGAAAATAGCGGTAGCCAGCAGCCAGAACGCACCGTAGTTGCCATCCAGGTAGTTGACAGACTTGCCCAGGTATACTACGGTAACGCCTGTACTAAGTACCGGCAGCAGCCAAAATAATTCCCTGTTAAAGGAAAAACCGTATTCATGGCGCTTTTTACGCCAGCCGTGTATACAAAGGAAAATGGTCAGTATCCCAAATAGCAATGCGATAACACCATCGGTGAGCGCAAATTTTTTGCGGATGATCTCAATCCACTTTTCATCCAGCACCAGCGATCCAAACGCCATCAATGCGCAGGATATGGCCGCAATAAATATGTATAAAGCTATGGTTTGCCAATCGCTGGTACGTATACGGATACTATCGTTCATTTTGCCGGCCTGGTCTGCCGAAATAATGTCCGTTTTCTGCCACTCTGCGATGGCCCGATGGAGGATTTGCGCCTCTCTGTTATCTAATTCAGGCATGTTTTGGTCGATAGTCAATTTTTTAGTGAGATGCCTACAGGTTTTTATCCCCGATATGTACTGCCCTCAGCGTATTTCTTTTCTTGATCTTTAATCGGAAATGATTAAACAAAGCCAATGCCGGAATACTCCAGTAACTCATATACTGATAATGGGTATTTTCAGGAAAGAAAAAATATACCATAGTAATCACCGTGAAACCAGTAGCCATCGTCAGGAAATTGTATTTATAACGCTGGTACATGATCTCTTTTTCTGTGAAATGCCCTGGAACAGCGAGTGATGGCTTCTTCTGAAACATATAGTAAGCTAACCAAAAAAGCGCTGCCAGCGCACCCGCCAGGTTACAGAGATATAGGAACAAAGGCAAAATAAAATGCGATTTCACATGCGTCAGCGCCGACGCCGTAAACGGAAAAATGACAATGAAAAACAGGAAAAACAAATTCCTGTTAATCAGTCCACTATCATAGTGCTGCAAAAAACGACACAATAACAGGTGTCTCCGCCAGAAATTGCCGAGAAAAGCAAATGTGCCCATAAAGATCAGAAATTCAAGCAGTACAGGTTTCAGATATGGCATATAATTCGTTACCGGCACAGTATCAGGGATCTCAGGAAGTTTGATCTCAATGATCAATAAAGTGATCGCAATGGCAAATACTCCATCACTAAATAGAATCAGCCGGTCCAGCTCTAATTCCCGGTGTTCAGATTTGGGTTCCTTAATAACAGACATTGACATAATAGGAGTACATCATTTTTGATAGACAACAGCAATATACAAAGTATCCTAATAAAGCTAAAAAAACCGTTCCTCCGTACCCGTTGTCATCCTTCCGCATTTCTGCCATTTTCCGGATGATCACCGTCAACATTTTCAACATTTTATTGTTATCTACCTAACAATCGTCATAGACCGTCAATGATTTCTTATGCGTGGCACTCTTTTGCTGTTATCTCTTTTATTGATATTCGGATCGCAGGTTTACGCACAGGTAGACACCTCCAGGACAGGACCCTATGCTTTCAACCTAAATGATTGCATCTCCTATGGCCTTGCCCATCATCACGACGTGGTAAATGCACACCTGGATGTAAAATTCTCGGAAGAACAGGTAAAAGAAGCTACCAGCAAGCTTTTACCACATGGGAATATCTCTGCTGCTTTTACAGATAACCTGAAACTGGCAACAACCTTCATCCCCGATATCGCCAATGGTAACTATAATACCCAAATCCCTGTTCAGTTTGGTACTAAATTAAGTTCATCGGTTTCCGGTGAAATTGACCAGACTATCTTCAACAGCGATTACTTCCTTGGACTCAAAGCTTCCAGGGTCTATAAAGACCTCTCCCGGAAAACACTCACCCAAACGAATATTGAAATCATAGTAGGTGTTACCAACGCTTACTATGCAGTGTTGACAAACCAGGAAGCTATCCGGCTCACCAAATCCAACCTGGATCAGCTGACCAAAACCCTCCAGGATATCAGGAACCGCTATGATCAGGGTGTTGCAGAAAGAATTGATGTAGATCGTATCCAGGTATCATACAATAATACAGTCACACAAGTCGGTAACCAGATACGAATGCTCGTATATGCCTTACAGTTATTGAAGTTCCAGATGGGTATGCCGCAGGAAAATCAGCTTACCCTCACCGAATCCGTCAGTGATCTCGACGCATCCCGTTTTCTGTCCGATACGGTCAACTACCACGTAGATGATCGTATTGAATACAGCATGCAACAAACACAGATCGCCCTGTATGAATTACAGCTGAAAAGCAAAAAAATGCAATACCTCCCATCCCTAAATGGTTTCGTAAACTATGGATGGAACTGGTACTCCAAGAAATTTAAAGATCTGTACCATGTTGGCTATGGCGCCTCCGCACTCGGTATTACCCTGTCCTGGCCCATTTTCACTGGCTTCGAAAGGTATCACCAGATAAAAGAGAACGAGATCACCGTACAGAAATCTAAAAATGATCTCGATTATCTCAACCAACAAATATCTATACAGGTAAAAAGTGCAAATACCGATTACCTCAATAATAAGGACAACTACGTTACTGCCAAGAAAAATATGGACCTAACGCAGGGCATATACGACAGGATCGTACTGAAGTTTGACCAGGGTGTAAGCACCAGCCTTGATGTGCTCTCCGCCGAAAATGAGCTCACAAAGGCACGCACAGACTATATCACTGCCATGCTTAATATCCTTATCAGCAAAACTGCATTGGATAAAGCCATGGGCAAAATCAAGTAATTCATAAAATGTAATTTCTTCTCCATATGTATCTGAAAAATTATTCAAGCATATTCCTTGTTGGAGCAGCGGCGATATTCAGCGCCTGTGGTGGTGGTAAATCGAAACAACAGGGGATGATGGGACCAATGAGAGCCACTGTTGTACCTTATACAGTGCAACCTGCATCCTACACGGTGGTGGAGAAGTTCCCTGCTACGCTCATTGCCAATAACATTGTCGAAATCAGGGCCGATGTTACCGGATTCCTTGATGCTATCAAAGCCCCTGATGGCAGCAGGGTAGGTAAAGGACAGGTGCTGTACCAGATTGAAAAAAGCAGGTACACCGCCGCCCTTAATCAGTCTGCCGCCAGCGTATCACAGGCCCAGGCCGACCTCGCACTGAAACAACGCGATTTCGAACGCTATAATAACCTCCTACAACACGACGCGATATCAAAACAAACAGTCGACCAGGCACATACTGCCCTGCTCACTGCCCAGGCCAACCTGGAAGCTGCCAGAGCTGCCGTGGCGCGCGCCAGCACCGACGTAAACCACTCTACCATCAAAGCACCGGTAAGTGGTAAAATCGGTATCGTTCAAATTAAAGTAGGTGATATCGTCAACGCTGGCCAGACCGTGATCAATACCATCGTCAATGAAGACCCCATGTATGTGGACTTCGACGTACCTCAATACAGAATGCAGGAATTCCTCGGACTGAAAAGCCGTCCGGGCGACTTCAAATTCTTCCTGCAATTTACTAATGGTGAACGTTATAGCTCCGCCGGAACTATTCTTACCATCAACAATATTGTAGATCCCAGCACTGGTACCGTGAAGGTCAGACTACAGTTTCCCAATAAGGAAGGACTGCTTACCTCCGGTATGAGCCTCGTAGTACTCATGCAGTATGCCACGTCGGCTAATCAGTTGGCCATTCCTGCAAAAGCAATTGTTCAGAACCTGTCAGAGACCAGTGTCATGCTGCTAACCAAAGACAATGTCATTCAACAGAAAGGCATTATCCCAGGCGCAGTTACTGATACTATGCTTATCGTGAATGGTGGCCTCAACGCTGGCGACAGAATAGTGGTAGAAGGTCTGCAAAAAGTAAGACCAGGAGATACAGTAAATATTGCCGGCGCAACACCGCCTGCAGGCGCCGGTCAGGCCCCTGCACCATCAGGCAAATAATCATCAAAACTATTCTCACAGCATGATTTCGAAAACATTTATAGAGCGCAAGAATACGACGATCGTGATTGCAATTATCCTGGTGATTGTAGGCTTGATCTGTATGTTCAATCTGCCCATTGCGCAGTTGCCCGATATTGCTCCTCCGGTAACGGATGTACGTGCCACTTATGTGGGCGCCAACTCCACTACCGTGGAAGAAACCGTAACCACACCTATCGAAAACCAGGTGAATGGTACCCCCGGTGCTATGTATATTCAAAGCGTTAGCGCCAACGACGGGTCCATGAGTATCACCGTTACCTTCAACCTCGGAACCGATCCCGACATCGCTACATTGGACGTACAAAACCGCGTAAGCCTGGCACTTCCCAGTACGCCGGATGAAGTACGTCGTGTAGGGGTTACCGTTAAAAAACGTTCCAACGATATGTTGATGGTAATCGCGCTGAACTCTCCCAAAGGAACACATAGCCGCGAATTTCTCGATAACTATATGAACATCTACCTGAAACCAGAACTCGCACGTATTTCGGGTATTGGTGATGTGAATGTTTTCTCGCAGGATTATAGTATGCGCGTATGGCTGAATCCTGATAAAATGGCTGCTGTAGGCCTCACGCCGGGAGATGTGGCTGCCGCCATCGCAGAACAGAACCAACAGGTAGCCGCTGGTGCAGTAGGTTCTCCTCCCATCCATAAAGAACAAGCCTTTGAATATACAGTGAGTGTAAAAGGACGTCTGGCAACCTCTGAAGAATTTGGTAACATCGTAATTCGCCGCAGCCAGAATGGTTCTCTTATCCGCTTGAGAGATGTGGCGCGCATCAACCTCGGTTCCTTTACTTATGCTATTGAGGCAAAAGCTGATGGTAAAACCGGTAGTGGTTGCGCCCTGTACCTCTCACCAGGCGCTAACGCCCTGGATGTAAATGATCGAGTACTGGCTAAAATGGCTGAAATGGCCAAGTCTTTCCCTGAAGACGTCAACTGGCTGGTGCCCTTCGAAACAACGTCTTTCGTAAAAATCTCAATCGACGAAGTAATACATACCTTCCTGGAAGCGCTTGCACTGGTGGTACTGGTGGTTTTCATATTCCTCCAAAACTGGCGCGCAACACTGATCCCGGTATTGGTTATCCCGATATCGTTGATTGGTACATTCATCTTCTTCCAGTTGTTGGGCTTCTCTATCAATACGCTCACACTATTCGGGTTCGTACTCGCTATTGGTATAGTGGTGGATGATGCCATTGTGGTGGTGGAGGCGGTACAGCATCACATCGATGCAGATCTGATGTCGCCGCGGGAAGCCACCTATAAGGCCATGTCGGAGGTACAGGCGCCGGTAATCGCTATCGCCCTGATCCTGGCAGCGGTATTCGTACCAGTAGCATTTATACCAGGTGTGAGCGGAAGATTATACCAGCAGTTCGCACTAACCATTGCTTTCTCGGTACTGTTGTCCGCATTCCTGGCACTAACGCTAACGCCTGCACTAACAGCCATACTCCTGCAACCTGCACATCTCAATAAAGAATCACATGGGCTGAACAAGATCTTCTTCAAATTCAACCAGTGGTTCGGCAGAGTGACAGACAGATATGCAAATGGCGTAAAACATTCCATACACCAAACATGGGTGGTTCTGATTATCCTGGCAGTATTGTTCGGTACTGCTTTTTATCTCTTTAAAAAGACACCAACAACGTTTGTACCACAGGAAGATATGGGTGCGATGTTTATTGCGTTGGAACTACCGGATGCGGCTTCTACAGAAAGAACAAAAGCAGTGGTAGATCAGATCAATCAGATTCTGTTGTCAGACAGCGCAGTGAATCACTTCTTCGGTATTGCAGGTATCAACTTCGTTGCCAATGCTACCAAACCGAATGCAGGTACCTTCTTCGTGAGTCTCAAACCCTGGGACGAACGCTATAAACATGGCGATGATATAGGAAAGGTATTGGGAAGAATTACCGCACAGACTTCTCGTATTGTGGGAGCCACCATCATCTGTATCCCGGCGCCTACGTTGCGTGGACTAGGTAATACGGGTGGTTTCTCTTTCATCATGGAACAGAAGTCCAACCCTGACCTGGCGCAGTTTAACCAGGTACTCGGACAGTTCCTGATGACAGCCAACCAAAGACCGGAAATTGCTCGTGCCTACGCTTTCTTCAGCGCAAATACGCCACAGTTCAATGTGGATGTGGACCGCGACAAATGTAAGCAGCTGGGTGTATCCATCAGTGATGTATTCGGTGCGCTGCAAACATTCCTGGGGGGCTTATATGTAAATGATTTCACCCGCTTCAGCCGCAGCTTCCGTGTGGTATTGCAGGCCGATTCATTGTATCGTACCAGCATCGACAACCTGGCTACTTATTATGTAAGAAATAATGTGGGGCAGATGATCCCATTGAGTTCTCTCATAACTTCCAAAAAAGGTGGAGGTGCGCCGGTAATCAATCACTTCAACCTCTATCGTGCCATTGAAATTGATGGTGATGCACAACAAGGCTATAGCTCCGGTGATGCGATCAAGGCATTACAAGACGTGGCTGCTAAAGTATTGCCTTCCAACTTCGGTTATGAGTGGGCCAATGTATCACTGCAGGAAATTGAAGCTGGTAATAAAAGTCTGCTCATCTTCGCACTCTCTATATTGTTTGTATTCCTGTTGCTGACAGCATTGTACGAAAGCTGGTCGGTACCTTTCTCTGTACTTCTGGCTGTTCCGGTGGCATTGTTCGGTTCTATCCTGGCATTGTTTCTTACCAAACAGGCTAACAGCGTGTACTCACAGATTGGTCTGATTACGTTGATCGGATTGTCGGCCAAAAACGCCATCCTGATCGTAGAGTTCTGTAAAGAACGTGTAGACCGCGGTATGCCATTGCTGGCAGCTACCATAGAGGCGGTGAAACTTCGTTTCCGTCCTATTCTCATGACCTCCTTCGCGTTTATCTTGGGCGTGGTGCCATTGTGCCTGGCAAAAGGTGCAGGTGCAGCCTCCCGTGTAAACATTGGTTTTACGGTAGTAGGAGGTATGCTGGCGGCTACTTTGCTGGGAATATTCAGTGTGCCGGTATTGTACGTATTGATTACCAAAATTTCCTATGGTAAGAAAAAACTGGCAGAACTGGAAGCACATGGCAATGAAGAGAAAAAACCTAAAGGTCTGGGTGAATAAAGTATCTTCCCTGCATGAAAAATACCGAACGTTTTAGTACACGCGTAGAAAACTACGTGAAATACCGTCCGCATTACCCGGATACGTTATTGCCTTTCCTGAAGGAAGCCGGTGTATTGCATCCAGAAACAATAGTAGCGGACATCGGCGCTGGCACAGGCATTTCAGCCAGCCCTTTCCTCGAAAACGGTAATGAAGTATATGCTGTTGAACCCAATGCTGAAATGCGGGAAAAGATGGTGGACTTACTATCTCCATACCAAAATTTTAAAGCAATTGCAGGAACGGCAGAACATACCACCCTGCCGGATAATAGCATAGATCTTATCATTGCCGGACAAGCGTTTCATTGGTTTGATCCTGCTGCCTCAAAAATAGAATTTGAGCGTATAGGCAAGCCCGGTAGTTACATCGCTTTGATCTGGAATGTACGCCAGGTGGAGTCGCCCTTCGAAAAGGCCTATGAAGTACTGCTTAGAAAATATGGGACTGATTACAAGGAAGTGAATCACAAAAATATAGGAGAGGCGCAAATGAACAGCTTCTTCGGGCCACAGGGCTATAAGCTGAAATCACTGAATCATTTACAGCTGTTTGATCTGAAAGGGATTAAAGGAAGGTTGATGTCTGCCTCTTATGCCCCTTTGCATGGGCCTGAGCATGATGCCATGATGCGGGAGTTGGAAGAGATCTACGAAAAAAACAACGAAAATGGTATGGTGAAATTTCATTTCCATACCGAAATATACCTGGGACCAACCCATGCTTAGGCGTGGTCCCGGCATAAATCTGACAGTCTGGCCTTAGGCCAGGCTGTCGAATAATATTTCAATCGGGTGTTGTGCTATTACACCTGTACCATCTTTCACCTGGTGGCGGCAGCTGGTACCAGGAGCCGCGATGATAGTGCCCGCAGCAGCGTTTCTAACCGCTGGGAACAATACCATTTCACCGATTTGCATACTTAGGTCATAGTGTTCCTTCTCATAACCAAAGGAACCTGCCATACCGCAGCAGCCGGAAGGAATTACTTCTACGGTGTAGTTCTGTGGCAGACTAAGCATCTTTTTGGAATGTAAAGCTGAAGACAGTGCTTTCTGCTGGCAGTGACCGTGTAGTTTGATATGTTGTGGCTTGCTGGTGAACTGGGCAGCGGTAATATTACCTTTGTCGGCCTCCATAGCCAGGAACTCATCTACCATGTATACATGCTTGGCCAGTTTCTTAGCACCATTGCGAAGCCCGTCTCTTACCAGGTCTGGATATTCATCGCGGAAACTCAGGATGGCAGAAGGTTCTACCCCTAATAACGGCGTATTCTCGTTTATTATACTCTGGAAGATGCGCACATTATCTTCTGCAATTTCCCTTGCTTTGCGCAGCAACCCTTTAGACATATAGGCTCTGGCACTTTCAGGGTGTTCTATCATTTTTACTTCGTAACCCAGCTTGGATAGCAGCTTCACGGCTTTGATGCCGATAGGAGTGTCGTTGTAGTTGGTAAACTCATCGCAGAAAAGATACACCTTACGGCTACCTTTCTTCGTTTCCTGGCGCCATTTGCGGTGGTACCATTTGCGAAGAGTGATTTTATGTAAGCCAGGCAGGGAGCGTTTTTGAGCGAAGCCTGAAAACTTGCGGATAAGATTCCCTGTCAGCGGATTTTTAATTAATCCATTATAAGCCCATGGCAGTGTAGATGCCAGCGCAGAGAGTTTGGAGTAATTCCCGATCATGTTTGCACGAAGCGGAACACCATTGGCATCATAATAATGTTGCAGGAATTCCATTTTCAACTTCGCCATATCCACGTTAGACGGGCATTCTGACTTACATCCCTTACAAGCAAGGCAAAGGTCAAGCACTTCATAAATTTCCTTATGATCGAAGCGGTTGTCTTTGTTGGAATGTGTGAGGAATTCACGTAAGATGTTAGCGCGAGCGCGGGTGGTATCTTTTTCATTTCGGGTAGCCATGTAGCTTGGACACATAGTGCCGCCACTGAGCTCCGTTTTACGGCAGTCGCCGGAGCCATTGCATTGCTCTGCGTGTTGCAGGATGGTTTGCTCAGGGAAATGAAAAATAGTATTAATGCTTGGTGCTGCCTGTCCTGGTTCATAGCGCAGCATGCTGTTCATAGACGGTGTATCTACAATCTTATTAGGATTGAAGATATTTTCCGGGTCCCAGGTATATTTTATCTGGCGCAGTATTTCGTAGTTTCTTTCGCCTACCATCTGCTTGATGAATTCGCCACGGAGGCGGCCATCACCATGCTCGCCGGAAAGAGAGCCATTATATTTTTTCACCAGTGTGGCAATCTCCTCTGCGATTTTTCTGAAGAGATGATTACCTTCTACTGTTTTCAAGTTGATGATAGGGCGTAAGTGTATTTCGCCGCTACCTGCATGTGCATAGTGTACTGCGTAAAGGTTGTACTGCTTCAGGATATCGTTGAAGTCGCGGATAAAAGCTGGCAGGTCTTCTACTGCTACGGCAGTATCTTCGATTACTGGTACTGCTTTCTCATCGCCAGGGAGGTTGCTGAGTAATCCCAGACCGGCTTTACGCAGGGCCCATATTTTTTTGCTATCGTCGCCGAAGAGTAATGGGAAATGATATCCCAGGCCAGCTGCGCGTAGTTTGGCTTCTACTTGTGCGCAGATAGCGGTTACTTCTTCACGGGTATCTCTGCAGAATTCAACTACCAGAATGGCTCCAGGATCGCCTTGTACAAAGAAACGGTTCTTGCTTTGTTCGATATTATCTTTTGTACACTCTAGGATATAATGATCGATTAGCTCACTGGCGCTAGGTTTGAAGTCCATAACGAGTACGTTTGCACGTAGCGACTCATCGATATTGTTGAAGTGTATGCAGAGGAGACCTACTTCCTTGGGAGGGAGTGGGTTTACATGAAGTTTTATTTCTGTGAGGAAGGCCAGTGTTCCTTCGGAGCCGGCGATCAGCTTACAGAAGTTGAAATCTTCGGAGCCAGCGGTGAATGGAGCTGTTTCCAGCAGCATATCTACGGCATAACCGGTGTTACGACGTGGAATACTTTTTTTAGGGAATTCCTTACGGATTTCTTCCTGATTATTATGATTGCTGAGGATATTGCGAATCTGTTGGTAGATGCGTGTTTCCAGGGAATCGGGCGCCTCGCATTTTTGATGGAAGCTGTCGATGTCCATGGTGCCAAAAGTAGTTTCATTGCCGTCGCTGAGGAGGGCTTTTACTTCCAGCAGGTGTTCGCGGGTACTACCGTAAACAACAGAATTGGAGCCGCAGGAGTTATTACCTACCATCCCGCCGATCATGGCGCGGTTGGCGGTAGACGTTTCCGGACCAAAGTAGAGACCATGTGGTTTGAGGAACATATTCAGTTCATCTCTGATCACCCCTGGTTGAACTCTTACCCATCCTTCTTCTTTATTGAGTTCCAGAATTTTAGTGAATGTGCGGGAAACATCTGTCACGATACCGTTTCCTACTACTTGTCCGGCAAGCGAGGTGCCTGCAGTACGAGGTATCAGGGAAGTTTTGTTTTCACGGGCAAAACGGATCAGTGTTTTCAGATCTGCCACATCGGCCGGAATCGCCACTGCAAGGGGCATTTCGCGGTATGCCGAAGCATCTGTGGCATAAAGGGTCCGCATGGTGTCATCTAAATATAGCGTGCCTTCCAGTTCCTGGGCCAATAGCTCTAGCTTGTCGCGCATGATTTAAGTACCTGTTTATGAAAGGGCGAAATTAATATATCAGGTTGTCTTTTTCATCTCCTGTAATAGAATCGTCAAAAAAAGTCTCATGATTTTATAAACTGAGGTTTTTTTATTTCGATGCCAATCACCTGTTTTACTTGCGCTGCAAGGTATGCGCCCAGTTCCGGTGTATATTTTTCATCTGGCATATGCAGGAAGAAATAGGCTTGTTTCAGGCCATGATCTATCCAGTATTTTAACCGGTGCATCCAATCGTCAATTCTGGTGAAGTCTGTAGGATGGAGATTATTGGCGTTAAAGCGTATAAACGCAATCGGTACGGTAAGGTGCATGTGCATTAATTCCCGGCGGCCCGGCGTATCTGTGATAACAACTCCAACCTTATGTTTGGCGAGGGTGTCAAATAATTCCATCCGGATTGTCTCATCTTCAAACCACTGGGGATGGCGCACTTCTACGAAAAATTGCAGATCTCGCGGTAGGTCGGCAATATACTCATAGAGCTGGCTACGTCTGTTGGGACTGAACCTGTCGCTGAGTTGCAGGAATATTGGTCCCAGGTGTTTGCCAAAATTGAGCATGCCATCCAGGAAGTCGGTGGTGCGTACGCCAGCATTTACCAAACTACTGTAATGACTGATGGCCTGTGGCACTTTGGGACAAAAGACGAAGTCCTGGCCCCGAGCTTTTTCGCCCCATCTGCGAATGGTAGTTTCATCATAGATTTTATAGTGGGTGGCATTCAGCTCAATGCTGTTAAAGTTTTTGATATATTCCTGGAGATATTGATTTTCTTTGGTTCCCTTTGGATAGAGGATGCCTATCCATTCTCTGCGCCCCCATTTGGCGCAGCCAGTAAAGACTTTAGGGGATCTGGGGCGTTTGCCTTTCAGTATACGCTTGTTGTACAGCGGTTCTGCCGGTAGTTTGAAGTCGATATCGTCCAACATGCTGCTCGAAACTGCACCTATTTTCATACGCGATGGTTTTTAAATATGACAATCATGCGGCAATGACTATAAGCAAGTTAACGAAATTTTGAATTTCAGTTTTTTGATATTAACTTAAGAAGATATAATAAACAGCATGGAGATTTTACACGTTAGCGCGGAATGTTATCCGGTAGCCAAGGTAGGCGGACTGGGGGATGTGGTAGGCGCCCTTCCCAAGTACCAGCAGCAGCTGGGGCATATAGCCAAGGTAGTTATGCCCGCTTACAGGAACAAGTTTTACGACACACATGAATTTGATGTGGTACATCAGGCCGGCATGTGGCTAGGTCATCAATGGTATCATTTCAATGTATTAAAAGAAAGACAGAATAGTCTTGAATTTGACCTGTACCTCGTAGATATTCCCGGATTATTGGACACGCCTGGTGTTTATGGTTATCCTAATGATACCGAACGTTTCCTGGCCTTCCAGGTGGCCGTACTGGACTGGATCAACGAATGGAACCACACAGTAGATGTGATTCATTGCCATGATCACCATACCTCCCTGATCCCATTCATGCTCAGCTGGGGATACAAATATAACCGCCTCAAAGAAATTCCAACTGTCCTCACTATTCATAATGCCCAATACCAGGGCCAGTTTGGTTGGGATAAACTCTATCTCATTCCTGGCTTTGACCTCTGGAAATCAGGGCTCCTCGACTGGGGTGGCTGCATCAATCCATTGGCCGCAGGGATTAAATGTGCATGGCGGGTAACCACCGTTTCACCTGGCTATATGGAAGAACTGTATGTAGAAGCCAATGGATTGGAAAGTCTGATCAGCAGTGAAAGAGCCAAAACATGCGGTATCATCAATGGTATTGACACGGTAGTTTGGGACCCAGCCACAGATCCGCGATTGAGCGTCAACTATACCGCTGAAATCGTGTCCGAAGGAAAAGCAGCCAATAAAGTGCAGCTCTGCGAACGTTTCGGACTGGATGCCTCTGTTCCGTTGATTTCTTTTATAGGTAGACTTGTAGGAGATAAGGGCGCGGATTTATTGCCCGAAATTATTGCCCGCAGCTTACATGAGCTGCCGGGAGAAGTCAACTTCCTTGTATTAGGCAGTGGCGACCCACAAATCGAATGGATGCTGAAGGAAACCAGAAACTATAACAGTTATGGATTTAACCTGCACATTGGATATGATGAGAGTTTGTCGCACCAGATTTATGCCGGCAGTGATTTCCTTCTGATGCCTTCCAGGGTAGAGCCATGTGGCCTCAACCAACTATATGCCCTTCGATATGGCACGGTACCTGTAGTAAGGAGTACTGGTGGGTTGAAAGATACAGTAACTGATTTTGGAGATGCAGGAGGAGTAGGGATACGGTTTATACAGCCTTCCGTCTGGGATGTATGTTACTCTGTAAAACGTGCATTGGAATTGTATCAAGATAAACGTCACCTGCGAGATGTGCAGCTGACAGGAATGCACCTGGATCACTCCTGGACAGCCTCGGCAGCACAGTACGTCCAGTTATATAGCAGCATGCGATAGATAACCTTTATAATCCCACTTTATATTATGACTAATACCGTGATTTCCATTATACTTGGAGGCGGAGCAGGGACCCGATTATACCCGCTCACCCGCCGTCGCTCCAAGCCTGCAGTTCCACTGGCCGGAAAATACCGCTTGGTAGATATCCCCATCTCCAACTGCCTCAATGCCGGCCTGAATCGCATCTTCGTATTGACGCAGTTCAACTCAGCATCTCTCAATAAACACATCAAAAATACCTACCACTTTAGCAATTTTGATAAAGGCTTTGTAGATATTCTTGCCGCAGAGCAAACCCCGGACAATCCTACCTGGTACCAGGGTACAGCAGATGCAGTAAGGCAATGTCTGCATCATATTGAAAATTTCGAATTTGAATATGTCCTTATTCTTTCCGGAGACCAGCTTTACCAGATGGACTTCGATAAGATGCTACAATATCATAAGGAGTCAGGTGCAGAGATATCCATCGCTACTATACCAGTAAGCGCAAAAGATGCCTCTGATTTTGGTATTCTTAAAACAGATGATAATGGCGCCATTTCATCATTTACCGAAAAACCATCTCAGGCAGTACTACCGCCATGGGCCTCAGAAGTAAGCGATGAGATGAAAAATGAGGGGCGCATTTATCTCGCCAGTATGGGTATTTATATCTTCAACAGAAATGTGTTGTTTGATATGCTCAATGAACAGCCGGATGCCGCCGATTTCGGTAAGCAGGTAATCCCGCATGCGATCAGCGCTGGCTTTAAAGTTTTCAGTTACCAATATGAAGGCTATTGGACCGATATCGGAAACATACCTTCCTTCTTTGAAGCAAATATTGGCCTGACAGACGATATACCACAGTTTAATCTCTATGATGAGAAACAAACCATCTATTCCAGAGCAAGAATGTTGCCTCCGGCAAAAATTTCAGGGGATATTCAAAAAACAATGATCGCCGATGGTTGTATTATTCTGGCAAGTCGTCTCGAACGATGCGTGATAGGGATACGTACCCGAATCGGCAAAGGAAGCGTGATTACCAATAGTTACATTATGGGCAGCGATTATTACCAGACCCTGGATGATATGACCAAAGCGAAAGACCTTGGTAACCCGCCAATGGGTATCGGTGAAGACTGTATCATTAACAATGCTATCATCGATAAAAACTGCAGTATCGGTAATGGCGTACGTATCAATGGAGGTAAGCATCTCGCCGATGGCGATTTCGAGAAGTATACCGTAAAAGATGGTATTGTTGTTGTGAAGAAAGGCATGGTTTTGAGTGATGGCTTTGAGATTTGATGACCAAATCAGCAGAAAATGCAATTATCTATTGAACGGAAAAGCACCAAAATTTATCCTGACCTGAAAAGGGTAGTGGCGCGCTTCTTCTTTAACGGAGAGGCAAGGGCTAAGTCGATCATTCAGAAAGTGAATGATATGACAGATGCAGAGGTGAACCTAACGATCATGCCTATATTAAGGGAATTCTCCCGGCGTCACCGAAACATTACCCGGATATTTGAAAAACACGCCGAAAAGATTAGCCACCTTTTCGTCCCGCTTCAAATCAGCTACGAGGATATGGCCTATCGTAAGAAACTACTGATAGGATCCTACTTTACCAACGAATATTCAATAGAATCAGCCGCATTTTTCAACCCATCCTTAATTGAAGATATTGACCAGAGCGGATTGGAAGAAGGGGAGAAACGGGTCATCATCAGCTTCAGGGCTGTAGGTGAAGGACACGTTTCTTCCATTGCCTTCCGCAATGGCCTTATAAATAAGAATAACGAGATAGAACTGGAATCTCCCGGCAACTACATCGATGAAGCAGAGGTGATCCGTAATTCTATCTATATAAAACAGAATTTTTTCCAGAACGCTGTTTCTATCAAATTGCCTGATTCTATCATGCAGGAAGTGCAAAACTGCCTGCCAGACAGGTTTGAATACCAGCAACTGAAACGCGCTATCCGCGACATGCAGCAAAGGTACCAGGTAGATCATCTCCTTAAAAAAGAACTGGAAAGAGTGCTATGGCTGGCAGACAGCTACTATGAACTGAATTTCTCCCTCGATACCGACCTCTCTGACCGGATCATCTTCCCTTATTCTGACGCGGAAAGCAGAGGGATAGAAGATGCCCGCTTTGTGAAGTACATGAGCGATGATGGCAGCGTGACTTACTACGCTACCTACACGGCCTATGATGGCATTACCATCCAGCCTAAGTTGCTGCAAACAAAAGACTTCTACTATTTCAAGATCATGCCTTTGTATGGCGAAGGTGCTCAGAACAAAAACCTGGCCCTGTTTCCACGCAAGATCAATGGCAAATACGTCATGATTTCCCGTATTGATGGTATCAACGGGTATATTATGTATTCAGATAAAATAAATATCTGGGAAAACCCACAGATACTGCAAACCCCTAAATATCCCTGGGAGTTTGTACAGGTGGGCAATTGTGGCTCTCCGATTGAAACACCGGAAGGCTGGCTGGTCATCACACATGGTGTGGGACCTATGCGTACTTATTGTATCGGCGCCAGCTTATTGGACCTCAACGATCCCAGGATCGAAATAGGGCGGTTAAGAGAGCCCTTACTCATGCCTACCAAGGATGAACGCGAAGGCTACGTACCCAATGTACTCTATTCCTGCGGTTCCCTGATCCATAACGGCGAACTGGTGATCCCATATGGCCTATCCGACTATGCTTCCGGCTTTGCCACTGTAAATCTCGAGAAATTGCTGGCGACTATTAAGTCGGATGGCGTATAAATTTTCCTGCCGTTCCACCGGCGCTAATTGCCGTTCCTTAATTACATGATTTGGATAATGAAAAACTGATTAACTTCGTACATTCAAAAGTTTCGATGTATTGGTTTCATTTGAGCTCCACCACATCTGTAATTCATTATTCGTAATTATTTGATAGATATGCTCGATTATATTCCTTATGGGAAAACTGGCTATTTCAGCCAGCTGGTATCAGATTTTTTGGCAGAAGATCCACAGATTAGGCCTTTTTACAAGTATTCACCCGTTAGACCGGATTTTACAGCAGCGATAGATGCCCGAAAGGCTTTTGCTACTCCCCGCAAGGAACTGGTGGCAGCACTTGAACAGCAATATAAGCCACTGGAGGCAGTAACGGCCGTCCAGGAGAATATTCAAAGTCTGCTCAGCCCCAATACTTTCACTGTCTGTACTGCCCATCAGCCCAACATCTTCACCGGTTATCTCTACTTTGTTTACAAGATCCTGCAAACGATCAAACTCACAGGAGAACTGAAGCAAAAATATCCACAGTACAATTTTGTACCCGTTTATTACATGGGTAGCGAAGATGCTGACCTGGATGAATTAGGCAGTATTTATCTGGATGGTAATACGCTGAAGTGGGAAACAAGCCAGCAAGGCCCGGTTGGCCGTATGGACCCGGATGGATTGGGTAAGATAATCAACCAGATCCAGGATAGCATTGGGTTCCTGCCTCATGGACAGGAATTGCTGGACATGCTGCGTATGGCTTATCTGGAGCATGAGAACATCCAGGAGGCGACGTTATACCTTGTGCATCAGTTGTTTGGTCGCTTTGGCCTGGTGACAGTGGTGCCAGACAATCCAGCACTGAAGCGTTTATACATTCCTGTTATGCAGGATGAATTATTACATCATCGCTCACAGGAACTGGTAGGTGCTACCCTTGAAAGAATCTCTGCACATTATAAAATACAGGCTAATCCACGCGAAATTAATTTATTCTACCTAGAGAAAGGCTTACGTGAGCGTATTGTACAGGAAGATGCCCATTGGAAAGTGCTCAATACCGGGTTGCTTTTCGATGAAGATAGTCTGCTCGCTGAACTGGAAGCCTTCCCGGAGCGCTTTAGTCCGAATGTAATATTGCGTGGCATGTTCCAGGAAACGATACTACCTAATATCGCCTTTGTGGGCGGTGGCGGCGAAATCGCTTACTGGCTGGAGTTGCAGCAATTGTTCGAACACTATAAAGTGCCATATCCAATTCTGTTGTTGCGTAATTCGTTGTTGCTGGTAGATGATCAGTCGGAGAAACGCTTGCAGAAGCTGGAGTTGAAAGCTGTTGAGCTGTTTAAGAGCACAGATGATCTGGTCAATACTTTTGTGCAGGAGCATACAGATGCCGCGCTGGTACTGAAAGATGAATATGCCGCCATAGAAAAGCTCTTTGATGAATTGCAGGAGAAGGCACGTAGTATCGATGTTACATTGGTTGCTACTACTGATACAGAACGGCAGCGTGCACTGAAATCTATCAGTAAGCTGGAACATAAATTTCTCCGTGCAGAGAAGAAAAAATTTGCCTGGCAGACGGACCAGATCCGTACGTTGAAAGCCAGGTTATTCCCTGCAGGCTCACTGCAGGAAAGAAAAGAGAACTTCATTCCCTGGTATGCCTTGGAAGGCCCAGCCTTCCTGGACCGTGTACTTGATGCGTTGACACCGGTTACCGACCAATTTATTATAGTTATTGCTGCTGAATAGCGGAAAATTTCTTACATTATACGGGCTAAATCTAACGGATATACGTAGATTTAGCCCGTTGTGTATTATTGAGATATTCAGTTATGCCTACAAAGTTGTCAGAATTTCTTATCACGCTTTTATTCTTTCTTGCCGGAGTAATAATTATTGTCAGACAAATGCTTCAGAAGAGCCGCATCACCAGGAAGTATGGTGGCGCCTTTGTGGTAAAACGGTCTGATCTTTCGCCGGAAGAGCTGCAACAAGTGAAAAGTATTAACAGAAGAACCCTGGCGTACATCATTGTATTGCTGCTGACTTATGTGGGAGTTAGTCTGCTGATTTCCTGAACATCTCTATGACCTGACATCTATGAAATATCTCCTTTTTCTGGTGACGATCATCAGCTGTTGCATTAGCTGTGGCAACAGAAAAACAAAAGTCACTACGCATGTGGAAGAAGCTGTCTATATACCTTTTAATGGTTTCAAGCAACTGAGCCTGGAAGCGCCGGTGTTGCTGGATAGTATGCCTGTTGGCCTCTTGAATGAAATAGCGATCGAGCCCGAGTTGACCAGGCAGGTGTTTTTTCCCTGGTATGATACAACTGATAGTGCGCAGGTCGTAAACTATTACCAGTTAAATACTGCAGTGCAATTAACGCATAGAGTGGCTACCATGCCATATCGGTTGATGAAGGAGCATGCAGAAGATACACTGGTGATCCATCAACAATTTTTTCCTGTGAATAGTATCTTGTTCGAAGAAATGGAGGTAGTCGTAAAACGAGGCTGGTTATATAAACAGGATCATCATGATTATTTGATTTTGCAGCTTTTGAATAATGGCTCCGGACAAATTCATTGGTTCAGGATGGCGGTGTTTGATATCACGAATCCTGATAAAATAATTTGTCTGAATCTGGCATCGCATGTAACTGGTCATAGCTGGCTATCACGGGAGAATGTACTGACAGATTTGGACCATGATGGAAAGCTGGAGCTTAATTTACAGAATGTTGATGCTGGTTTGACAGTGACATCTTATATCATTAAGGGCGACTCTCTCGTGAAAAATGGCAAACAAGTATCTGTTCAGCAGGTTGATAATGATAGCTTTAATATTAGACTGGATGCATCTTCCTGGTATTTTGATCTGCAAAAAACAAAACCTGCAAAAGCATGTTCGTTTGACATTTCGGAGGATATTTTTGATTTTAAATATGAGCGAAATGGGAGTGAGGATATGTAATATGCTAATGATCGTGTGGTTAGGCCTATGTCTTTCTTCTTTTAATAAAACGGATAAATCATTGCGATTAATACAGGAAGATAGTATTTATACCATCTTGCCCAAACCACCTCATTTTCCTGGAGGAGATGAACTGTTGGGAAAATATATTTCTTTACATGCCCGGTTGCCCAAACAAGATTGTCCCCAGGGTACATTTCATATATCATTTGTGGTGCGCAAAGATGGAAAGCTGACTGATATAAAGATATATGGAAAAGCGCCAGAAAGCTATACCAGTAGCGATTCTGCTATCGTGAAGATGATTGCAGACATGCCGGATTGGATACCGGGGGAAACAGGAGGTAAGAAGGTAGCCTGCCAATTTTTTATACCATTGCATATATGCATGACGCAAGAATAATGATATCATGAATCGATTTGACAAGGACTTATCTACATCTGCAGAAAGAGAAATTTTTACGACTATTATTTGCATCGTCATCATACTATTTTTCACTGTGAGTGGGTTGTTTGGGCCTTTTGCCGGACTGATTCCTGCAGTACCATTGCTATTTTATATAGGGTATATCTGGTATAACTTCTATTGTCGTATGTGCGTGACAGTTATAAGAATTTACGATGGGCAGATCAGCATCAGGTGGAGAAACAGGATGGGCGAAGAGATGGAGGCGTCCCGCCCAACCTCAGATCTGTACTATCAGTACGGGGAAACCGCAGGTCGTAAATTCTATGCACGGAAAACATTGAGTTTGATAGAAACCAGTCGTAGTAACTATTTTCATAAGACTTATTTCATGGAACTAATAGAAGATGGAGATGGTTGGGAACGAGAGGATTTTTATGAGCTGGAAGCGGCATTTAGAGCAGAAGGGATTGAACCGAAAGGTTAGTAGATGGTTTATGTAATCAAAAATAAATAAGTAGAAAATGTATCGGTTTGAGAAGGATATGCGCCATGATGGTTTTAGAGAAACAATTATAACGATACTCGGGGGCATATTTATACTTGTATTTTCTGCGTTGGCAATAGCACTGGATCTAGCAGGTCTGATAGTTGTAATACCAGCTGTGCTTATTCTTGCTTATACCTGGTTGGATTATTATCATCGGATGTGTGTTGTTTTGATAGAAATAAATGAGGGAAAACTTACTGTTAGCAGGAAGAACAGAGTTGGCAAGCAAAATAAAGTTTCGTGCGCTATTGCTGAATTACAATTTGTACACGGATATACAAATGAAAAAAATCCGAGGAATACTTTTAGCCTGACTGGAGGTGAACCTCGTTATTTTTTCAGTCATAATACATTTATGAGAGTGGTGGATGGTAAAGATGGTTGGAAACTAACAGATTTTATAATGTTGGAAAAAGTCTTTATGGACGAGGGAATGGCAGGAAGGACCTATTAAAAAATGAGCCGATCAGACAAAGGGGGAAGGTTGTTTAGCCAAGATGGAAGCCGCTGGTATGGCTGGAAAAGAAAATGTTTGGCGAATAATAATTATTACTATAATCTATTATACTATGCCTAAATTTGAAAAAGAATTACCGGCATCGCCCTGGAAGGTGATCCTCTTTACGGCCATCAATGTGGCTGTAGTAGCAATATTTAACCAGATAGTTCCTTCTAAAAACTCATTGCAGGTTTGGGTATTGGCTGGTTTTCTGACAATTGGGTTAGTTGTTGCGTGGTGGAGTTTTTATTATAAGATGAGCGTTGTCGAAATCGAAGTTAACAGAGGCTTTGTGAATATCCTTTGGAAGAACCGGATGGGAAAAGAAAAACAAGCATCCAAACAACCTACCGAGCTATGCTTTCGACGTGGAACTACTGGAGGTAAAGGCTCCCGACCTACGTTAGATCTCTTAGAAAAAAGCAATAAATCATTATTTAAGCGCCCACTTATGCAGATAATAGATGGGACTGGTGGTTGGAACGAGTCCGAATTTACAACCATTGAAAAGGCATTTGATGCAGCAGGAATAGAAAGAGTCCAACGCATTAAAACAGTCTAGCCTTTATTCATTAGCTGAAACTTATCATGTGCTGAAATTAGCCCATCAAATATCTCTGTTGGTATATAATTTGCGCATGAAGGGCAAGTTTTTAACAACCAGACCTATACCTTTTACATGAAAAAAATCTTTCTGTTAGTAGCATTAGCATTTATGGGCCATCAGGCCTTTTCCCAGGGCTTTAAACACGGCATCGGAACCGGTTTATTAATCAGTAAACCATCGGATGCAGATGCAGACGGCCTTGCAACAATATTGTACACCCCCCGTTATCATTTCCAGGTAGGCCCTACTTCTTCTGTATCTCTTGGTATACCAATGACATTCGGATTTGCAGGCGGCTTTAACTGGGGAAGCAATGGCAACACCTCTGACATTGCTGTAGGAGTGAATCTACCATTGATGTTTGATTACAATATTGGTGCAGGTGCGCTGAACGGCCTGCATAAAAGAGCTGGTTTCTTTGTAGGTGCAGGCTTCGGCTGGCATTACATGTACCATAGCTATGATAACACTTATTATGAAAATGGTAATTACAGTTACAATGAATCAGGCGTTGGGCCGGCAGCAAACATTGGGGCACGTTTTCATGTAGGAAAACGCAATCATAATATTGAAGTGAGAGCGTTCTATATGAATACACCTGTCAGTGACAAGTTTGATGTTATTGGCTTAAACTGTTCCTTTAACTTCTAATTAGTTATTCTGAATAACATAACATCTTCTACTGCAGCCCGGGCCTCAGCGTCCGGGCTGTTAGTTTCCGCAGTCAACAAGCAAATATTTTATCTTTTGGGAAGATCCGTTATTTTGTAGGAAGAAATTTTCATCAGATGAAATATATATTCCTTCTTTGTTCCTTCCTGGTGCTTAGCATGCTAGCGCAGGCACAAAGCAAAACGGCCATCATTAACCTGCTCAGGCAAAAACAGGTTACACAGTTAATGCAGTATTGTGATCTGCCTTTCTGTTTGAACGTAGGCAGTAAGGATGATAATCGAGCCATCACTGATAAGGCCGTATTGAAAAAAGCCCTTGAAACGCTGGTAAATCGCCACTATTTCGATGATTTCTTCAAAAAAGGAAAATCCAGTACTAACAATGAATCAGTATCTTATCTCCTGGCAACCTATAACGGGAAGGAACAAACGTTCATATCAACATCCATTGTCTTTCAGTTCAAACAGTTGGCAAATAAGAAACTGCTGCTGGAAACAATTCGGATTGCCGGCTGATCATCTCCATAAAAAATGTTTATGAATAGTAGTAGCGATGTAAACGAGTTTGAAACAAAGCTGCCACGTATTACTTTCGACGAAGCCTTCCTGGGGGTGATTTTTGCAGGCTTATGTATCTTTTTTGCTGTAAGCAAAGGAACATGGATTACACATATCTCTGCAGTTGTCTATGGATTGGTGTTTATTGGTATAAGCTGGTATTATTTCAATGCAATGTATGTATGTGGCATTCAATTGTCTGCAACGCAAATAAAGGTTACCTGGAAAAACAGGGCTGGAAAAGAAAAGCATGCTACTTCTGCAATTTCAAATCTCTTTTACAAATTTGGACATACAGGTGTAAAAGGCGCCTTGCTCACACTGGATTTGGTAAAAAAAGAAAAAGATGGATTCAATCGTCGGCCGAGGTTTATGCGTATGGTAACCAGCTTCGGTTGGAAGTTTGACGACCTGGCCCGGTTGAGAGCTGCCTGTGATGCTGTTGGGATAGTGCATTTATCTTGAAAAAAGTCTTGTCTGATATGCTTAAATTTGCATTTTGTCGCTAAAACTTAAGATTATTCACTATTTCAGCTCATGAAATTTCAACTTGTTAAAACTGCCAGGATCATAAGGGATGCTATTATTGTACTGCTGTTATTTGCAGTGGTGACTTATTTCCTCCCAGCAGCATACTATCTCTCATTGGGTCTGGTGCTATTGTGCCTGGTGAAAATATTATACAGAGCGACTAATGGTAGTATTGCGTTTACAGATAAGGAAGTACAAATTGTGGTTACCAATATTTTAGGTAGAACAACCAGTAAGTCCTGCGCGATTGCCGGCGCTACCTATAAAACAGGTATAATAAAATACTTCTTCGGCAAAAAGCAGGCGCAATACCTCGAAATATTTAATGCAGACAAAAAAAAGATGATGATGGTGGTGGCAAATGATACTACCTTATCTCCGGAGGATATTGACAGAATAGCGGATTATTTGAAAGCCAATGGCATTAAGCCTGGTGGCGCACTTATAAAAGATTAGAAGAGCTATGTCTTAGGTTCGTTGATGCTTATTAATAAAGGCATTTCATCTGCCGCCTAATTATTGCGAAATATTAAAAACAATTCGATAAGAATTTAATGGACTTCCTACTTTTTAAAGCATCTGTATTTATTCGGAATTTTGTTTTTACATCTGTTATTCATTGGAGCGGCCTGGTGCATCAAACCAACTGCTGGTGGCGTATTTTGTGCGTTTCTGCTGATGTATCTCAGTAATATCTATAACAGAAGCTTTACAGCGCATATTGTTATATCAGGAAGTATGCTGGTTATTCAAACACGAAATCTTTTTGGAAGGTCATATGAACATTCATTCCTTATTGCAGAAGGACGATATTCCGTGAGTTATGAAAATGGGAAGGAAAGTTTAGTGATTTATAATCCGAAGAAGTATAGTGAATTGATACTAACTACAAGTAATAACACAATACGTAAAGCAGATATTGAATCAGTGGACGCTTTACTTGCCCAGCATGGAATGCAGCAAGGGCAGATGATTGTTCGGGGATTTAAAAAACTTTGGCGGCCTGCATAACCTATTTTGCAGGCCTATTATTTACCCATTAAATGCCGAAGGTTGTTGGAAGAATTCTTCCAACAACCTTTTTATTTTTCGGTTCCGCTTAGCGCTTTCCCCATATCTTTCACTAATGCGAGAATCGCCATCAGCTGATCATGTACTTGTTTTGTTTCCAGCATTTCATCTCTGGTAGCGGTAGGGCCCTGGCCATCATTGATTTCCTGTTGACGCAGTTTTACCAGTTCTTCCAGGTGCTGGTCCAGGTGTTCAAAGGTGTTTAGTGGCGGCGGTAGATTTACATCTTTGGCAGTTTTATCATTTAACAGCAACATGAGCTGGTCCATGTAATGGAGCAGGTAATTGGTTACTTCCTGGTATTCAGGACGAGGGAACTGCACGCCATGATGCAGGTAATAGGCGCCCAAAGCCGCAGTGTGTGAGGTCATGGTATGATTCAATACCACAAAATGATACACCCTGGAAGCATTGTGCTGCTTACTTTTCGGCTCTGACAGCATACGCTGAAATGCTGCCATCATATTGGCGCTGGCAACATAAGTAGCTTTTCTCGCCAGTTTGAAATCTGTTACCGTCACGGTTTCTTTTGCGTAAACGCTCATCACCACTTCAAAATAGTGTTTATTGGATTGGAGCATTTTCTGCATATAGTCTGGCAGAAAATTGCGCTCCCAGCTAGGCCACAGCACCATATTGGCGACAAAAGCCAGTGTTCCGCCGATGAAGGTATCCAATACACGCTGGGCTGCATTGTATAAATCTGATGGATGCAGGAAGTGTAACAGGAAGATGATAAAAGGTGTTACAAAAAATACGCTGAGTGTATAACGGAAACTCATAAAGCTATAAGCGCCGAGGATACATAACAGCATAGATATAAAGATGATCGTTGGGTTTTTAGTGAGATATAATAACCCGGCCGCAAACAAAGCTCCGGTTATCGTACCTATCAGTCGCTGTATACTCCGCGATCTCGTCAGACCGAAGCCTGGTTTCAATATAACGATGATGGTCAGCAGAATCCAGTATACACGGTCCAGGTGGAGGGACATCCCCAAAACATAGCCGGCAACAGTAGCGAGGCTCACTCGGATGGCATGGCGAAAAATATGTGACCGGAAGGTGAGGTTGTCTTTAAAGGTCTCGAAGTCGTACTTATTTTTGGTAGTAAACTTCGACAGCTCCAAATTGGGGTCTATGGACTCATCTTTCAGGCGTTCCAGCCTTGTCAGACGATGGAGATTATAGATACGCTGTGCCATGTCCTGCAGGTTTTGCAGAATGTTGGTCAGCGGCATGGTGCGTGTCCTTTCCTTGAGTGTAGGAAGTTGTAGTGTGATTTCAGCGATGGTGCGGCGTACCTTTTCCATGCCCAGTTTGAGATTGGATTTAGGCAGACTTCTTTGTCCGGCAGCTACTGCGAGGCCGATGGTCTTCAGTTCTTCTACATAATCCAGGATGAGGGTATGAAATTGATGGAGGATGCCACTATCTTTAAAATCACGTTGGAGTGCTTTATAGTCTGTCTGAGACGCCATGATCTGCTCTTGCAGGTCTACCATGTCCAGGAAGATGAGCACCATGCTTTTATTGATACTGGTGGTACCTTGCTGGTCGGAGCGGCGCTTCAGTAGCAGTTCGCGTACGTTTTCCTGTTTTTCGTTTACCAGTACCTGTTGTGCCAGTACTGTGCGATAATTTTCTTCTACATCAACACCAGGAGTATAAAAATTAGCGCGTAATTCCAGGTAGCGGGCTGTTTGCAGGATACAGTCGCCCAGTGCCTGTTGTACGTTGAGGTATGGCCGTATTTGCCATAGCAGCAGGGCGAGGAATGAATACCAGATACTTCCGAGGAGTACCATGCCGGCATGCAGGAATACGGTGGATGGAGATTGCAGGGATTCTCCCAGCATGGAAACGAGTACCAGCAAACATCCGGTGCCAATATTACCGCCACGGTTGCCATATACGAGTAACATGGCGAAGAAAAAGCAGCAGCCGGCAATCCAGATGACCATTGGGATATGATAGGGGATGAGCAGGCCTGTTGCCAGGGCGGTAAGAAAAATCAGTACGGTACTGATGATAAGTCCGTTACGTTTATGTACGATGGTGCCGGGAACATCACTAAGAGCAGTACACAGGGCGCCCATAGACATGGCAATGCCCAGCCCCAGCTCTCCTAAGGCTGCACACACTAAAGATGGTACAACAACGCTGATGGTAGTACGTAAACCGTTACTAAAATGATAACTGTAAAGGAAGGTCTTGATATTATTAATCCAATTTTCTGTACGCAAACGCTATCGGGTTTTGGAGGCACAAAGGTAATTATTACCCTTTGTTAAAAGAAGAAGGCGGGTATTTTCCAACAGGAATTTAAATTTTAATTGATGTTTTCACTATATTTATAATCAGACATTTATAAAACCGGTAATTTGTTCGGGAATATTAAATTATTCACAACTGTGTATAAAAAGTTATCGGATTTAAGAGGTTCTCACTTAATTTACTTTTCAATCGGGTAAAATTATATCTTTGACGCCTTAAAATCTCGAGGTAACAGTCGTGCGCTTAAAAACACTAGAAATTAAAGGCTTTAAAAGTTTTGCAGATAAGACCGTTTTGCAGTTTGATGAGGGCATAACTGGAGTGATAGGACCAAATGGTTGTGGCAAAAGTAATATTATCGACTCTATCCGCTGGGTGATCGGGGAGCATAAGATCAGTAACCTGCGTTCTGAAAATCAGGCAGGTCTGGTGTTTAATGGCTCTAAAACCCGCTCCGCCAGCGGTATGGCAGAAGTAAGCCTGACGTTCGAGAATACTAAAAATGTACTGCCTACCGAATTCACCACGGTAACGATTACCCGTAAATTCTACAAAAACGGCGATAGCGAATACCGCCTCAACGATGTAGCTTGTCGACTGAAAGACATCCATAACCTCTTCATGGACACCGGGGTTAGTACCGATTCCTACGCCATCATCGAGCTTGGAATGGTGGATGATATCATCAAAGACAAAGAAAACAGTCGTCGCAGAATGCTGGAGCAAGCGGCAGGTATCTCTATTTATAAAACCCGTAAAAAAGAAGCCAAAGCCAAACTGGACGCCACCGAAGGTGATCTGAACCGAATCGAAGACTTACTCTTTGAAATCAATAACAACCTTAAAACCCTTGAAAGTCAGGCCCGTAAAGCCGAACGCTTCTATGAGGTGAAAAAGGAATACCGCGAAGTCAGTATAGAATTGGCGAAAGCAGCTCTCGAAGGCTTCAACATTACTTTTAAGGATCTCTCTGATAAACAACAGGAAGAAAGTGACCGTAAACTGGCACTGGAAACCGAAATAAAGGCTGCGGAAGCCGCCGTGGAAGAGGATAAACTGCATTTCGTTGCCAAAGAGCGCGAACTCCAGGGACTCCAAAAATCCTTCAACGAATTGGTAGCCACCATTCGTACCAAAGAAAATGATAAAAACCTCGCTTCCCAGCAGTTAACTTACCTGCGTGAACGCGAAAAAAATATTACGGACTTCCTCAATAATGCGGAAGGCCAGCTGGCAGGACTCACCACCTCCATCGAGTTTTCCGAAAAACAAGTTGTAGAAGAAAGCGAAATCTTCGAAACCATGACCGACGAACTGGAAACACTCCGGGAAATGGTAGAAGATAAAAAGGAAAAATTCCAGCAAAAGAAACAAGCCCTCGAAACTTTACGCAACGACCAGCAACGCTGGCAACGCCAACAGTTCGAAGCGGAAAAGAAAGTAGCCGTTGCCGATACCTCTGTACTCAACCTCCAGCGAAGCATGCAACAGCTGCAGGAAGAAAACCAGGGCAGACATCAGCAAATAGCACAACTGGAAACAGAAAAAGCTAACCTACAGCAAACCCTGGAAACTGAAAAGAAAGCACTCGATGAAATGGTGCGATTCCAGGACGAAACAAAAGAAAAAATCCTCGCTACCCAGTCAGATATCGAAGGCCTCCGAGACCAACTCGTAGACGAGAATCGTAAACTGGACTCCAAAAAGAATGAATACGACCTCCTCAAATCATTGGTCGACAGCCTCGAAGGTTATCCTGAAAGTATCAAATTCCTTAAAAAGAATCCTGACTGGAACAACGCTGCGCCTATCCTCAGTGATATCTTCTTCTGTAAAGAAGAATACCGCACCTGCGTGGAAAACCTCCTGGAGCCTTATCTCAACTACTACGTCGTAAATAATGCAGCGGAAGCAATACAAGCCATCCAACTGCTCGACAACAATAAAAAAGGTAAGGCTAACTTCTTTATTCTGGACCAGTTCCGTCAGCAAAACGAACCAATACTGGCTCCTCCTGGCACCATTCCTGCCCTTCAGGTAGTAGAAATTGAAGAAAAATATAAAGGCCTTGGCAACTTCCTCCTCGGTAAAGTCTTTATCGGAGAAGATATTAGCCGACTAGAATTCAGCCAGCTTGCCAGCGACGAAATACTGCTGATAGAAAAATCAGGTCGTATGCACCGCGGTAAATACAATATCTCCGGTGGTTCCGTAGGACTCTTCGAAGGTAAAAAGCTGGGCCGTGCCAAGAACCTGGAAAAGCTGGAAGCTGAAATTAAAGAACTGGAAGCAAGAGTAGGAGAGCTGCGCGTGGCTATTCAGGATAAGCATAACCAGGTATTGGGCTACAACAGCCAGCTGAATGAAAATAATATCAATGCTGCCCGTGAAAAACTCAATCAGCTGAATAACCAGTTGTTTGGATTGCAAAACAGGATTGAAAACTTCCACGCACTCATTGAAGCTGGTGATAAACGACTGGCCGAAATGCAGCAATCATTGGAAAGTAATCAGCAGAGTATTTCCGGTGTACGAGAAGAACTCGATAACCTGAACGACCGGGTAAATGAATTGCAAGACAGCATCGTGGAGGCCGACAGAGGCGCCCAGGAAACAGAACAGCAATTCAATATGGCGAATGTGCAGTTCAATAACCAAAACCTGCAACAAACCCGCCAACAGAGTAAAATAGCAGCACTGAAACAAGAGCTGGAATTCAAACGTAAACAACTCAGTGATCTGCATACACAGATCGAACAAAATAAAACGCAGCTCCAGGACGCTGTAGCCAATATCGCTGCTGCCGTTGAAAAGCTGAGTCACGCCGATGATGGCCTGGTAGAACTCTTCCGCCAGCGTGAAGAAGAAGAAAAAGCCCTGAACGAAAAAGATCAGGAATACTATAACTTCCGTAATCACCTCCAGGAACTGGAAACAACCTTGCGTAATAAACAAAAGGCAAGAGAGCAACTGGACCAGCAGCTGAATACCATCAAAGACAAAGTAAATGAACTCAAGCTGCAGCTGGCATCTATGAAAGAGCGCCTCAGCGTGGAGTTTAAAATAAATCTTGATGAAATCATCGACGAACAGCGCGGGTCTGAACTGCCAGTAGAAGAGCTGCAAGGTAGTGCGGAACGACTGAAGAAACGCCTGGAAAATATGGGTGAGATCAACCCGACGGCTATTGAAGCCTACCAGGAAATGAAAAAGAGATATGAATTTATACTGGAGCAGAAGACCGACTTGGTTAACGCGAAAGACTCGCTGTTAGCAACTATTCAGGAGGTGGAGTCTACTGCCAACCAGAAATTCCTTGATACATTTAATACCGTAAAAGAGAATTTTATCCGCGTATTTAAAGCGTTGTTTACAGAAGAAGATCAGTGCGATATGATACTGAGCGATCCTGAAAACCTTGCTGATACCGGTATTGAGATCATTGCTAAACCAAAGGGTAAACGTCCGGCAGCTATCACACAGCTTTCCGGTGGAGAAAAAACCCTGACGGCAACAGCGTTACTTTTTGCCATCTATCTCATCAAACCAGCACCGTTCTGTATCCTGGATGAGGTGGATGCTCCATTAGATGACGCTAACGTAGGTAAGTTTACCAATATGATCCGTAAGTTCTCCGATAATTCTCAGTTCATCATCGTAACGCACAACAAACAGACCATGGCTTCTGTTGACGTGATTTACGGTGTTACGATGCAGGAACCTGGCGTTAGTAAGCTGGTGCCGGTAGATTTCCGTAGTTTGAACTGATCTTAGGTTTTATTTGTTGTTGATGCATTGACTGTTAATTTTAATTCAAAAAATAAATTAAATTCTACACACTATGGGCGCATGGGGTACCAGGAATTTTGAAAACGATGGTTCTCAGGATTGGGTTTTTGACTTGATAGAAAACAAAGATGGTGGTCTTGTTACAGACACGCTGGCACGCATTCTTAACAACCATGAAAAATTAGAAGTAAGTGATTGTGAAGAAGGTCTGGCTGCAGCTGAAACAGTAGCTGCACTGGTTGGTCGTGCAAGCGAAGATTACCCGGAAGATCCAATGGAGAAACTGGATATTCTAAACCTGATCGGCACAAAAGCCTTAAGAAACCAGGCTATTGCTGTTGTCAACAAAATCCTTGCTGATTCTGAAATGAAAAAATACTGGGACGAACAAGGTGAACTTGGCTCCTGGGAAAATGTTCAGGCCGGCCTGGTTAAAAGATTAGAAATCTAACCTTCCTTTTCAGGATATATAAATTTGTAAAAGGGAAAGCGTTGTCCTTTCGAGGGGCAGCGCTTTCCCTTTTTGTATCCACTATCCCAGTACTGGCATTTGTGTTTTATGCGCCGCCAATAGCAGCGTATAAAACACAAAAAACCTCGGGTACCGAAGGCGCCCGAGGTTTTTTAAACAAGAAAATCAATAATTCCTGTAAGAATTTTTTATAACAACATACCCGCAATCGTCGCAGACATATAAGACGCCAGTGTACCACACAACAACGCTTTCAGTCCCAGCTTTGCCAGATCACTTCTTCTGTCCGGCGCCAGCTCTCCGATACCACCGATTTGCATACCAACACTACTGAAGTTCGCGAAACCTGCGATCGCAATAGTTACAATAGCCAGACCTTTTGGAGACATTACAGGTACTGTATGTGTTGTAAGACTTTTAAACGCTACAAACTCATTGATGGTCAGTTTCTGACCGAGCAGCGTAGCCACATTATTTACATCGCTGGTAGGAACTCCCATTGCCCATGCCATTGGCGTGAACAGTTTACCGAAAATCCAGTCGAGACTAAGATCAAAATGAGGATTGAACCAGTGACCTACGTGGATCAGGCACCAATCGATCAGCGCAATGAAAGCAATGAAACCGATCAGCATCGCGATAACGTTCATCGCAATTTTGAAACCATCGCCGGCGCCATGAGAGATCGCATCGATAACGTTAGTATAGTTAGATTTAACCTCCATTTTAACGCGGCCCATGGTCTGGCTTTCTTCCGTTTCAGGATATACGATCTTAGCGATCACCAGTGCTCCAGGAGCAGCCATCAGACTGGCGGTGATGAGGAAAGGAGCGATGTCCATGCCGGCCTGTAAGCCCATGTTTACGTATACTACCAGGATACCGCCAGCAATACATGCCAGGGAACCACTCATGGAAGCCAGTAACTCACTTTTGGTCATGGATGAAAGGTAAGGACGGATCATTACCTGTGCTTCTACCTGGCCTACGAAGGCACTAGCCACATTACTCAGCGCTTCGGCGCCGCTCACACGCATGATATAGTTCATAGCACGGGCAATTACCGCAACGATACGCTGCATAATGCCAAAGTGATATAAAACTGCTACCAACACACATACCAGAATGATAGTGGCGGTTACGTTGAAAGCGAAGACAAACCCTCCCTGCGCATAATCGGCCAGTGAGCCGGTAGGAGGTTGAGATACACCGATACCTCCATAAACGAAGGCTGCACCCTTACGTGCAAATTGTTCCAATTTGCCCATGGCAGCGCCAACTTTCTGAAAGAAAAAGGTAACGGGTGGAACTTTGAACACGAGAATACCAATAAGAATCTGCAATCCAATACCACTAAAAACTAACCTGTAATTGATCTTACTCCTGTTGTTTGAAAATAAGAAGGCAATACCCAAAATAAGTACTATGCCTATCACTCCCTGAAAGCGTTCCATAAATGCAAATAAATCGTAAAATGTATGCAATGAAGCGACGAAGATAAGTATTTTTTATCCTACAAACCACGCACAGCAACAGATGTTTCCCGAAATATGCTAAATTATTCCGCTAATCAATTAAAAGTAAACCAATTTGTAGAAAACTGTATTTTTAACACTTGCAAAGATTTCAAGATGAGTCGCAAGTATTATCTGATTATTTCCACGTTATTGATAGCCACTGCCAGCTGTCACCAAAATCACTCCAGTTCCGTTACCAGTAGGGAAGATACCACTGAAGCCCCCGTGGTGGATGCCAGGGCCGCCATCAAACAGATGCAGGTGAAAGAAGGCCTGGAAGTACAACTCGTAGCCGCCGAGCCCATGGTGGTGGCGCCTGTAGCCATGACCTTCGACATCAAAGGCCGGATATGGGTAGCAGAGATGATTGGTTATATGCCCGATACTGTTGGTACTGGAGAAGATAAGCCTGATGGTAAAATCGTGATACTCACCGATAAAAATGGCGACGGCGTTGCCGATGAACGTATGGTATTCCTGGATTCATTAGTATTGCCACGGGCTATCTGTCTGGTAGACAGTGGCATCCTTGTAGCGACGCCGCCCATGCTCTGGTATTATGAAATACATAACGATAGGCCCGGCAAACGCACGCTGGTAGATGATCAGTATGCTGCCGGCGGTAATGTGGAACATCAGCCCAATGGCCTCTACAGAGCCTTGGATAACTGGATATACAGTGCTAAGTCAGACCGGCGCTATCGCAGGATCAATGGTAAATGGGTAAAGGAAATGACCCACTTCCGCGGCCAATGGGGAATTTCTCAGGATGATGAAGGAAGACTCTTTTATAATAATAACTCCCAGAACCTCCTGGGCGACTACTTCTCACCAGGCCTTGGCGGTAATAACCCGCACCAGCACAATGCTGCAGGCTTTGATGAAAAGATTGTGGCCGATAACCGGGTATATCCTATCCGCCCCAACAGAGGCGTCAACAGAGGATATGTGAAAGGTGTACTGAATGATAGTGGACGATTGGTGGAATTTACCGCCGCATGCGGGCCGCTGATCTACAGGGCCAACACCTTGCCTCCTAAATACAACGGCAATGCCTTCGTTGCCGAACCTGCGGCCAACCTGATCAAGAGAGATATTATCGTAGACAGCGGCCTGGTTGTAAAAGGAGAACAAGCCTCTCATAACAGTGAGTTCCTCGCCAGTACAGATGAACGCTTTCGCCCCGTAAATCTCTATACCGGTACGGATGGCGCCATGTATGTAATAGATATGTACAGGGGGATTATCCAACATAAATCTTATCTCACCGGATATCTCAAACAACAGATAGCCAGCCGCAAACTCACGCTCCCACTCAATTGTGGACGTATTTATCGTATAGTGCCTAAAGGAATAAATCCGCAACAGCGATCACAGGACCTATCTGCCGAAAAGCTCGTAGCCTCGCTGCTGGCAGATAATGGCGTAGTCAGAGACCTGGCGCAGCAGCAGCTTGTAGACAGGAACCTGCAGGAGGCAGTACCTTTGTTGCAACAGCTGCTGAAGGATAGTACCCATGCTATTGGACAGCGCCACGCGCTCTGGACGCTGGAAGGCCTCCATCAATTAAAGCTGGATGATATCACTTATATACTGACGAATGGCAGCCATGCATTGCAATTGCAGGCAATAGCGGCCTTGCCTTCAGTGATTACCGCTAATAATATAGCACGATCCATCGCACTCACAGATAGTTTACTACACCAGCCAGCTACGGCGCCATATGCAGCCTGGTTGCTGCCCGCCGTGGGCAGATATAATAAGACTGCATCCACTGCTATGGAAAGTTTTTTGATAAAAACGTATGACCATGACCGTTATATCGCGGCGGCAATTGTCAACAATGCTTTCAATAGGGAAGGGGCTTTGCTGAAATCACTGGACGCAGCCAAAGCAGATACTTCATCCGCATTGTATAAAGGTCTGAAAGCAACTTTAGAAGATATGCAGAGCGCAGCAGTAGCTAAAAAAATGGAAGCACTGGAACTGACCTATCCTAAAGGACATGAAATATTTACGACCCTTTGCCAGACCTGCCATGGCAAAAAAGGCAATGGTATTGCCTCTATGGCACCACCACTGAACGAAAGCAACTGGGTAAATGGTAATAAAGAATCATTGATCAGCATCGTATTATATGGACTTACAGGTCCGGTAAAAGTGCAGAATAAAATATACCAGGCACCGGAAATCAGTGGAGATATGCCAGGAATAGGAGGTACAGGAGAATATAGTAATGAAGATATTGCACAGATAGTATCTTATATAAGAAGTGCCTGGAAAAATAATGCAGATAAGGTAAATGTTAATGATGTCATAAAAGTGAAAGAAAAGAATAACGGCAGACAAAAGCCGTTTACAGCTGCCGAACTTGGGCAGTAATGCTTTTTAGTAGTACTACTGCAAAAAATAAACCCATCAATCTCTCGTATTTATTCAATGCTGTGCGAGCAGTGTTGAATAAATACAAAAGAAAAAGCCACAATATTTAATGTATTGAAATCATAGATACAGGCGATTTCTGTGACGTAAATATCCCCTATCTTTGCATCATTATATGATGAAGGTTACAAACATATTGCCGCTGAAAGACCTATGTACGAACACAACGATCAGTACAGGCGGAGTTATGTTGCCATTTTTATCCTGCCCCAAAGACTTCAACATTTAAACCCGGACAACAAGATGAAAGCGACAAGTTGTTCGGGAAGGATCACTACCTAAAAATTTAGGATAGCAATCCAGGAGCAATACCAAAACAATTTTTTTATAAAATCAATTTTATGAATCATCGGATAGCACGATGGGCGGTTTATGCTTTATGCCTCATTTTAGATATTAGTGTAGCGGTAGGGATTTACAGAGGCTACATAACGGGATGGGTATTATTACCGGTTGCAGTAGGATTATCGGTTCTGACGTTGTATGATCGTTTCCAGAGTAAGCATGCATTGTTACGTAACTATCCGGCATTAGGAAGGCTGCGTTACCTGTTGGAAAATATCCGTCCGGAAATGCGTCAGTATTTCTTTGAATCAGATACTGACGGACGTCCTTTCAGCCGCCGTCAACGTTCTGTAGTATACCAACGCGCAAAAGATGTGAAACAAACAGTTGCTTTTGGCGCTTTGGCTGACATGTACGAACCTGGCTATGAGTGGGCTTCTCACACCGCTTTCCCTGTTAAAGTAAAAACAGACGCACTGCGCGTAAACATCGGAAACGAGCAGTGTTCACAACCATATAATGCAAGTTTGCTCAACATCAGCGCTATGTCTTATGGTGCATTGAGTAAAACAGCGATCTTGTCTCTCAATGGTGGTGCACAACTCGGCGAGTTTGCGCACAATACCGGCGAAGGTGGTATCAGCCCTTATCACCTGGAAAATGGTGGTGCATTGATCTGGCAGATTGGTACCGGTTATTTCGGTTGCCGCGATGAGCAGGGGAATTTTTCTGCTGCTGAATTTGCGTCTTCCGCGGCGGCTCCAGCTGTTAAAATGATTGAATTAAAGCTCAGTCAGGGTGCTAAACCTGGTAAAGGTGGTGTACTCCCTGCAGCTAAAAATACACCTGAGATTGCCGCTATCCGTAAGGTAAAACCTGGCGTGAGCGTGTTGTCTCCTGCTGCACATACTGCCTTTAGTAATGAGTATGAAATGCTGGCATTCCTGAAACAACTGAGAACCCTCTCTGGCGGTAAGCCAGTAGGTTTCAAACTGTGTGTGGGCCGTGCAGATGAATTCGAGCGTATCTGTGCTGCCATGATCAATACAGGTATCTATCCTGACTTCATCACCGTAGACGGTGCAGAAGGTGGTACCGGTGCTGCTCCGCTGGAATTCACCGACTCTATCGGTATGCCATTATATGATGCGCTGGCGATGGTAGTAAATATGCTGAAACATTACAACCTGAAGAAGCATATCCGTATCCTGGCGAGTGGTAAAATCATCACTGGTTTCGATATTATGAAAGTGCTGGCCTTGGGTGCGGATGCTGCCTACAGTGCACGTGGTATGATGCTGGCGCTGGGATGTATTCAGGCATTGCAATGCGATAGCGGTAGCTGTCCGGTAGGTGTGGCCACACAGGATCCTACCTTGTACCGTGGTGTAAACGTTGCGGATAAACGCGAACGTGTTGCCAACTTCCACAGAAATACTATTTATGCGCTGGCAGAACTGATGGGTGCTTGTGGCTTTACCACTGCTGAAAAGGTAATGCCAGAAGCAATGTTCCGTCGTGTAACCAGAACGGATATACGTTCATATGCTGAGATCTATGGCCCTCGCCTGAGCAAAACAGGTGCGCCATTGTATCCTGAGCATATCGCGCATAACTAATAATAGCTATAGTGTTAGCAGTCAAATATGTATCAAAAGAGCAAAGAAAACTCCGCTGTCCAGCGGAGTTTTTTTATGCGTGTGCGTCAGATTTAGTGATGTATCACCGTTGATTGTTGGACAAAAAAAACGCTGACCGGAAGGTCAGCGTTTTTTTGCTTTAGTTTTCGCGCCGTAGGTGCGGAAACTAAAGCAAAAAATTAATCTTTTATATACGCAATCTTATCACCGTAGGCGATATGATATTTATCTACGAAGCCACCGTTTACTTCCAGCACATATTGTGCTTTTTTGAAAGAGGGGAGGCTTTGTTCGGATAATGGTGTTGCATATTTCTGAACAGATACAATCTCCATTTTATCATCTATATAAATGATATCAAGGGAGATGTAGGTATTTTTCATCCAGAAAGATCTTTCTTCCAGATCCGGGAAGATAAACAACATACCTTGCTCGTCTGTCATGGACCTTCTGTACATCAGGCCATCTTCTCTTTGCTGGTCTGTTTGTGCAAGCTGAATATCTATTTTACGCAGCGTATCCGCTCCTGATTTACTCACAAATGCTAATGTGCCTTGCTTTTTAAAGGTACTGCCATTGCTGGTTTCCACCGTTTCTACCGATACCGGGGCATTGGTAGTATCAGCAGCTTGTTGCTGACTTGGTGATGAATTACAGCCTGCGGTATACATACCGGCAAGCAACAGGAGTTTTAGGTGTAGTTGCATATCAGGACATTATTTCGTGAGTAGTTCCTCGTCAGAGAAAACTACGTCAGTATAGTCTTTGATTTCGTTGTAAACAGTATCTCTTTCCACGGGTCTTCTACCTGCCTGTTTGATCAGCATGGCCAGTTGTGCCGTGTTCATAGAAGGATTTTGTTCTTCAGCACCAGCCATAGAGTAAATTTTGGTGGTATCATCGATGGTACCATCCAAGTCATTTACACCAAAGGAAAGGGTAAGTTGTGCTGTATTTCTTCCCAACATTGGCCAGTAGGCTTTCAGGTGAGGGAAGTTATCCATATACAGACGTGCGATTGCATACAGGCGTAAATCTTCTACTACAGAGGTTTCTGGAATATCAGACATGTCATTGCCTTTATTGCGGAATTTCAGTGGAATGAAGGTATTGAAACCATTGGTTTCGTCCTGTAACTGACGCAGGCGCTCCATATGATCGACGCGATGCTCGTAGGATTCAACATGACCATACAACATGGTTGCATTGGTATGCATACCTTGGTTATGTGCGGCGCGGTGAATGGCAAGCCATCCATCAGCGTCTACTTTATCATGACAGATTTTGGCACGAACATCCGGATGGAAGATTTCAGCGCCACCACCAGGCATGGATTGTAAACCAGCCTCGTTGAGGATGCGCATACCTTCTTCAACAGTAACTTTTGCTTTGCGGAACATATAATCAAGTTCCACAGCGGTAAAGCCTTTGATGTGCAGGTCCGGACGATGTGCCCTGATTTTTTGGATCAGTTCCACAAAGAAATCCAGTTGCATTTTAGGATGTACGCCACCTACTATGTGTACTTCGGTTACAGGTTGGTTATCATAACCTTTTACGATGTCCAGCATCTGGTCAATGCTCAGTTCCCAGCCATCTTCACGGTTTTTGTAAAGACGTGAATAGGAGCAGAAATGGCAGGTAAATACACAGACGTTAGTAGGTTCAATATGGAAATTGCGGTTGAAGTAGGTTTTATCACCATGCATTCGCTCTCGGACAGTATTGGCTAATGCGCCTACAAACCCGAGATCACCTTTCTCGAATAAGGTCATACCGTCTTCCGGTGTGAGCCTTTCCTGTCTTAATACTTTCTCGCCGATTGTCTTTAGCGACGGATCCAGTGCGGGATGCTGCAGCAATGCTGCTACAGCAGGATAATCTTGTCTCATCGTCATCTTACTTTCATTAATTTAATGGTGTTGGCCCTGTTCCTGTAAATTAATTTCACAAAATAAACACCATTTGGCTCATTTACCAAATTAAAGGTCAGGCGATTGGCCGCATTGATACTTGCCTTAGGCTGACTCGTAATAAACTGCCCTAATGCGTTGTAGATGGAAACCTGGAGCAGGTCTTCCGGTACCTGGTAAAAGGTTACCCAAACGATGCCGTTCGATGGGTTCGGGTTAACTAAAATCCCGTATTTCTTTAAATCTTCATTCACATCTTTGGTCACAATATTTATATTATCGATATAAATATTATTCTCTGAATTTGAGATATTTCTGAAGATTACCTGAAACTTTCCTTTATGCACTGCGGCCGTTAAATCCACAGAATCGCGTCGCCATTCTGTGTTGGTTGGTACATACTCTGTTTGAATAGCGGTGGGGTGGGTAATGAGATTAGGCCCCCACTTGGAATACAGCAGTTGCGTATTTTCCATACAATCCGTGCTGGTAAGCACTTGCAGCGTATCCCATACATTTCCGCTGCTAGCAGGATTGGTATACACTGCTGCGGCCACGTCAAAGAACAGGAATACGGAGTCGTGTCCCATAGGGTCCAGCACAGGCGAAACCAGATCGTCTGTCTGGCCATTGACATTATATCCCAGGTTGCGCATTAACGCAGAGGCGTTACTGTTATGTCCTACGTCGCGGGCTCTTTCCCAGGTAAAGCTTTTATCAGTATTACGTATAGCCCATCCCGGAGGAGGGAAGCTGTCATTTTCGAAACCTTCGGTCATAGGCAGCTGTACTTCTGCATCGTAATTGAATTTATTAAAGGCGGTATCGTTGCTTACATTTCCATCTGGCTGGCCGTTAGGGAGCTGCGTATAGGCTTTGATGTTATAAATACCTATCGGCACCTGGCTGGAAGGCAGCGTCAGAGTAGTTTCTGAGAAACTAGCGAGGTTTCCGGTCCATTTGTATAGTATCAGGCTGCCACCAGTTACCTGGTAGAAAATATTGGCAGAAGTAAGTGGTTGTGAGCCTTTGTTGCGTAGGATAACCGTTGGTGTTATATTATTGCTGCAAAGCTTACCCACAGGGTTGTTGAGGGATTTAATATAAGCGTCATTTGCATAAACAATTGGTGGTGTGCACCCATCAGACGTCATAAGGGTGGCTACAATATTTTCCAGCACATAACGCATACGTAGTACCTGACCGGCGGTAAAGAGATGCATACAAGCATCATCGGAGTAGTCCATATAGTTCATGAACATAATACCTGGAAAGGTAGGACTACAGAGGTCTGTTTTAGGAAAGGTAAAGCACCCGAAGCTGTAGTTGCCTTGCAGTGGCGTATCTGCGATACCATCATCGATGGAGCAGTCGCCATTATCATCTCCCCAGATGTGTTTCAGGCCGAAATAATGCCCTATTTCGTGGGTGGCGGTGCGGCCGAGGTTATAGGGTGCCCTGACATTTCCGGTGGTTCCAAAGGCAGTATAAAGGATTACTACACCTTCCTGCTCCCGGGGATAACCCATGCCCGGAGGCGCGGCTACGCCGAGGTAGCTGCCAGAGAGATTAGTCACCCAGATATTCAGGTATTTGGAAGGGTCCCAGGCGTCGGAACCGCCGGAGCTGTTATATTTTACATCAGGGGTACCGTTGTAGATAGTGAAGCTTTTTCCTGCTGTTGTAGTCACTCTGACGATACCGTTGGTAGGCTCCCCGTCTGGGTTGCGTTGTGCAAGACAGAAATTGATTTGAGTGTTACCAATGATAGATTGCCAAACAGAAGGCACCTGGCTTACATCAGGGTTAGCAGCGGTATAATCGCGGTTGAGTACATCTATCTGCGATTGTACCTGCGCATCAGTAATGGAAGCGGGATTGTCTGTCACGATATGCACTACTACCGGAATGGTCACATTTTGAGTAGTGGCCTCTGTTCTGACTTTCATTTGCTGCAATTCCTGGCCTTTTAGGAGGCGGGTATTGGCTTGCTGCAGGACGTTAGCCAGATAAGGGTGTTCCTGCACCATCTGCTGGAGGGCGTCGTTGGTACCACACTTACGCTGGGCGTATAATTGGTGGGTGATGGTGAAGGATAGGAGTATTAGTAAAATTTTGCGCAAGGCTGAATTTTTGAATATTTAACAACTATAATGTGTAAGATACGATGAAGGTTCAAATTTTCCGGGATCCGGTATTATTTAGGCATTAAAAATTGCAGGAAGTTTAATAGGGAGTGGATTGCATCGACAGAAAGAACAGCTTTATCGATGAATATAATTTTCTGTGGTGTAAGGACTTGTGAGATGGAAGCAAATAAAAAACGCAGTGGCATTAAGGCTGCTGCGTTTTTTATTAAATATTTCTTTCCAGTTATCTACTGATCAGACATATTGCCTGATTTCGTCTTCCAGTTCTTCTTTGGAAACAAACCCTTCATATTGGGCTACAATTTTTTTATCTACGACGAACAGGAGGGCGGGAATTTTTTTGACACCGAATGCGTCACATAGCGCAGGATCGTGGTCTGCATTTAATCTGCAGACCTTTATCTTATGCGCGAAAATTTCCGAGAGGTCTTCTATGACTGGATTTAGTGCCTGACAAGGGCCACACCATCCTGCCCAGAAACTAATAAGAAAGGGAGTGTCAATGTTCTCGAGTTCTTCATCCCAGTTTGATTGCGAAACTTCTACAACCATTTGCAGCTGATTTAAATTAATTGGTGAAAGAATAGTTTTGATTGTCTTATATGATTGTTTGTAGTCTAAGCGACCTAATGGCAAAAAAATATGGATTGTTGTTTACAGGAATTACATTTTCCTTGATATGGCGGGGCATATAATGTTTGGGGGCTATGATTAGAGGTTTGCCTGGATTTTTTTGTTCAGTATTTCTTTTGGAACAGCGCCTACTTGTTTGTCTACAACTTGTCCATCTTTGAAGAAGAGGATAACAGGAATGTTGGTGATATTATAATTGATAGATAGTTGTGGATTATGATCCACATTTACTTTACCGATGTTTACTTGGCCTTCGTAATCTTTAGCCAGTTCTTCGATGATTGGGCTAATTGTACGGCAAGGCCCACACCATTCTGCCCAGAAGTCGACTACAGAAAGTTTCTCAGCGTTCAGCACTTCGAACTGGAAGCTATTATCATTAAATTCTAAAGCCATATGGAACTGATTAAAATTAGTGATTATAGGATTTTTATTGATTTGCGTTTCTTTTCATCTGAAGGATATGTGGGCTAACAGCAATGTCCTAAGTTTTGTTCTGTACTAGAATTAGATTTCGTGTTATGGTGATGAAGGACGATTATTGGTTTATAACACCGTTCTATGGTTATCGGAATGTATAGACAATAAAAAAACGCAGCGGCGTGAAGCCTGCTGCGTTTCTTTTTGAATATTTCTTTTCAGTTATCTGCTGATTAGAGGTTTGCCTGGATTTTTTTCTCCAGTATTGATTTTGGAACAGCACCTACTTGTTTGTCAACAACCTGACCATTTTTGATGAACAGGATAGCAGGGATGCTGGTGATACCGTAGTCGATAGAAACCTGTGGATTATGGTCCACGTTTACTTTACCGATGTTTACTTGACCATCGTAATCTTTAGACAGTTCTTCGATGATAGGGCTGATTGCACGGCAAGGACCACACCATTCTGCCCAGAAGTCAACTACAGTAAGTTTATCAGAGTCCAGTACATCTTTCTGGAAGTTTGCATCAGTGAATTCTAAAGCCATAACTATTATTTTAATTAATTATAATAATGATTGTTTCGATTTTCTTTTTTTTCATCAAGACTTGTAGTTACCTGCAAATCCCGATCCGAGTGCAAATTACTGCATTTTTGACATAATACTTATTGATTATCTCTATGCTGCAATAAGCTTTTGCGGGTGCAAATGTAGGATAAATTACATGTATAAATCACAATGTTAGCTCTCGAAAAGTGCTGAATGGTGTAAATGCTTTGTTTCCGGTAATTTTCTATACCAATATTACAGGTATTTATGAAGCGAATGGCCTTAGCTGGTATATATTTTTTATATGAATATGGGGGTAAATGGTTGTTTTTCAGAAAAATAAGCATTGACAAAATGGGTCAATCCGGCAGGAAAACTATGACAGAACGTCCCTATCACCTGCCGGTTGACTATTTACTTCCAGTCGAGCCCGAAATCACTGCGTTTAATCTTACTCATGCGGCTATCCGGATGGTGAAATACGATGCCTTCAATGTTGTTGGCTACCAGGAATGCATAGATATCCTCATAGTTCAGTGAAGTATTACTTAATTCATCAAATACATCAGCGCCATGTTTTTTCAATGCATGTGCTGCCAGTTGATCGCGGTTGCCATTTATTTTAGGCCCTGTGGCTTCATAGGTGCCGTCGCTGAGCGTTTGACTGGCGCTATAAGTATGGGTGGCTTCTTCTATCCATTTATCAGGAGAAACGGAGAGCGGCATCCATCCAGGCCAATGGCCTGTAACTGGGTCTGCATCGGGTTGTGCAGGCACAAAACCTGTAGGAGGTGTTTTACCATGTTTGGCATCATAACGTTTGTAAATGATACCTTTTTCTACCAGCACGCAGGTGCCGTCCCATTTTTTTGTAGCTATGCCTTCTCCGGCCAGCACCCATTCACAGCCAGCTGCAACCTGGTTGGTAATACCAGTCACACGGCCTTTTTCAAATGTTCTTTCAAACAGAGTAGGGATCTTTTTCATCTTAAATGATTGTTTATCATAATTTGAAATTATGGTAATAATAGCAATCAATTGAGTAGATGAATATGTAGATGATTGATGGGAAAGGGGTAACGTGGGAAGAAGAGGAGTGTAGATTTTATCATGATCCCTGAAATTGGCCATGATAGTGGGATAAAGAAAACGGCGTGCAACGGTTATTTACGTATAATCCTGTACGTTAGTAACTGATGCACGCCGTATATGTATACATGCGTTATTGTTTTACTTCAATGAAAACGTCGATGTCTGGCTGTTTTGCGAGGTATTGGGCCAGCTCATCATTCATTTCAATATTCTTGTTGAAGGTATGGAGTTTTGCCTGCAGCTGATCGTCCATATCTGTAAGATGCACGTGCATGGTGCTGCTGCCAGGATACCTGTTTACGTTATCCACGAGGAAATCGACTGTATTTCGTGACAGCTGCTTTGGCGTGGTCATAAGAAACACTTGTTTGGTATGAGTTTTCTTTACTTCCTGCAAGAGCTGTATGCTATTTACTTTGAATTCGTATTCATTATCATTAAAACGTTTGGATTTGAAGCCACCGTTAAGAAACAGGCAGAGACCAGGTTTCAGGTATGGAGCAAAACGGATAAAGTCTTCACTCCACAATGCGAATTCGAATTTACCGGTATAATCTTCGATAGCCATTACCCCAAACTGACGGTTGTTGCGGGAGATACGTTCCTGAGCGCTGGTAACGAATACTGGCAGTCGGAAGTTCTTTTCCCTGGCGCGTCCGCCGGTAGAACCAGGGGTACTGATTTCTGATTGGTATTCTACGAGATCCTGAACGGTATTCATCTGGTAGTACTTCATTTCGAATCGGTAGTCGTCCAGTGGGTGCCCGGAGATATAGATACCAGTAACTTCGCGCTCATTATTGAGTTTCATAATGAGCGGCCATTGGTCGCAGGCAGGGATTTTAGGTGGTTCGATGGCAGGCATTTCATCTGCGCCAAAGAGGCTGCCCATATTGGAGGAGCCGGCGCTTACTTGTTGGCCGAATTTTACGATGCGGTCTAAACCTGTCAACGGATCATTTTCCGGTTTATTGAAATATTGTGCACGATGCAGTTCCGGGAAGCAATCGAAGGCACCTGACATGGCGAGGGCCTCGAGAGATTTCTTGTTTACTGCACGTTGGTTGACACGTTTAATGAAATCGAAGATGGTAGAGAAATGGCCTTCTTTTTTCCTTTCTTCCAGGAGGTTTTCTACGGCTGCTTCACCTACGCCTTTGAGGCCTCCGAGACCGAAACGTACCTGGCCTTGTTTGTTTACTGCGAAGCCTTTGAAGGATTCGTTTACATCTGGCGGTAATACGTCGATGCCCATACGTTTACACTCTTCCATGAAGAAGGTGATTTTCTCAATATTGCTGGCGCAGTTCAGTACGGCGGCCATATATTCAGCAGGGTAGTGGGCTTTGAGGTAGGCTGTCTGATAGGCTACGAAAGCATAACAGGTAGCGTGGGATTTGTTGAACGCATAGGATGCAAATGCCTCCCAGTCAGTCCACACTTTATCACAGATCTTCAGGTCGTGGCCATTCTTGGCGCAACCATCCATAAACTGTGATTTCATTTTATCCAGTACGGCCTTTTGTTTTTTACCCATGGCCTTACGGAGTACGTCGGCATCTCCTTTGGAGAAGCCTGCCAGCTTCTGGCTCAGGAGCATTACCTGCTCTTGGTATACGGTAATACCGTAGGTATCGTTCAGGTATTCCTCCATTTCCGCAAGGTCGTAGGTGGTAGGTTCCAGCCCATGTTTACGACGGATAAAGGAAGGGATATACTCGAGTGGGCCTGGACGATACAAGGCGTTCATGGCGATTAGATCATCGAAACGGTCTGGTTTGAGCTCGCGCAGGTACTTTTGCATACCGGCAGACTCGAACTGGAATGTTGCGTTGGTTTCACCTTTCTGGTATAGTTCGTATGTTTTGGCATCATCCAGTGGGATATAATCGATATCGATTTCTACTCCATGGTTCTGACGAATCAGTTCCAGTGCGCCTTTGATAATGGTAAGGGTTTTCAACCCCAGGAAGTCCATTTTGATAACGCCGGCAGATTCGATGATACTACCTTCAAACTGGGTGACGAGGAGATCAGAGTCTTTTGCGGTAGACACGGGGATCAGATCATAGAGGTCCTGTGGCGCGATGATGATACCAGCGGCATGTATACCGGTGTTACGTACAGAACCTTCCAGTACGCAGGCTTCGCGGAGTACTTCTCCTTGGAGGTCTTCTCCTTTGATCAGTTCACGTAATTTCTTAATATTTTCGATGTCTTCCCCGGCGAGGCCTTCTTTTTCAGCAAGGCTTTTATCACCATCCAGTGGTGCGTTGAAGATACGATCCAGCTGAATACCTGGTTTTTCAGGTACCAGTTTGGCGAGGGCGTTGGAATCGGGCAGTGGGAGGTCCATTACACGGGCAACGTCTTTGATACTCATTTTGGCGGCCATGGTACCATAGGTAATGATTTGTGCTACCTGGTTACGGCCATATTTCTGTACAACGTAGTCAATAACTTTCTGGCGGCCTTCATCATCGAAGTCCGTATCAATATCGGGCATGCTCTTACGTTCCGGATTCAGGAAGCGCTCAAACAGGAGGTTATATTTAATTGGGTCGATATTGGTGATACCTACGCAGTAGGCTACTGCCGAACCGGCGGCAGATCCACGGCCAGGGCCGATGAATACACCGAGGTCGCGGCCTGCTTTGATGAAGTCGGCCACGATAAGGAAGTAACCGGCAAATCCCATGTTTTCGATAACCTGTAATTCGAAATTGATACGTTCTTCAATTTCTGCGGTCATTTCGCTATAACGGGAGCGGGCGCCTTCGTAGGTGAGGTGGCGCAGGTATTGGTCCTGCGTAAAGAATTCTTTAGGAATCGGGAAGTTAGGCAGCAGGATATCGCGTTTCAGGTCCAGTAACTGTACCTTATCAACGATTTCGTTGGTATTGTCGATGGCTTGTGGTAAGTCATGGAACAATGCCGACATTTCTTCCGTCGTTTTGAAATAGAACTGGTCGTTGTAGAATGCGAAGCGTCTGTTTTTCACTGCCACGTCGTCATCAGAAAACTCCTTCATGGTAGGCGTAGCTTTCTTTTCGCCAGTGTTGATACAGAGGAGGATGTCGTGTGCATTGGCATCTGCCTGGTCTACATAGTGAGAGTCATTTGATGCAATGATCTTCACATTATATTTATTGGCAAACTTCAGCAGTACTGCGTTTACCTGTTCCTGTTCAGGGATGCCATGGCGTTGCATTTCCACGTAGAAATCTTCGCCGAAGATATCGAGCCACCATTTAAATTCCTTTTCGCCTTCTTCTTCTCCTTTGCGGAGAATGGTTTTAGGCACAGAGGCGCCGAGACAGCAGGTGGTGGCGATGAGTCCTTTATGGTATTGGAGGATCAATTCTTTGTCGATACGCGGGTATTTACCGTAGAGGCCTTCCATGTATCCCAGGGAGCAAAGTTTGATGAGGTTGCGGTAACCTTCATCATCTTTGGCCAGTAATACCTGGTGATAGCGGATATCTTTTTCCTCACGGGTGAAAGCGCGTTTATGCCTGTTTTCTACGAGATAAAACTCGCAACCCACAATAGGTTTTACTTTCAGGCGTTTATCTTTTGGGTCGGCGGGATTTAATTTATTGTTGTAAGCTTCAGCCACAAACTGGAATACACCGAACATGTTTCCGTGGTCCGTAATGGCAAGGGCAGGCTGATTAGAGGCCATCGCTTTTTTGTAGAGCGATTTAATATCAGCGGCGCCGTCCAGTAGGGAGTATTGCGTGTGTACGTGTAAGTGGGAGAAATTCATCGTGCGTATCCTTTTTCGTCAGCAGCAAAAATCGAGAAAATGTGCAAGAGTAGCAAAACTTTCCCGGCATATAGATTATAACTATTTTAATTTCAGAGACTAGTGAGGTTTTTCGAGAAATCTTAAATATTTTAGCGCAAATTTCTAACCAGTCCAAAGATGTATGAATAGCGTAAAGCGGAATCTAATTGTGAAACTATCGGTATGTGCACTGTCACTCAGTTCCTGTTCGACGCTTCAGAAAACTACCACCAAAACGTCGTCCAGAGCGGCTTCGGCAACGGCGAGCAATAATGAGCCGGGGCAGCGGGTACGTTTTATTGAAGGAATCAGCACAAGGCCGACTCCAAAAATTACCAACAGCCAATCTTCGAAATCTACTGTTATCAGCAGGAACGTTACCATGTCCAGTGCAAACCTTGAAAATGCCGCCACCTGGCAATTTAAGTATGCACAGCTGCTGGATGTTCCGGTGGAGTCAGTGCTAAATCAGCGCCTGTACAGCTTCCTGGAAGACTGGATGGGCACTCCTTATCGTATGGGCGGCAAAACCAGAGATGGTATTGATTGCTCTGGATTCGTGAATATGCTGATGAATACTGTATTTCAACTGAATCTTATCGGTAACTCTGTACAACTGTATAACCAGGTTACTCGTCTTGCAAAAGGACAACTACACGAAGGTGATCTCGTATTTTTTAAAATACATCATAAGCGTATCTCTCACGTAGGCATTTATCTGGAGAACGATAAGTTCGTACATGCGTCTACGTCCAATGGCGTGATGATCAGTGATCTGAAAGAGGCATACTGGAAGAAGTATTATGCTGGTGGTGGCAGATTGTAAGCAATCCTATTGCACTTAAAATTATTTTCGAAGGGTGACTGCCAGCTGGTAGTCACCCTTCTTATTTCCCGGAAAAGGTATTATCTGTTGATCAGTCTTCTCTGTAGATTATTCCACATCGCGTTTACATCTTCCGATAAATTCAGCTTAACTGCTGCAAGCCCGTATAATACGAGGAAAAGGCCACTCCTGACGATGCTATCTACATAAATATTCATGATAAATGGAATGTATTGCAGGAGAACGATGCCGGCAGCACCCAACAGCAGTGCCCATAAGGTTTTGACAGAGAGCGGCTGTATCTTAAATTTCACCAGAATAAATAAATAGCGGATCAGGTTCCAGAGGAAAACCGTGATCAGGTCAGCATATGCAGCGCCTATAGGGCCATAGATTGTCAGTAAGTTGTAGATCAAAACAACAGACAGTATTACCAACAATACGGAGCAGATGAAGTCAAAACGCCAGTAGCTGGAGGTTTGAATGATCTGGTTATTAACGCCTGTAATCAGGTCTATCATTTTTGACAGGCCGAGTACAAAGATGATGGAGCTGATGATAGACCAATCATCACCACGGAACATTTGGAGGAACAGCACGAGGTTATTGTGACTGAGCCAGATAGCGCCGAAGATAGCCATACCTATTATAGACAGTGTGATGGAGCTTTTTTTGTATAGCTCATCAATCTTGGCCATGTCTTTATTTTTCCAGGCCACTGCCAGCAAAGGCGTGGTAATGGCGTACATGCTGCGTTGCGGCACGTCCATGAAATTGGTCACAAATACGGCATAGGAGAAGATTCCTGCATTTCCCAACCCACTCGTATGAGCGATGAGCAGGACGTCGTTCATCTTACGCAGCAGGGTAAATACATTGCTGGTAAATACGTAGCTGCTGAAGAGAAGCATACGTTTTCCCAACCGGCGGGTAACGCTGCTGATACCTTTTACAAAATACAGTTGCTTTGTTTTACGAAGGGCGAGGAACAGGAATACTACTGGAAAAGCGTAAGGAATCCAGAAGTAGTCAATATACCACTTAAAGGAGATTCCTAATATTGGCATCAGCACCAGGATGATGGTGGCTACCATGCGCATGGCGCCTTCTTTAAGGAAGTTGGAAACCACGGTTTTATGCAATCCCCAGGCGAAACCTTCCAACAGGTTGTATACCATGATAAAGAAGGTAAGTGGGTAGATGGCATAAAAGTATTCTATAAAGAGAGGGCTTTTATTGCTGAAACTCTTTATGATGCTGCCTTTGAAGGTTAAAGCAAAGAGCAGGAACAAGACAAAGCCAATTATTGATACCCAGGCAGTTAATTTGGGTAGATCATTTTTTTTGGGAGAGAGGTAGTCCTGGTAAAAAGGGAAGAATTTATTGATAACAGGCACAGTACCCAAAGTGGCTACAGTACCCATTAAGGTGGCAACGTCTATCAGTACGCGGGTTAAGCCTATTTCATCCTGGGTGAGGAATTTAGGCATCAGCACCACGAGGTTGAAGGCGCCAAAAGCGAAGCCCAGGTAGATAGAAATTGTTGAATAAAAACTCTGTTTGCGGACGATTCCCATGTAATTAGCTCTGAAACCTGCAAATATAATGAAGGGCGGCGGATAACAGTTGCTGATTTTTTATCATAATTTTTGCACATCCGCTAATTATAAAGTTAATTTGCGTTTACAAGCATTTTTAACGATTAACAGACAGGAATGCCAGCACCTATAGTATTTTTTGCATATAAACGTCCGGACCATGCACAGCGTGTGTTGGAGAGTCTTGCTGCCAATAAGGAGGCCGCGGACAGTGAGCTGTATGTGTTTGCAGATGGTCCTAAGGCGAATGCTTCTCCGGAAGATCTCGCGAATATTGCAGCTACGCGGGAAGTGATCCGTAGCCGCAAATGGTGTGGTACGGTGCATATCACAGAGAAAGTGCAGAACGAAGGATTGGCTAACAGCGTTATTAGTGGGGTTTCTCAGGTGATTGCGCGTCATGGAAAGGTCATTGTTGTGGAAGATGACCTGGTGTTGTCTCCCTATTTCCTGCAATATATGAATGCAGGATTAGAGATGTATGAAGATGATGCACAGGTGGCCAGCATTCACGGGTACGTATATCCTGTGCAGGAGCAGCTGCCGCCAACATTTTTTATACGAGGCGCTGATTGTTGGGGTTGGGCAACCTGGGAAAGGGCCTGGAAACAGTTCGAACCAGATGGGAAGAAATTATATGATGCCCTTCGTTTGAAGGGTGAAGGCAAGGAATTTAATTTTAACAATTCCTATGACTATATGAAAATGCTGCGCAAGCAGATAAATGGGCAGAATGATTCCTGGGCGATCAGATGGAATGCCTCTGCATTCCTGAAGAATATGCTTACCTTGTATCCTTCCCGGTCGATGGTGGAGAATATAGGGATGGACGCGTCTGGTACACATATGGACGCCAATGATGCAGTAAGTTTTAAAGTACAACTGGCAGATAAACCTGTACTGTTAGAGAAAATACCTGTAGAAGCCAGTCCTAAAGGGACTTCGGCTTTCGAAGCCTACTTTAATTCCATCAAATTATCGCTGTTTCAGAAGGTAATGAACCGGTTAAAGAAAAAATAGCTAAACCCTATCTGACATAAAAATTCGGAAATCAGACAATGCGTAACGACAACAGAGATTACAATTATACTGATATTCCATCCGAAAAGCGTGGCGAGTATGAAAAGGTGACTGACCTGCTTCCAAGTAATGCGAAGGTCGTGGATTTGGCTTGCGGTAATGGAGTGCTCATGCAAATGATGGTAGCAGAAAAAAATTGTCTTGTAGAAGGTATCGAAATTTCTCCCTCTGGCGTGACTATCTGCCAGGAAAGAGGATTGAAAGTACAGCAAGGCAGGATTGATACTAAGATGCCTTTTCATGATGACCAGTTTGATGCGGCGGTATGTAATGTAACCATACAAATGGTGATGTACCCTGAAGTACTGGTATCTGAAATGAAGAGAATTGCAAAAAAGCAGATCATTTCTTTTCCCAACTTCGCCTACTGGCGCAACCGCCTTGACATGGTGCTGATGGGCAGAATGCCCAAACGTATGCTGTTCGGTTATAAATGGTACAACACCGGGCATATACATCAACTGTCTATTTCGGATTTTAAAGACCTGCTGGAAGATGTAGGTGGACTGAAGATTACGAATGTCAGATATGTACCTGTAGGAATGAAAATTATTGATTCGCTGGGAAACATTTTTCCGGGATTATTTCGGAAAACGGTGATCATCGAAACAGAAAGGACATAAGATATCCGATAAGGAGTTTCTAATTAAGTATGAACGAAAATAACAACACCCTTTATTATTGTACACTGTTCGACAGAAATTATTTGTCCAGAGGTATCGCCATGTACGAATCCCTGGCGGCAGTATGCAATAGCTTTCAACTCTATGTTTTTGCATTTGATGATGCATGTTTACAGGTACTGAAAAAAATGCAGTTACCAAATATGACCGTTATCTCACTGCAGGAATTTGAGGACCCCGAACTCCTTCGTATCAAGCCAGGAAGAAACAGGGCCGAGTACTGCTGGACCTGCTCATCTTCCACTATACTATATTGTATTAAAACCTTCCAGCTCAGCCACTGTACCTACATTGATGCTGATCTATATTTCTATAATAATCCACAGGTATTAATGGATGAAATGGGTGATAAATCAGTGATGATCACCGAGCATCGTTATACACCTATGTATGATAAAAGTAACCTGAGTGGTAAATACTGTGTGCAGTATGTTACCTTCCGAAATACGCAAGATGGCCTCACTGCATTGCAGTGGTGGAGAGATGCCTGTATAGACTGGTGTTACGACCGCCATGAAGATGGTAAGTTTGGTGATCAGAAATACCTGGATGACTGGACTACCCGTTTCAAAGGTGTGCATGTATTGCAGCATTTGGGTGGTGGACTCGCACTCTGGAATATTCAGCAATACCAGGTGTTTGAAGTAAATGGGAAATTAAAATGCAAAGAGATAGCAACCGGTAAAGAATTTGATCCGATATTCTATCATTTTCATTATCTCAAGTATTTCGCAGATGGTACAATAGAACTGGGCCGTCGTATCATTACACCAGATGTGAAGCAGCTGTTTTACAAGCCTTATGTGAAGGCATTGGAAGCTGCGAAGCAGACCATTAGCAAAATTGATAACAGCTTTGACCCTCACGGAGCGAGGCCAAGGCCTACCGGCCTGAAAGCCACACTGGTGACCATCTGGCGTAAGATGAGGAACGTGTATCATATTTATTCGTTACAGGATCTGCGTATGTAACTTCAACCATTTTATTGGGGTATATTACCATCAAATCTTTCCCTGGAGGAGATGCTGCGGAGCAGGATACTATTTACAAAAATTACGATCTTAATAATTAATTGGGGTATGATAGAATATGAAAACCTCGGCTTGCTCAACAAGCCTTTCTTTGATGAATTCAGAGCTGCGTTCGATGAAACATTAGAAAGTGGCTGGTATATCCTTGGCAACAAAGTAAAAGAGTTTGAAACCAAGTATGCCGAATACCAGGGCAGCAAACATTGCATTGGATTAGCGAATGGATTGGACGCACTGACATTGGCACTCCGGGCTTTTGATTTTGCACCAGGGGATGAAGTGATAGTGCCTTCCAATACTTATATCGCGACCATTCTCTCCATTGCACAATGCAATCTGAAACCTGTACTGGTAGAGCCAGACATCCATACTTACAATATTGATCCGGCTAAAATAGAGGCAGCGATAACACCTCGTACAAAAGCTATCATGGTAGTTCATCTCTACGGCAAAAGCTGCGAGATGGACAAGATCGTGGCGATTAAAGAAAAGTATAACCTGAAGCTGATAGAAGATTGTGCGCAATCACATGCAGCCTCTTTTAAAGGTAAGCTGACAGGTACTTTCGGAGAATATGGTGCATTCAGTTTTTATCCGACTAAAAATTTGGGTGCATTAGGTGATGCAGGCGCAATACTGTGTAATGATGATGCCTTGAATCTTGCAATGCGTCGTTTGCGCAACTATGGTTCTGATATAAAATACCAGAATGAAGTGATAGGTGTGAACAGCCGCCTGGATGAAGTGCAGGCCGCTTTTCTGCTGGTGAAATTTAAATACCTGCAGCAGATCACGGAGCATAAACGCCAGCTGGCAGCTGTTTATCACGAAGGACTAAAGAGTGATTTTATCAAGCCGGTGGTACATCCTGATTTCTATGATGTGTATCATATCTATAATATCCGCCACGAACGGAGGGATGCGCTGAAGCAATATTTGCTGGATAATGGAGTGAAAACAGATATCCATTATCCGATACCACCTCATAAGCAGAAAGCAATGCAGGGAATCCTGGAAGGTAGCTACCCGATTTCGGAAGAGATTCATGCTACTACTTTGAGTTTGCCTTGCTCATATTATCATACCACGGATGATATCGCGAAGGTGGTAGAAATCATTAACAGATTTTAAGCAGATAACAGTGACGGATAAACATTTTGCACCGGTTATCAGCATCATAACAGTTTGTTATAATGCAGAGAAATACATAGAGGCTACTATTAAAAGTGTGCTGGCACAAACGTACCCGCATATAGAGCATATCATTGTAGACGGTGCATCGAAAGATAATACCATGCAAATTGTGGAGCGTTACCGCTCTCAGCTTGGAAAGGTGGTTTCGGAGAAAGACAAAGGCCTCTATGATGCCATGAACAAAGGTTTGCATCTCGCTACCGGCGATTATGTGTATTTTTTGAATGCAGATGATACGCTGGCTGACAATGATGTGCTGACAAAAATGATGGCTACCTGCAAGGATGCAGATGTATATTATGGTGAAGCGATGTTCCTGGCTGAAGATGGTACGCCCATTGGCTTACGTTCGGAACAAACACCGCATAAGGTACCTGAAATCCTTACCTGGAAAAGCTTACAGCATGGCATGGTTGTTTCGCACCAGGCCTTTATTGTAAAGAGAAGTATCAGCCCTGATTATGATCTGCAGTATAAAGTTTGTGCAGACATAGATTGGATGATCAAGGTGCTGCAAGCGACCAAAACTGCGTGCAACACACACCTGGTAGTGGCAGGATTCAGGGTGGGCGGCACTTCCAAACAACATCAGCGCCTCGCCTGGAAAGAGCGTTATAAAATCCTTGATCATTACTACGGTAAAATACCTAACCTGCTCCATCATCTTTATATCGCAGGAAGATATATTCTCTCTAAAAAATATTAAGCAACAGCGTAAAAAAAAATGGTCTCTACTTAGTAGAGACCATTTTTTTTATGGAAAGCCTGTATTTAGGCTTCTTTCTTTTCTTTTTTATCTACCACTGGTTGCAGGAAGAAACCTGCGATCACTAATATCAGCAGCAGAATGGAGCTGACAGAAGAGATCTTATTAGCAGTGAAGAATGTTTTAGGTGCAAACTTCATCTCGATCTTATGCTTGCCAGCAGGGATTTTCAGACCACGCAGTGCATAGTTGGTGCGGATGATATCAGCTTGTTTACCATCAATAAATGCGTCCCATCCAGCAGGGTAGTAAATGTCAGAGAATACTGCAAAACCTTCCTGGCTGTTGTTGGATTCGTAGTCCAGGGTGTTAGGACTATATTGGGTAAGCTTAATGGTAGCGTTGGTATCAACTACTGGTTGGAATTGCTGGTTGCCTAATTGCGGGATAAAGCGTTTATCCACTACGGCGCTGTCTTTCACATCGAGTGTGTTGAGTGCCAGCATCTCGCTGTTAGCATCAGGCGCGTATTGGATACCTTTTACAAACCATGCGTTACCGTAGTTTTCAGGTGTGCGCTGTGCCACCATCTGACCATTCTGACCAGGATAGATGAGATATTTGGTATTCATCATAGCCAGTATGCGCCAATCCTGTTCTGTAGGTTTGCCGCTGGCGATGTGGTGGTAAACAGGTAACAGCTGATGATCCAGCATATCCTGGTAGATCCAGAGTTTAGCAGGGCTATAGCCGCCGATGTTTTTATGGAAGTAGCTAGGAGATGCATCATCTAACGGTTTGGAGAGATTCCATACACGATAGTAGAGATCCGGATCTTGTTTGATCTGAAGGTCAGCAGCGGTAGGTTGGAGTTCTGCAGTGAAGGTAGACTCATCAACAAAGCTGTCGTTGTTCAGGTATTTTTTGTCTTGTTGCCACAGGTCGATGGTAACAGCAGCAGTCAATGTTACTGCCAGTACGGTCATGTTGAGTTTACCTTTCAGGTAAGCCCATAGCAGTCCAAATGCGATAGCGATGAATACGAGCGAACGAACGCTATCCCAGAGCATGAGGTCTGCACGGTCTTTTTCCAGCGCTCTAACGATGGATTTCGCATTCTCTTCGTTACCAAAGATCTGGCCGTAGTAGCCAAGGAGAGAGGCGTCGCTATGACCACTGAAGTTCATGTAGAAGCTTCCGAAAACACCAGCCAGTACAACGAGGCCACCAGTGATCTGTGCTGCGCGGGTGAGGTTTTTCACCATGGCAGCAGGTGTATGTTTGGTATTGATCAGTTCATCCAGTGCGAGTATTGCCAATACCACAAAAGAGAAGGATGGTATGACGAGAGCCATTGCCGGCGCACGGAATTTATTATAGAATGGCAGATGATAGAAGAGGAATTCATTGATTACCATGAAGTGATTACCCCATGAAAGAATGAAACCTATGATGGTGATAGGTATCAGCCACCAGAGATGCCAGCTGCGTACTATCAGTAACCCCAGTACGAAAAGCAGGCAGATGATAGCGCCAACATATACTGGGCCGGAAGTTCCTTTAGGCTGGTCGCCGTGATACATAGGGAAAGGCACCTGGTTCATGGCTTGTTCGGCTTGCGCTTCAGGCACGCCTATTTTCACCATGGCATTGTATACATTGGAGCCAGGACCTGGTTTTGCGCTGGATGCATTACCTGCATAGCCAGGGATCAGAAAGGTGAATGACTCGCTGAGGCCATAACTCCAGTCGTAAGCATAGTTGATATCCAGACCCGTTGATTTGGTATCTTTTTTAGCATTACCCGATTCGTCAGGGGAGGCGATGGTTAGTTCTGACTTACTACCGCGCATGGTATAGTCGGTATATTCCTTAGTGACCATGAGAGAGTTCATGGAAGGTAATACCGCCAGTACGGCTGCTACAACGAGCACTACAGAGGCTTTGAAGAAAGCAGGTAGCTGTTTTGATTTGAGCGCATGTACGAAAGCTGCGATGGCAAGTACTACGATACAAATCAGTGTATAGTAAATGATTTGAAGGTGATTGTTGTAGATAAAGAGGCCGGTGGCGATGGCAGTGAGTGCAAAACCACTGACTAATTTTCCTCGGTAAGTGAGGAGTATACCAGCAAATACGGCAGGCATCAGTGCGATGTCGTACATTTTGGTAACGTGACCTACGTCTATGATGATGACGTTATAGGTACAGAATGCGAAGGCAATAGCGCCTAATATCCTTATCCAGTATTTAATATTCAATACACAGGCGAGGAGGTACATGCATACCATCGCGAGGAACAGCATATTAATAGGGTCGGGCAGAAACAGGCAAACGGCCTGGTTTACGATGGCGAGCTTGTTGGCGTTAGGGCCGGTATACACCACATAAGTTGGCATCCCGCCGAACATGCTGTTAGACCACAGCGGAATGTCGCCGGTACGTTCATAATAATCTTTTGCTTCTTTGGCCATTCCCTGCACGTTCATCATGTCGGACTGGTTTACTACTTTTCCTTCCAGAACGGGAGAGCAGTAAACAGTGGCCAGGATCAGGAAGATACCAATAGCCGCCAAATGTGGAAGTATGGCTTTTAGCCAGTTTTGCTTCATCGGATATTTCAGATTTAGTTTTAAAGAAACAAAAATAACTGTAATTTATTTTAATAATGTCAGTTATTGACCCGTATTTTAACCTTTAAGGCTATTGTCGGATATTTTGAAGCCTCTTTCTTATTTTTGATTGATCATTAAATTGACAAAAAAGTCGTCTGATTTCCATAAATTCGACATAAACCCCGACATAATGAAAGGAGAATCATTAACCCTAATATCCAATGGATATATTGTGATTAGTTTTCACTGTAAAGATAAACGTTTACGCTTCCCAACTGGACAAAAGAATGGAGATAACTCAACGAATGCATTACGAAAGATTGAGTCAGTAAAAAAAGCTGTTGATGATTATATCTTTCAATGCAACAATAGGTCTATAGATATTATTCATGATGAATTAAAAGTATATCTTGATAATAGATTTAGGCCAAATAAAAAAGCCCCAAAGGCAGAGCGAGACTTTATTGAGGATCATAAGACAATGATCGAAAAAATGCGGAATGGAGAGATTTTAACAAAAAAAAGAACGAAGTATAGTGCCGCGTCAATTAAGCAATTCAGAAATATGCGAGCTGTTTGGAAAAAATGCGCTGATTCTTCAGAAAGTGGATTTGTGTTGACCTATGATATGACTATTGCACATGTAGATAAATTGATAATTTGGATGATAGGCCAAAACTACATGTTAAACAGTATCCATTGCGCAATAACACTCTTACAGATATTCTTGTCTTATTCTTTCAAGGAAGGCTATCACAACAACCAGGTTTATAAACATGACGTATTTAAGGTGCCAACCGAAGAATCAGACAACATTGCGCCCTCATTTGCCGAAATATTAAAAATATATAATTATCCATTGAATGGGACAGAAGAAAAAATAAGAGACTTTTTTGTTTATGGTTGCTTTTTAGCATTACGAGTAGGCGACCTTTCTAGAATTAATGATTACATCCCAAATGGATCTTTTATGGAGGTTTATACATCGAAAGGATCTAAAAAAGTAACCATCCCATTACACTGGATAGCAAAGGAGATATACGAAAAATACAATGGGAATATACCAGTTGTGACTCCATATTATTTATCTACGTATATACCAATTATTGCAAGGAGAGCAGAAGTTACAGGAACCAAGCTTATCACTTATACTGAAGGAGGAATTAAAAAAGAAGAACTTTGCGAGCGCTATAAATTATTCAGCCCGCATTCAATGAGAAGATTTTTTGCTACCTGGATGTACAAGGACCTTCGCCGGCAACCAAGAGAAATTATGTTAATAACAGGCCACTCATCTGAGTCGTCTTTCTATAAGTATATAAAAATTGAGGCAGAAGAAAATGCCCTAGAAATTCTGAAGGATCCCGCATTTTGCAGGAAGGATTAAAGAAGGCTTACTAAGAAGCCTTCTTTATCTTGGACAAGTCTTTTCTCTGAATCAATAGGCTCCTGCCGATTCGTAACCCCTTTATATTCAGCTCCTTCATCCTGCGCCGGATGGTTCGTTTGCTACAGTTAAATTCTTTCGCTGCCTGGTCTACGGTGATTTCTTCATATTCCGAAGGTCGTTTTACCGAATCCATAGCTGCCTGTAACGCTACAGCTATTTCGTTGGCAATAAGTTTCCGGAGGTCGTCCGGTGTCATTTGAATGGTCAGTATTGTATTCATGTTCACTGTATTTTAAAACGGGTTAACAAAAATGTCTATTCTTCTTTTAACTTATCAAGTGCTTGTTGAATTTGTTCTGGTGTAAATCCTGTTCCATTAGACCAGTCGTTAATGTAGG